>NZ_JASISR010000001.1:0-98167 GCF_030063245.1 Paenarthrobacter sp. PH39-S1
GCATCCTGATCCGTGGATGAATGGAATCCCAGATGCTTCGCGCAGAGTCCGTCGGAGAGGCGTCCACGATGATGGCGTGGAAAAGCATGTCGGCCTCGTTGAAGGCTTCGATGTCCTTGTTATAGATCGCTCGTTCCATTTCGGCCAGGACACTCCCAAAGTCTTCATACGTGTCGGCGTCAAAGAGTGCCAGCCCTTCCTTGAGGGCAAACTGCTCGATCTGGATACGGATCGGCAACAGCAGTCCCTCGACTTCAGTGCGCGAAATCGAAGCGACCTCGGACCCCTTATAGGGTGTGGACACGATGAGCCCCTGGAGCTCAAGGACCAGCATGGTCTCCCGCACCACGGCGCGGCTGACCCCGTACTCGTCGGCGAGATCCTGCTCGGTGATGCGGGAGTGCGACGGAAGATCTCCCGCCAGTATCTTGCGCCGAAGCTCCGTCGCAAGGCGGTCCTTCATCGAGATTCTCTCCAACTTGCCCATAGCCCGCACCCTTCACTTACTACTGTCGATTGTCGACAATCTTACAATAGTGACTTTTCCTACATTTGGGTAGAGGTCGGCGTCATTCTTACGCTATGAATTTTCGATCGATCCCGCCATGGACCGGCCCTCGATCACAACACAGGTGAAATACCCCTACGCCTACGGGCCACCAAAGGCAACTACAGCGCCAGACGTGCAACGGCAGATTTCAAGGTCAGGAATCAACAGCGGGGGCGGGCGAGATCTCCCGCCCAACGTCTGCTGGCGGTAACATCGTGGGAAGGATTCCCTAACTCGGCGCTTCCGTGATGCGCTATCGGCGCCAGCCTCGCATGGATGCGCTGTGTAAAGCGGCTCCTGGAAGGGCCACATTTCACGGGCCCCCGTCAGTTTCTGACCGTCGGCACCGGCCCATCATCCAGACGGGCCATATCGGGCGCCGGCTTGGCCTTCTTCACTTCCTGGTCAATAGCGGCAGCCTTTCGTGGCAACTTTCTTGCGGTGCTTTCCGGTGGAGAGATCACCGACGGGGACACATGGTCCGAGGCCAACCGTGCTCGCGACGCGTCGACGGATATCCTCATGTGAACCCCATGCCCTCAATTCCGGGCCCGCGCATGTACGGGACCTGGTAGGCGGTCTGCCTTGGTGTACAGGTGCAGGAGGACTCTTTCGCCGCGTTCGACCCGGCTCCACCGCGGCGGCGGCGGCGTCGTCCGGCATGCCGGGGCCGTCCAGGCCGCCTTCCACAGCTGCCGGGGCTCCGCGATGGCTGTGGCAGGTTGCATGCGTTCGATGAGCGAGCAGTTGAGGGCCACCTGCGTTGAGGCATCGGTGTGGGCCACCGCGGGTAGATGGCTCCTGAGGCATGGCAGCGTCTGGGTGTCCGGCTTGTTCAGAATCGGGAAGGTGCGTAATGGCAACGACGCTTGAAGTGCCTTCGTCAGGTCGGCATCCCTATGGCCAGCGACGGCGCGGTCAACGACTTCAGCAGGTCGTTCGCTGATCAAAATCATGTCCGGGTCTTCCCCGCCCACTTGCCGGCGGAGCGTCGTGGCCGCCTGACCGCGCGTCCGCGGATGCTAATCGGCGTCGCCAGCACGATTCACCATCGCCTGCTGGAAACGCAAGTGGCCGCCTAACCATCCTCCATGAGACAGAGTATGGGCGGCCTCGTTGATCACTACGTCTATGGGATCTACGCCTAGCTGACGGCCCGCTTCAGCAACTCCACCAGTCGCTTCTGATCGGCCGCGGTCAGCTTGGTCACGGCAAAAGAGCTCGGCCAGAAATTGCCTTCGTCGAGATTGGCATCGGGCTGAAAGCCGATGGTGGCGTACCGGACCTGGAACTTGGCGGCGCATTGGAAGAACACCACCACCTTGCCATCAGTGTTGATGTACGCCGGCATGCCGTACCACGTCTTTGCCCCCAAAGTAGTGTGCCTCTTGACCAGCTGGTGCAGAGTCTGAGCCAACTCCTTGTCCGTGCCGGTCATCTCGGCAATTGCAGCGAGGCATGCTGCCTCCAGATCGGCTCCCAGCTTTGCAGCCTTCGCTTCGGCAGCCGCCGCGCGCATTGCAGCTTTTTCCTCTGGGCTGAAGGTGGTGCTCATGGTCTGGTCCTTTCAAGGGTCCGCTCTACGGCCCCACTATAGGCGGAACCAGAGGCGCATGCTTTTGATTTTGCTCGGCTTGGGTAACACTCGTACGATGCGACCGTGTAACCCGTTGAGGTGTCTTAGATCTGGTCCACCAGCTTTGGGTGTCCGCAAGCCGGTGGCGAGTCCAATCGGTCGTTGCCCCTTTTATTTGTGAGGCGTCGCGTATGTCGTTGACGAAGGATCGGATCGCTGAGGAGGCCCAGCTCTGGGTGTTGATGGCCAGGGTTCGACGTTGATCGCGGAGTGCAAGGCTAGGGGTATCGATCCACGGACTGGCCCGCCTTGCAGCAAGCCCCCGTGGTCAGCCGTCGCAGTCGACAATCATGCGGCCGCTGTTGCCGCCGGAAAGGAGCGACGCGAAAGCCTCCGGGATGCGGCCAAAGCCATCAATTACGGTGTGGACACTGCGGATTTTCCCGGCGCGCAACCACCGGGTGGCGTCGGACTCGAAGTCCTCGCGCAGGTCCTCGTTCGATGTCACGTCGAAGCCGCGCATGGTCAGCTGCCGGTAGATCATCCGCATGTAGTTCGCCGGGCCGCGGCGCTCGCCACCACTCCCGTACTGGGACGCGGCGCCACAGATCACGACGCGCCCGCCAAAGCGGAGCACCTCCAGAGCGGCTTCCAGCTGTTCTCCGCCAACGTTGTCATAGAACAGGTCGATCCCGTCCGGGGCCGCTGCGCGCAGCAGGTCCAGGGCCGCGCCGTCGTGGTGGTTGAAGGCGGCGTCAGCGCCCAATTCGCCCAGCAACCGCACCTTCTGAGCCGAACCGGCGCTGCCAACCACGGTGGCGCCGACGGCCTTGGCGAACTGTAGGGCGCAGCTGCCCACACCGCCGGCCGCCCCAGAAACGTAGACGGTGTCCGCCGCCCGCACACCGCCAAAGCGCATCAGGCCGGTGTACGCGGTGAAGCCGACATGTCCAAGCACCGTCAGATGGGCCTCCAGCGGGACGTCCGCTTCGAGTGTGGGGATGCGGTGCAGCTCTTCGACAGCGGCTACTCCAACACTGCGCCACGGTGATTTTCGGACGGCGAGGTCGCCTTGGCGGAACAGATCGCTGCGGGAGTCAAGAACCTCCACGACGCCGTCGCTCGCCGGCACGTCGCCCGGACGAATGCCCGGGCCGTAGGCCGTGTCCGGGCCGCCGATCCGGTTGGCCAGCCCGGCGTTCAGGCCCAGCCGGCGCAGGCGCACCAGCACTTGGCCGGGGCCAAGCTCGGGGACATCCGCCGTTTCGATCCTGAAATTTCGTGCCTCGACGGCCCCGTCCGGGTAGTTGGCCAGCAGCACTTCGTGAGAATCCATGGTGCCAGCGTAGGCCTCCCGGGAATCCTGGGTACCGCTGCAGCCAGTAGACGGGGTGTTCACGCCGTCGTGCGGCTGGAATCGGGCGGTACGGCAGAGGGGCGCCGTCGTCGTTGATCCAGGGCAAGGAACGGGAAGAGCAGTACCGACAGCATCCCCGCGCCGATCAGGGCGGTCGCAATTCCCGAAGGGAGGAGTCCGCTGCTCCTGCCGATGGCGGTCACGGCAACGGTGATGGGCAGACCCGTCGAACTAAATAAGACGGTCGCGCGCCGGTCCGACCAGGTAGCGTCAACGGGTGCTGCCAGAAGATTCGGCAGGCCGCGCACAACCAGGAACAGGATGAGGAATATGGGCACCAGGGCAAGAATAAACGGATCGGCCAGGAGCGCGGCAAGGTCAAACGAGATACCGGTATTGATGAAAAAGACCGGTACCAGTAACCCGAAGGCGACAGCTGCAAGCTTGATTTCGACAACTTCCGCGTCGTGCCGGCTGGCGCCTGCCATCAGAACGCACCAGAGAATGCCTGCCGCAATCGCCACCAAGAGCATGTCCAGACCAAATATGAGACTCAGGGCGACCAGGATGGCGATGATGAGGAGAACGAGGCGGACGGCGAACTGGCCACTGGTGTGCAGGGTCGCCGTCATCAGCCGGTGAACGCTTTGATGCTTTCCTCGCCCAGTCAGCCAGATGGAAAGTCCGACGATGAGGACAAATACCAGCAGGAGGATGGCGGATGGTCCCAGGTTCCGGCCACTCAGAAACAGCGAGATTGCCAGCAGCGGTCCGAATTCGCCGACCGTGCCGATGGCCGTAATTGTCCGTCCGAAAGGTGACTTGGTTTCCCCAGCGTCGCGAAGTATTGGCAGAAGCGTTCCGAGGGCCGTTGACGAGAGCGCGATCCCGACCAGGACTCCGGCCTCGGGTGTGGGTGTCAGCAGCACGCCGGCGGCAACTCCCGCGCCAAGGGAGATCAGCCAGGCCAGCGCGGCCCGATTGACAGGGCGTCCCTTGATCGCGGCAAAATCAATCTCGTTGCCGGCCATGAAGAACAACATGGCTAGTCCAAGTTCGGAGAGCGTCTTGATGAACTCCGTCGGCTGCACCCAGCCGAGCATGCTCGGGTCAATGACGATACCCAAAACGATCTCGAAAACTACGAGAGGCACCTTTGCAACTCGACCGGTCAGTGAGGCCAAGAGCGGCGCAGCCCCGGCGATCAGCGAGATAAGGACGATGCTCGTCGATAGATCGTTCCCGTCAGCATTCCTTCATCTCAACCCGTCGGGGTGATGCGGGCCGCCGACGGGAGGCAACTGGTTAATACCGTCATCGTAGTCGCCCCAACGTAACCCGCCGGTGGCCACCCTGCTGCGCAGCCGGCCTCCGAGTCTGCCACGGTTGCGACTTTTTGCGGCCGGCGTTGTGGTCCGCTGGCGGGGCACCTTTCGGCGCAGGCAACCTTCAGCCGGGGCAGTTGGCCCTACTGGTGTTTGTCATCGGTGCGGGGTCGCAGTTCTTCTCGCATGTCAACGACGGCGGGTTCTGCATGGTCGGCGACGACGGCCGCTAGCGTTTGCTGTGCCGCGAATCCAGGGCGCGGCGGAGGTTTTCCGCGGCTTCGAGCACGAGCGCATCTTCCCTGTTCGCCACCACGACGGTCCTGCTCTGAGTGGGCAGCGATACCTCGTAATGGCCGGACGGGGACAGCTTCCTAATCAGCTTCGGTTGCATTTCCTCAGCTTTTGGAGTTGCCACTAGCGTCACCTTCTTCATGTGCTGTCTTTTCATTATCGTCCGGGGCTGCGGTCCCGTCCACTGGTGCGGCCAGCAACTCGGCCGTGACGCCGTCGGCGATGTCACGGAGAAGATCCGCGTCTTCATCGCGGCAGAGGTCACTGACTCCCAATCGGGCCAGTACGATAAGGCCGGTCCGCTGCCGGATCCGATCGTTCGTACAGATAGCTGCGTCGATGGCCCACTGCAGGCGCTGCCAGAACTGATCCCGTCTGTCGGCGCGTGTGCGCTCGACGAGGGTCACCAGGCCGATGGCCCCCGCGATCACGGCGCCGACCAATATGGCCAAGGGCGCGGCGGCAGAGATGTACTGCAGCCAGCCGGGGATTTCGGTAGCCGTTCGCATCGGATCAGCATAGTCCCGCGGGGGTAACGGGGGTAACAGGGGGGATCCAAGGGGACGTCCGCGCCCGCTCAGCGGACGGCTGCCGTGACTGCTTCGACGACGTACCGATCAGTTGTTCGCGGATCAGGGTCTAATCCGATATTTTGGTCTGCCGGTAGGGGTGTGCGGGGAACACGCCCAGGATCCTCAACTCGGTGCTGAAAAAGGTGAGCTCCGCCAAAGCCTGTTTCAGGGCGCGGTCCTCGGGATGGCCCTCCACATCCACCATGAACATGGTGGCGGAAAATTCACCATCCACCATGTAGCTCTCCAACCGGGTCATGTTCACGCCATTGGTCGCGAAACCGCCGAGCGCTTTGTACAGCGATGCAGCGATGTTGCGGACCCGAAAAACGAAGCTGGTGACCAGCGGCCCGCTACCGGCCTCCGGGTAGCTTTGTGGGGGAGAGAGCACCACGAATCGGGTGGTGTTGTGGTGCTCGTCTTCCACATCCTTGGCCAGAGTATCCAGCCCGTACATGCCGGCGGCCAGCGGCGGAGCCAGCGAAACCTTACTCGGATCGTTCCAGTCGCGTACCTCGCGGGCGGACCCGGCTGTGTCCCCGGCAACGACCGGTTTGAGGCCGTGAGCGCGGATGAAGCGGCGGCATTGGGCCAGGGCGTGGACATGACTGTGAACTTCTTGTGCCTGGTCAATGGTGGCACCGGGTATACCCAGCAGATCAAAGCGGATTCGCAGAAAGTGCTCGCCGACAATCTGCAGACTAGTGTCCGGGAGCAGCAGGTGAATGTCCGCTACCCGCCCCGCCACCGAGTTGTCGATCGGAATCATGGCCAGTTGTGCCTCACCGGACGTGACCAGGGCGAAGGCGTCCTCGAAGGTGGAACACGGCAGGGCCTCCCAGCCCGGGTAGGCCTCGAGGCAGGCAATGTGCGAGTTCGCTCCGGGCTCGCCCTGGTAGGCAATGGAACCGATCACGGTAGGTTCTGCTGGAGACGTCATGATTCCATGCTAGTTAATGGCCGGCAGGCTCCCTAAAAGGGCGTCCGTTCAGTAGCGGGACGCCTCAACTGTCCAACTGCACATAGGCCGCATTCGGAACTGCCGTTACAGTAAAACCCGGGCTGTGACACAGCCCACGCTTTTCGATACCAGTGGCCGCACGTAGTGGCCCGCGGGACGTCGAAGAACAGAGTCGAAGAACAGAATGGATATCAGCAGTGACTGCAGACCCACAACTTTCCAAAACGCTCAAACCGCGGCATCTGTCCATGATCGCCATCGCCGGCGTGATCGGTGCAGGGCTGTTCGTCGGCTCCGGTGTCGCAATCCAGCAGGCGGGTCCGGGCATCCTCATTGCCTATGCCGCCGCGGGTTTAGTGGTCATTCTAGTGATGCGCATGCTGGGGGAGATGGCCGCTGCCAATCCGGAAACCGGGTCCTTCTCCACCTACGCGGACAAAGCGCTGGGACGATGGGCGGGCTTTAGTATCGGCTGGTTGTATGCGTGGTTTTGGATCATTGTTCTTGGCGTGGAAGCTACGGCCGGAGCCGCGATCATGCACCGCTGGGTGCCTGGAGTGGACCAGTGGATCTGGGCGCTGATCCTGATGGTGCTGCTGACGCTGACCAACGTCGCATCGGTAAAATCCTTCGGCGAATTTGAATTCTGGTTCGCTTCCATCAAGGTCGCGGCAATCACCATCTTCCTGCTGCTCGGCGTGGCGGCAATCCTGGGCTGGTTGCCCGGCGTCGCAGCACCCGGCATGAGTAACCTCACCGGCAACGGGGGCTTCCTGCCCAATGGTGGCGGAGCCGTGTTGGCGGGGATCCTGGTGGTCGTGTTTTCCTTCTTCGGCGCGGAAATTGCCACGATAGCCGCCGGCGAGTCCGCCAACCCCGTGGATGCAGTCAAAAAGGCGGTTAAATCTACGGTCTGGCGCATTCTGATCTTCTACATCGGCTCGATTGCCATCGTGGTTACCCTGCTGCCTTGGAACGACGCGTCGGTGGCCAAGAGCCCTTACGTCGCCGTCATCGAGCTGTACGGAATCCCCGGCGCAGGCGTGATAATGGACGTCGTCGTGCTGACGTCTGTGCTTTCCTGCCTGAACTCGGGCCTGTACACAGCTAGTCGCATGATCTTTTCGCTCTCCAGCCGTGGGGACGCTCCCAAAGCGCTGCGAAGGATATCCAGGCGCGGCGTTCCTGCTGCGGCGGTCCTGGCTTCCACCGTCGTCGGCTTCATCACCGTGGGCCTGAACTACATCGCCCCTGACACGGTCTTTCTGTTCCTCGTCAATACCTCGGGCGCGATCGCCCTGTTCGTCTGGCTGGTCATTGCGCTGTCCCAGCTGATCCTGCGCCGCAGGATGGGTGCTGCCGCGAGGGACCTGCAACTAAAAATGTGGGCCTTCCCATACCTGACCTGGCTCGCCATCGGCAGCATCGTGGCCTTGCTCACCGGCATGATCGTCCTGCCGGACACCCGCGAGGCGCTGCTGCTTTCGGCCGGACTGGCGGCCGTCGTCGTCGCCCTCGGTCTGTACCGCTACCGTGGCGGCGGTGGACGCGCAGCCGCAGTGTCGGCGGCCGCCCGCTCCGCCGACGTTGAAACGCATCCGGCACCGGAAGGAAGCCCGGACCAGAAACCGGTCATCGTCGTGAAATAGGCCGTTGCCCGCCTGATGACGGATGGGGTTGGGTGTGGTCAGCGGCGCGCGTACTGCGTAGCCTAGGACGCAAGGACATATGTCCTGCCGGGTCGAAGGGAGGAGTCAGCGATGGATGGTCAGCAGATACATCAACGGATTCAGGAACTGGTGCAGCAGGAGCAAGGCCTACGCGACGTGGCCCGTTCCGAGGGGGAGTCGAAATCCCGCAGCGAGGAGCTCCGGCGCCTCGAGGTCCAGCTGGATCAGTGCTGGGACCTGCTCCGGCAGCGGCGCGCCAAGCTAGACGCGGGCCAGAATCCAGATGAGGCCGCCGTGCGTCCCGCTGATGAGGTGGAGGGTTACCGACAGTAGCCCTCCAGCGAGAAGACGGGGCGGACCAGCGACGACGGGGCGGACCAGCGAGGACGCTGTTGCGCAACATCGTTATCGCAGGTCCGCCCCGTCATCAGCGGCCAGCGGCCCGGGCAGCGTCCCTAGCTGGCCGTTATCTCAGTGATTTTGCCGCGGGCCAGCCGGAATTTACGGTCCGTCTTCCCGGTCAGGGCCTGGTCGTGGGTGACCACCAGAATGGTCGTGTTTTTCTCATGCGAGAGCGAGCGCAGCAGTTCGATGATGAGTTCGCCCGTTTCGTCATCGAGGTTTCCCGTCGGCTCGTCCGCCAGGATCAGTTTGGGCCTGTTCGCCAAGGCCCGCGCAATCGAAACGCGCTGCTGCTGACCGCCGGAAAGCCTGTTGGCCTTCCGGTCGTGCATATCCTCAGTCAGTTCCACCTGGTTGAGCAGCTCGGCGGCACGCACGCTGCGTTCGGCCCGGGACACACCGGCGAATTCCATCGGCAGCATGACGTTTTCCTTCGCCGAGAGGTTCGGGATCAGGTTGTACTGCTGGAAGACGAAACCAATATCGTCTCGGCGGTAGGCCGTCAGCTTGGCGTCGGGCAGCTTGCTGATGTTGACCTCATCCACCAGCACGTCGCCGGATGTGGCCTTGTCCAGCGCCCCCAGCAGGGACAGCAGCGTGCTCTTGCCACTGCCGCTCTTGCCCAGAATGGCGGCAAAGGTGCCCTGCCCGACGGAGAAGGTCACTCCATTGACCGGTTTGATGGTGTGGTCGCCCGATTTGAAGGCCTTGACGACGTCTTTTACTTCCAGCATGGCTTACTCTCCTCGCAGAACTTCGATGGGACGGATCTTGGCTGTCAGCAGCGCCGGGATCAGCGCGCCGAGGGCTGCAATGACCAGGATGCCGACGACGCCGAGGACCAGGGTCTGCCAGCCAACGGAGGTACTGACGGTGCCGATCAGCTGACTCGCTCCGGCAAAGGCACCCCGACCGCTGCCCTGAAATCGCGTGCCTCCACCGACTGCCTGTCCGGCCGCCTGCCCCGCGGCACCAAGGGCCGCCCGGCGACCCGAGCCTGCCGCCGTCGTCGTACTCGTGTTGCTGGAGACCAGCGCGCCGACGATCGAATTGCTGCTGAAGGACGCGATGACCGCGCCGGCCACGGAGCCCATGACCACCAGCACCAGTGCCTCGATGACGAACTGCACTCCGATGCTGCGATTGGAGGCGCCGATGGCCTTCAGCGCGCCGATCTCCCGGCGGCGTTCACGCACCACCATGATCATGATCAGCAACACGATCAGACCGGCGGTGCCGAGGGCGGCGATGAAGCCAATCAGGGAGATGTTCTGCACGCTGCCGAGCGAGCCGATGGCGGAATCCAGATTGGCGGAGCCGGCGGTGACGTCCACGCGGGTGCTGTCCAGCGCCGACGCCAGCGCTGTCTTGGTGGCATCCACGTTGTCGATGCTGTCCACAACCACGCTCATGGTGCTGATTTCGCCGGTTTGGCCGGTCAGCGTCTGTGCGGCCACGAGCGGCAGATAGATCGCGTTGTTGTCGAAGGCGGTGCCGGCGTCGAAGATTCCGGCCACCGTCATGGTGCGGTCGTTGACGGTGAACGTGGAGCCGACGGTCAGGGAGTTCTTGGCGGCCAGCGTGCTGCCGACGAGCGCCTGGGCGGAGGTCCCGGCGAAATCGCTCAGGGCGGCCCCGCTGATGATGTTGATGGCCGCACCGGCGGCGTTGACCGATCCGTTGATGCCGGTGGCCTCGATCGGGATGCTGAAGCCGGCCCTTGCGGCGGTGTTGCCGGCCCCGGTCCCGCCGCTGGCTCCGGAGGTGGCGGTAGCGGACGAGTTGCTGGCGGTGCTGCCGCTCGCCCGGTTACCCAAGGTGCCGGGGTCGACGGCGGACACCAGGCTGGTGGTGCCGTCGGCGGCCCTTCCTCCCGGGCCGCCGGACTGCCCGCCCCCCTGTGCAGTGGCGGATGCCGCGGCGGTGCCGGAGCTGCTCAACCGGAGCGTGAGCGCCCCGTTGACCGAGCCGACATGCGCCACGGACTGGGCGGTGCTGACATCGGCAGTGGTCAACGGCTCGCCGCCGCCCTGCCCGCCGCGCGATCCGGCTGGGTTCACCGTCAGGTTGTTGCCGACGGACGCCTTCAGTGAGGTGATCCTGTCCGCCACGGCCTGATTGGCCACCAGCATGGACAGGGCCAGCCCAATGGCGACGGCCAGAATAACGACGACGGCGCCGCTGCGGACCTTATTGCGGAAGGCATTGCCCACACTACGGGCTAAAACACTCATAATTGCTCCAGAGATTGCCGGCGCCCTGGCGGCGCTCGTTGTCCTTCATGCTTCAGCGTGTAACCGTGGAAGTGCTTTCCCGATGCTGTGGCCGGGCTGTGAGCCGTGGACCTCCCCGGAAATTCCGGCACTCTGCTTTGTGCTCCTCCCGACGTGGGCAACGCCTCAGGAAGGGCACAGCCACTGGCCGTTAGACTTGATGCAGACGTCCATCAGCCAACCTTGATGCAGCCGTCTGCCGCCAAATCTCCCGCCAAACCACGCTGCATACAATGCCGCCAATCAATTGAGGGTCTCTTGCCAGAATTCACTGCCCGGTTCGCCTCCCCAGCGGAGATTGCGGGCTGGGATGCACATGTCACCGCGAATCCTAATGGTGGCAACCTCCTGCAGTCGGAGGCCTTCGCGGAGGTTAAGAGCGACTACGGCTGGAAGCCGTTGTACCTGGTGTACGAATCCTCCGATTACCGCAGCTACAACCTGGTGCTGGAAAAGTCATTCCCCGTGCTCGGCAGGCTCTGGTATCTGATCAAGGGGCCAGACGCCGCGGACGTGGCGGACATTCGCGCCATGATGACGGCCACGGTGGGACTCATTAAGCGGGCCCGGCTGAACGTCTTTGCGGTTAAGATCGAGCCGGACATCGTGGACGGTGCCCGGGCCCGTGCCGTTCTTGCGGACGCCGGGCTGGTCAAGACTTTCAATCTGCAGCCCAATGACAGTACCGCGATTCTGGATATTTCACCGGAGGAAAACCAGCTGCTGCGCAATCTGCATTCGCGCGGCCGCAACGCGGTCCGACGGGCGTTGCGCGAAGGCGTCGAGGTGCGTCAGGTGGAGCCGACGGAGCAGAACCTGACGTCCATGTATGTGCTGATGGCGGGCACCATTGCCGAAAAGGGGAGCACCCAGATCCGGGACTACGGCTATTACCGCCGGTTCTGGAACGGGTTCATCGGCCGGGGGCAGGGCCGGCTCTACTTTGTTTACGAGGACAACCGTCCGTCGGTTGGCGCCTTCGTGATCAACTACGGAAACAAGGGCACCTATAAGGACGGCGGATCGCTGCAGAAGCGCTCGCAGTATGGGGATTCGCACCTGGTGCAATGGGTTGCCATCAATGCCATAAAGGAACTTGGCGTCACCGAGTACGATTTCTGTGGCACGCCGCCGGCAGACCGGTTGAAGGACCCATCGCATCCGCATCACGGGCTGGGAATGTTTAAGACCAGCTTCACGAAAACGGTCACCGACTTTGTGGGCTGTTACGATCTGGCGGTCAGGCCCTTGACCTATAAGGCATGGACCGTGGCCGGTGAGCGGCTCTTCCGGCAACTGTATACGCGCCGGACAGGAAAGCAGTTTTACTGAGCAACAGCAACAGCAACAGCAACAGCAACAGCAGCAACAGCAGGCTTCAGCCGGTGGGAAGGGCCAGATGAGCGACAAGTCACAGGACAGGAACCGCTCGGTGCAACATCCCGGAATGATTCCCGTGGTTCCGGCAGTGAAGCAGAATTACGCGGCACGGAGTGTGCTGCGTAAGCTCGTGCAGGGCGAAGCACCACCGACGGCCCCGATGAGTATCGTGGAACGCCTTGCCGGCAGCCCCTATGCGAATCCGATGATCCAGGTGGGCGGGGTGGATGCCTCGGCCCGCAAGACCATCGATTTCGCGCTGCATCTGGCCGAAACGATGTTCCGCTACGGGGCCGGGGCCCTGGAGGTGGAGACCAGCATCATCGCGGTCACCGCTGCGCTTGGGCTGCGCAATATCGAGGTCGACATCACGAACCAGTCGGTCATCATCAACTACGCCAAGAAGGATGCCACGCCCATCACCCTGCTGCGCGTGGTGCGGTCGTGGACCAATAACTATGCCGGCCTGGCACTGGTGCATGAGCTGGTGACCGACATTGTCTCCGGCGGGGTGGGCCGCGACGAGTCGTATCGCCGGCTGGACGTCATCCTCAGGAGCCCGAGGCCCTTCCCGCGCTGGATGGTGACCCTGGCGGAGGCCGGATTTGCCGGCATCGTCGTGGCAGTGATCGGTGGCGCCGCCTTCGGCGCGCTAGTCGCGTTGCTCAGCTCGCTGCTGGTGGGGCTGCTGGCCCGTACCCTGGGCAAATGGCGGGTGCCGGACTTCTTCATCACGGGGGCCAGCTCCTTTGTGGTGACCGCGATAGCCTTGGCATGTTCCCTGCTGAACGTTCCCCTGACCCCTGCCACGGTGGTGGCCGGCGGTATTCTGCTGCTGCTGCCCTCCGGCCGGCTCGTCTCCGCCGTCCAGGATGCCATCAATGGCTTCCCCGTGACAGCCGCGGGACGTTTCCTGTCCGCGTTCCTGACCTTTGGTGCGATCGTCTCCGGTATTGCCGGGGCCCTGGTCTGCGGATCGCTTTTCGGCTCCGGGGACCTGAACGTGACGCAGCCGCTGTCCGGCGGTCTGCCCTTATGGATCGCCCTGCCGCTGGTGCTGCTGGCCTCCGTGGCCATCGGCATTGCCGAGCAGACCAAGATTAAGCTGCTGCTGCCCACCGGCCTGATCGGGCTGATGGGGTACTGCGTCCTGCTGGTCGCCACGGCGGCCGGGCTCGGCGACAGATTCGCGCCCGCAGTGGCCGCCGTTGCCGTGGGAATGGCGGCTCGTTTCGTGGCGCTGCGGATGGGGGCGCCGCAGCTGGTTGTCGCCGTGCCGTCCGTCATTTTCCTGCTGGTGGGGTTGTCCATCTTCCGCGCCATGTTCGTCATGACCATCACTCCAGCCGCCTCGGTGGAAGGCGCGGTGGGACTGTTTAATGCTCTGATCATCATCATGGCCGTTGCCGCCGGCGTGGTGCTCGGCGATAATCTGGCACGTCCACTGACCCGGGGGCAGGGGAGCAACGAGAAGCGGCGCAACCGGCGCCGTTAGCGCTCCTGCATGAATTTTCCCCGCCCGCTCCGGTCGGCGAGGCCAACATGCCTGCAACGTGGACGCTATTTGAGGAACTTGGACGTCCGCCGGTCCGCGAGGATCTTTCCGCCGGTCTGGCAGGTCGGACAATACTGCAGCGACGTGTCAGCGAAGGAGACCTCCCGGACCTCGTCGCCGCAGACGGGGCAGGCCTGTCCCGTTCTTCCATGGACCCGCATGCTGGCCCGTTTCGTGTCCTTCAATGCGCTGGCCGGCTTGCCTTCGGCTGACTTAACGGCCGCTCCGAGCACGTTCCCGATGGCGTCGTACAACGCCCTGACGGCCGGCTCGTCCAAGGATCGGGCGATGGCGAAGGGCGACAGCCGCGCGGCATGCAGTATCTCGTCGCTGTAGGCGTTTCCGATTCCGGCGATCACCCGCTGATTGCGCAGCAAACCCTTGAGCTGGCCGGAGCCTGCGGCCAGGATGCCGGCCAGTTCCGGAACGCCGAAGTCCGCGCTGAGCGGATCCGGTCCGAGGGCGGCGATGCCGGGTACATCGGACGGGCTGCGGACGACGTAAACCGCCAGGCTCTTCCTGGTCCCGGCCTCGGTCAGATCCAGGCTCCGCACGGCGGAATCCTGGTCGAAGGTCAGTCGTGCAGCGATCGGTCCTTTGCCCGGGTGCAGCACAGCGTTCGACGGCGTTTCAAAGTACCGTACCCAGCCCGCCTTTGCCAGGTGGAAGATCAGGTGGAGTGGCCCGGGGGTCCAGTCCGCGTGAGCCTCAGTATCCGCGGCAGTGGAAGCGTGAGCCTCAGTTTCCGCGACCGCGGCACCATAAGCCTCGGTATCCGCGGCGGCGGCCGCGGCACCGTGGAGGTCGGGGGATCCGAGCGCGGTGAGGGACATATCGACGAACTTTCCGTGCCGTGTCACGGCGGCGAGCCGCAGCCCCTGCAGGTCTGCGTAGGACGGATCGGCCGTCTTCAGCGCCGCGGAGGACAGAACCTGCATCCGCGTCAGCATTGCCCCCAACAGATTTGTCTGCAGAAAGCCGATCAGACCGGCAACCTCCGGAAGTTCTGGCATACAGCCATTGTGCCCCAACGCCAGGGATCCGCGCAGTATGGAAATTCCCACGGCCCGAGGCGTCCCTCGGCACACTCCAGAAGAGTGCTCAGCAGCGTTCAGAAGGGTGGTCAGATTTTTCCGATCGGCAGTTTCTTCTCGGCTTGGAAACCGTCCTCGTTGCGCCCCCGGGCCCAATAGCCGGAAAGCGAGACCTGGGACCTCTCCAGGCCCTGTCCGGCGAAGAAGATCTTCCGGAGTGCTTTCATATATTCGCGCTCGCCGTGGGCAAAGACATCTACTGTTCCCTCGCGCCACGTGGCCGCCGCCACCGCGTCTGTCAGCAGGGCGCTGGTGCCGGCGGGTTCACCCTCGCGGAGCAGCCAGACCAATTCCATTCCACGCGGGGCGGCAATTTCCTGGATGTCCGCTTCGGCGTCGACCTCCAGAAAAGCGTGGCCAACGGCACCTTCGGGCAGCGCTTCCATCGCCGCGGCGATGGCGGGTAGTGCGGCCTCGTCGCCGGCATACAGGTACCAGTCGGCGTCCGGGGTTGGGGTATAGCCGCCGCCCGGTCCGGAGACGATCAGTCGGTCACCCGGTTGGGCCGCCGCGGCCCACGGGCCGGCCAGACCCTCGTCTCCGTGCACCACAAAGTCGATGGCCAGTTCCTGCGCCACCGGGTTCACCCAGCGGACCGTGTAGGTGCGGGTGGACGGCCATTGTTCGCGCGGAAGCGTGTCCCGGAGGGCGAAAACGTCAACTGGTTCCGGATAGTCGACGCCGGGCTGAAGAAAGTGGAGCTTGACGTACATATCGGTGGAATTGTTCGGGGTGAAGTCCGAGAAGCCCGCACCTCCTGCGATAACGCGCACCATATGGTCACCGAGCCAGTGCGTCCGCAGCACGGTCAGGGTGGCCTGCGGACGGTGCTTTACGGCGGGGGCAATTGTCATGTCAGGGCTCCTGGGATCGGCGTGGACAACCTCCAGACCGGGCTTTTGCCAGCTGGGTGAGGGCGCCCTTACGAGCCTATAGCGAGGGAAGGGCCCAGTCGACCGGGGACCCGCCCTGGGCCTGCAGCAGTTCGTTGGTGCGGCTGAACGGCCGCGATCCGAAGAATCCGCGGGAAGCGGACAACGGGCTGGGGTGCGCGGAGACGACGGCGGCGGTTCCGCCCAGCAGCGGCCGGAGTTTGAGTGCATCCTTGCCCCAAAGGACGGCGACCAGCGGCGTGTCCCGGGCTGCCAGGGAGCTGATGGCGGCATCCGTGACGAACTCCCAGCCCTTCCCGCGGTGCGAGCCGGTGGCTCCCGGCGCCACGGAAAGAACCCTGTTCAGCAGCATCACACCCCGGTCCGCCCACGGGCTCAGATCACCGTGCTGCACCGGCGGAATGCCAAGATCCGACTGAAGCTCCTTATAAATGTTGGCCAGACTACGCGGCAGCGGGCGGGTGCGCCGGTCCGTGCAGAACGCCAGCCCGACGGAGTGCCCCGGGGTGGGGTAGGGATCCTGACCGGCGATCAGCACCCTGACGTCGGCCAGGGGACGTTCGAAGGCGCGCAAAACGTGCCGGGGACGGGGCAGAAACCCGGGTCCGTCGTCGTACTCCCGCCGCAGAAAGCGGCCCATCCGGCGCAGCTGCTCCTCGACCGGCTGCAGGGCCGCGGCCCAGTCCGGAGCCATGGCCGCCAGCGGCTCATCCGCTAAGCGCGCGAGCGCGTCCTCATCGTCAGCCTGCCAGCGGCCTGTCCCGGGGGGATCGGATGCGGGGGGATCGAAAAGTGCATCGGAATCAGTCACGCACCCTATTCTGGCCGACCCGGAGCGCATGTGCATCGTCCGCTCGGCGGCACGCACAGGGGACCGCCCAGCTGGCACGCCAACGGCCTGGCGGGTGACCGGCAGGGGGAAGCGGCCGGCGGGCAGGCCAAAAGGCCACCAAATGACAACAGTGTGATTCGCACTTATCATGGAGGGACTTGACTTTGCCGGAATTTGGAATGGAGTGTGCCGTGGCTGAACCTGCACCGATGCCCGGGACTCCGGTGGATGCCGGCCCCGGGGGGGAGCAGGCCGCGAGGGCCGTCAGCGCACGCGACGCGCAGATGCTTGCGCTGGAACGGCAGTGGTGGAAGTACGCCGGGGCCAAGGAGCAGGCCATCCGTGAGCTCTTTGACATGTCCGCGACGCACTATTATCAGATCCTCAATGCCCTGATCGACACAGAGGACGCTTTGGCCCATGATCCAATGCTGGTCAAGAGACTGCGTAGACTACGTACGTCGCGTCAGAGGGCCAGGACGGCCCGCCGGCTGGGAAACTGACGCGAAGCCACGTGCAATAAACACAAGGACGCAGTAGCCACATGAGCAAACACCCGCGGGATGAGTTCGACAAAGTCCCCGAACATTCGTCGCGCCGCGGGGTCCACCGCGATTCCATTGATGCACCGAGGGCCGCGCTTGCACCGCTGATTGTTTTCGGTGTGGTGGCCTTGATCATCGGTGCCGCAGCGTTCTTTGTGCTGCCGAAGTTCGGCTTCGGCTCCGTGTCCGATACCTCCGGATCGCCGTCGGCTACGCCAACGTCGACGCCTGCATCCTCCAGTCCCGAACCCTCCGGCGCCCCTTCGTCGAGCGCGCCTGCCACCCCGACCTCCAGGGTGGCGGCGCCGCCGTCGTCCGCGCCGGCTGCAGCACCTCAGGCCACTGCAGTGGACAGGACAACGCCGATCAGTGTGCTCAATGCCTCAGGCGTCGTGGGACTCGCCGCGAAGTACGGTGACATGGTGACCGGCGCCGGGTGGTCGGTCAGCCAGATGGCCAACTGGGCTGGTGCGGCCCAGCCCAGCTCGGTCATTTTTTACCAGGGCGCCGAGCAGAAAGCCACTGCCGAGGCGGTCGGGGCATTGCTGGGGATCACCCGATTGACCGAGACCGCGGACCTGCAGATTCCGCTGGCTGTTGTGCTGGGGCCGGGAGCTCAGTGACGCCTGCGCCATCGGCGACTCTCGTCCCGCGTGACTCCGTCCCGCGTGGCTCCGCTCAGCGTCGCTGGCCCACGCGTTGTGCCGGCCCGGGGCAGCAGACGAGCAGGGCCGGGCACGCCGGCGTGCGGTGCGGTTCCCTCGCTATCTCGCTTGCCGCCGTCGTGCTGGTTGCCACAGCCTGCTCCGGCACGTCCGGCAACGCCCGGACCGCCGACGTGGAGCCCAGCGGCGACGGCGTACTCAGGGTCGGTCTGCTGCTGGACAGCCCGGGCACCCAGGGCTTCATCAACGATTCCGAGCAGGCGGCTGCACGGCTTGCCGTAAGCCAGATCAATGCCAGCGGCGGATTCAAGGGCAAACCGGTGGCGCTGCTGCCGGTCACGCCGGGAACCGATACCCGGGCCCAGTCGGAGCACATGGTGGCGGCCGGCGCCGACGTGGTGATCGGACCGACCGATTCGTCCAACGCGGTGGCCGCCATCGACGTGCTGAGCAAGGCCAAGGTTACGCTCATCTCGCCGGCGAACACGGCGCCCGAACTGAGCAGCATCGGCAGCGGGGGGTACTACTTCAGGACCCAGGCTTCGTCCACCCTGCAGGCACAGGTGCTGGCCAAACGGGCTGCCGGCATCGGTGCCAGGGTTGCCGTGCTGCACGAGAGCGGAAGCTACGGGACGGACGTCTCCCATGCCGTCTCCGATGCGCTGAAGGCATCATCACATTCCGTTGCGGCCGATGCGGAGGCCAAGCCGGGCACGGAAGCGGATGCCGTGAAGACGATCAAGGATGCGTCGCCCGACGCGGTCATCCTGGTGGCCCGGGGTGACGGGCAGGCCATGCTGGCCGAGCTGGCGAATGCCGGCATTCCGGGGTCCAAGCTGGTGCTCAGCGACGGCGCCACGGGAATTTACGGCACCGCTCTGGCCTCGACCGCGCTGCAGGGTGCCACCGGTCTGCTGCCGGGAATCTTCCCGACGGCGGAATTCCAGCAGCAGCTGTTGAGTGTCTCGCCGGCGCTGAAGGACATGACGTTCGCCGGCGAAACGTACGACGCCGTGATGCTGGCCGCGCTGGCCGCAACGGCGGCTAACGACGACGCGGGGGCCTCCATCGCGGCCAAGCTGCTGTCCGTCTCCGGAGGCAGGGTAGCCGGCGAGGCCGCGGGGGTGCCCTGCACCGGGTATCCGGACTGTTCGCAGCTGCTGATGCAAAAGAAACACATTGACTACGACGGCATCTCCGGTGCCATCAACTTCAACGAGAACGGTGATATCACGGCGGCAAATTACGTTGTCTACAGCTTTGGTGCGGACAATAAACCCGTGATGAGCGGGACGGAAAAGGCGACTGCGCCGTAATCAGCGGCTGCCGGGGCGACGCCGGGGCCGCAAAGTTCCGTGCCGGCGGGGTCTCCTTGGGCCCGCTAGTTTCGTCGGGCCGCACGGGCCGCCAGCGGGCCGATCGGGCTCTGCGCCAGATTGGACAACAGCTGCTGCGGGCCTTCAAAAACAGCCACGGCGCCGGCGTCCTTCAGCTCGGCCTCGCTGGTGCCGCCGCAGGTGACGCCGATGCACGGGATCGACAGTTTTGCGGCGGCCTGGACATCCCACACGGAATCCCCGACGAACACCACGTTTTCCGCCTCAAGGTGCCCGGCCCGCAACGCCGCGGCCAGGATATCCGGGGCGGGCTTGCTCTCCTGTGCATCGGCGGAGCTCGTGGCGGCATCAATGCTGGCGTCGGCATCCAGCGCCGCTCTTAGGACAGTGAGGTCGTCCCGTTTGGCTGACGTCGCCAGCACAACGGCGAGCTGTGCATCCGCGCATTGGACCAACAGGTCCTTGGCCCCGGCGAAGGGCCGCAGGGACGGCCAGCGGGTGGAGAAGATAGCCCCGTGGGCGGCTTCCAGCGCAGCGTCGTTATCCTGGTCCCGGTCTGCACCGAGCAGATGCCCGATGAGCTTGTCTCCGCCCATTCCGACCGCCCGGTGAATGGACGCCATGGGCACATCCAGCCCGTACCGCCGGAACGCCTCCCACCACGCGATCGTATGCAGGTAGCTGGAGTCGATCAGGGTTCCGTCGACGTCGAAGAGGACGCCGAGCTTCTTTTCACCGTGCACAGTCATGATGCGTCCCATGGGTTTCCGGACGCCGCAAGGTGCTCCGGCGCCCTGTGTTAACGCTACGCCGTCGTCTACGCTGCGCCGTCGCTGACCAGCGCCAGCACCGCCTTCCCGTACGCTTCCGCGGGATCCGGGTCCTGGTAGAGCCTGAGCGCACTCTGCCGCTGAACCTCCACGACGAACCCGATCTGGCCGCTGTTGAGGGCTTCCCGCCGCAGCGCCCTGAAGGTGCCCCCCAGCAGGTCCCGGAGCTGATTCTCGTGCGGGAGCCAGAGCGATTCCTCCAGCGAGACGGAGTCCAGCGCCCATTCAGTGGTCCCGTTCATCCCCAGTACGGTCCCGGTGGGGTAGGCGTGGGCTTCGATCGTCATATCGCTGACCACGAAAACCTCATTTGCCTCGAGCACGTCGGGACTGTCGATCAGCCGTTCGATGCAGAACGTGTCGCCGGCGACCGGTATCCAGCGCAGGCCGGCCCTGCGCAGGGCACCGGCAAGTTCCGTGGAGATCACTTTCCGGCCCGCGTCCGGCGCGGCTGCAGCTTGGGGGAACCTGCCACCCCGTCGCCGTAGCCCATGCCCTGGATCGCAGCCACCATGGCGTCCACGGAGCTGATTTTCGGATCCCAACCCAACGCCCGGATCCTGTCCGTGTTCATAACCGGTGACTGCGCGGCCATGTCCACCCATCCCGGATCGGAACGCTGCAGCCGAAGCCACCAGGTCACCGCGGCCAGCGCACGAAGCACCACCAGCGGCAAGGTAATGATCCGGCGGGTCCCGAGAATCCACCCCAACAGCTCGGGGGTGATCACCGGTTCCGCCGCGACATTGAACGCGCCGGGCGCACGCTCGGCGATGACCCGCCAATAGGCGTCCGCTACGTCGTCCGCGTGTACAGCCTGGAACGTCAGCTCGCGGGGCAGCGGCAGCAACGGCGTCGTGATTTTGTAGCCAAGGTACTTGGGCACCAGGGGACCGAGGAATAGGCGCCCGACCTCACTTCCGGCGTCGCGCTGGAAAATCAGGGAGGGCCGCAGGCGGCTGACTACCACCTCCGGATGCTGGGCCTCGAACGCGTCCAGCAGGCGCTCGTTGGCCGCCTTGTGCCGGCTGTAATGCGAGGTGTGAATGCCTCCGGTGGGCCACGCTTCATCCGAGCGCCGGATCTTGGCCCCTGGACTATAGGCGCCGACGGACGAGGCATATACGACGTGCCGGGCCTTGGCACTGGCCGCGGCAAGCAGCACATTTTCCAGCCCGGTGACATTGGTGGCGAACATGGTCGGCTCGTCATGGTTGGGCTGAATGGCCCAGGCAAGATTGACGACGACGTCGGCCCCGTCAAGTACTGCGGCCAGACGCGGCGCCGCCCCGGGTGCCCCTATGTCCACGCTGTGCCAGCGCACATAGGCGTACGGCTCCGCGTCGGGATCGGGGAGATGGCGGGCAATTCCCAGCACGGATTCGACTCCCGGGGCCTGGTGAAGACGCCGCAGCAGCGCTGTTCCTACGTTCCC
The DNA here is from genome assembly GCF_030063245.1 of Paenarthrobacter sp. PH39-S1. Classification (GTDB taxonomy): domain Bacteria; phylum Actinomycetota; class Actinomycetes; order Actinomycetales; family Micrococcaceae; genus Arthrobacter_M. The sequence continues at coordinate 21,547 of NZ_JASISR010000001.1, forward strand.
GGTGGCTCCGATGACAGCAACCCGCATCCGGCTCTCCTTAAACTTGATGGTAAGCACCCTCTGTGGCAAGCAAAGCTGGTGACAGGCAAACTTGGTGGCAGTAAGCCTACTGATAGTAAGCAAGCCTATTGTCGGCCGGTGCGGGGAGCAAGGGTACGGGGAGCAAGGGCGCGGTGGCCCTTTCCGGCCTAGGATGTTGCCTAAGTACAAGTATCGGAACCAGCAACGCGGAACGTCCGGTCCCGGCCCCAGCAACGAGGCCGCAACGCTGGATCCGCGGTCACAGACAGGAGAGTCGGACCATGAGCACCGAATCCAGCGAACCGTCACGAGGCGTTCCATCCGGGCTCGGCCCCCGGGCACAGGAAACGGACGAGCCCGAGGGGCCTTTGAGCCGGAGCCGTTCCGGCACGGACCCCGGCCGTTCCGGCACGGACCCCGGCCGTTCCGGCACGGACCCCGGCCGTTCCGGCACGGACCCCGGCCGTTCCGGCACGGAAATACCCCGTGGAACAGGTGTGACACGCGCTGCGGCTGTCTGGGTCGCCGTGGCCATTTCGCTGGCCGTGCTGGTTTTGCTGATTATCTTTTTCATCCAGAATCAGGATCAGGTCAGGGTTTACTTCCTTGGCTTGGAGGGATCGCTGGCCTTGGGGATAGCGCTGTTTATAGCGGCCGTCGGGGGCGGGATCCTGGTGGCCCTGGCCGGAGGGGCGCGGATCATTCAGTTGCGCATTCAGGGACATAGAAGGAGGAAACTGGGGAACTCTTAGCCGGCGCGGCTGCGGCCGGCGGCTCCGGCCGCGGCTCCGGGCACGGCAGGATTCTGCGCACAGATCCAGCCGCGGGTCCTGGCTACGGCTCCGTCCGCGGTTGCGGGCATGGTTCCGGTTTCTGGCTGGCGGTCGCGCAGCGTCAATCCCGCAGGGGCAGTCCCGCAGTTTTAATCCCGCAGCGGGATCCCCTTGGCATCATGTCTGAAGTTTTCGGATCCGGTCAGGATGAGAATTCCCTCAATAATGCCCCAGATCCAACTGACCCAGGAGAGGGTACCAATAGACAGCACAGTAATCAGCAACTGGGCCACCGCCTTGCCCGTGAAGCCAAGGTAAAAATTGTGGACGCCGAACGAGCCAAGGAAGATGCCGAGCAGTCCGGCCGCAATTTTGGATTTCTGTTCCACGCCGGGCTGGCCGTATACCTGCTGACCGTACGGCGACTGACCGTACGGCGACTGACCGTACGGCGACTGACCGGGCGACTGACCGTAGGGCTGCTGATTATATGACTGCTGATACGGCTGCTGCCCAAGCTGCTGGCCATAGGGTTGCTGCCCCGCGGGCGGCTGGGGATACGGCTGCTGACCGTACTGCTCCGGCTCGGCAGCGGGGGCTTCGTCCGGCCTGGGGTAGGGAACCTTGCCCGAAGGGGCTTGGCCGTATCCGCTGCCCCCTGTCTCCGGAGGCTGGTAGGGGGAGTCGGGAGACTGGTATCCGGGAAGTGACTCGGAGGGCATGTTCTCGCGGGGCAGATCGGGGTCGGCCGGATTTCCCTGCTGCGGATTTTCGCTCATGCTGACTCCTGATGCTGTTGCGGGGGACAAACGCGTAAGGGAATGTATTCTTCATTAACGCTATGCCATGACCATGCGGGGCGCCAGAGAATGAGGCGACGCTGGCGGTGCAATTTCCCCGGCGCGGAGTTCGCCGGCAGCGCAAGAAATCCGATCCGCTTGCACTCTCCACGGGTGAGTGCTAATTATTGAGTTAGCACTCTCCGGTGCCGACTGCTAAAAACTCGAGGTGCCGGAGCGAGTGATGCAGTAACCAGTGTGGTGAGAGCCTGCCGGCCGGCGTATAGAGATCGCCGCGTCCACGGCTCGTCCGTCGCGGGCACCGCAGCCTGGTCCTGAGTCCGAAATGACTGTCCCGAAAGGACTGAAGCCTACATGGCCAAGATCATTGCATTCGATGAAGAGGCACGCCGCGGTCTGGAGCGGGGATTGAATATCCTCGCCGACGCCGTCAAGGTCACCCTCGGCCCGCGCGGCCGCAACGTTGTGCTCGAAAAGAAGTGGGGCGCTCCGACGATCACCAACGATGGTGTTTCCATCGCCAAGGAGATCGAGCTGGACGATCCTTACGAAAAGATCGGCGCCGAGCTGGTCAAGGAAGTTGCCAAGAAGACCGACGACGTCGCCGGTGACGGTACGACGACGGCGACCGTTCTGGCACAGGCCCTGGTCAAGGAAGGCCTGCGGAACGTCGCGGCCGGAGCCGACCCACTGAGCCTCAAGCGCGGCATCGAGAAGGCTGTCGAAGCCGTTATCGCCGAGCTGCTCGCCTCCGCCAAGGAAATCGAGACCAAGGAAGAGATCGCCGCAACCGCGTCCATCTCCGCCGGCGATCCCGAAATCGGCGCCCTGATCGCTGAGGCGCTGGACAAGGTCGGCAAGGAAGGTGTCATCACCGTCGAGGAGTCCAACACCTTCGGGTTGGAGCTTGAGCTCACCGAGGGCATGCGCTTCGACAAGGGCTACATCTCCGCGTACTTCGTCACCGACGCAGAGCGCCAGGAAACGGTCCTCGAAGACCCGTACATCCTGATCGCCAACTCCAAGATCGCCAACGTGAAGGATCTCGTTGCCGTTCTGGAAAAGGTCATGCAGTCGTCCAAACCGCTGCTGATCATCGCCGAGGACATCGAGGGCGAGGCCCTGGCCACGCTGATCGTGAACAAGATCCGCGGCACCTTCAAGTCCGTTGCCGTCAAGGCACCGGGCTTCGGCGACCGCCGCAAGGCTCAGCTGGCGGACATCGCCATTCTGACCGGCGGACAGGTCATTGCCGAAGAGGTCGGCCTCAAGCTGGAGAACACCACCCTTGAGCTGCTCGGCAGCGCACGCAAGGTTGTTGTCACCAAGGACGAGACCACCATCGTTGAGGGCGCCGGCGACGCCGAGGCCATCGCAGGCCGGGTTGCCCAGATCCGCGCCGAGATCGAAAACTCCGATTCGGACTACGACCGCGAGAAGCTGCAGGAGCGCCTGGCCAAGCTGGCCGGCGGCGTTGCGGTCATCAAGGCCGGAGCCGCAACCGAGGTTGAGCTCAAGGAGCGCAAGCACCGCATCGAAGATGCAGTGCGCAACGCCAAGGCCGCTGTGGAAGAAGGCATCGTCCCCGGCGGTGGCGTCGCCCTGATTCAGGCCGGGGTCAAGGCATTTGCCAACCTCAACCTGACCGGCGATGAAGCAACCGGCGCGAACATTGTCCGCGTTGCCATCGACGCGCCGCTGAAGCAGATCGCCTTCAACTCGGGCATGGAGCCCGGCGTCGTTGTCGAGAAGGTCCGCGGCCTGCCCGTCGGGCACGGCCTCAATGCAGCAACCGGCGTCTACGAGGACCTGCTGCTCGCCGGCATCAACGACCCGGTAAAGGTGACCCGCTCTGCACTGCAGAACGCGGCCTCCATCGCCGGTCTGTTCCTGACCACCGAAGCTGTTGTGGCCGACAAGCCGCAGAAGTCGGCTCCGGCCGGCCCGGGTGCAGATGACATGGGGGGCATGGGCGGCTTCTAAGCCACTCTGCTTTCCAAGCGCCAAAGCGCTCCTGCCACCTTAGTTTCCGGCAGGGGCGCCTTTGGTGTCTTAACGGTGGCTTGGATCTGAAAGTATGGATGCATGACGATTGTTGCTGCCGCGGACGGATCTGCCCTTGGAAACCCAGGACCCGCCGGCTGGGCCTGGTACGTGGACGATTCCTGCTGGCGGGCCGGCGGATGGCCACACGGCACCAACAATCAGGGCGAGCTGATGGCGGTGCTTGATCTCTTCCGCTCCACCGAGGACGTGCCGGACGAGCACCTGCGGATCCTCTGCGACAGCCAATACGTCATCAACTGCATCACCAAATGGATGGCCGGCTGGAAGCGCAAGGGATGGCGCAAGGCCGATGGTAAACCGGTGCTCAACGTTGACCTTCTGAAGGATATCGACGCCGCCATCGCCGGACGGGACTACAGTTTCGAATGGGTCAAGGGTCATGCCGGACATGACCTGAATGAGGCGGCAGACGTGCGCGCCCGCGCCGTGGCCATCGCATTCCAATCCGGCGGGGCTGTTCCGGCAGGCCCGGGTTATCCGGGATCCGCAGCCGCCGCTGCGGAGCTCGGGGCAACCGGAGCGGACGCCGTGTCCGGGCGGCGGGCCGTGGCGCACGAGGACCCCGACCTCTTTTCCAGCCTGCTGGAGGGGGATTTTGAACCCCTGACCTCGTCCGTCCGGGACCAAATTATTACCCTGGAGCAGGAACTGCTGCGTCCGGACGTGCGCCGGGACTCCAGCCGCGTGGCGGTGCTGCTACACCCCGATTTTGAGGAGTTCGGAGTTTCCGGCCGGATGTGGACCCGGGATGCGATGCTCGGCGCCATGGGTGCGGACATTGGGCCGGATCCGGACATGGAGGTGCTGGACGTGGCTCTGCTGGATGAGGCGACGGCCCTGATGACCTACCGGACGACCGGCCGCGAGGGTTCCGCGCTGCGCAGTTCACTGTGGCGGCAGACCGGTGGCCAGTGGCGGCTGCGCTTCCACCAGGGAACGCCCGAGGCATAGGACCGACCACAGGTCGGCTGACGGGTCAGCCGGCGAAGAGCCGGGTGTTGGCGTCTTCGGCCTGCGCGTACTGGGTTGCCGCGCTGGCCAGTGCACGGCTGATGCTCTCCAGCGATGCTTCAACGCGGAGTTGGGTGCTGCGCCAATCGGTGATCAGGGATTGGAAATTCGTGGCCGCGGCACCTGTCCAACTGGACTGCAGATCCAACAGGTTGCGCTGCATGGCATCCACCTCCGCACGGATCTGATCGATGGAGCCCTTGACCGCCTGGCTCTTAAGCGCAAGATCGTCGCTGTTGACATGGAACACGGCCATGTGAGTGCCTCCTGGACTGGGGATGTAACCGGATCCCTCGAGGCTAGCGGCCGACGCCGTGCGGGCCCAGCGGCTGCCGACACTCAGTGCATAACACACTGGGTCAGGCGTCGGTGGAGGAGAAGCTGCTGTTGCCGTCCGACCCGTCGCCGCCGTGCCGGTGGTCGAATGAGCCGTGCCGGTGGTTGAATGAGTCCTGCCGGCGGTCCAATGAGTCCTCCGGGCCGGCGTCGTCCACGGCATCGTCGGGAGCCTGGAAGGGCAGCGAGATGACCAGCGTTGCTCCGCCATTCGGGGTTTGTTCCATCCTGACCGTGCCCTCATGCGCGGCGACCAGGGCCGAGACTATGGCCAGCCCCAGGCCGCTGCCGCCGGTGTCTCTGTTGCGTGAGGAATCGGCGCGGTAGAAACGCTCGAAGATCCGCGGCGCCTCCTCCTCGGAAATGCCCGGTCCATGGTCGCGGACCTGCAGCACGGAGCGTTTGTCATCGCCTGTGCCGGTGACTCCCACCGCGATTTCCACCGGGCTGCCGTCGGGGGTGTAGCGCATGCAGTTGCCCATCAGATTGGCCACGACCTGACGCAGCTTCGCTTCGTCGCCGCTCACCGGCGCACTGACAGTCGGACCGTCGTCGAGCCCCACCACGGTAATCACACGGTCCGGCGCGGCCGCTCGCGCATCGATTACGGCGTCGTGCCCGAGCAGCAGCAGATCCACCGGCTTGCGCTGCACCGGGCGCTGTTCGTCGATCCGGGCCAGCATCAGCAGGTCTTCCACCAGCTCACCCATCCGCTTGGCTTCGCTCTCGATCCGACCCATCGCCGTGGTCACATCGTCGGAGCTCTGCAGCGCGCCCTGCCGGTACAGCTCGGAGAAACCGCGGATGGTCACCAAAGGAGTGCGCAGCTCGTGCGAGGCATCCGCGACAAACCGGCGCATCCGCCGTTCCGACGCCGTCCGGGCGGCGAAGGCGGATTCGATGTGTGCCAACATGGCATTGAGCGAGCCGGACAACCGACCCACCTCGGTCGCTGGGTTTTCAATTTCCACCCGGCGGGAAAGATCGCCGGCAGCGATGGCCGCGGCGGTCTTTTCCACCCGCGACAGCGGCACGAACGATCTGGAGACCGTCCACCTGGCAATCACGGTTCCAAGCGCCACGGCCAGCAACGAGACTCCGGCAATCACCGTCGCCAGCCGTTCCATGGTGTTGTTGAGATCCGTGTAGGGAAGGCCGACGACGACGTACCCGGCAAAGCTGGTCGAGGCACCGCTGCTGCTCTGACCCCTGATATTGGCGGGGGAGACAATGATGACGCGCCACGGATCATTGCCCGCGGTCCCGGGAACGGTGAAGGGCCGGTCCGCCAGCCCGGTGGCCTGCGGCAGCGAGTAGGAATCCAGTACGGGGGTGTCCCGGCCCTGGCGATTCTGGGCGAATATGGTCCCATCCGGGTAAGAGAACCGAACGTAGTACTCGAAGCCGAATGGCGAGTCGCCTTTGGCGTCGGCCGGGGTGATGCCGGTTTGCGCGATGGACTTCTGGAAGGTCGTCAGCTGGTTGTCCATCTGATCCTGCAGGAACGCACGGAGCAGCACATATGTCGCGCCGCCGAGAGCAAGCATGGACACCAACAGCAGGGCGCAGATGATGGCCACCAGCTGTGTGCGCAGCGAGGCGTTCTTCCAGGTCCGGATCACTGTGCGGCTCCGTTAGCGCTTTTCGACCGTCCGCAGCACGTAGCCCACGCCGCGCTTGGTCTGAATCAGCGCCGGGGACTGGGGATCGGTGTCCACCTTGCGGCGCAGGTAGGAAATATAGGACTCCACAATGGAGGCATCGCCGTTGAAATCGTATTCCCATACGTGGTCCAGGATCTGCGCCTTGGAAAGGACCCTGTTTGGGTTCAGCATCAGGTAGCGCAGCAGCTTGAATTCGGTGGGGGAGAGCTCGATGGTGCGGCCGCCGCGGCGGACCTCATGGGCGTCGTCGTCGAGCTCCAGATCATCGACCCGTATCACGGCGTCGTCGTCTTCCATCGGCTGCGTGCGCCGGAGCACGGCGCGGATCCGGGCCACCACCTCGTCCAGGCTGAAGGGCTTCGTGACGTAGTCATCCCCGCCCACCGTGAGGCCGGTGACCTTGTCCTCCGTATCGTCACGGGCGGTGAGGAACAGGACAGGAAAATGCCGTCCCGCGGCGCGCAGCCGTCGGGTCACGGTGAAACCGTCCATATCCGGCAGCATCACATCCAGCACCGCAAGGTCCGGATTGTGTTCCTCAGCAGCGGCGAGCGCTTCGCGGCCGTTGCCGGCGGCGAATACCTCAAAACCGGCGAAGCGCAGCGAAGTGGAAAGTAGCTCGCGGATATTGGGCTCGTCATCGACGACAAGGAGCCTCGCTTCTGGTCCATTCTTTTTCACCATTTCAGTCTCCGATGGTTGGCTGGGAATTGGCTGGACGTACGTTGTGAGGGCACTGTCAGCTTATCGCCAGCCGGCATCCGGGGGGCTGCCAGGCGGCGTCGAGGGACTGTTGCATTCCGTAGAGCGCCGCGCCATCGGCATGCCGTCCGGCGTCAGCGGTCAGCGGAGGCTCGGAATCCGGGGAGAAGTCCGGAGGGTTGCCATGTCGTCAAAGCCTGCGACGGCGACGCTCTGGTTGCGGATACAGCGAGAGCGGCCACGGGGAAGGCGGCCATGTACCCGCCATCGGGCTCGCAGCACCGCACCCGGCCGCCGCCGCCGTCGGCGTCGTCGTCGTCGTCGACACCTTTCACCTCTGGTGGGACCCGTATCTGCGGGAGCAGATCATGCGCGCTGGTGCACAGGGCCGGATTGCTTACTATCAAGTCAGCGATTTCCTTGCGGTCGTGAAAGAGCGTTAAGCACGGCTGACCGTCGCTTCACCGGTTACAGTGAAGGTTCCGTTGCCGGGAATCCGGGCCAGCACGTCGGGGCCGGTCACCCGCGCAGGTCGGACAGCGAGTGGAATAGATTCACCCGTGCGGACGATCGTGGTGTGCCGCGAGCTCGCCGTGGCGTGGTTCAGGCTCGTTTTGTTCACCAGCGTTCTGTTCAGCTGGTTTCGTAACGGCTCGGACGGACATCAGGTCCAGATTCGGCAGGGCGTGTCCCAGCCGGTGTTCGGCTTCACGGATGATTTCTTCGGCCGCTGTCACTGGCATGTCACTGACCTCCAGGCTGGCGTTGCCCTGGAGCCGGTGTCCGATCCAGCGCAGCTGCAGTGCCTGGACGGAGTGCACGCCGGGGGTGCCGGTCAGAGCCGACTCCGCGCGGTCAAGTAACTCCGGTTCGATTCCATCCATCAGCCGTCGGCCGATGCTCCGCACCGTACCCCAGAGCAAAACGATGATCGCCGCGGCAATCAGCAAGCCGACGATGGGGTCGGCGAGGGGGAAGCCCAACCATACGCCGATGACGCCAGCGACGACGGCCAGCGAGGTGAAGCCGTCGATTCGGGCGTGCACGCCGTCCGCGACCAAGGCTGCCGAACCGATCTTCTGACCGATCGTGATCCGGTAGATGGCAACGGCCTCGTTCCCAGCGAAACCAACCAGCCCTGCAGCGGCAACCCACCCCAGGTTATTCAAGACTTGAGGATGGATCAGTCGGTCGATGGACTGCCAGCCTGCAATAATGGCCGATAGTGCGACGACGGCCACGATGAACAATCCCGCCAGATCCTCGGCTCGACCGAAGCCGTAGGTGTAGCGCCGGGTCCTTGCCCGGCGGGCAAGGATGAACGCAATCCAGAGAGGGACCGCCGTCAGGGCGTCGGAGAAATTGTGGATGGTATCCGCCAGCAGCGCTACGGAGCCGCTGATCAGGACCACTATGAATTGCAGGATGGTGGTGCCGAGTAGCATGAACAAACTAATCTTCACCGCTCGGACGCCCTGTTCGCTGGCCTCCAGTGCATCATCGATGGAATCCGCGGCGTCGTGGCTGTGCGGAACGAACAATCCGTAAAAAAACCCTTTGATTCCAGCGGGGTGCCCATGGGGATGACCATGGTCATGTCCATTTTCGTGGCCGTGGCCGTGGCCGTGGCCGTGGCCGTGGCCGTGGGAGTCTTCGTGGCCGTGCTCGTGCTGGTCAGGATGCGTATGGTCGTGGTCGGTGTGGTGGTTGCTCATGACGCGTCCATGCTTTCGACGTGATGGTGGCGGGGGGTTCCCCCGAGGGAGTGCTCCGCTTGGAAGATGGCGTCGGTGACAAGTTTGCGAGCATGCTCGTTCTCCAGGCGGTAGAACACCCTCGTGCCGTCCTGTCGGGTGGTAACAAGGCGTCCAAGGCGCATTTTCGCCAGGTGCTGGGACACGGCTGCCGGAGATTTTCCGACCATCTCGGCCAACTGGTTGACGGGCATTTCACCGTCCCGCAGCGCCAGAACTATCCGTACCCGCGTGGCGTCGGCGAGCATTGCGAACACTTCGACCGCCAGTTCAACGTATTGGCTGTCCGGTTCCCGGCCGCATATCCTCTTATCTGCATCCATACGTAGATTCTTGCACAGAAATGCGCCGCTGCCGGCCGAGCCTTGACCAGTATACCCTGCCGGGGTATTTTATTAGCGTCAATTGCCAGCTTTGCATACCGCCTTCGCTTAAGCCCATTGCCTTGGGTTCTTCAGGGCGCAAGCGTGACCGGTAAGATGGCTGGCAACCCAGCGAATAAGGAAGGATTCATGAGCAGCACAGTCTCACTGCCCGGCATCCGATCCATCCTGCGCTGGGGACGCTTGCTCATCGTCGTGCTCGGTATAACCGGGGGAATCCTGGGCATGCACGTGATCAGCGGAACGCCTGCTATGTCAATGGCTCCAGCAGCCATGACAACCTCGGCAGCGACGGCTAATGCCGTGACGGTCTCCGGTCCGCACGCGCCGGTTGAACAAGTTCCTGTCATCTGTAGCTGTTCAGCTGGCTGCCCCGGGTCGATGGCCATGGATGCCTGCATGCCCACCTTCGGTCCGGCGGGCATGATTGTCCCGGCGCCGCAGACGGTTACCCACCTGTATGGCGATATTGCGTTTGGGCGAACGCCAGTATTTACCGCGGTCGAGCGGATCCCCGATGGACCTTCACTAAGCCAGCTCTCCGTTAGCCGAACGTAAACCGATGACTTGGCCGCCGCTATGCGGACGGCCTTCATCGACGCGCACTGATACCGTGCGCCGGCTATCGAGTGAGACTCTAGTTTTTAGTGAAGGACTCTACCAATGAAGAAGTTTCTGACCATTTCGTCCACGGCCGTTGCCGCGGCCATCGCCCTTGCCGGCTGCTCTGCCGGCACCGACGGCGGCAGCATGCCGGGCATGGATCACGGCGGCAGCTCTGCGGGCTCTACCAGCACGAGCGCGGGGGACTCCGCGATGATGGCCGGCGCCGAGCGCAACTCTGCCGACACCACCTTCGCCCAGATGATGACTCCGCACCACTTGCAGGCCGTGGACATGAGCAATTTGCTGCTGGCCAAGCAGGGCATCGACCCGCGGGTCAGTGCCCTGGCAACCAAAATCAAGGCGGCGCAAGCCCCCGAGATCGAGAAGATGACGGGGTGGCTTGCTGCCTGGAAGGAACCGACGGCCATGTCGGGAATGTCCGGCACGTCGGGAATGACCGGCACGATGAGCGATGAAGAGATGAAAAAGCTCGACGCGGCGCAGGGCGCGGAGGCCGCGAAGCTGTACCTTTCGCAGATGGTCACCCATCACGAAGGGGCAGTGGAGATGGCTAAGGCCGAGGTGATCGACGGCAAGAACGCTGACGCAGTTGCGCTGGCGAAGTCCATCGTCTCCACCCAGGAATCCGAGATCAAGGAAATGCAGGATCTGCTGACGACCCTCTGAGTCAGGGCACGCTGTCACGGCCAGTGGCGCCCGGGGATCCGGGTCGCCACTGGGACACCTTCTTTCCTTCCTTGGAGCCCGCTGTGAACACACCTACCTTCCTTCCCCGCGACCATCGATTGGCTGCCCCCGCGGTGCTGGCCACCGCCGCCCTGCTGCTTGCGGGGTGCTCTGCCGGATCAACGGCAGCTGATCCGGCGCCAACTTCCCAAAGTCCCGCTGCCCATATTCACGCCATCGCCGTGGGCCCGGCTTCGTCGGAAGTCTTGCTGGCCACCCACGATGGGCTGTATGACGCGAGCAAAAAACAGCCGGTCAAGATCAGCGACACCATTGACCTGATGGGGTTCACGGCTACGGCGGATCCCGCCGTATTCTATGCCTCGGGCCACCCGGGCGCGGGATCGGCTTTGCCGGACCCCGTCGGACTCATCAAATCCGAAGACTCGGGTAAAACCTGGAATCCCGTCTCCCGGCAGGGTCAATCGGACTTCCACGCCCTGACTTCCACCAAGTCAGGCCTGGTGGCCTTCGACGGGACCCTGCAGACCAGCGCCGACGGCGTCAACTGGACTCCGTCGCCGTCGTCCTTCGCTCCCGCAGCGCTGGCCGGCAGCCCCGCCAGCACCGTTGTCCTGGCCACCACGGAACAGGGCCTACAACGTTCCACCGACGGCGGAAAAACGTGGCAGCCGAATCCCGGGGCTCCGATTATGCAGTACGCGGCCTTTGCAACTGCTAAGGACAAAGCAACGACGGAGGCCGTGGGGGTCGCGCCGGACGGCACGGTGTACGCTTCCGCCGACGCCGGTCTGAGCTGGGTCCAAACCGGCCAAATCAGCGGCCAGGTGCAGGCGGTCACAGCAGTTGAGGGAGAAACGGGGAAGCCGCGGATCTGGGCCGCCACGAGTACCGGTGTTCAGGTCTCTAAGGATGGCGGAATGACTTTCAGCCCAGCGGATTCCAGCTAGCTCGATGAATATCGGAGAGTTCTTCGCCAACTCGGTCAGCTCCGGAGCACTACTGATCGCCATGCCGCTGGCAATGATCGCAGGCATTGTGTCATTCATGTCCCCATGCATTTTGCCTCTCGTTCCGGGCTATCTGGGATATGTTTCCGGGCTCACCGATCCAAGCCAACCAAAGAACAGACGCCGTGTCCTCGCCGGAGTCGCCCTGTTCGTTCTGGGTTTTGGAGCGGTCTTCACGCTCTACGGTGCGGCCTTCGGGACGGTCGGGTCGTGGCTCACCCGGTGGCAGGACCCGCTCATACGGGTCCTCGGCGTCGTCGTGATCGTCATGGGCTTGGTGCTGATGGGTAAATTTTCCTGGTTCCAGCAGACCCGTAAACTCGCACTCACTCGCCGCACCGGCTTGGCGGGGGCACCGCTTCTCGGCATTGTTTTCGGCCTTGGCTGGACACCGTGCATGGGTCCTACCCTCAGCGCTGTCCTGACTCTCAGCGTGACCTCCGGGAACGCTTGGCGCGGTGCGTTGCTGGCCTTCGTTTATTGCCTGGGGCTGGGCATTCCGTTCGCCCTCGTCGCGATGGGGCTCGGCTGGGTCACGCGGATCCTCGGCTACGTCCGCAGGCACATTCGCGCAGTTAATATCGCCGGCGCATCTATGCTCATTGCCCTCGGCCTGCTCATGGTGAGCGGCCTCTGGATGCAGTGGATCTACCAATTGCAGGGCCTATCCGGGACCTTCGTCACCCCGGTCTGAAATTCCCCAATCATCATCATTAGTAAGGAATGGTTATCATGACCACTCAGGTCAACCGCCGCAGCTTCATTGGACTCTCCGTCGCAGCCACCGCGGCTGCAGCGCTCGCCGCGTGCACGGGCAATACAGCTCCCACCCAGACAACCGGCGCGGACGCCCACCGGATCATGCCCGACAATCCGTTGATCGCCGAGTACGAGTCGCGCCGCACATCCACGGGTAAGACCGTGAGTGCACAGCTGACACCGGCGGCGCTCAGTACCAGTCTGGACGGCAAAGAGATCACTACCTGGGGCTACAACGGAGCCCTAGTGGCACCACTGATCCGTGCGACCGTCGGAGACCTGCTGGAAGCAAAAGTCGCCAACGGGCTCACGGACGGCACGACGGTGCACTGGCACGGCGTGGCTCTGCGGAACAACGACGACGGCGTCCAGAACGTCACGCAGCAACCCGTCGCCCCCGGTGCCGACTTCACCTATAACTTCAGGCTGCCCCATCCGGGGACCTACTGGTACCACTCGCACGTGGAAATGCAGCGGGCCCGGGCGCTCTACGGCGCCCTGATCATCGAAGACCCCAAGGAGCCGCTGCAGTACAGCAGGGACTGGGTCATTGTGCTTGATGACTGGCTCGACGGCGTCACAGGCACGCCCGATGAGGTGCTGCAGGAGCTGTCCAAGGGCATGAGTATGTCCGGGATGTCCGGGGGGACGAGCACGTCCGGGATGACCGGGGGCATGGGGCAGGGCGGGATGGATATGGGACACATGCTGATGGGGGCCCGCAGCGACTTCTTGGGAGGGGATGCCGGAGACGTGAAGTTTCCCTTCCACCTCTTCAACGGCAGGCCGCCTTCCCAGCCCGAAACGCTGACAGCCAAGCCCGGAGAGGTCATCCGGCTGCGCATCATCAACGCCGCAGGGGACACCGCCTACCGCGTCGGTATCCCCGGGCAGAAACTCACACTCACGCATGCCGACGGGTTCCCCGTCGCGCACCGGGACGTGGACGCCGTCGTGCTGGGCATGGGGGAGCGGATCGACGCACTCCTGACAGTCCGGGACGGAATCACTCCTGTCCTGGCTCTGGCCGAGGGCAAGGGCCAGCTGACATACGGACTCGTTGCCACCGGCATCGGGACGCCGCCCGCGGCAGCGGACTTGCCCGCTCAACTTGACGGCGTCGTCGTCGACGGTGGTCAGCTCAAGGCCGACCCATCCGTGACCCTGCCGACAAAAACACCGGACCGGGTCCACGAGCTGCATCTGACCGGCGGGATGGGCAAATACGACTGGGGAATCAACGGGAAACGCTTCGATATGGCTAAGCCGTTCGAGAACACCTTCGACCTGAAAATCGGAGAGCGCGTCCAGGTGACGTTCATCAACGACACGATGATGTGGCATCCCATGCACCTCCACGGCCATACATTCCAGGTGGGCGATGACGGTGCACGCAAGGACACCGTCATCGTCAGGCCCAAGCAGACCGTTACCGTCCAGTTCGACGCGGACAACCCGGGCCAATGGCTCACCCACTGCCACAATGCCCTCCATGCCGAACGCGGCATGATGGGCGTCTTCTCCTACACCACCTAAGACAGGCCGACCATGAACCCAGCGGCAGCTTCTGAGCTGTTTTTCCCCTCACCCGCCGTCGATGCCTTCCAGCTCGGCCCCCTGACGATTCGGTTCTATGCGCTGTGCATCCTGGCAGGGATCGTCTTCGCGGTCTGGCTCGCCGACCGTCGCCTCACCGCCAGGGGTGGCCGCCCCGGCGTGGTCTTGGACATAACCATCTGGGCTGTTCCGTTCGGCATCGTGGGCGGCCGGATTTATCACGTCATCACGGACCCGGAGCTCTACTTTTTTCCGGGGAAGAATCCGTGGGATGCCCTCAAAATCTGGGACGGCGGCCTGGGTATCTGGGGAGCCGTGGCCCTGGGACTGCTCGGAGCGTACCTTGGCTGCCGCCGGCATAACGTGCCCTTTACTGCACTGATTGACTCGGCCGCCCCTGGCTTGCTGATCGCCCAAGGGCTGGGCAGGTGGGGCAACTGGTTCAACAACGAACTCTATGGCGACCCGACGGCGCTGCCCTGGAAATTGCAGATCCATCAGATGGATTTTTCCACCGGCCGGGCGGCCACGGACGCGGCCGGGGCTCCCGTGGTGCTTGGCTACTTCCAGCCAACGTTCCTCTATGAGTCCCTTTGGTGTCTTGCGGCTGCTTCGTTGCTGATGTTTCTGGATAGGAGATACCGGCTTGGCGCGGGATCAGTATTTGCCCTTTATGTGGTCTTCTACACATCCGGTCGGTTCATCTTCGAATTACTCCGTTCCGACTACGCCAACACCATCCTTGGGCTGCGCGTCAATACCTGGGTTTCCGGTTTACTCCTGCTGGCCGGTCTCGCCGGCTTCCTGCTTTTACGTCGAAGGGACCGCTCAACAGCCCAGCTCGACAGTCCGGACACTGAACCGATTGCGGACACCGTTACATCGGCGGATGGAACTACCAAATGAGCAACGAGGAAAAGACAACAGGCGCCGGGTGCTTATCGGAGGGGCACTATCGGGCTGGGCCTTGCGTCCCGCAATGGGATCCGACGATGGCGGCAACGGCTACGCAGACTGTCGCCATGGCGGGCCTACGCACGCTACCTCTGTGGAGGGCAGCCTCGAAGTCGTCATGCTTTGGTGCTGCTGCGGCTGGACGACTCATAGCCGAATGCGGGCCGGGGCGCTTCGGATGCCGAGCGCTGGGCCAAAAATTCCTGCGCCATGTTTTGTCGCGTTGATCGAGGTAGTCGTCAATGAGGTCATAATCGTCTTTTTCGTCGGCACCGGTGAGCCCGTCGACGCGATCCAATCGACCGGACTCCGGGGCTGAGCCTTGAGTCGCTGCGTGCGCGGATCTGGATCGTTCCATGGGCTTTACGCTATCCGGCGTGCCCTAAGCGGAGGCTGAGAGAGCCTTGGCGCCGAGTGGCCTAGCGCTCACGCTCACGCCGGCAACCGAGGTCAGCGGCACCTGGCCGGCTTAGCCGAGCGCAAAACGCATGGCTATCAGCGGACGGCTGTGCCGCCGTCGCCCGCTGGTCTCTCCCGACTTGGCCTAAGGAACAACGCCGTAGCGTTGCATGAGCCAGTCGAGGTTATTCGCTAGTCCGGCGCGCCAGGCCTGCCAGGTATGGGAACCGGGCACGGTTTGGAGCGTGACATTCATACCCGTTGCCTTCGCCGCGGCATAGACCTGCTCGCCTTGGGGCTTGTAGAAGCTGTCCTCGGCGCCGACGGTGATGAGGCCGGCGGTGTCGGGGAAGTTGCCCGTTTTGAGCACGTCCAACGGATTTTGCCGGGCAAATGCGGCGGCGTCGCCGTTGAAGTAGCCATTGATCAGGGCCTGCCGTCCGGCGGGGATGGTGGGCGCGTTCTCACCGGAGATGTCGATGAAGGTGGGAAAGACGGCCGGGAAGTTCACGGCGAGTTGCAGGGCGCAGGTCCCGCCGTAGGAGAAGCCGGCGACGGCCCAGTTCCGGGCCGATCCGTGGCCGGCGTCGAGGGTGCTTTTGATCCAGCCGGGCACATCGGCGGCGAGGTACGTCGCGGCTTTGCCATGGCTGGTGTCCATGCACAGCGTGGGCTCGGCTACGCTGCCCTGGTTGGCGTCGGGCATGACAATAATCGGGGCCAGACCCTTGTGCGCTGCGGCGTAGGCGTCCATCAGCTCCGGCAGCTGTCCACCGGCGATCCAGTCCATGGAACCGCCGGGCACGCCGTGCAGGAGAACGAGTACGGGCACGACGGCGCGCGGGCTGGCGAGATAGGCCGGGGGCAGCCATACGAATCCTCCGCCCGGTTTGACCCCTGACACGGTTCCCGGAATCGTCGTTTGGGCGACTGTGCCATGGGTGGGCATGTCCGGCGGCGGGTTCCAGGAGGCTTCGGTTGTCAGCGCGGTTGGGGTGACGACCGGTCCTGGCGCTGGTGCCGCCGGG
Organism: Paenarthrobacter sp. PH39-S1; assembly: GCF_030063245.1. GTDB lineage: Bacteria > Actinomycetota > Actinomycetes > Actinomycetales > Micrococcaceae > Arthrobacter_M. The sequence continues at coordinate 38,079 of NZ_JASISR010000001.1, forward strand.
GTGGTGGGCAGGGCCCGGATCTGCACCCCGGTTCCGGTCAGCGTCCCCAGTGTGGGGTAGTTGCCGTAGTAGGCGTTGACGTTCACTGCTGCGGCCAACAGGACCAAGGGTACGGCCACGGCGGTGGCCACCCGGCCGGGGATCCGTCGCCCACGCAGGAATCGCGGGACGGCCAGGGCCAGTGCGAGCAGGGACAGGCCGATGGGTACGTAAAGCTGCAGCGGCTGCGGGGCGCCCCAGACATTCCAGACCCGTTCGGTGACAAACCACACCGCAGCGGTGACGGTCAGCGCCGCGGCCACTGCGAGGGGCACGGTGATTAGTACGTACCGTTTGCCGACCAGCAGCAGCCACAGCAGCGCGGCGACGCCCAGCGTCGTAAAAACCGCCCAAACCGGTCCGTTGATCAGGGCGAGCTTTAACAGATCGCTCATCGACGTGTCCTTTGCGATACCAGGTGGAGGAGGTCCCCGAGGGAAGCGTCCGGGACATAGGCTTTGGCGATGGCTTGGCCGATCGCCGGCAGGGCGGCCGGATCGGGGTAACACATATACAAGGGTACGTAGCGTGGATGGAACTTTGACTTGAAGGCAAACAGGGACCGGAATCCGTACACCGGTTCCAGCGTGCGGCCCAGCCAGTCCAGCACCCGTTCCAGGGACCCCGGCGGCGGTCTCTCGCCGACCCCGCCGACCCCGCCGACCCCGTCGGCCGCATCGCGTCCGGCGCCTGCACCGGTTACGACTCCGGAATCCGTGTCCTGGCTGGCGGAGACGGATTTTGCCAGCGGTGCACCGGAAAGGCTCACTGTAGTGTAGCCCTCGGCTTGGAAGTCCAGGGCGGCTTGGGCGATGAGGACTTCGATGCTGTTTTTGAAGCCGGTGGACCGCCGGCGCATGAAGTCCAAGGTCCAGCCGGTGATTGCCCCGTTGATGTAGGCGGGCAACCAGGACGCGACGGCGTGCACGGTCCGGTCACCGTCGATGACGAGCAGGCATCTGACTTCGTCGTCGTTGAGTTCCTCGAGGCCGCCAAGAGTGAACCCCATTTCGGGAAGTTTTTTGTCTGCGACCCATTCTTCGGAAATGCTTCTGATCTGGTCCACGATCGCCAGCGGCGCCGTCGGGTAGCGGATCCATTCGGTGTGGACGCCCTCGCGCGCGGCCTTGTTCAGGGCGGTACGAATGTCCTGAAATTTTTTCCCGGTGAATACCAACGCACCCAGATCCAGTACTGTTTCCTCGGCGATCTGCACGCTCTGCCATGATTGAGCCGCCGCGGCATCGCGGTGGGCTGAGGTGACGGAGTACAGGCACGGGGTCCAGCCCATCGCCGCGCAATGCTCGGAAAACTCGCGCAGGATCCGCTGGCGCTCCGGGGCCGCACTGATCGGGTCGCCCGTGGTCAGGGCGATACCGGCCAGCACACGGTAGGGCACATACCCGGTTCCGTCGGCGGAGAACCAGTATGAGTTGCCCGGCCACAGACCCATCCAGCCGATGGCGCCGCCGTCGTTCGCTTTCAGCAGGCCGCGGGCACGTTCCCGGCCGGTCTGCGCGCCGTGGTCGCTCCGGAGGCGGAAGGAGGCGAGCAGCTGGGCCGACACGACTGCCCAGAACAGGACGCCGGTCCATTCGTAGAGCACGTCGGCCGCTGGTCCGTTGGGCAGGAAATCCGGGAACAGCTGCAGCGTCACTCCGACGGGGGCCAGCCGTTGCGGGAAATCGCTGATCAGCCGCCCAGGATCGGACGCCGGGCTGAACTGTCCGGCCACGATCAGCCCGCCTCCGAGATAGACTGCCGCGGCACCAGCCGCGGTGAGCGCAACCTTCCCTGCCAAAGCCCGGTACTGCTTTGCGGGCGCGACGAGGGGAAACAGCCGTCGCGTCATCAGCAGGAGGACGACGACGGCGGCCGGCTCCAGGACCGGGATTACCAGATCAGCTATAAAGGGCGCGCTCCCGGCGGCCTGCGTGGCTTCGCCCACATCACGGCCGTGGCGCAGGGAGGTGAAGGAGACTACGGCGAGCCCCATCAGCCCAAGCTGCAGCAGCAGCGTACCCCACCAGGCAAACCGGCGGCCCAGCCGGAGCCCGTAACAAAACACCAGCAGCAGCAGTGAGGGCACACATGCCATGATGACTGACCCAATCCCGGAGCGAAGCTGGAGCTGGGCCACGGCGCACTCGCGGGCAGTCGCAGCGGTTTGGCATATCGCCCGGATGGCCGTCGGATCGGTGTCCTGTACTCCGGTGAAAAGTTCCCCCAGCACGGCGAAGGGGCCGTTCGCGTTGGCGGATACGGCTGCCAGCGGGGGACCAGCAGCCGCTGCGGCGCAGATCAGCGCGATTAGGATCCTGCTCTCCCGGATCGACGCGGACGGCACGGCCCGCGCGTGCGGGGTGCGGTAGCGGAGCCTGCCCGCGAGATAGCCGGCTACTGCTGCGGCGAGCAGCATAATGGTGACCATGGCACCGTTGAAAAGGACCATGGTGCTGAGCAGGATGAATCCGCTCAGCCGCCAGCGCCGCCGCCACATGGTGTCCAGGGATGCGGTCGATGCCATGGCGGCCCCGACCACGGCCAGGGACGGGCCGCCGAATCCGGCCGTGGCCAAGACGGAGGCCCAGTCCGGGAAAGCGAATGCAACGACACCGGCCATGGCGAAGCCGCCGAGGACTCCGACGAGGTGGCCGGACACCATAGCCACCGCGTAGTGTGCCGTGCCCAACTGCCGTTCGGCGAATATTCCCAGCCCGAGCAACGCTGCAGTTGTCCAGAGGTAGGTGCTCAAGTCCGGAGCCCACAGTAGAGACAGCACCACAGACCAGGGATGGGAACCGGTGGTGGAAGGATTGGCCAGCACCGCATCGGCGAGGTGACCGCGCGGTCCGCGGACGATGCTTGTGGTCCCCAGCGCTACCGCCCACATCATGACCAGCAAAGCGAATGTCAGCGGGGCGTGGCGGATCCCATCCGCGGCCATGTCCCCGATCCACTGCCAGACGCGCCGCGCGGCAGCAAGGCGCGGGTGCATGGTCTGTAGCACGGTCTGTCCTCCTCCTAAATCGCGATAAATCGCGGAACATCTGTCATGTCGGCTGCGGTTATCACAACTATGCGGGACAGCCTCTCGGACGCTACCACCGTTCTCGCCGCCGGCTTCGTCACGCCGCAATGATGCGGTACCGAACCCTCCCTTTCGAGTCTCCGCCATGGTTCCTAAGGGAAGGCTGAGACACCGGGAACGAGCAGGACGGTCGAGCGGCGCGTTCAAACCGGCGAGGCCGATTTTAAGGGAGGGGGCTGACCAGCAGAAATGCCAGAACCGGATTCGCGGATAGACCAAAACACACTGAAACTATGCTCAGGATAACCGCGGACCGGGCACTCCACGGGACGGGAACAGCGTCTGGGTCGACCGGACCGCCCTCGTCCGTTTCCGCGTCACCTGCCGCCTCAGGTTCGGCCCCGCCTCGGTCCACCCGTTCGATGGCCTTCCCCGAGGGCGACGATTGGAAGAGCAGGTAGATCCAGCGCAGATAGTAAAAGACGCTGGCCACGGAGTTGATCAATGCGAGCACCACCAGCCAGCCGAATCCCGCGTCGAGCGCGGCGGTGAAGGCGGTGAGTTTGCCGACGAAGACGGCGGTGGGAGGCGTGCCGATCAGCCCGAACAGACAGAAGATTAGGCTCAGCGCCAGCCATCGGTGCCGGCGGAAAAAGCCGCGGTAATCGTCCAAGGTCCGTAGCGTGGGGAACGCACAGACGACGGCGAAGGCACCGAGATTGGTGACGGTGTAGCCGAGCAGGTAGAACAGCAGGCTGGGCAGGGCAAGCTCGGAATGCCCGACGGCGGCGGTCACCATCAGCAGATATCCGACCTGGCTGATGGTGGAGTAGGAGAGCAGGCGCAGCACGCGGGCCTGAAAAAACGCGGCCAGGTTTCCGAGTGTCATGGTCAGGGCCGCCAGCAACGCCAGTATCAGCGGCCACGCCGTCGGCACTCCAGTCAGTGAACTGAGCCGGAAGAGTGCCACGAGAGCGCCGATCTTGGGAATCGTGGAGATGAACGCGGCGGCCGGCCCGGTGGTGCCGTCGATGGCGTCCGGTACCCAGAAATGCGCCGGTACGGCGCCGGCTTTGAACAGCAGCCCGGCGGCAACGGCCAGCAGCCCGACGGCGGCGGCTCCCGCGGGTGCATTGGGCAAGGTGCGGGTCAGGCCGGCATAGGTGGTGCTCCCGCCGACGCCGAACAGCACCGTGATCCCCACCAGCAGCAGCACGCCGAACAGTGCGCCCATCAGGTAGTACTTGAGCATGGCCTCGGTGCCGGCGGAGTCCTTGGCGAATCCCACCAGGGCGTAGAGCGGAATGCTGGCGAGCAGATAGCCGGCTCCCAGCACCAGCAGGTCGCTGGCGCCGGCCAGGACCAGCGTCCCGAGGGCCCCAAGCAGCAGCAGAACGTAAAACTCCGATTCCCTTTTGTGACCGCCGAACCGTCCGCCGGCCAGCACCAGGACGACGGCGGTACCGGCCAGTACCGCTAGGCGGGTCGTGCTCAGGGAGGTGTCAATGGTGAAAGTAGCCGCCGCGGTCACTTCCGCGGGCCGGGATGTTCGGGCCACAGACAGGATCAGTGCCGCTCCAACGGCCGCCAGCGCGATCCAGCGGGACAGATGCTGCCGGCGCCTCGGGAGCCAGCTGCCCAGTAGCAGGATGACAACGGCGGCCAGCGCCACGATGATCTCTGGCGCCAGGGCTGCGAGACTGATGGCGTCCCCCGCCGGCATTCCATTCACGGGGCAGCCGCAGCGACGAGGACGATCAGCGCGTGCGCCGCGGGCTCGATCAGATCCAGCAGGAATCGCGGCAAAACCCCGACGACGATGGCCAGCACCAGCAGGGGAGCGACCGAGAGCAGCTCGCGCGGGCGCAGATCACCCGGCGTTCCAGCACTCAATAATCCAGCACTCGGCGCGCCAGACTCCAACTGCTCCGCCGTTGGCTGCCGCACCGGTCCGAAGAACATCTGCGCCAGCATCCGCAGCAGCAGGGCCGCGGTGATCAGGATGCCCAGCAGGGCCAGCGCAGTGGGAACGGGTGCGGCTTCCAGGCTGCCCGTGAAGATCTGGAACTCCGCGATGAACCCGGAGAGGCCGGGCAGGCCCAGGGAGCCGAAGACGGCGACGGCGGTGAGTCCGGCAAACCGGGGGGCGCCGCCGGCGAGGCCTCCGTAGGCGGACATCTCGTAGGTGTGACCGCGTTCAAAGAGCGCCCCTGCCAGCAGGAACAGTGCCCCGGTCAGAAGTCCGTGGCTGAGCATTTGGGTCACTGCGCCCGTGACGGCAAGGTTGGCGGCGTGGGGATTGCTTCCCGCGGCGAGACCCGCAGCTCCGAGGCCCAAAATGATGTAACCCATGTGATTCACCGAGGTATAGGCCACCATCCGCTTGAAGTTGGTCTGCGCCATGGCTACCAGCGCGCCGTAGAGCACGGAGACCAGACCGACGATGACGAAGCCCATGGCGTAGCTGCGCCACGGACCGGGCAGGATGGGCATGGCGATCCGGACGAAGCCGAAAGTCCCCATTTTGAGCAGCACCCCGGCCAGGATCACCGAGCCCGGCGCCGGGGCGTCCGTGTGCGCCGGCGGCAGCCAAGTATGGAATGGCACGGTGGGGGTCTTGACGGCCAGTCCGATGCTGATGGCCAGCAGTGCCAGGCCACCCAGCACCGGATCATTCTTCAGTGGATCCTGCCGGATGAGCTCGACGATGTCGAAAGTGTGCGGATCGCTGGCCAGGTACAGCACGATGAAACCCAGCAGCAGGGCCAGTGAGCCGATGAAGGTGTAGAGGAAGAACTGCAGCGCCGAACGGACGGCACTCCCGTGACCCCAGACCGCAATAATGAAGTACATGCCGACGATTGACAGGTCGAAGAAGATGAAGAACAGGATCAGGTCCAGGGAGACGAACAGCCCCAGGGACACGGTCTGCAGGAACAAGAACAGCGCGGCATGCGCCCGGGGACGGTGCTCCTGGCGCACCGAATAGATGGCGCAGACGAGGAAAAGCAAAGCTGTCAGGGCGACCAGCGGGAGGGAAAGCCCGTCCACGCCCATGTGATATCCCGACCCCAAGGTGGGCATCCAGGCGAATTTCGTCTCATAGCCGATCGCGCCCGTCCCGGCACCGGCCTGGACCCCGGCACTCCCACCGCTCCTGCCGCCGCCTGCCGCGTAATCGATCCACAGCGCTACTACTAAACCGAGGTCGACGGCGGCTGTCGCGATCCAGATCCATCCCACCAGCCGCCGTCGTGCTTCAGGGACCAACAACAGGGCGGCTCCGACCACGACCGGAAGAAACACGATGAAGGAGAGCACCGGCAGTTCAGGAAACACGGTCACCTCGGAAAACACGGTCACCTCGGAATACACAGTCACCTCATGACGACGAATAGGACGGCAAGGACGGTCATTACAATCAGCGCCTGGGCGTAATACTGGTAAATTAGGCCGGTCTGCGGACGGCGGGCGGAGCGCGCCAGCTTCCGCACTACTGAGGTGAGGCCGCCGACGGCGCCGCTGAGCCGGCGCTCCAGCCGCAGGTCAGTGAGCGTGGCGGCTTTCAAGACAAGCACCGCCGCCGCGTCGACGCTGCGGGCCAGCATCCGGTCGTCGAACCGGGCCAGCGAAACCGCGAGCGCCATGGTCGGGCGGGAGATGAGCACGGTCGCGGCGTGTTCCAGGCCGAGCCAGTCACCCGACAGGCCCGTCCCCCCCGCCGCCGGCACACCCAACAGCGTGCCCTCGCCGGCCAGCCGCCGGGTTTGCTGGCAATAAATCCATACGGTGACGGCGAGGGCCACAAGTCCCGAGACTGCCAGTTCCCACGGCGCCGGGCCGCCGATATTCGGCAGTCCGAGGAACTCCTGCCACCATTTCCCGATGGACGGCACACCGAAAAGACCAAGTAGCACCGCTGCTGCGGCGAGGACGGGCATCGGCAGCAGCACGGCGGTGGGGAGGGCACGGCGGCGTTTTCCGGGCGCTGGTTGCGGCTTTGCCCAGACCACGGCCAGCGCCTTAGCCGCGTAGGCTGCGCTCACGGCGGCGGCGGCAAGCCCGACGACGTAGAGCGCGGGGGATTGCCGCAGAACGCCGGCGAGGACCGCGTCTTTGGCGGTCCAGATGGATAGCGGCGGCAGGCCGCCCAGCGCGAGGACACCCAGGGTGAAGGTGATTCCAGCGGTCCGGTACCCGCCTACAGAGCCGTGCGTACCTCCCCGTGCGACGCCGCGAAGTTCCAGCAGATCCTTGGTTCCCAGGTAACTCAGCCAGGCTCCCGCCACCAGGAAAAGCAGGGATTTGACCGCTGCATGGGCCACGAACTGGGCGCCGCCGCCGACGACGCTTCCGGCGCCGGCGGCGAGCACGATGAAGCCGATCTGCGAACAGGTGGAGGCGGCCAGCAGCTGTTTGAGGTCTCGCTGCGCGAAGGCGACGGCGCCCAGCAGCAGCGCGGTCAACGCACCGATCCAGGCCACCGCGGCGCCCAACCATCCGGTGGCGGCCATCCCGGGTTCGATCCGCAGCAGCAGATACCCGCCGGCGGCAACCATGGTGGCCGAATGCAGCAGAGCTGAAACGGGGGAGGGTCCGGCCATGGCGTGCGAGAGCCAGAAACTAAAGGGCAGCTGTGCGGACTTCCCCAGGGCGGCCAGGGCCAATCCGGCCAGAGCCACATCCCGCCAGCCGCTCGGCATCCCGGCGAGGGCATCCAGGCGCAGCCCTGCGGCCCCACCGGCCAGGGCTGCACCCGCGGCCAGATACATCCCCAGATCCGCCGTCCGCGTGGTGATGAACGCCAGGGTTGCGGATTTGACCCGTCCCGCGTCCGGCCACCAGTATCCGATCAGCGCATAGGAGACGGCCCCCATCACCTCCCAGGAGCCGAGCAGCGTCAAAGTCCCCGTCGACGTGACCGTGATCAGCATGGCGGCAACGAAAAGCAGCATGAGACCGAAAAACCGTGCCCTCGCCTCCTGCCGCCCGATGTCAGCGCTGGAGAAGACGACGACGGCCAGAAAGATCGCGGACACCGTCATCACTGCCAGCGCGGCAAGCCCGTCCACGGCCAGCCCGGCCGGGATGCCTTCCAACGCGGGTACTTCGACGGCGGGGCGCAGCACCGTCGCCGCGACAGCCAGGCCCAGCAGCGCCACGGCCACCGCAACGGCCAGCGGTGCAGCGGCGGCGTTGGCCCGGCGGCCGGACAGCAGCAGGATTCCTCCGGCCAGCGCCGGAAGAAGAATCAGCAACCACAGGACCATACCCGTTATCCCGCCAAATCCGAGGCGGAATCAGCCATGTCCACATCGCGGGCGCGGAAAATGGCGGTGGTGATGGCAAAGCCCATCGCCATCTCCACCGCCATCACGCTGATCGCCAGCAGGACCAGGACCTGCCCGTCCGGGCGTGCGTCCGTGGTGAAAAACCAGAAAGCGGCGGCGGCCACGATGATGCCGTTGATGGCCAGCTCCAGGCCCATCAGGATCATCACGATGGACTGCTGGCTCAGCAACCCGTAGAGCCCCACCGCAAAGAGCGCCGCCGCCAGCAGCAGGAACAGCTGGAGCATCATTTCCCCAATCCTCCCCGCACCGGATCATCGGGAGTTCGACGCCGCAGGTCATCGCCGAACCTGTCATAACGGCCGCGATGCGTGGAGAGCACGACGACGGCGATCATCGTCGCGAACAGTGCCAGACCGATGACGATCATCACCAGCATGTGCGGACCCATCAAGTCCATCCCGAGCGCGAGCGTAGGGTCCGACGTCGCCCGACCGCCGGACGGCCACGGGGTGAGGAGGGCGCCGGCCGCGAGCAAGACGAAGACGACGGCGGCAATGACCAGTGACATGCGGTTGTTATGGACCATTTTCATCGGCATGAGCCCGGCGGGGTTCATCATGTACATGACCATGAAGACGGCCATGATCATCATTTCCATCACCATCATCAGTATCACTAGGACCCCGAGGTAAGACAGGCCCAGCAGCAGGATGGGGATTGCCGCGACCACGAAGGACGCCAGCAGAGCGAGCGTCGCGCGCGCCATCGAGTCCACCCGGAACACCGCGATGCCCGCCGCCACCGCACCGACGGCGCAGATGAGGAAAATTACGGTCTGCATCACTGCCTCCTCAGATCCATCCGACAAGCACAAAAATCGATACTGCCAGCGCCTGGAGAATCGTCAGCGGCAACAGCACCAGCCAGCTGATCTCGGTGAAACGCTCCATCCGCACCGCCGGCACCCGGCGGCCGATCCAGACCAGGACTGCCAGAACGGCTACCGTCTTGAACAGGACCCAGGGCCAGGCTGGCAGCAGCGGGCCCGCACCGCCGCCCAGGAACAGCGGAACGGCCATGGCGGCGCCGGCCGTCAGCAGCAGGTACCTCCCGGCGAGGAGCAGTAACCTGTCGATTCCGGAGATTCCTGCTGCAGCTCCGCCGGCGATTTCCCTGCCCACCGGCTGATTGAACGGGCCGAAGAAGGCGAACCCCAGCAAGGAGAGCAGGAAAACCAGGAACGCGGCAGGCATATACACCACGAACCACAGGTGCCCGGGCTGTTCCTGCACGGCGGCAATGTCGCTGACCCGCAGGGATCCGGCGCCCACGGCCGCCGTGATCAGCGCGAACATATGCGGGAGTTCGTACGCTAACCCTTGTGCCAGGAAACGATTGGCTCCCACTAGGCCCCAGATGGAATTGGATCCCCATCCCACCATCCATACCGCGGCCCAGGCCAGCACTTCCATCGCATTGAACCAAACCACGCCAACCGACAGATCACTGATGGCGTGCTGTCCCAGCGGGATCACCAGGACGGCCAGCAGCGCCGCCAGCGGCAGCAGCCAGGTGCCGATCCTGGCGAGCAGGGCGTCCGCGCCGGGGGCGATGCTGCGTTGGCGGATGAGCAGCCGGGCGGTCTCCCGGCCAGGCCCCGCCAGCGCAGCCACCGGCGAGGTTCCGCTTTCGCGGGCGCTCAGGAACGCTGACCAGGCTGCAGCGGCGTAGGCCAGGACCCCCAGGAAAACGAAGCCGAGGATGATGTTCCACAGCAGCGCGCTAATCATTCGACTGCCCATGAGAATGCACAGGCGTCTGTCCGGACGGCACCTCAGGGGACAGCGGAGGGGACTGCTCCAGCCCCGCTGCCTGTGCCTGCAGCGCTTCGATGTCGGGATCCAGAGAGGCGACAATCAGACGAACCGCCGCCAGTTCCTGACCCGCGAGCAATTGAGGCAAGGCGGTCAACGCCACCCGGGCGGTCGCAGCGCGGCTGGCCAAGAGTGACCCGGGGTCCGGAACGGACGTGGACTGACCGGGGTCCGGGGCCCTGCCCAGAGCCAAGACCTCGTCCCCGGCAGCTCCGGATGCGGGATCGAGCACAATGGAAATGTCGTCCATCCAGCGCAGCACCCTTGCTGTGACGTCGCCGCACAAGCACGACGACACGCCGTTATCGAGGTGCCCGAGACCCGCTATTGACCAGCGCAGCAACCGCGAACGCCGCACTGTGCGCAGCCAGCGCCGACATTGGGGATAAAGCGTGTGCCGCCTGGCAGCAGAGTCGGCTCGGGCGGCATCCGTCACGGCAGTGCCGGTCGAAGCAGTGTCAGTCGAAGAAGAATCTGTCACGGCGGCTTCGAGCAGTCCATCGCGCAACCGCCGTCCCGTGCGGGCAGCGGATTGCCAACCGGCCACGCTCAAGAACCGCTGCAGCGAATCCGTGGCCGCGGCCGCGCTGACGAGTTCGAGGTGTCCGGTCTGCTCCGACTGCGCGGCCCCACCGAGCAGGTCCGCCCAGAAGGAGGAGATCGCCCGGCCATCCGTGCCGCCGGCCAGCACGGAGATCTCCGCACATTGGGCAACGTCACCTTGCAGGACCAGCCGGACCACCAGCCCTGCTGGCCAATCCGGTAGTGCGGGTCCTAGCACCAGATGGAGCTGATCGAGTTTTAACCCGTCGCGGTCAGCCCCGCGGTCCGCCATGGGCCGACCTCCCGGCAGTTCCATGTCCATATCCATACCGGACATGTTTGATTCTGAGCCGGCTATATCCATGCCGGACATGTCCGAGTCCGAGCCAGTATCCGACGTTGCCGTCTCGCTGTCTGCGTGTCCGCTCATGGCTGGGCCGCCGCCGTCGTCCTTGTTCATCGGCTCGGCAGCCATCGGAGCGACATCGGGCCGGTCGGCTTCGAGCCGACGGAACCCCTCCAGATCCCGGAGCGCCGCGGCGGCCGCGTCCAAGCAGTCGGAGGCGGCTTGCGCGGCAGAGATCACTATCCTGGCCCGGGGTGCTGGCAGCTGCTCCCAAACCCGCCCGGCCGCCTTGTTGAATTCCGGGCCGCCCTGGCCGCACAGCACGAGCATGTCCGCGTCCGCGGGGCTCAGCGCCTCGGACCAGCCGCGCTCGCGGACCAATTTTTCGACGGCCAGCCGCACCGACGTGGAACCGGGCGTAGTCATCAGGAAGGGGTGCGGCACGCCGAGGGCGAGCAGCCGGGCGATCAGCTCCACCGGAAGGCTCCTTCCCGCCATGCATACACAACGGCGGCGAACAGCACGGCGAGAAAAGTGAACATTTCCACGACGGCGCCAGCTCCCATTCGGCCGACCACCAATACCCATGGATACATGAAAACCATCTCCATATCGAAGGCCAGGAAGAGCACCGCCACCGTGTACCAGCGCACGTGGTACCGCGATACCGCATGCTCGCTCGGCGTCATGCCGGACAGGAACGGCTCGCGGACCAGAGGTTTGCTGACCACCCGCACGGATGCCGAAATGGCACAGACCGCCAGGATGACTGCCACGGCTATGGCCAGAGCCATCAGAGCCAGTCCGAATTCCACGTCGTCATCGCCTCCTGAAGATCGGCTGCCGGGGTCCGGGTGCTGCTCAGACTAGTCTTATTTCCCGAACCGCCGCAGCCGCAGCGAGTTCGTGACCACCAATACCGAGCTGGCAGCCATCGCCGCGCCGGCAATCATCGGATTCAGCAGCCCCAGCGCGGCGACCGGGATGCCGACGGCGTTGTAGAAAAATGCCCAGAAGAGGTTTGTCTTGATGGTGCCGAGGGTTTTGCGGGACAGCTCGATGGCCTGCGCCACTTGCGCGAGATCATTACCCATCACCGTCAGGTCCGCGGCCTGGATCGCAACATCCGTGCCGGATCCCATCGCGATCCCCAGATCGGCTTGCGCAAGCGCTGCTGCGTCATTGACTCCGTCCCCGGCCATCGCCACCGTGGCGCCTTCGGCCTGGAGGCGCTTGACGGCGTCGACCTTCCCTTCCGGCAACACCCGGGCATAGACATCCGCCGGCGCGATGCCGACGGCGGCGGCCACCTGAGCGGCGGCGGCGGCGTTGTCTCCGGTGAGCAGGATAGGCCGCAAGCCCAGCGTCTTGAGCCGGGCAATGGCGGCCGCTGATCCGTCCTTGATGGTATCCGCCAGGCTGATGATGCCCTCCGGGGTTCCGTCCACGGCAACCCAGATGGCGGTGGCGCCCGACTGCTCCTCATTTAGCAGCGTGTCCTGCTGGGCAGGAGTTGTCGCGATCCCATTGTCGCCAAGCCAACCTGCCCGCCCGGCCACCACGATGTGCCCGTCAACCGTGCCACGGACGCCACCGCCGGGAGCCGACTCGAACCCGGTCACCGCAGCGAGGCCTGCTGCCGCTCCCGGCGCGGCTGACGGTCCTCCCGCGGCTGCGGCCGTGATGGCGCGGGCGATCGGATGCTCGCTGGCGGCTTCGACAGATCCCGCCAGACGCAGCACCTCGGCTTCCCCGCGCTGACCCAGCGCGATGGTGCGGGTGACGGCGAGTTTTCCGTGGGTGACGGTGCCGGTCTTATCCAACAGGATGGTATCGACCGTGCGGGTGTCTTCCAGAACCTGCGGTCCCTTGATCAGAATACCCAGCTGCGCGCCGCGACCGGTCCCCGTGAGCAGGCCGACCGGCGTGGCCAGTCCGAGGGCGCAGGGACACGCGATGACCAGGACGGCGACGGCGGCGGTGAAGGCGCTCTGGATGTCGCCGCTGAGCAGCAGCCACAGGACAAACGTCAGGATGGCGAGGCCGAGCACGATCGGTACGAAGACGGCGCTGATCCGGTCCGCCAACCGGGCGATCGGTGCCTTGCCGGACTGGGCCTGACTGACCAGACGTCCCATTTGGGCCAGCGTCGTTTCGCTGCCCACGCGGGTGGCCTTGACCAGCAGCCGTCCGGACGTATTAATCGTGGCGCCGGTGACCGGGTCATCCACGTCCACGTCGACCGGCATCGATTCGCCGGTGATCAGGGAGGCGTCGACGGCGGAACGGCCCTCGACGACGATGCCATCAGTGGCAATCTTTTCACCTGGCCGGACTATGAAGATGTCCTCTGCCATGAGCTCTGCGGCCGGAACGCTGACCTCGGCGCCGTCGCGGATCACCGTGGCATCTTTAGCACCCAGGCTCAGCAGTGCCTTGAGCGCATCCCCGGCCTTAGCCTTGGCCTTCGCTTCCAGGTAGCGGCCCAAGAGCAGGAAGGTCACCACTATTGAGGCGACCTCAAAATACAGTTCCGCGTGACCGTCCATGTCGGTGTGTGCGGTCATGGCCGGGTCCGATGCGAGCATGACGGCAGAAAACACATAGGACGCGATCACACCCAGGGAGACGAGCGTGTCCATCGTGGAGGAGAAGTGGCGCGCGTTGATGGCCGCAGCGCGGTGAAACGGCCAGGCCGACCAGGTCACCACGGGCAAGGCGAGTACGCCGACCACCCACCCCCAGTTGGTGAACTGCAGAGGGGGAAACATGGAAATCAGGAAGACCGGCACGCTCAGCGCTGCGGCCAGGAGCAGCCGTGGCCGCAGCTGCTCCGCAGCGGTGCGCGCAGGGGTCCCGGCGCCTGTTTCCGGTGATCGACCAAGGCCTGTTTTCGGTGACCAACTAAGGCCGCCAGGGGCCGAAACCGGTGACCGACCAAGTGCGCCCGCGGCCGCGTGGACATCCGAAGTTGCGCCGCCGTCGTCCGTCGCGCTCGCCCTATGCGGTACGCCCTTGAGCGTGGCCTTGTACCCTGTCGCATTCACCGTGTCGACAATCTGCTGATCGGTCAAACCGTCCGGGACGGTGACGCGCGCCGATTCAAGCGGTAGATTCACAGCCGCCGTTACGCCGTCGAGCTTCCCCAGCTTGCGTTCCACACGGCCGACACAGGACGCGCAAGTCATGCCCTCGATGTCGAGTTCAATGATCCGCGTCAGCGGTTGGTGAAGCAGGTTTTCGGTACTCACAGGGCATCCTTCGGCAGTGGTGGCAAGTGCGCGACTGGGTGAAGCAGTTGGTTACGCCTCGTTGGCGACGACCAGGTACCCGGCCTCGGCGACAGCTTCGCTGATTTCTTCCGGTGAAATGGTCAAATGAGACGTCACGGTGGCGGTGGAAATCCCGCCTGCCGTCAGATCAACGCTGACGTCTTCGACGCCCTTGAGGGACTTGAGTTCTTCGGTGACCGCCGAGACGCAGTGCCCGCAGGTCATGCCGGAAATGCTGACGGTGGTGGTGATGGCGTTCATGATGGTTCCTTCTTGCCGGTAGTCATCGGTGTTACTGGTAGCGCTAGCGCAAAAGGCGGCCGATCGCGTCGGTGGCTTCCTTGACCTTTGCCTGGACAATCTCCGGGTCCCCGGCTTTGTCCGATTCGGCGGCCGCGCCCACGACGCAATGAGCTATGTGGTCTTCGATCAAACCAAGGCTCAATGCGTGAAGCGCTTTATTAATTGCCGCCACCTGAGTGAGGATGTCGATGCAATATTTGTCCTCATCCACCATGCGGGCGATTCCGCGGACCTGCCCTTCAATCCGCTTTAGCCGGCGCAGGTACGCATCCTTGTCGGTGGTGTAGCCGTGGTCGAGGTGTTGGTCGACCGTCTCGCTCGTGGTGGTGCCGCTCATGATGGTTCCTTCCCTGAACTCTGCTTCGAGAGTATACCCCTATAGGGTATATGTCGAGAGGGTGCGTCGAGGGGCCACATGTCTTAGGGTTTTATCTCAGACGCCCATGCGTTCTAAGCGAAAGGAGGCTCTGCCGTGATGTCCGTTGTTCGGCGCTTCTCTCGCTGCCCGAGCCCATGGCTTAGCTGGGCGAGAAGCGCCTCCACTCTCTTGTGAAGGACGCTTTCCTATGTTTCGATCTTCGAACAGTGCCGACCTCGACACCATTTTGGCTTTTGCTAATGCCGAGCCCGTGGGGTGGACTGATGCCGGGCGGTACCGGCGCGAACTGGCTACGAATAACTACCGCGATCATTGGACGTGGATCGCAGAGGCCAGCGGATACCCAATGGCTCGGGCGATTTGGTGGGCACCTTCCGGAGCAGACCATCCTGTTGCACTTGATTGTCTGCTGGTGAAGCCTTCCGTCAAACAACCCGAGGAGCTCGCTGCAGGCCTGCTCAAAGCGGGACATGAAGCCTTCAAGGCAGCGGGGGCGACGACGTTGCCTGACTATACAATCGACGTTGCCGTTGGGTGGCACGAGGATCCGAGGGCGATGGAAGCCGTAGCGTGGCGCCGCCGCGCCGCTGAATGCGCCGGGCTGGAGAGTTTTATTGAGCGGGTGAATTTCGAATGGACTCCCGGGACAGTCCTGCCTGTTCCCGTACACGATTTGGACTACAGGACAGGAACTGACCAGGAGTTTAAGACCGCCTTTGCCCGCGCAGCCGAAGGTAGTCTGGATGCCCAGACCAGGAACAATCTGGCCATCATGGGGCCGCGCGGACAAGCGCAGGACGATCTGGAATTCTATCTCTCCCTGCCGGGCGAGAGGGCGGCCTGGCGACTGGCGTTTGTACCATCCGGGACTCCCATCGGGTTCATCATCCCGACACGCACCGCCTACGATGCGTCCGTGAGCTACGTCGGGGTCTATCCGGACCAGCGCGGCCACGGATACATCCATGAGCTGCTGGGCGAAATTACCCGAGTGCATGCAGCTTCGGGTGTCCCACGGATTACAGGGACTACCGATTTGGACAATGCACCGATGCTGGCTGCGTTCGAGCGGGCGGGCTATTGCATTATCAAGCGGCGCTTGGTGCTGACCGCTTAAGATACTGCCGGCCGGTCCGTAGGGCTCGATGGCGACGGCGGCGATCATTCCCGTTTATGCAGTCTCCTCCGTCGCCGCTTGGCTTCGGAAGACTGGGCGGCGATCCGATATCTGGGTCTGTTCCGGGCGCTGATTTAGCGTGGCCGGCGTTGCTTGACCACTGAAAGCGGATGGTTGCCGTCGTTAGGAGAGATTACTCTTGCTTCCATACGGAAACCTGCCGAGAATACAGTCATGACCAGTCGACTTGCCACGATAGCCATTGATGCCCAAGACCTACGGAAGGTCGCCGACTTTTGGTGTGCTGTGCTGGGCTGGAAGAGCACGGACGAAGATCCGGGCGGCATCAGCATCGCGCCCATGGACGGAAGTGGGCCAACAATCGATGTCCTTCAAGTTCCGGAGGGCAAGGGCGGGAAAAACCGCCTGCACTTTGACCTTCGCGCGGACGGTACGACGACGTCCGAGGAGCTGGACAGGCTGCTTGCGCTGGGAGCCAGCCGGGCCGACGTCGGCCAGGGCCCGGATGTGAGCTGGGTGGTGCTGGCAGATCCAGAAGGAAATGAATTCTGTTTATTGTCCCGCACCGTTCAGGACCTTAAGCTTCGCTAATTGCGGGCTGGTTCCCGCGCCGTGACGGCTACCGCCGCCGTCGACAATGTCCAAATCGGCAGGTGAGCTCTGCCGTAACGACCCGGCGAAAAGTGCCCTTCAGACGGCGCCAACATGCGACTGCCGGACACAGCACCCGGAATGCTAGTACGGCACCTCGAAGATTTGCCGGCGCAGCTCCTCGGAAGCATCCGGGGGCCTGACCAGCCGTTTCAGAAAGGCAGTATCCACGGTTTCCAAGCACCAGTGAAGCAGCAGCGAGCGCATCCGTTCCAGCACGTCGTCGAACCTTCCTTCGACGGCGAGGTTCCGTCGTTCCCCGGGGTCAGCCTCGAGGTCGAAAAGCTGTTCACGCCATTTGCCCCAGTTATATACGGCGTATTTGTAACGGCCGTGGATCACTGCCCGGCCCGTCGTCGCAGGTTCGCTGCCGCCGTCGAACTTGGTTTCGATGAACACGGGGCGGGCGTCAGGGTCCAGCACGCTCGACCCGTCCAGACCAGGGGGAGCGGCTATGCCTGCCGTCTCGCACAGGGTGGGCAGCAGACCCAGCACCGCGGCGACCGGGGTATCGATGCGTCCGGCTGGCCGGTCAGGAACGCGCAGCAGGAACGGGACTCTGATACATTCCTCGAAGAGGGCCGATTTTTGGTTCCAGCCGTGCGAGGAGTCCCCGTCGCCGTGGTCGCTAATGAAGACGACGATGGTGTTCCCGGGCTCAGAATCCACGGCACTGAGAAGAGTGTTGATCCGTTCGTCTACCCTGGACACCAGTCGTGCATAGACATCACGGTAGCGGCGCCAATCCTCGGCTGTGTATGCTGTCGTGCCATACTTGGCGGCAGCCGCGGCGTATTCCTCCTGCGGCGCCTGCGCGGCGAACGGGGCGCGGGGGAAGTTTTCCGGCAGCGGAGGGCAATCATCCAACGGCGACGCCGCAACATCACCGTAGGGGAGTGGCTGAAGCCGAGCGTGCTCGCAGATGGTGTGCGGATCGTCAAAGGAAGCGACCAATAGAAACGGCTTCGAGGACCGGCGCGTTGCCAGCCACTGCGTGCAGGATCTGACCAGTCCTTCGTCACCGAAATCGTGGATGGGCGCGAAGCCGTCGGAGGCCTGCGCGCTGGCTTGGCGTGCGTGCCATTTCCCGGCGTAGGCACAATCGAAGCCGTGTCCGCCGAACCAGTGCCCCAGGCTGTGTGGGCCACGGCCGGGCTCGTCCTCGTTCCGGTCTGCGTCCGGGGGGAATTCGCGCCCGTTGCCGTCGATCCCCAGCCGGTGCGGGTACTTTGCCGTCAGCATGGAACTACGGGCGGGCACGCAGAGCGGAAAGCTGGTGTAGGCACGGGTGTACCTGGTGGAGTCGGCGGCGAGGCGGTCCAGCGCGGGGGTGGAAAAGTGTTCATGTTCTCCCGCCTCCTTGCCGAGCACGTGCGCTGCGAACTGATCGGCCATGATCAGCACGATGTTGGGCAGGTCCTCAGGCATTGGCCAGCTCCTTTAATGCACTAAGGCCCATCCAATCGTCCCCGGCGGTTTGCAGTTCAGCAACCAATCGGGCAGCCCACAAACTGTTCACATCTGGGTCCAGCACCGGGACCAGTTCATAGGGATCCTTGCGCAGGTCATAGCACTCGGTTACCAGCCCATCGCCCGCGGACAGCCGGGCGATGAACTTATTGGTGCTGGTCCGCAGGCCGCGGATGTCCTGGTCGGTGGGATGCAACGGATAACAGTAATAGGTTGCCGCGGCCTCCGCGTCCGGTTCCTCCGCACCCAGCAGCACCGGGGCCAGATTAGTGCCGCGCATTTGCACGGGTTTGGAATCTGCAAAACCGGTCAGGCCCAGCAGCGTGGGCGCGATGTCCAGCGAACAGAACAGTGCCGGCTGCTGGCCGGGAGCAATATGCCCCGGCCAGCGGATGAGGCAGGGCAACCGCATGGACTCCTCATAAGGGACGTTCTTGTACAGCAGGTTGTGGCTGCCCATCTGCTGGCCGTGGTCTGAGGTGAAGACCACTATGGTGTCTCGGGCCAGATCCAGTTCCGCCAACGCATCCAGCAGCCTGCCCACCTGTTCGTCGATGGCCGTCACTGCTGCGTAATACAGCGGGGCAATGGCGGCAGCCTCCCGGCCAATGGAGGAGGCGAGGTCCACGTTGGGCCGGTTCAGCAGCTGTTCGGCCGGCAGGTCCGCATAGTCCGTGGCGTAGCTGGGCGGCAGTTCATCGAACGGCTGGTGCGGTGGATTGAAGGAAACGGCCAGGGCGAAGGGGGCCGCCCCGGCCCTGGCCCCGGCCAGGAATTCCAGCGCCACGTCCGTTTCGTGCGCAGCGGACCACCGGTTGATGTTGGTCCGCCGCTCCCGCGGCGCGTTCCCCACCCAGTAATGCGGGGTCAGGTGCTGGTCATTGCAGCCGTACGAATGCCAGAACTCGAAGCCAAAGCGGTGGCTGGGCGGCGAGTAGGCGTCCCAGTACCTGCCGTCCTCCAGCGGACCCCGGCCATGAATGGCGTCCGCGGCCGTCGGCGCCTCAAGGTGCCACTTGCCGATATACCCCGTGCGGTAGCCGCCGTCCCGCAGCACCTGCGCCCAGCTGGGCGCCCCGGGGCGCAGCCCCACCTCGGGGGCGGTCCCGGAATTAACGTTGTACGGAACGTGGTTTTCGTGCGGCGGCTGTCCGGTCACCAGCATGGCCCGGTGTGGGCTGCAGACGGGGTAGTTGCTGACCGCGTTGGTCAGCACGGCGGACTGGGCCGCGAGCGCATCCAGGGCTGGTGTCCGCACGGGATCCCCGTCCGGTTCCAGGCACATGGCCCGGAACTGGTCGGAGATAATAAACAGCACGCTGGGCCGACGGAGACCAGGAGATGCCGTTCCCCGCCAGCCCAGCGTCACTTGCCCATCCCCAGGGTCAGGCCCTCGGTGAGGCGCCGGCCCAGCCAAATGTAGATAATCAGCATCGGCAGGACCACAATGCACAGTCCCGCAAAGAGACCACCCCAGTCTGCCCCGGAGTAGGTTTGCTGCTGCACGAAAGAGATCAGCGCTACCGGCAGGGTGTACTTTTCGGTGGACTGGATCAGCGTCAGGGCCAGCAAAGTCTCGTTCCAATGCGAAATCACCTCCAGCACAAACGCGGTGAGGATGCCGCCCTTGGCCAGCGGCAACGTGATCCGCACAAACGTCCGCAGTGCCGAAGCACCATCCAGCGCGGCCGCCTCCTCCATTTCCAGCGGCAGCGAACGGAAAAAGGCCGTCAGCAGGAACACGGTGAACGGCATCGAGACGCCTATGTACACCAGGTTCAATCCGATCAGGCTGTCCGTCAGGTACACCTGGTTCAGCATCACGAACAGCGGAATCAGGATCACCTGCGCCGGGATGCCAAGACCCAGAATGAAGTACATGGTCAACCCCTGCGTGAAGCGTCCCGCCACCCGGCTGAGGTAGTAAGCTGCGGGAGCTGCCAGCGCCACGGTAAGCAGGGACGACACCCCTGTGGTGATGACGCTGTTGAAGGTGGCGGTGGCGAAGTCGCCCACCGTCCAGGCGCGGACGAAGTTATCCGGTGCCAGTGACGTTGGCAGTCCCCACGGATCGCTGAGAATGGAGCGGGTGTCCCGGAAGGCCTGCATCAGCATCCACAACAGCATCACAATGCTCAGGGCCACGATCAGCCAGAGCACCACTATGCCGACGGTTCGCAGCGGACTGCGGTCCGCGCGCAGGGCAGGGCTGCTGGCGGTGCCGCTGGCACTTTTCCGCGGGCGCTTCGGTGGTCCCGATTCTCCGGTGGCCGCAGTCTTGGCACTGCGGCGCATTGTTGTACGGGAGGCGGGTTTGTTCAGAGTAGACATGGCTGCTCCTAAAATTCGACGGCGTCGCGGCGCATTGCGCGGCGCAGCACCACTACCAGGACGGAAACCAGGGCCAGTGAAATCACTGCCGATGCCGTCGCAGCCCCGTAGGACGGCGTCGACTGGCCGGAAAATGCGGTGACGTACGTGTACACGGCCGTGGTCCAGCTTTGGGTGGGCGGAATGCCCGCTCCGCTGCTGCCGCCAAAGACCCAGATGATTTCAAAGATCTTCACCGAGGAGATGGTCCACAGCACCGCACACGTACCAAACACATCCCAGGTCAACGGCAGGATCACGTAGCGCAGACGCTGGAAGGCGGTTGCGCCGGCCAGGGCGCAATCCTCGTAGTAGTAAGGCGGAATCCGGTCCACCCCTGCCATCAGGATGGTGGTGTAGTAACCGGTGGTGGTGGCCACCAGCGTCACCATGATCAGCGGGAAGATGTTCTCCTGCGCCAGCCATGCCGGCGGTTCCTTGACGCCCAGGGGTCCCAGCAGCGTGTTGACAATTCCGCCGGGGTTGAAGATAAACCCGGCCAGCACGCCGAAGACGAGGGCGTTGATCAGGTGCGGGAAGAAGATCACCGAACGGACTATCTTGCGGCCCGCCATGTCCCGCAGCACCAGCGACATGGCGAAGGCCAGCACAAAGATGGCGATGCCCACCACAAACAGCAGCAGCAACGTATTGCCGAAGGACTTCAGGAACAGCGGGTCTTTGAAAACCCTGACGTAGTTCTCCCCGCCAACAAATTCCATCGGGCCCGAACCCGACCAGCTGTGAAAGCTGATCCACACTGCTGCGAGGGACGGAACCACAAACAGAATGGTGTAGAGGATGAAGGCCGGACCGACGAACGGGATCAGCAGCTTCTTACGCTGACGGTCAATGCTGCTGCCGGCTTCACGTCTGGCCGCCTTGGCCGGCTTCGCCCCGTCCGCCAGCAGCACTGTATCCACTGCCGCGTTGGCATCCACCTCGGACATCAGCCGTTGTCCTTCCAGTACTGGATCTGGGCGTCCTTCATCTGCTTGACAAAGTCGTCCGCGGAGGTCTTGCCCAGAAAGAGCTGGTCATCCTTGGGCCAGAACACCTTCTCCACAAAGCCGGGGTAGGTCACGCCGTCGTTCTGCAGGTAAACGGAAGGAGCTGCGTCCAAGGCCTTCTTGACGGACGCCATCTCGGGGGAGATGGCAGCATCCGCACGAATGGGAAGCACCTTGGCATCGGTGCCATACGCATCCTGGTACTTCTTGCCCAGGAGGAACGTGGCAAGCTGCTGTGCCTTGTTCTGGTTCTTGGCTTTGGCCGGCACTGCGAACCCTACGAAGTCAGCCCGCTGTGACGTGGACTTGCCGTCGATGGTAGGGAAGGGGAAGGAGGCGTACTGGAAGCCGGGGCTGGCGTAGGTGGCGGTTTCGGTCGGTGTCCAGGAACCGTTTAGCATTAACGCGGCTTTGCCGCTGGCCCACAGTTGTTGCTGCGCCGGCCACTTGCTGGCGGCATAGCCGTTGATCAGGTAGCCGCCATTGACAATCTTCTCCACCCGCTTGGCTGCGGCCAGTACGGCCGGGCTGTCCCAGCCGGCACCGGATTTGTCCGAGGCCAGCTTGTAGAAGGAGCCGGGGCCTTCCGCACGGATCAGTGCGGTGGTAAACCACAGCGAGTTGTACCCGGCAATGTCCCCGTCGGCGGCCAGCGGAGTCTCACCGTTGGCCTTGAGCTTGTCCAGTACGGAGGTGAAATCATCCCAGGTTTTTGGCGGACTGGCAGCCAGCTCCGGGTGGGTAGCTGCATCGAACCAGATTCCGTCGGAGCTCAGGCTGTACGGCAGCATCCACGGCTTGCCGTCCTTGTCTTTAATGTTGGACGTGGCCAGATATTTGGCTGGAATGAGCTCGGCAACCTTTTTGCCGTCCACGGTGGTGTCGTAGGCCTTGGTGAGCGGGGCGGCCTGGCCGGTGTTGCCCAGTACGGGCGCCAGCTTGGCGTAGGGGCCGTCCACCAGGTCCGGAACGTTGTTGGTGTTCAGAGCGGGCACCAGTTTTTCAGTGTTGGACCGGCCCTGCCACTGCACCTTGACCTCGGTGCCGGTCTGGGCAGTGAAGTCCGCGACGGCCTTGGCAATGACCTTCTGCTGTGGTTCACCTTCCTTCCACATGGACCAGTAGGTCAGCGAACCGCCGGTGGTGGAATCTGCGCCTGCGCCTGCAGTGCCTGCTCCGCCTCCGCAGGCGGAGAGCGCCAGCACCGCGCCGGCGAGTATGGCCATGGGCCGGATGTAGCGGGCTGCTGCGCCCATACAAATCACCTCTTGATCTTTTAGAGCCGCGGCATACGGCCCAGTGAGACGACTATCACAGCCGCGAAAGATAGGATTCAATGAGTACTGAAGAAAGATCGAACTCGTTGCGAAGCTGTCCCGCTCCTCTTTTGCCCATAGCTTGGCCGCCTGGAGTGGGGCAGCAGAATTGGAATTGCCAAATGTTGCACGGGTACTCCTTTATTACTCTCTTAATTCCGGGTCACAATGATCCGGACAGGCCGAGCGGCAGAACTAGTGGACGAGGGAGGACCTGATGGCAGCACGTGCATCCGACCGCGTCCGGAATACCGATTCCCGGGACCTGAAATTCCAGCAGCTCGCGGATGAGCTGCGGCGCGGGATCCTGGCCGGCAGCTGGTCGGTGGGCACCAAGTTGCCCACAGAGGCGCAGCTGGCGGAGGAGACCGGATTATCTTTGACCACTGTGCGCCGTGCCTTTGATGAACTCGTCCAGCAGGAGCTGGTGGTGCGGCGTCAAGGCGCGGGGAGCTTTGTGGCTGAGCGCCGTGAGCCCCGCCGCCGCGCCCGGTACACCGTGGGAGTGTTGCTGCCGGACACACGGCTGTACTACCCGCGCGTGCTGCAGGGCATCGAATCGGCACTGTCCGCCGCCGGGGTGGGACTGCAGTTGTCCACCTACAACTACGAAGCGGCGCGCGAGGACGGCTGCATTGAGTTCCTTATTGACGCTGGTGTGGACGGGCTGATCCTGGTGCCCACCCTGATTGGTATTGAAGATCCGCATGCCCGGGTGGCACATCTGATGGGTCTGGACGTGCCTGTGGTGCTGCTGGAACGCAGCTTGACGGACCTTGGACCGGCGGACCGGACCGAGTACGTGTGCTCGGACCATCAGGGCGGAGCGTACGACGGCGTTGCGCACCTTCACCGGCTCGGTCACCCAAGTGTGGGCCTACTGACCCGCAGTTCCAACCCGACGGAAGCCGCCGTCGTCGCCGGTTATCTGCGTGCGGCCCAGGATCTGGGCTTTGCGCCTCTGCATATCAGTGCCACCAAATCCGAATGGGAGAACGGCGCGGCCGCAGGCCTGCTGGAGCAGCTGCAGGCCACGGGCGCCACCGCGGCACTGGTCTTTGGGGACCGCGAGGCCACGCTGCTGGAGTCCGCGGCACGCCGTGCGGGACTGCGCGTGCCGGAAGACCTGGCCCTGGTTTCCTACGACGACGAGCTGGCCGACCTGGCCGAAGTTCCGCTGACGGCTATCGCCCCGCCGAAGCACCGCGTCGGCCGGCTGGCTGCCGAGGTGCTGCTGCGCAGGCTGAGCGAGGGTGCGGAATGCCCTCTGCACCAGATCCGGTTGCGCCCACGAATTGTCATCAGGGAATCCTGCGGGGCGCGTCTAGCGGCCGTGGGCACCCGTGCCGAGCTGGCGATAACAGAAGGAATATCATGCGGATAGGAATTATTGGGGCCGGAGCCGTGGCCTCATTTCACGCGGTGGCAGCGGCCCAGATAGCCGGAATGGAGCTGACAGCCGTCTGCGATCTGCTTCCCGGAACCGCATCCGCCGTGGCGGATCCGTACGGGGCGGCGGTCTTCACCAATTACCGCGCCCTGTTGGACAGCGGCCGGGTGGATGCGGTGATAGTGAATACCCCGCATGGACTGCATAAGGACATGGTGCTGGCCGCGGCGGAGGCTGGTGTGGACGTACTCGTGGAAAAGCCGATGGCCACGACATTGGCGGACTGCGACGAAATGGCGGCAGCCTGCATTGCTGCCGGAGTGAAGCTGGTGGTGGGGCAAATCCAGCATTTCCTGCCCGAAAAAATTGCGGTGGAACGGGCGCTGGCCACCGGGGAACTGGGTGCAGTGCAGATGATTCATGACTTCCGCAGCACCGACTACCGGCCCGGACGCCGCTCTGCATGGTTTTTTGACAGCGCGATGTCCGGGGGCGGGGCATTCATTAACATCGGCGGTCACTGCTTGGATCGTTCCCTTTGGTTCGGCGGAGCACCTGTGGCATCCGTCCGGGCCACGACTGTGAACCGGTTCGGCGCTCCGGTGGAAACGGACGGAACCATGGAGCTGAGTCTGACCAACGAGGTGGCGGTGTCCATTTCGATAGTGTCGGACATGCCGCGGAACGTCGATGAGTTGACGGTCGTGTGCGAACGCGGCGTGATCACGGCGGACCCGCGCAGGGGAACGTATCTGCGGCGGGATGGGGAGACTACGGTACTGCATGAATCCGGCCCGGGAGATATTCAGGCCGGATTTACGCTGCAACTGCAGGACTTTGCCAAAGGGGTGGCAGGGGGGACGTCGGCTGTCAGCCTGGCCCATGCCCGGCACATTGTGGAGGTGGTGCTGGCTGCGTACGAATCGGCGGCGGACGGCGGTGCCGTGGCACTGGCCGGCTGGCCCGCAATCATGCCGGCCGGAGCCTCGGCGCTGACTGACTAACTGGCCGCGGGCGGGAAGCGAAGCATACCTCATGGACTCATATTCCCCGCTGGACACCGGACAATCCGCTTTCACCGGTTTGACTAGGACGCACTGGGAAGCCGTGGCGGATTCCCTGCTCACCGCGGCCCGGCGCTTTTCCTCCCCTCGGCACGCCAAGGTGGGTTTTCCCTCTGCCGGCCCTTCGGGTAGCGCGGCGCAGGAAGCGACGGACCAGCTCGAAGGGTTTGCGCGCACGTTCTTGCTGGCAGCGCTGCGCCTGGCGGGTAACCAGGGTGACCAGCCCGGCGGCAATACTGCCGCACCCCCCACCGCGGAACCCCGCAGTGCCGGGGACCGCGCCGTCGGAATTGTTGAATGGTACATTTTGGCGCTGGATGCCGGAACCGCTCCCGACTCCGACGAGCGCTGGCCGGCACTGATGGATCACGGGCAGCCTACCGTCGAGGCGACGGCCATCGTTCTGGGGCTCCATTTCAGCCGGCCGTGGCTCTGGGACGCACTGCCGCAGCGGGTGCGGGACAACATCGCGACCTGGCTTGGCGGCAGCCGTGGATCCTACGGTGCTGATAACAACCACGTTATGTTCTCGGCAACCATCCAGGCTTTCCTGGCGGCCACCGGATACCCGCACAATGCCTTCGAGATTGAGGCGGCGCTGGCCCGGATCGAGGACTGGTACGTGGGCGACGGCTGGTATTCGGACGGAGCCGGGCGCCGGTTTGACCACTACAACGCATGGACCTTCCAGCTCTATCCGTTCGTCATTTTGGATCTGCTCCGGGGCAATCTGCACAGTGCAAGCGAGAGCGAAGGCAGGCGCCGGCTATACCGGTCCCGGTTGGCTGACTTTGTCCAGGGCTATCAGCACCTCTTCGGGGCCGATGGCAGCCCGCTGCTGCAGGGGCGCTCGCTGACCTATCGATGGGGCGTGGTTGCGCCGTTTTGGATGGCGCAACTGGAGGGGATCACCACGGTGTCTCCGGGGCGTACCCGCAGGCTGGCCAGCGGCGTGCTGCGTCATTTCTTGGACCGCGGTGCGGCGGCCGACGGTGTGTTGAGCTTGGGCTGGCATGGCAGCCACGCCAGCATTTTGCAGTCGTACAACGCCCCTGGCTCACCGCACTGGGCCAGCAAGGGGTTCCTGGGTTTGCTGTTGCCTGCGGACCATCCTGCATGGACGGCGGCGGAGGAACCGCTGCCGGTGGAAATGGGCAACACCTCCGTGGTGCTGGCCGGCCCGCGGTGGCATGTCTGCGGTTCCATGGCGGACGGAGTGGTGCGGGCGCTGAACTTTGGCTCCGACGGGCATCCACAGCGTGACGACGGCTTGTACCGGCGGCTCGCCTATTCCACAGCCACCGTGCCGGTGCTTGAGCCCGGACTTGACGGCAGGCTGCTGCGGGATAACGATATCTACCTCAAGGCGGGCAACGGTACCAGCAGGCACCGCGGCCTGCGTGGGGGCGTGGCGCGGTATGACGGCGGCTCCAGCACGTTCGCCCTCGATGCTGGCGGGCGAGACGTGGTAGCTAACTATGCCACCACAGTGCTGGACGAGGACGCCGACCGGCAGCGGCCCGGTTCCCGGAGCGAGGGCGTCCGCATCGAAGTGCGGATAGCCAGGCTCACGGGTGTTATCGGGTGCGAACCCGTGCTTTCCGGCTATGCCATTTCCTCGGACATGCCAGTGGAGACGGCGGTTTGGGCGGAACGGCCTGCCATGAACGAAGCCGCCGCAAGCCCGGCGGCGGCCCGTGTCACCGGCTGGCGGCGAACGGCGCCCGGCGGCCTCCCCGCCCGACTGGCTTCCGCCGTCGCCCTTTATCGCACAGACTTGACCGACGCCGCTCCCGAGCGCACCGTGCACCGTGCGGTGGCAGTGCACGGGCAATGCAGGGCCGGCTCCGGCACCGCGTTAGGGGAGCACAGTGCGCTGCCACAGCTGGAATTTGGCCCGCTGCCCGCCAATACCGTGCACATTGCCTGGCTGGTTTGCCTGGGTGCGGAAGCCGATACGCTGGCGCGGACTGCGGTGGACCTCGCGTTGTGCTGGACAGACGATGGCGCGCAGCTGCAGTGGCGTGGAACTTCGCGAGTGCTGCCGTGGCAACGGGAGACGCCGTGGGCCGCTGATGCGCTGAACCAGGACGTCTTCCGCTGGCACTGATGTCATCGATGCCGGCTGAGCCAAATGGGCAATGACACCGTGCAGGGGGTCTGTCGAATAACTATTGTCCAGTCGAACAGCCTCAGGGACACAGCTGCAGCTCCACGGACTGACCAGCCAGGCCCGCCGTCGGAATGACCAGCGTAAGCGTGCCGTTGGAGTTGCGGGTCAGCGTCACCTCAGTCGCCGACTTGACCTGCCGGAACCTGGTGCCGCTGATGGTTAGCGTGACGTTCTCCGCAGTCTGGGTGGGATCGGAAACGGCCATCTTGAGCACGCCCGGGGTCTCCCAAGCCAGCACGGAGGCCGGGCCGGCGGCCGTTATGTTCCCCACCGTGGCGGCCGACCAGAAGTTCGCTGCCGTAGTATTCCTGAACTTGATGCCCTGCGCTGCGGCATCATTGCGCAATATGCTGCCCACGCTCTGCCGCGATGCCGCTGCGGTTTCGACTGCAGTGGCCCCGGGCAGCAGGACATAGGCGTAGCTGGCGCCGCGGGGATTGGTTCCGTGGTCTTTGTACAGCGTGACGTAGTTGCGGGTTAGCTGCTGCGCCGTGCCATTTGCGTTGATGTCCTTCCAGCTGCCCGAGCGGCTCTCCCGCAGGGCCTGGACCGGCGCCTCGTCCAGGAAGAGGTAGCCACCAACACCTTCCAGATGGGCCCACTTTGCTCCCGCGTGGGTTTCCGCAGTACCCGCCACGGTGCCGGCGGGTTTGCCGTCAATGAGCAGCGCGTTGGTGCCCGTGGCGCCAAGGTTGCGGTGCTCCATGATGGATTCCACCTTGGCGGAACTGCCGGTGGAAATGTCAGAGCCTAGAGCCACAATGAATTCATGGCTGAAGAACCAGGATTTCCGCGCACTCAACCCGGTGCCGCCGGGCGCGATCATGTGCTGTCCCACGGCGCCGTACCCGGCTCCGGTCACGCCGCCGGTCCACTCGTTCTGCGGTGTCTTGGCACCCCACTCTCCCTCCACCTTCGGTGGGAGAGTGGTGGCATCCACGGTGGTACCGGGCAGCCGCTTGAGGTTGGCGGTGGGCCAGAACGCGTCGTCGAACTCTCCTCCCTCCGGTCCGTAGACATAGGTCATGCCGTCCCCGGTGTGGTAGCCGGTGTTGTTCTCGCCGTTGCCGCACTCATACCAGGTCATCCGGCGGCTGGACAGGCCCAATGAGGCTGCCCAGCCATTGCCGCGGTGCACGGCCCGGTCCATCGCCGGGAAAAATGTGTGCCCCACCGGTTCCGGTGCCGCCGTGACTTTGGACCCGAGCAGTTGCTTGACCAAAGCCGTGCGCGCAATGCTGGGTCCTGCGAGCGGGGAGCTGTAGGTGTTGCGCTGGATCCAGCCCAGGCAGATGGACTGCCAACGAGCCGCCGTGGCGGGATCCACCGCGCGCGCCAGCCAGAGGATTGCCTCGATGGTGACGGTGCCGTCGTCGTGGCCGCCCTCGGTCTGGCGTGAAATGGCCCGTCCGCGTACTGCGTCCATCATCTGGCCGTTATAGACCAGCGGGGCGAAGGATGCTTCCACCCGGTCGAAGAGGATCTGCCGGCTCGGGTCGGTCACCGCATAGGTTGACCCGCCCAGCAGGGAGAACAGCTTCGCCAGCCCGCCCAGCAATACCACGCCGTAGGTGCCGGTGTAAGCGATGGTGGAGTGTTGAATGAATGAGCCGTCCCGGAAGAAGCCATTGCCGCTGGTGACGAACTGCCAGACCGGCACCAGCGCGGCGATGGCTGCGGCGAGCCTGACCGTGTCCCCGCCCACGATGGAACGGATAATGATGCCCTGGCAGATGTCCACCCGGTTCGCGCCCTCGGAGAGAATCTTGCCCCGACTGTCCGGAAACTGCATCGTGGGGTCCGGAACGAAGTGGTCGACGGCGGCGCAGTAGTCCGCGATCTCAGCGTCGGTCAGGTGGTCGCGGACTATCGACATGGCGTCGGTGAGGGACTTGGGCGTGCCGATCTCCCAGGACCACCAGTTGCCGAACTCGGCCTGGCCGGCGTTGTAGACCAGACGGTGGCTGTCCCGCAGCCCGTCCAGGATGTTCTGCAGCAACGCAGTATCATCCTTGAACCCCGAACCCGGGGTGGCCCAGGCCGTCGCCATCTGTGCCAGCCGCTTGTAGACGGTGACTATTTGCGCGTCCACAGTAAAGCTAGTGTCGCTGAAGACCTGGGTGCGCGTACCGGCGCCGGGCACCAGCAGGGAAACGGAGGCCTGCACGGTCTTGTCCAACCCGGCAATGGCCGTGGTGAAGTCGGCGTCGCCGGCGACTATCTCCGTGCGCCCGGTCAGCTGGTCAACCCACCGCTGCCGAAGGGCTTCCAAGTCAGCGGGGGATGCCGTGGCCGCAGCATTGGCCATCGGCGTGAATACCGCACCGATCGCGGCTGCCAGGGAGAGCGCGCCGGCTCCCTTGAGTAATGATCGTCGTGAAAGTTGGCTGTCCATGGAGAGTCCCATCGTCGTTTCCGGGTCTTTTGGGGTTCGGAGCTGTCGGTCGCCCGCCTGTGATGCAGCTAACTTAACGTGGTCCGGATGCGAGGAATAAAGACCTAATCCGCATTTGGCCCGTCAACAGACTGCCCGCCGTCGTCGTGCCTCAGGTAATGAACCGTTCCACAGCGGTAACGGGCCGGATCCGCTCGCTTTCCGGAATGTCTCCGGCGAAGGCGAGCCATTGGGCGAATTTGTCCCCGCGAGCGATTAATTGCCGGTACATATTGCGGCGCAGCGAACGGACATTGTCCCGGTAGGCCGGGACGTTGATGACGTTGTTCAGCTCATCCGGGTCCGCGTGCAGATCATAGAACTCGTCGAGCCCCTCCGGGTTTGCGATGTACTTGAAATCGCGATCACGGAGCATCCGCTGGGCGTACGGGAAGTGGTGTCCATGGAATTCGCACAGGATGTCCTGCCGCCAACCGGCCGGAGTGGTCCCCGCGGCGAGGGGGAGCAGGCTTGAACCACGGATACCGCTGACATCGCCGCCGGCGATGTCGATGAAGGTAGCGGTGAAGTCGATCAGCGAGACGAAGTCGTCATTATGCCTTCCGGCCTCACCAGGCACGGCCACAATGGCAGGAACCTCACCAGGCACGGCCACAATGGCAGGAATACGGTAAATGTCCTCATACATGGCGGGGCCTTTGTCGTTGAGCCGGTGCGCGCCGGTGAACTCGCCGTGATCGGCCGTGAACATGACGGCGGTGGAGTCTGTGAGCCCGAGTTCATCGAGCACCGCCAAAATTCTGCCGATCTGGTGGTCGATCATCGCCACGTAACCCCAATAGACCGCCGTGATCTTTTTCCATTGCTCCACACTGAAACAATCCGTCGACCAGTAGTCTGCGTAAGTCTGCTGAACCAGAGGTTTGCCGTTGAAGGTCTCCGCGAAAGAACCGGGGAGCTCGACGGCGGACGGGTCAACTAAGTCGTACCACTGGCGTGGAATGAGGTATGGCAGGTGCGGTCCAAAGATATGGCAGGACAGGAAAAACGGCTCGGCAGGGTCCCCGCCGGCAGGGTCCACGCCTGGAGTCTGCGTGCCTTCAGTCTGCGTGCCGGAACGGCCGACGGCGAACTCCCGGAGCTTGGCGATGGTCTGATCCGCCAGATAGGCCTCAAACGTTGCCTCCGTCGGCTGGTCCGTTACCCCCGCGATTAAGTGGCCTTGGCTGCCATCAGCACGAGTGGTGTAGATCGGGTCTGAGATATGGAACTGAGGGAAACCGTTGACGGTAAGCCAGCGCGTGTAGCCCGGGTCATCGAAGACATTCAGCGCTCCGGGCAGGTGCACACCCTCGAAGCCGTAGAACTCAGGGCCGCGGTGCCGCCCCACGTGCCATTTCCCGACATGCCCCAGCCGGTACCCCTGCTCGGCCAGGGCCGCGGAGAACGTGGGGCTGCCGTCGGGCAGTTCTTCGCGGTGGCCGGAATTCCATTCGTAATTGGCCAGCAACCCATGTTCGAAGGGCTGCAGACCGGTCAGCAGGCTGGCGCGGGCGGGAGTGCAGATGGCAGTGGGGGTGTAGGCGCGGTCGAACGTTGTTCCACGTGCAGCCAGAGCGTCGAGGTGGGGCGTGTGGCTGGTGGTATTTCCGTAACAGCCAAGGGTATCGGTCCGTTGCTGATCCGTCATCAAAAAAAGAATGTTGCGTGGTTTCCCGGGCGTCTGGCTGGCGGTGAGAGGTGTGTTCTGCATGGGTCGGCTTAGCCCTTCGGTGCTGCGACGTAGGCGTCCGCGGTGTAGAAGGACTTGGGATCCTTGACTTCGGGGATCTTACCGTCGGTCTTGAACTGTTCCTCGAGGGCCTTGAACCACTTGTCGACCGTGCCATTTTTGGTCAGGTCCTCAAGCTCCGCTGAGGTGAAGAGCTTGGCGACGCCGGCTTGGGCCTTCACATTTTCGGGTTTGAGCTTGAGGAAGGCAGCCGTCGCCGTGATGGTCTTGTCCTGGTTCTCATGCCGGTAATCATTGGCGGCCTTAATCACGGATAGAAAGCTCTGCGCCAGATCCGCATCCTTGGCTGCCCGTCCGCTCTGTGCAACGAACGTGCTGGGGAAGGTGAATTCGTCGATGAAATCTTCGTTTTTGACGAGTTCCTTCAGATCCGGTTTGCGCTGTTTAAGGGTGTCAATCAGCGGATACCAGATGGCGGCGCCATCGATCTGGCCGGCGGCGAAAGCGGAAACAACGGTGCTGGGATCCATCGAAACAATGTCGAAGTCGGACTTACTCAGTCCTGCCTTTTTCAGCGCCAATCCCAGCAGCTGGTCTCCGGATGTACCGGCCGGAACGCCGACCTTCCTGCCTTTGAGATCCTGCAGAGAATTGAAACCGCTCTGCGCAATTACCCTGTCCGCGTTGGAGACAGAGTTAACTGCCCAGATCTCCGCCTTGCCGGATGCCGGCAGCCAGAGCGCACCGGAACCGATGTAGGCGACATCGACGTTGCCTGTGCCCAGCGCCTGGATGGACAGCGGCCCATTCGTAAACGGAATGTACGCCGGCTTCAAGCCGTTCTTCTCCCAGAGCTTTTCCTGATCAGCGACGGCCATCAGGCCGGCTCCGTTGTAGTCCGCGATGTAGCCGACCTTGATCTCACTCACGGAGCGCTTGCCGCCGGCATCAGGGGTGGGATCGGCCTTGGAGCAGCCTGCCAGCGCTGCGGTTGCGGCGGCGCCGAACGCCAGCTGCGCGAATGAACGGCGGGAAAGGTTCGCTCTCATGAGGTACTCCTTGTTGCGGTGGTCAGGGTGAATTGCTGTGCTGGTTATTCGTCGGCGCCGCTGGCGGAACGAAACTATTCGTCGGCGCCTCTGGCGCCAGGCTGGTGGTAGACGGCTTCCCAGACTTTGGCGCGCAGCTGCGCGAATTCGGGGGAAAGCCGCAGTTCCTCGGTGCGGGGATACGGCAGGTCCACGGTAACGGTCTGATAGATCCGTCCTGGCCTGGCCGCCATAATGATGACGCGGGAGGCCAGGAAGACTGCCTCGTCGACGTCGTGGGTGACGAACATGACCGTTCGGCGTTCCTTCAGCCAGGTATCCATGAGCTGCTCCTGCATGTGGACCCTGGTAAGCGCATCCAATGCGCCAAAGGGTTCATCCATCAGCAGGATCTCCGGATTGACAGCGTAGGCGCGGGCGATGGCGCATCGCTGCTTCATGCCGCCGGAAAGCTCTTTGGGCAGCGCCTGCGCGAAGTCGCTCAGCCCCACCAGCCCTAGATAGTGGTCAACAATGGTTCGCCGTTGCGCTGCCGGTACCTTCTTCAGCTCGAGCCCGAACTCGACATTCTTTCGCACGGTCAGCCACGGGAAGAGGGCATACTGCTGGAAAATCACGCCGGTGCGCGGGCTGGGTCCCTCCACCCGGCGCCGGTCAACGAGAACCTCACCGCCGGTGGGCTCCAGGAGCCCGGCGGCGACGTTGAGCAGGGTGGATTTACCGCAGCCGGAAGGGCCAACCACGGTGACGAACTCGCCGTCGGCGATGTCCAGGCTCACCCCGCCAAGGGCAGTGAAGGTTTCCTTACCGAGTTCAAAATCGTGCCTGACGTCAGCGAATCGGATCATGGACAGATCTTCCCCGGTCTGTGGGCTGGTGGGTGCTGCTGTTGCGGACATGAGGATCCTTTCCTGCCGGCTAGCGGCGTTCCTGCCAGCGGGTGAGACGTGCTTCAGCCAGCAGCAGTATGCGGTCCATGATCAGCCCTAGCACTCCAATGCTGATCAGGCTGACGAAAATAGTCGGCAGGTCATAAAACAACTGCGCTTGCTGCATGCGGTAGCCCAGGCCGTTGGGCGCCGCTATCAATTCCGCGGCGACGAGGGTGGCCCAGGCAGCGCCCAGCCCAATGCGCATGCCGACCAGAATGAAGGGTGAGGAGGCCGGGACCACCACGCGCAGGAAAACCGTGAGACTGCCGGCACCCAGGACCCGCGCGGCGTTGATCAGCGTTTTCTCAACTCCGACGACCCCTTGGAACGTGGAGATGACGCAGGAGAGGAAGGCTGCCAGGAAGATAACGAAGATCTTGGGGACCTCGCCTATTCCCATCGTCACGATGGCCAGCGGAATGATGGCCAGCGGCGGAACCGTGCGGAAGAACTGGATGTACGGTTCGACGATGCCGCGCGCAATGCTGTACCAGCCCATCAGGAAGCCCACCGGGATCGCCAGCAGGCTGCCCAGCAGGAAGCCGGTCAGGACCCGGGCCAGGCTGGCACCCACGTCATCAGCCAGGGTTCCGTTGCGAGCCAGTTCGATCCCCTGAGCCAGCACTTGGGCGGGTCCGGGGAGTCCTTGGATACCAATCGCCGATACCAGAGCCCATAGGCCGATTCCAGCCGCAACGGACACCACATTCAGCGCCAGCATGCTCTTCTTTGTCAGCTTGATGGCTGGTTTCTTCCGTTTCCCAACGGCTGGCGTTCCTGCTCGCTCAATTGTCCGTGCTGGGGTTCGTTGACTGACCATGGAACAAATTTAGGGGGAAACGTGACTTACGTCAACATGATTTACATAAATGGGGTTGACGTTAGTATCAAGAGATGACTTCGATTTCACCAGACCCCGGCACCAGCCCCGCTGAGCGCCTCATGCTGGAGTTCCTCTTCACCCACGGGCCTGCCACCCGCAGCGAGCTCCAACAGCAACTGGGTGTTTCCCGTACCACGCTGTCCCAAATAGTTGGGAAGCTATTGGGAAACGGGGTCCTGGAAACCAGCGGGAAGGCGGAGTACGGGACGGGGCGCAACGGCCGCCCCACCCAGCGGTTGTCCATTAAGGCTGATCTAGGAGCGGCTGTGGGCATCGAACTGGGGCGATCCCGGACCAGTGTGACAGTGGTCGCTCTTGACGGTAGGCCGGTGGATCAATTTTCCGTGACAGTATCCAGCGACGCATCCCCGGGAGTGCGGCTCTCCACCGCCGTGGAGTTCTTGGCAGACCTGCTGCAGCAGGGCAGGCTAAACCGGGCGGCTGTGCTGGGCGTCGGCGTCGGCATTGCGACCCGTCATGACAGTGCCCAGACCGAACGTCCCGATGCCGCTGTCCAAGCTGATCCCGAGGGTCTTTCACTGGAGCCCTTACGGGCCCTCTTCCGGTCACCGGTCATCTGGGACAACAATATCCGAATGGCAGCCGTTACCGAGCTGGCCGCTGAGGGGGAGCAGACAACAACCGGAACTTTGCTGTATGTCATGCTCTCGGCAGGGATCAGCAGTGGGATTCTGCTGGACGGTCGGATCTATCGGGGAACTTTCGGAGCTGCCGGCGAACTAGGGCACATCTGCGTCGATCCGGCAGGGCCGCAGTGCTGGTGCGGGGCCATCGGGTGCCTTGAAAGCGTATTGGGTACCGGTGCCGTTTTGCGCGTTGCGTGCGAAGCCGGGCTCGGCACGGCGTCGATAGCCGCACTCAGTAGCGCCATCGGCGCGCCGGACGCCACGGCCGTCCGGCTGGCGACCCAACTCGGCGGCGTGCTGGGCCAAGCACTGGCAGCCGCGGCCATGCTGCTGGATCCACAGAGCATCGTTCTGACCGGTGACCTGGTCCAGCTGGGAGAACCATTCCTCGCCGCAGCCGCGGCGCAGTTGCATTCGCGTAGGGCAGCGGTCGGATTGCCCGCGTGCGAAATCCGCGTCACCTCATATTCCGAACACGCCGGCAGTCTCGGCGCCGCGCAAGCGGCCATCCGTCGTTGGGGAACAGAGCACATCGCCCGTCAAAATCGGTCCGCCCCCAGCTGATCAGCATTCACCGTGCAGCCATTCGCTTGGCCGTGTCAGGGCAGGGCCTGGACCGGTTCCACTGCCGCGGTCCGGAAGCCGCAGTTCCCGCTGGCGGAGTCCGGCGTATTGGAACTGCGGGCGGCCAACCGGTATCGGTTGCAGTAGGACTCGTGGCACAGGTACGAGCCGCCGCGCATCACTCGTCCGCGTCCGATCGTTGGTCCCTGTGGGTTTGCGATGGTTCCCGCCGTAGCGCAGGTCCTGTAGTACTTGGGCAGGAACCAGTCGTGGCACCATTCCCAGACATTGCCGCTGGTTTGGTACAGTCCGAAGCCGTTCGGGGAGTAGCTGTAGACCGGAGCGGTGGTGAGGTATCCGTCGTCGAGCGTGTTCTCGGTGGGGAATGTGCCCTGCCAGATATTGCAGTGGTGCTCCGGCTGTCCTCCAGGTCCGGTCGGGACCAGGTCGTCGCCCCACGGATACCGGCTTCCGGGGCTGCCGCCGCGCGCAGCGTATTCCCACTGCGCCTCGGTCGGCAGCCGGCGCCCGGCCCAGGCGCAGTAGGCCAGCGCGTCATTATGGGACACCTGGGTCACCGGATGGTCCGGGATGTCCTGCCACCTGGAGCCTTGGCCCGCGGGATGCGCCCAGTCTGCGCCGCGGACGTTGAGCCACCAGGGTGTGCCCGCGGCCGGACCGAGGATGTCCACCCGCGGCGCCTGGACAGCCAGGTGGAAAACCGCTGAACTGCCGAAGAGCTCAGATTCCGTGCGGAAATCTGTCGAGGAAACGAACCGGGCAAACTCTGCATTGGTCACCGTGGCGGCGGCGATACTGAAGGCGGTCAGGCGAACCCGATGGACCGGCGTTTCACCGTCGCCGCCGTAGCCCTCGTCGAACGGATCGCCCATCGCAAACTCGCCAGCTGGCAGATGCACATCGTCCCGGGCTCCGGTTTCGGCAGGCGTGCCGCACGGGGTCGGGGCGCGGCCGGCCGAGGTGAAAGATGCGGTGTCGCTGGACTCGACGGAGTCCAAGGTGTTGCCGGGCTCGACGGCGGAGCGGGCGGCTGCGGCACCGTCCCGCGCGGGGCTACAGCAACTGGTCACGGCTTTCTCCTTCCGGTGATTCCGCGGTGCGGACAGGGGCGTGCCCCAAGTTAATCATGCCCTGCACGCCGGGCTCCACCCGGCGTGGTAAATGCCCGAACACGGGCCGATCGGGGCCGCTAAACGACACCTATTTCGCACTCGATGGGCGCTTGTCACCGGCCGTCCCGTCCCAGTTAGGCGCGGTGAATGCGGCGAGGGGATCGGCTCCCAGGGGTTGGAATTGACCGGCGCCGGCAACGGGCAGGGCGGCGCCGTCGAAGGCTGCACTGGCATGCTTGCTGAACCAGCGCGCCAGTTCCGCGCGCAGGTCGGCGAGAGTGTCCCCGGCGCTTGCCTCGTGAATGAGGTTGCTGCGTTCCTGCGGGTCCACGCCCAGGTGGTACAGCTCGTGCGGGCCGTGCGGATACCTGTGTACGTACTTCCACGTTGCCGTGCGGATCATTCGGACCGGGCCGTATTCGTCATAGACGACGACGGCGCGGGCCGGTGCTGTGCGGCTCACCTCGGCCCGGACAGGCCCGGCCTCGTGGGCAATCAACCCGGCGAATGACTGTCCGGGCCCATCTTCGAACCCCGACTTATCCAGCCCCGCCAGTTCCAGGATGGTGGCCGCTACGTCGTAGGCGGAGAGCAACTCCGGGCGAACACTGCCGGCCGCAATATGGCCAGGCCACGTGAAGATGGCAGGGACCTTGACGGAGGAGTCATACATGTTCTGCGGGAACGTTCCGTTGCCCTTGCCCCAGATGCCATGGTGGCCACAATTGAAACCGTTGTCGGAGGAAAAGATGACCAGCGTGTTCTCCGTCTGCCCCAAGGTCTCCAACCGCTCCAGCAGGGCGCCAATGCCCGCATCCATGGCGCTGACGGCCGCAAAATAACCCACCAGGGCGGCGCGGACGTCCGCTTCGCCACCGATCGGAATGCCGTCAACGGTGGGCTGCCAGGGGTGCGCCGGTTCCTGCGGACAGCTCTCGAAGGCGCAGTCGTCGTACAGGGCCTCGAACTCGCGCGGATGCTGACCCTTCCATGGCTTGTGCGGCGCCGTGTAATTTACGGCCAGGAAAAACGGGTCCGGTCCGGGGGCCGCGCCGTCAAGAAATGCCAGCGCGTCAGCGGTGATGACGTCAGTGAGGTAATCGGTCACCGTCTCCCGGCTGCCGTCACGGTACATCGTCGCTTGCCGGTACGGGCTTCCACCGCCCTCTAACCCGTACCAATGCACAAAACCTCGCCGGGATGCGTCATTGGCGCCCAGATGCCACTTGCCGGAGAGCCCCAACTGATAGCCGCCCTCGGCCAGCACATCGGTGAACAACGGCTGCCCCGCCAGATAGTCCGGCGCGTTGGCACCGACCTCGACGCCGGTCAAATAGTCGTGGACTCCGTGCCGCGAGGGGATTTGGCCTGTCATCAGGCTGGCACGTGCCGGCGAGCAGACCGGGGATACGCAGAAGAAGTTTTCCAGCCGGGTCCCGCGCGCGGCGAGCCCGTCCAGGACAGGTGTCTGGATCTCGTCGCTACCGGCACAGCCCAACGCCCACGGGCCCTGATCGTCGCTGAGGACAAAGAGAATGTTTGGACGGACGCGCTCTGACGCGGCAGATTGATTGCTGACCATGGGTCCTTCATCAAGTGGGCGAAATGGGTAGCCGGCGCCCGGAATGATCCGTTCCGACGATACAGGCATATCACGCCGTCGGGAGAGGATTTAAGAAGTAGCGCACGAGTCCACCCTCGGTAAGACTGGAACCGTGGCTGCGGGGCGGTTTGCGCCTGAGGCAAAGACCGGAAGGAGTTACATGCGGTTGGCATTTTCCACTTTGGGTGCGCCTGACGCTTCCGTAACGCAATTGATCCAGTGGGCACGGCGGTTTGGGGCCCGTGGGCTCGAACTACGGGTGGACGACGGCGGCATCACACCTTTGGGGTTGACCGCAGCCGGGCGCGTGGAGCTTCGGCAGGCACTTGAGGATGCCGGGGTGGAGGTGCTGGCCCTGGCGAGCTACGTCAGGATCTGCGCGCCGGGACCGGACCACGAGGTGCTGGCCGGCCTGCGTGCGAACCTGCAGCTTGCTGCCGATTTAGGAGCGCGGGGGATGCGGGTTTTCCCGGGGGCAGGCGTAGATCCCTTGGCGACGGCTGATATGTCGGGCTTCGACGCGGCAGGTGCCCGGCGGCTGTCGGCGGTGCTGGGCGAGGCCGGGCATCTGGGAGTCCGGCTGCTGCTGGAAACGCACGATTCGCATCCACGGGGAGCGGATGTCGCGCGCATTTTGGCGCTGGTGGATGACCCGGGCGCGGTTTTGGCCGCAGTTGCGGCCGACGCGGAACCGGGCCCGTCCGGCGTGGGCATCATCTGGGACGTGCTGCACCCCTGGCGTTACGGCGAGACCCCGCGGGAGACGGCGCGGCATGTGGCCCCATACTATGCCTACAGCCAGTTCAAGGACGGGCAAATAGGCTCCGCGCCGACGGACGTCACCCTCCGGCTGCCCGGGCAGGGCAGCGTTCCGCTGCGCGAAATCGCACAGCTGGCCACGGCGCTGAGCGCAGCGCAGGGCAACGCCGATCCGTGGTTCTCGCTGGAATGGGAGAAGGCCTGGCACCCGGAATTGCCTGAGCTACCGGTTGCCCTGGCAGCCCTGCAGCAGGTTCTGGCAGCGGACTAGATCGCGGTATCGGAGCCACGTCACTCGACGCGCTGGGATGCTCGACCGATCATGGCTTGCGGGCAAAGATCTCCACCGGGGCCAGGACGCCGGCGCGGAACGCTGCGAGCAGATTGGCCATCCGCGGCGGCCCATCGGGGCCCAGGACCAGCAGCGGGCCGAGCGGCGACGGACCCTTTTCCGCAGTCCGCGCCTGTCCGCGCTCCATGAAAGCGATGCCAAAATCGCGGCGGTTCCGCTCCGAGTCGACCGCAAAGCCGGCCGCTTCCATCCCCTCGGAGTATTCCAACGGTGTCCCGACGAAGGAGTCTGCCGGCACCGTGGACCATGGCAGCGGGAAGGTGGGTTCGTCGTCGCTCATCCGCATCACGTCGTAGACGGCGAAGACGCCACCGGGCTTGAGGACTCGGAATACCTCGGCGAACAGCGCAGCCTTATCGTCGATGTTCATCCCGACATGCAGCATGGTGGCGACGTCAAACTCGTCGTCGCCAAACGGCAGCGCCAGCGCGCTGCCCTGGCTGAAGGTAACCTGCCCGCCTAGCCCGGTCAGCTCGGTCAGCGACCGGGCAACCTGGACGAATTCCGGGGTCAGATCGACGCCATGGACCGTTGCCCCGAAGCGATGGGCGAAATGCCGGGCCGGGCCGCCGATGCCGCTGCCCACGTCCAGCACGCGGGAACCGCTGTGGATGCCGGCGCTGCTTGCAAGGTCCTCGGTGGCTTTGATGCCGCCGATGTGGAACTCATCCGCGCCGGCGAGGTCCTCCTGGTGCAGGTGGTCCGGGTCGCGGCCCTCGGCCTGCAGGGCCTCGAGTAGCCGTTCCTGAAGATCCCCGCGCGAGTAGTGCCTGACCACATTGGCTTCCGTATCCACGATGATCTCCCTGCCCCGAGCCCGTTCTTCACGCTGAACAACTTCATGCCGAAAACTGCACGCTGAACAACTGAAATATTGAGCCGATCATACGCTCGATTGTGCCGGGCTGCGTGCCACGTCAACACGCAGCCCTATCCGGTCGTGGCGATGTCCTTCGCATCCAGAATCCGGTAGGCATAGCCCTGCTCCGCCAGGAAGCGCTGGCGCTTGGCCGCAAAGTCCTGATCCAGGGTGTCACGTGCCACCAGGGTGTAGAACCGCGCTGACCGCCCGTCCGCCTTGGGCCGAAGCAGCCGACCAAGCCGCTGCGCCTCCTCTTGCCGGGAGCCGAAGGAGCCGGAGACCTGAATTGCTACGGACGCCTCCGGCAGGTCGATGGAAAAATTCGCCACCTTGGAGACCACCAAGGTATGGATGATCCCCTTCCGAAACTCGCCGAAGAGCCGCTGCCGTTCCTTAACACTTGTCTCGCCCTTGATGACGGGGGCATCAAGGTGTTGGGCAATTTCATCGAGTTGATCGATGTACTGCCCGATCACCAGCAGCTGCTCACCCTGATGGGACTTGACCAGCCGCTCCACCACAGCGGTCTTGGTCTCGCTTGTGGCGCAGAGCCGGTATTTGTCCGCATCGTCGGCCATGGCGTAGGCCATCCGTTCGTCACGCGGCAGATCCACCCGGACCTCCACGCAGTCCGCCGGCGCGATGTAGCCTTGCGCCTCGATGTCCTTCCATGGGGCGTCGTAGCGTTTAGGCCCAATCAACGAGAAAACCTCGCCTTCCCGGCCATCCTCCCGGACCAGCGTCGCTGTTAGCCCGAGCCGTCGTCGTGCCTGCAGATCCGCCGTCATCCGGAAGATCGGCGCGGGCAGCAGGTGCACCTCGTCGTAGATGATCAGACCCCAGTTATTGGCATCCAACAGCTCCAGATGCGGATACAGCCCGCCGCGCCGCATGGTCAGGACCTGATAGGTGGCAATGGTGACCGGCCGGACCTCCTTGACGGCACCGGAGTATTCACCAATCTCGGACTCCGTCAACGTGGTGCGCTTGAGCAGCTCGTCCTTCCATTGCCTGGCGGAGACGGTGTTGGTGACCAGGATCAACGTGGTGGTGCCGCTGACGGCCATCGCGGCGGCGCCGACGAGCGTTTTGCCCGCGCCGCAGGGGAGCACGACGACGCCGGAACCGCCGGCCCAGAAATTCTCCACCGCGAGCTGCTGGTACGGACGCAGTTTCCAGCCCTCTTCCAGCAGCGCCACAGGATGCGGCGTGCCGTCGACATAGCCGGCGAGGTCCTCTGCGGGCCAGCCGATTTTCAGCAACAGCTGCTTGAGCGCGCCGCGCGCGGAGGCGTGCACGACGACGGTCATCGGGTCAATGCGCGGGCCCAGCAGCGGCTCGATCTTCTTGGCCCGGATCACTTCCTCCAGCACCGGGTAGTCGTCCGTGCGCAGGACCAGTCCGTGCACGGGATCCTTTTCCAGCCGGAGCCGGCCGTACCGGGACATGGTTTCCGCGACGTCGATCAGCAGCGCGTGCGGCACCGGGAACCGCGAGTACTTGAGCAAGGTGTCAAGGACCTGCTCCGCGTCCAGCCCGGCGGCGCGGGCGTTCCACAGCCCAAGCGGCGTGAGCCGGTAGCTGTGCATATGCTCGGGGGCCCGTTCCAGCTCGGCAAACGCGGCAATCGCGTGCCGGGCCTCGGTGGCCTGGGGATGATCCACCTCCAGCAGGATGGTTTTGTCACTCTGGACGATCAGCGGGCCGTCGGTCATCTATCCCTCGCTTCGGTGTCAGCGAGCGCGACTTCGGTGGCAGCCAGCGCGTCGGTCCGATCGCCGGTCGGCGCCCCTGGTTCGGCCAGCTCCACGTCCATCACGCGGTGGATGGAAACCACCCGCTCAATCTCGCGGCCTGGGTCATAGACGCGGACCCGGCCGCCGCTGACCGACAGCGGTACCAGCACCTGCTGATCATGATTGCCGTTGCTGTCCACAATCGAGATATTGACGGACTTCTTCAGCCTGATGGCCTGGCGCAGGGTCTCGAGACCCAATTGCGGCCCCGTCTCCGGGCCGGCCGGAACCCACGACGGTTTGCTCCGCAGCGCGGAGAGCTGAGCGGCAATATCTTCTTCGGCCGGCTCCCGCGCGGAGGCCCTGCCCGGCTGGACCACCGCTGGACCGGACTGAGGCACCTTCACCGGGCCGCCGCCGTCGGACTCCAGGACGGCCGGCGCCATCCCCAGCTCACGCAGCGCCGCGGCGACCTCGCGTGCACCGGACTTGGTGGTCAACACCGTGGGGGCCAGCGCCACCAGCCCCAAATGCTTGAGCACCGGGATCTGCAGCAGCTCCTGGAGCATCATCTCATCCTCACTCTGCAGATAGCTGAAGGCGGTTCCGACGCGGAGCCGGCCATGGCGCGCGGCGGTATCCTCCACAAGGTAGCGCAGCGGCTGCGGAATATCCGTCGCCGAGTGCCGGGCCAGAAAATCGAGGATCCCCTCGGCGTCCTGCCCGGCATCCAGGGCGCGCCGGAGGGACGCGGCGCTGAACCGGAAGATGGTGGCCGGACCCTGGCCCTCCGCCGCCGCGAGCAGGTTCAGTTCTGCAGTCAGTTCGGGGGACAAGTAACCG
Organism: Paenarthrobacter sp. PH39-S1; assembly: GCF_030063245.1. Classification (GTDB taxonomy): domain Bacteria; phylum Actinomycetota; class Actinomycetes; order Actinomycetales; family Micrococcaceae; genus Arthrobacter_M. Next base: position 81,232 of record NZ_JASISR010000001.1, read on the forward strand.
GGTGCGACGGCGGTCAGATCGGCCTGCAGCAGCACATGGGCCAGCGGTCGTGGCAGCGCCGCGTGCAGCGCGGCGAGTGCCTCCTCGGGCTTACCGGAGGCGACGGCGGAGCCCATCACGGTGAGCGAGCCGGATCCTGTCAGCCCGAGCAGCTCGGCTTCGTGCAGAAACCCCGGCAGCAGGCGCGGGAGCCGCCGTGCCAGCCGCGGCTGCCGCCACTGGAAGCGCGCCAGGATGGCGGCGCCGTCGAGCACGGGCACCATGCCCGGCGCACTCGCGGCTGACGGTGATGTGCCCGTGTCACCCGCATCCGTGCTTGCCGCAGCCGCTTCGTCGCTGAGCTCGAGCATGATGGCGAGTGTTTGCTTCCTCAACACGGGTGCATCGGGCCGATATGCCTCCGCCCCCAGTGCGTTGATGAGCCCCGTCCCCGCGGTCTTGGAGCCGGTGCCGGATCCTGCCGAACCGGAAGCGTTGCCGCCGCCCGAGCCGTCCCGGGAGGATGGCTGACCTACCAGGGCGGGCGCCCGGTCCGCCTTGAGCCAGGACGTGGCAAGCCAGAGCCATTGCTGCTCCCGGGGCAGTTGCTGCCAATGCGTCTGCGCCACACGCCAGCGGGACGTATCCACGTCCAGTACCAGCAAAGAGGCCAGCGCGGCCAGCTCCAGCAGCAGTGTCGTCATTTCCGTATCGATGCGCAACGCGTCGGCCAGCCGACGGACCTCACGCACGCCGACGCCCCCGGCGCGCAGCGTTGCCAGTGGCGTGTTCTGGACCTGCGCCAGCAGCTCGGTCTCCAGCCGCAGCACCTCGGCAATGGATCCCAGCGCGGCATTGCTCACCAGCGAGGAGCTGGTGGCTCTTAATTGCGGTGCCGGGGGTGCCACGCTGAAATCGCGGACAATGACGCGGCCGCGAAGCACCATCGCCACGTCGGAGGGCAACTCCACGTGCTCGTTGTTCAGCGGAACCAGCAGCCCGCGCGCCAGCAGCCAATCCACCGGCGAGGCGTCGTTGATCCCGGGGCCGGCTATCCGCTGAGCGTTGGGGATGGCGCCCATGGCACCGGCGCTGAACCGGTCCAACATGCCCTGCGTATTCTCCGGGGCGCCGGACAGCAGTCGCTCCAGCGTCCCGGGGGCGTCAACCCAGGCATGCATCGCCAGTGCCGCTTCCATCGGCGTTGAAGCATCCTTCACCCCCGCTCCGGACTGCTGCAGCGCCTTCAGGGTCTGCAGCAGCCGCACCCCGACCGACGGTTGGGTGCGGACCAGCTCCACGTATCTCCGGCCCAGTCCCGCCGGGTGCAGGCCGATGACGTCCTTGAGACTGCTGACCGGCAGGTATGCCCGCGATTTGACTGGCTGTCCGAACTGGGCCGGATCACGGTACAGCAAGGCCCGGGCGTGCAGGTCTCTGAGGATGGCGTCGAGGGTTGACACCGTGCTGCCGGCCATCAACGGCTTGAGCATCGATGCCGTGGCGCTGAGTCCCAAATCCTCGTTGGTGGTCAGATGCAGCACCTCGAGCACCTGGCTCTGCGGCTGATTGAGCTTGTCCAGGGCCCGGGCGACACTGACTCTGGCGCAGGCTCGGGCCGCGAGGGCGGCAAAATCGGGAACGGCCGGGGAGATCAGGTCCGGGCGTGCATCGAAGAGCATGCGCAAAGCATTGTCACTTCGCGCCGCCAGTTCCGCCGTCAAAATCCGAATAGAGGACATCGCTCTAACGGTACCGTGGGCAGCCTAATCTGAACACGTGACGGTGTCCCTGATAGCGGGCCGCAGCCGCGCCCGAAGGGGCGATTTTCCGCAGTCCAACGGGCCGTGGCAGTCGCCCTTTGGGCAGGCCGGTCAGAGCCGACGGCGGCGGGCGATGGCGCGCAACACGCCGATCCCCATCAGGACGAATGCCAGCGGCAACCCAATCATGGCGATCCAGTCCAACGCGATCCAGGGCCTACCGCCGGCGACCTTGACCAGCAGTACGCTCGCCAGCGACGCCACACAGACAACGGCGAGTACCGCAGCAGCTACATTGAAGACCAGCCCGCTGCGGCCGGAGTCAGGCATGGCACGGCCGTTCTCAGTCATGCCGTTAACGCTAACAGCGGACACCTTGGCGGCAAAGCCGCGGCGCCGGGGACGACACGCTAACCTAGAGGGAGCAGACCAACACGCCCAACGCCGTCGCGCCCAATTGAAGGCTTTCCTTTGAGGTTTACGTGCAGCCGCGGGGGACCCGAGCAAGACGATGAACGAGGTAAACGAAGTGCCAACCGGGAAAGTCAAGTGGTATGACAACGAAAAGGGCTTCGGCTTCCTGACCACCGATGACGGCAAGGAAGTGTTCCTGCACGCCAATGCGCTGCCGGACGGTGTTTCCGAGGTCAAGGTGGGCATGCGGATGGAATTCGGGGTCGCCGACGGGCGCAAGGGTGCCCAGGCGATGGCCGCGCGGATTCTCGACAAGGCGCCGTCGGTCGCGAAGGCCAAGCGGATGCCGCCCATGGAACTGGCGCCGATTGTGCAGGATCTGGTGAGCATGCTGGAGAAATCCGTCGGGGGTCTGACCAACGGCAAATACCCGGACGGCGACGCCGGCAGGATTGCGGCTGCGCTGCGCAAGGTCGCCGAAAACTTCGACGCGTGATGGCCGATTCCTTAACTCCCGCAGCGGTGCCCGCCGGGTCCACCGGATCCACGGTGCCCGCCGGGTCCACGGTGCCCGCCGGATCCACGGTGCCCGCCGTACCCGCCGGGTCCACGGTGCCCGCCGTGCCCGCCCAGCCCGGTGCGGGAAAGCGGCCGAAGGGCCGGCCCGGCGTGCCGCTGTGGCGCACCGGGAAGCCCGACGCCGTGCTGGCGGCCGCCGTCGACGTTGCCAGACAGGGCGTGCTGGGGATCGCTGACGAACGGCAGATCGGCGCGCACCTCGGAGTCCGCAGCGAGGGCGAGCGCGTCGCAACGCACCTTTTTGAGTGCAGGATGAGCGGGTACGTGGGCTGGCAGTGGTTTGCCGTGCTGGCGCGGGTGTCCCGGTCCAAAACCGCGACGGTTAATGAGGTGGGGCTGCTGCCATCAGAAAACTCGGTGCTCGCGCCGGACTGGGTGCCGTGGGCGGACCGGGTCCGGCCGGGGGATGACGAGGAGGCGGCAGAGCTGGCTGGCCTCCTCCTGCCGGAGACGTCCGGTGCGCCCGAGAACGGTCTGCCCGAGAACGCAGCCGCGTTGGCCACGGCGCTGCTGGAACAGGAAGAGGCACTGGGGCAGGATGCTGCCGACGCCGAGGCAGACACCCACAACTGACCCGTTACATTTAGCGATTGACCCCTTCATCCGGGACGCAGTTGAGGCGCATGTTCCCCAAAACATGCGCCTCAACTGCGTTGTCGATTCGGTGACTGGGGCTAGAGGTTCCCGATGACGTAGTCGATGCACTTGGTCAGCGCGGTCACGTCGTCGGGCTCGATCGCGACGAACGTGGCCACCCGGAGCTGATTGCGGCCGAGCTTGCGGTACGGCTCGACGTCGACAATTCCGTTGGAGCGTAGGATTTTGGCCACCGCCGCCGCGTCCACGGAATCATCAAAGTCGATGGTGACGATGACGTTGGAACGGTCAGCCGGGTCGCTCACGTAGGGGGTGGCGACCGGGGACTGCTCGGCCCAGGCGTACAGGCGGCCGGCCGAGTCGGCAGTGCGGGCGGACGCGAAGTCCAGGCCGCCACTGGCGTTGAGCCACTTGATCTGCTCATTGAGTGTCACCAGCGTGGACAGCGCCGGGGTGTTGTACGTCTGGTTCAATCGGGAGTTATCGACCGCTGTCTGCAGGTTCAGGAAGTCCGGAATCCAGCGGTCGCCGGCTTGGATCTTTGCTGCGCGCTCCAGCGCGGCCGGAGAGAACAGACCAAGCCACAGGCCGCCGTCGGACGCAAAATTCTTCTGCGGCGCAAAGTAGTACACATCGGCCTGGGCGATGTCGACGTCGAGGCCGCCGGCCGCCGACGTGGCGTCAATGACCATCAGAGCGCCCTCGTCGGCCCCGGAAACGCGCTGCACCGGCGCGGCCACGCCGGTGGAGGTCTCATTCTGCGGCCAGGCATAAACGTCCACGCCGGCCTCGGCTTGGGCCGCCGGCCGGGTACCGGGCCCGGACGTGATGATGGAAGAGGCGTCCAGGAAAGGAGCCTTGTTGGTGGCCGCGGCGAATTTGGAACCGAACTCGCCGAAGCTCAGGTGCTGGGCCTTCCGCTCCACCAGGCCGAAGGCGGCAATGTCCCAGAACGCCGTGGACCCGCCGACGCCGAGGATCACCTCGTACCCGTCCGGTGCCCTGAAGAACCGGCTCAGCCCGGCGCGTACTTCGCCAACCAGGTTTTTCACCGGCGCCTGACGGTGTGATGTGCCCAGCAGGTTGTGCCCGGCGCCAGCCAGCGCCGCCACTTGCTCCGGCCGTACCTTCGAAGGTCCGGCGCCAAAGCGTCCGTCCAGGGGCAGCAGCGGTGCCGGGATGGTCAGGGCAGTGGATTGGCTCACGGGTAGCTCCAAGAGGATTGAACGGCGGGGCGTTATTGGTTGGTCATAATTCTGCCGTGGCGTGGCACCTCAGCGTTAACCGGTCCGTGTCGCACGACGTAAAGTTCAGCCTCGCTGTGGTCCGGCGGCTTCAGTGGAATAATTTTCCGCCATCTGACAAGCAAGCTAACCTAGAGCAGAGAGTGCAAGGGCCGGCACGAAAAAGTCGCAGGTTCCGTTGCTGGCCCGCATCATGAAAATCGTGCGCGCAGGTTTCCTATCGAAGCGCCAGGAAGGTGTTGACTTGTCCGACTTGATCGACACGACAGAAATGTATTTGAGAACCATCCTGGAGCTGCAAGAGGAAAACATCGTGGCGCTGCGGGCTCGGATTGCCGAGCGCCTGCACCACTCGGGGCCTACTGTCTCGCAGACCATCGGCCGGATGGAGCGCGACGGCCTGGTGGTCGTTTCCGGGGACCGGCATCTGGAGCTGACCGAGACGGGCCGGCATAAGGCAACCCTGGTGATGCGCAAGCACCGCTTGGCGGAGCGGCTGCTCTCCGACGTGATCGGATTGGATTGGGCTTACGTCCACGACGAGGCCTGCCGCTGGGAACACGTCATGAGCGAGCGGGTGGAGAAACGGATCTACGAGCTGCTGGGCCATCCGGAGGAGTCGCCCTACGGTAACCCCATTCCGGGCCTTGAGGCTTTGGGCGGACGCTCGTCGAAGGCTTTCACCGACGGGGTCATCAATCTGTTGGACGCCATGCCGCTGTACACCGCATCGTCAAGGGTGGAGATCTGCCGGCTGTCCGAGCGGATTCAAGTGGATCCGGAATTGCTGACCCAGCTCGACGAGGGCGGATTGCGCCCGGGCGCGCGGATTTCGCTGGCCCTGGTGGGCGACTACATCTCCGTGCGGGTGCCCGATATCGACGGCGCATTGGAGCTTCCGCCCGAGGTTGCTGCCCATGTGTTTGTCTCCGTGAGCTGATTACGCTCTGCGCGGAACCCGGTCTCGCGTTTGTCGCCTGTACTGTAGCACCTAGCAGCCACCGCCAAACCTAGTGAAGGTGGGACGACGGATGAGTTGTCCATAGGAATTATAACGAATCCGTTACGGGGAAAAGTTTCTACCGTATAGTAGCTACCTGGCGCTGATACCAAAGCGTTACCTTTCCGTCGCCGAACCTTGCCAGCGGAACATAGGAAAAACCGCATGGCAAGGGCGGGGGACCCACTCAACGGCAGCTGAAGACACGCTGCCTTGGGGTGAAGTCCGTCCGGGCATGAGACGGCTGAGGCGGCTATTCCATTCGGATACGACGGGGCCGTGCCGTGCCCTCCGGGCCGAGCTGCAGATCATTCCCCAGACTCGAATCCGACAGCTGACTCCGCAGGCGTACGAGAGAGGCTCAACCTTGTCCACGATTCACCGGCATGGCCGCAGACGCGGGTTACCTGTGGCTCCCGCGTCACCCGCTGCCCCAATCTGCCGACGCAACACCATCCACCGCGAACGGCGGAGCAATCGCCGGCACCCCTCGGTGCGGGGGCTGTTCCGTGGGGCCGTTTCCGCCGGGATTAGCCAGACAGCGGGCATGGCATTGGCGGCGACCGGCCTGGCACTGGCCGTGACCATGCCGACGACGGCGGCGACTCTGTCCGTCGGTGCAGCCGGGCGTGCAGCGGCCGAAGATGCCGTCATTACGGCGGATCCGGGCGTGCCGATGGCATTTGATCGTCCCCAGGTGAGCAGCCGGCCCGACGCGGACGGCAAGCTGCATCAGACTCTCGCCGTGTCCGCCGCCGAGGTCACTGCTGCCGCAGCCAAAGGTGTCCTGAGTGCGCCGCTGGATACCCTACAGCAGACCTCGGGCTTCGGTAGCCGCATCAACCCGTTGACCGGAGAGATGGGGGAGGTCCATACCGGCCAAGACTACGGTGTGGCTTGCGGCAGTGCCGTTCATGGTGCGGCCGGCGGCACCGTGACCTTCGCCCGGTGGCATCCCTACGGCGGCGGAAACCGTATTGTGATCGATCACGGCAACGGCCTGTCGACCACGTACAACCACCTCTCACAGATCGGCGTGACCGTCGGCCAGACGCTGGAGCGCGGGGCACGGATCTCTCTCAGCGGCACCACTGGCTCCTCGACGGGCTGCCATCTGCACTTCGAGGTAGTGGTCAACGGCACCCTTGTTGACCCCCTCGGCTGGCTCTGACGCCAGCACTTTTTCACAGCGCCATCCACAGCTCACCGTGACCAGAATGTGACATTGCGTTGAATCTGTTGTAGCGTCTTACTCGCGCCAAGTTGTACAGAAGTTGGCGCCCATGAGTGGATTGCCTAGCTCTGCCACCGCTCACGGTCCGTTCGCAACAATCGTCTGGCAGGGGCGGGGGAACCAATAACGGACTTCGTCAGAAGTCCTTGGGGTGAAGCCGCGAAGCGTTCATCGGAAGAAATTCCGCAGAATGTGGAGCGGCCGGGTGACTCCCATCCGAATCCGACAGCTTACCTCGCAGGCATTGGGAGAGGCTTCAGCCGTGTCATCAGTCAATACCCTTGGTCGCCATAGAGTGGCCACGGTCAGTAAAAACCCGCTTTCGGCCATTTCGAAGGCCGTATCCTCCAATGCGGGGACCGTGGGCCGGCAGGCAGCGGTCATCGCCGCGGCTTCGGGCCTGATCCTAAGCATCGGACTTCCGGCGCAGGCGTCAGAAACCGGTCGCGTCACCACCGATGCGTCCGCAGCCGTTCAGGTTGCTCCGCTGTCGATCACGGCACCGGCCACCGCCGCGGTGTCCTTCGACCGTCCCGCTGTCAGCTCCACGCCGGCTCCTGTAGTCGCCGCAGCAGCACCGATTGCCGCAGCAGCACCGATCGCCGCAGCAGCACCGATCGCTGCAGTTGCACCGCTCGCCGAAGCAACCGACCAGGTGACTGCTGCTCAGAACACCGCAGCCGAAACCGTCGCAAAGACCGAGGCCGTTGCCGCTCCTGTCGTGGGCAGTGGGCATGCGGGCGTCGCAGCGGCCGCCTATGCAGGAATCGGACATCCCTATGTCTGGGGCGGCACCAGCACCTCGGGCTGGGACTGTTCAGGATTTGTGCAGTGGGCGTACGCCCAAGCAGGAATTTCCGTTCCGCGGACCAACCAGTGGAGCGGAATGGTTCAGACATCCAACCCGCAGCCCGGCGATCTGGTTGTACAGAACGGCGGAGTCCACGTCGGCATCTACGTGGGTAACGGGATGGTCATCAGTGCGCTGAACCCGAGCGTCGGCACAGTACTGCTGCCGGCCACCGCTACCGGAACCTCCGTCTTCTACACCCTTCCGTAACCGCCAGCACATTCCAAGCGGGCCGATGGCCCGCGAAAAAAATCCGCCGAGGCCCTTGCCCGGAAGCTGCCCCTTCAGCTTGAAGACATTGAAAGTGAGTACCACATGACCTCTCGTGCACCTATTGCACGGCACCGCGCCGTGGTGTCAAAGACCAAATCGATTTCAGTTATTGCAAAAGCCGTAACTTCGAATGCGGGCGGCGTAGGCCGCCAGGCCGCAGTCATTGCAGCCGCATCCGGTCTGGTCCTGACTAGCGGTATCGCCGCTAACGCCGCTGAGCCCTCGATGACGCGGGTGTCCGACGCATCCTCGACCCTTAACGTCAAAGCGGCAGCGCTGCAGGCCATTACCGCCGACGCGACCGCCGCGGTGTCGTTCGTCAAGCCGACTGTGACGTCGATTCCGGCCCCGCCGCCTGCGCCGGTAGCTCCCGTTGAGGCGCAGGCCGACCAGATCGCACCGGTCGTCCAGGAAGCCGTCGCGAACACGAACAACGCTGCCCCTGCAGCGGCTGCCCCTGTAGCGGCTGCTCCGGCCGCAGCCCCTGCTCCCGCCGCAGCCCCTGCTCCCGCCGCAGCCCCTGCTCCCGCCGCAGCCCCTGCTCCCGCCGCAGCCCCTGCTGCCGCCAGCGGAGTCGGCGCCACTATCGCCGCAGCCGCCTACTCGCAGCTCGGAGTCCACCAGGACTGCACCGCACTCGCCAGCAACGCCCTTGCCGCCGCGGGCATCTTCTACCACGGCTGGCCGGCCGGCTACATGTCCCTGGGACGTACGGTCTCCGCCGCTGAAGCCCAGCCTGGCGATCTGATCTACTACGACAACGCAGGCGCCGGTGTGCCCCACATCGCCGTCTATGTCGGCAATGGCCAGGCAATCCACGGCGGATTCAACGGTGGTAACACTGAGCTGTTCACCGCGTACCTGGGTTCCGGCCCGGTCTTCATTGCGATCGGCCACTAGCATAATCTGCGTCAACGGCTGAAGCAGCTTTCAAAAGGTCCCCGCGGATTGCGGGGACCTTTTGCTGCTTAAACGCGTGCAGCGTCGGGTTAGGCGAGGACGCAGGAACGAGAGTTAAGCGCCGCCAGCGCCGGGACGGACGACGGCGGCAGCGCCCGGTTGGTGACTGCGGCAATGCCTGGTTGGTGACTGAGGCAGTCCATCACCGGATTGGGCGAATCGGGCATCGAGTGTTTAGTCTTATCCTGACGATCCACGGTTCGGGCACGCGGAGGGCAGCCGGCTCTCCGGCAACGGTCCCGGAACTTGCCGGAAGAAGCTTGTGCATGCGCACTCTCATTCTGAATGCTGGATATGAGCCCCTGGCAGTTGTGACTTTCCGCCGGGCGCTGGTCCTTGTCCTCACCGGGAAGGCGAGCGTCATCGCCGAAACCGACGACCCCGTGGTGGGCCCGAGCGGGATTCTGGGTAGGCCGTCCGTGATCCTGCTGACGCGATATGTGCGGCTTCCGTATAACCGTCCGGCCCCCGTTACCCGGCGCGGCGTGCTGCGCCGCGATGATCACCGGTGCGCCTATTGCGGCAAGACCGCGAGCACAGTGGACCACGTCGAACCCCGGTCCAGGGGCGGGATCGACAGCTGGGAGAACCTGGTGGCGTGCTGCCTGCGCTGCAACGGACTCAAGGGGGACCACACACCCGCGCAGATGGGGTGGAAACTGCATACCACCCCGCAGCCTCCGCGCAGCGGTTTTTGGCAGATCAAGGAGCTGGATAAGCCGGTGCCGGAGTGGGTACCGTTCCTTCGGCAGGAGTCGGCGGCGTAAGCTGTACCCATACGCCGAGGTTAGGACGCCATGATGATGCAGCCGGTCACGTTTGTGGAGATTCACAGTCCCGATATGGCTGCGACACGTACCTTTATGCAGGCCACCTTTGGCTGGGACCCGCAGCCCTTCGGCACGCCGGAGTATCTGATGACGGAGCACGGTAGCGCGTCCGGCGTTGACACCGGACTGATGGCTTCCCAAGACGGCGATCCGCACGCCACGCCTGTCATCGCCGTTCCCGATCTGGAGGCCGCAATGGCCGCTGTTGTCAGCAACGGGGGCGCCATTGTGTATCCGCGCTTCAACAAAGGTGCGGCTGGTGGCGCCTGTTACGTTGTGGACCCCGCTGGTGTCCTGATCGGCCTGCACGAGATGCAGCCGGCTGCCGCCGAAAGCGCGGACGACGGCGGTAGTGAGGAACGTCTGGGCTTTGCCTGAGTTGGCCGGTTCAGCCCGGTTCGCCATTGTCGGGGCGATAATCCTCGCCGGCGGGCGGTCATCGCGTCTGGGCGGAATCGCGAAAGCGGCGCTGCTGGTCGGCGGAGTGAGCCTGCTTTCCGGTACTGTCGATGCCGCACGAGGAGCACTGCACGCCGGTGAACGCAGCCAGGTCCGTCGACCTTCCATCGTCGTGGTCGGTCCGGTGCAGCAGCTGCTGAGTCTGCTGGGACCGTCGGGAGCCGGCGGCGAATCCTCGCCGGAGGCCTCCGTTCCATCGACCATACCGGCGCCGGAGGTGTTGCTGGTCCGTGAGGACCCGCCATATTCGGGGCCCGCTGCCGCAATGGCAGCCGGCTTGGCCCTGCTCACGGGCACTGCCACTGCCGGCGCCGCACCCGATACGGGTGCCGGTGGCGAATGCGTTTTGGTGCTCGCCTGCGACATGCCCCACGTCTCCACAGTCGTCTCCTCGTTGCTTCGCCGGCTCGAAACCGCAGCAGCGGAGCACCTACCACAGGGTGTGGAGGGCTGGCTGGCTTCAGATCAAGGACGTGATCAGCCGTTGGCCGCGGTTTACCGGATGGCGCCGCTCCTTCGTGCCGTTGAACTGGCACGAGCGTCCGGCTCGCTAAAGAATGCCTCGGTGTTCCGCCTGATTGCTAGTCTGGACTTGGTTCGTGTGGACGTTCCTGCCGGCAGCACTGCGGACGTTGACAGTTGGGGTGATGCGGCGGCTCTGGGAATTGACGGCATTCCGGGGCTCAGCCCACCCGATGCCGCCGACGATGAGTGACGCCGGCTTTAACACGCATGAGCCAGAATCGTAACCAAAGCCTGTCGCAGCCAGCGATCCAGACCGATATGCACGGAGGAACAGTCATGAAGAGCCAGGAAGAAGTGCTGGAGGATTGGGTCCACACGCTGCTGCAGGCCTTTGAGATTGCCGACCTGACGATTGATACCAATGCCGTTCTCAAGGTTGCCGGCGAGGCCGCGCACGCTGTGGTGCGCCCGGCCGCTCCACTGACGACGTTTATCGCCGGACTCGCAGCCGGGCTGGCTGCCGGTTCAGGTCAGGCAGCCGAAGCTGCAGCCATGCGGGCGGCGCTGGAACTGGCCGGGAATTTAGCGGTTGCCGAAGCCGGCGGGGAGGATTAGTGGGCCGCGCCAACCCGGCGCCGGCCCTCATGGCGGCGGAACCGTCGGGTGCTGCGGCAGCAGCCGGGAACTTCGGTGACGGACCCGTCGCACAAGATCCCACCGCCGGTGCCCCAGACGGTCGCGCGGGCGTTGAGTCTGCCGTAGGCCCGGCCACCGAGCCGGCACCCGCGTTGCGTTTGCCGCACAGCTGGGAGGAGGCAAGGGCGCGGGCCTACGACTGCGCCGCACCGTTGCCCGCGCACCCGGTCCCGCTCCAGCAGGGAATCGGACGGATCCTGGCCCGGGACATCCTCGCGCTGCAGGACATGCCGCACTATGCGTCGTCGGCCATGGACGGTTGGGCCGTCACCGGCAGTCCGCCGTGGATCCTGGCCGAGCCCGGCCGACGGCTGTCCCCGGGTCAGGCCAGCCCGGTGGTCACGGGTGGCCTCATCCCTGTCGGCGCCAAGGCCGTGTTGCGCAGTGAATCAGGCGAACTGAGCACAGACGACGACGGGCTGCCGGTGCTGGTGCTCAGCGAAAGGGCCAGGCCGGGGGAGCCCAAGGGCGGCCAGCACATCCGTAGGCAGGCCGAGGAAGCTGCCGTCGGCGACAGGCTCGTGCTGGCCGGCCAGACCCTCAACCCGGCTCATATCGCGCTTGCAGCATTGGCCGGACTCGATGAGGTCCACGTGCTCGGCCGGCCCGCGGTGAAACTCGTTTTTACCGGCGATGAGGTGATTCCCGCCGGCTTGCCGGAGCCTGGACAGGTCCGGGATACCTTTTCGCCCCAGCTGGCGGCGGTGGTCCGCATGTTGGGCGCGTCGGTGGTGGCCCAGCAGCGCGCTGCCGACAGTCTGGCAGCCATGCTAGACGCACTCGACGACCCCGCGGGCAACCCGGCCGATGTTGTGATCACAACCGGTGCGACCGGCCGGTCCAGCGCTGATTTCCTGCGGGCGGCCATCGCGCACTTGGGTGGGACGATGATCGTTGATGGCATCGCCATGCGCCCTGGACATCCGACTTTACTCGCAGAGTTCCCGGACGGACGCCTGTTGGTGGGCCTGCCCGGAAATCCGCTGGCGGCCATGATGGGACTGTTGACCGTCGCCGCGCCGCTGCTCGCGGGACTGGGCAGCTGCGACCGGCCGGGAACCGGGGAAGTCTTCTGCGGTACCCCGATTCCTGAGAGCCCGGGCCGCACCCGGTTGTTGCCCTATCGGCTGGTTTACGGACTCGCATCGCCGGCAAAATTTGCCGATTCCGGCATGTTGCGCGGCCTGGCCGCCGCGGACGGAGTGATGCTTGTGCCGCCGCACGGGGCCAAAATGGGTGAAGCCCTGAGTACGATTCCGCTGCCCTGGTGAAGCCAAGGGCCCCGGCGCCGTTCAGGACCGGCACGGTTGCCTGTTGTCGGGCTGATTGGCTGAAGCCCGACTCCGAGCGTAGGCCTGACTGAGCATAAAGCAGCCTCAGTTCACAAAGCAGCCACGGCCACAAATCCGACACAATACAAAAACTTTGAGCACCGCAGGAGGACGCATGGGACGGCTTACACAACGGGTCAGGATGGCCAAGGTCAGGCTGACTGCCGCCAGCCACAGTGTTGCCGCGGGCGACAGTGTTTCCGCCAGCCACAGTGCTGCCGCGGGCCGCGATGGTGTTGCTGCGCCGGCGGCGACGGTGCACCAGATCGAGGACACGTTGGCCGTCGAAGAGCCGCTGGAAATCCGACTGGGGGACGATCCTTTCAGCGTGACCATGCGGACGCCCGGTGATGACTTTGACCTGGTTGCCGGCTTCCTGGTCTCCGAGGGTGTCATCTGGGAGCCCGGGCAACTGGTGTCGCTGCGCTTTTGCGCAGGCGAAGATGAAAACGGCCGGCAGACCTTCAACGTGGTGCAGGCGCAGCTTCGTCCCGATGTCGCGCTGCCGGATACCGGACTGCAGCGCCATGTCTACACCACCAGCTCCTGCGGAATCTGCGGGACCGCCTCCATCGAGGCCGTCCGGAAGTCCTCCCACTTTGCGTCGGCTGCGGCGGTGCAGGGATTTCCTCTGCTGACCATGGAGGTGCTGGCGTCGCTCCCGGACAGGCTGCGGCGGCAGCAGAAGCTGTTCGAGCGGACCGGGGGCGTGCATGCCGCCGGCCTGTTCGACAGCACCGGCGAACTGCTGTGCCTGCGCGAAGATGTGGGGCGGCACAATGCCGTGGACAAAGTGGTGGGCTGGGCGCTGCGGGAGGGCCGGCTGCCGTTGCGCTCGACGGTGCTCCAGGTATCCGGGAGGGCGTCCTTCGAGCTTGTACAGAAGGCTGCCCTCGCCGGCGTCCCTGTCCTCGCGGCGGTGAGCGCGCCGTCGTCGTTGGCCGTTGAACTGGCCGAAAGCTCGGGACTGACTCTTGTCGGCTTCAGCCGCGGCGGCAGCCTGAATGTGTACGCCCATCCGGAGCGGGTCCTCGTTTCCTGATTGCTGCGTTGTCCATCGGTGGCTCCCTTACTAGGGTGGACAGCACGGCGAACGGTCCGAGTCTTCACATCTATGAGGAGTGCCCAGTGCATGATGACCGTCTGCTGACCGAGGCCCGGCTGAACCGCTTTGTCGCCGATCGCCTGCTACCGGCGGTTTACGCCCGTGCCCTGCCGCTGACCGTCACCGGCTGGAATGTACCCGATGAGCCCGTGTCCTTTGCCGAAGCGGTGGATCAGGACTATGTTCCCGTCGTCGGCGGGGAGCCGTGGGGTGCTCCATGGTCCACCAAATGGCTCCGCATCAGCGGAACCGTGCCAGCGGGCTGGGGCGGGGAAGGCCGGACCCTGGAAGCCGTCGTCGATCTGGGTTTCACCATCGAAATTCCGGGCTTCCAATGCGAAGGAATTGCCTGGCGCCTGGACGGGACCATCGCCAAGGCCATCTCGCCGCGTAATCAGCACGTCTCGGTGGATCTGCTTGGCTCCGGGGATGGTATCGAGTTTCTGGTGGAGGCCGCTGCCAACCCGGATGTGGCCCGGGGCTTCGTCTTTGCTCCTACGCCGCTGGGTGACAAGGCCACAGCGGGCGCGCTGCCGCAGTACCGGCTGGGCCCGATTGTGCTGGCCGAGCGGGACCTGCAGGTCTGGGAACTGTGCCAGGACGTCGGCTCGCTGAACGGGCTGATGCACGTTTTGCCGGTGGATCTGCCCCGCCGGTCCGAGATTCTCCGGGCGTTGGAAACGATGATGGACGTGATGGATCCGACCGACGTGTCCGGCACCGCAGTGGCCGGCCGGGCCGCGCTGGCCGAGGTGCTAAGCCGCCCCGCATACGCATCCGCGCATAACGTCGTCGCCACCGGGCATGCGCACATCGATTCGGCCTGGTTGTGGCCGGTGCGGGAGACCATCCGCAAATGCGCCCGCACCTTCGCCAATGTACTGGCCCTCATGAACGACCACCCGGACTTTGTCTTCTCCTGTTCCTCGGCGCAGCAGCTGGCCTGGATAAAGGAGTTTTATCCGGATCTGTTCGTGCGGATCAAGGCCAAGGTCGCCACCGGCCAATTTGTGCCGGTCGGAGGTATGTGGGTCGAAGCCGATACCAACATGCCCGGTGGCGAGGCGATGGCCCGGCAATTCGTGGAGGGGAAGAGTTTTTTTCGGCGTGAATTCGGCGTCGAGTGCAGGGAAACCTGGCTGCCGGATTCCTTTGGCTACTCCGGCGCATTGCCGCAGATTGCCCGGGCCGCCGGCATGGAATGGTTCCTCACGCAGAAGATTTCGTGGAATCAGGTCAACAGGATGCCGCACCATACGTTTCTCTGGGAGGGGATCGACGGTAGCCGGATCTTCACGCACTTCCCGCCGGTTGACACCTACAGCTCGGAGCTCAGCGCGGCCGAATTGGCCCACGCCCAGCGCAACTACCGGGAACATGGCCGTGGCACGCTCTCCTTGGTGCCCTTCGGCTACGGCGACGGCGGCGGTGGGCCGACCCGGGAAATGATCGCCGCTGCCTACCGCGCCGCCGACTTGGAAGGATCCCCCACGGTATCCATCGGATCGCCGGCCCAGTTCTTCGCGCAGGCCGCAGCGGAGTATCCGGATCCGCCGGTCTGGCTGGGGGAAATGTACCTGGAACTGCACCGCGGAACGTACACCAGCCAGGCCAACACCAAGCTGGGTAACCGCCGCAGCGAACACCTGCTCCGCGAGGCGGAGCTGTGGGCGGCGACTGCCGCCGTCCGACTTGGAATGGAGTACCCGGCCGGACAGCTCAAGCGCCTCTGGCAGCTGGTGCTGTTGCAGCAGTTTCACGACATCCTGCCCGGCAGCTCCATCGCCTGGGTGCACCGGGATGCGGAGCGCAATTACGACGCGATCGCCGGTGAACTGTACCCGCTGATCCGGGAAACGGTGCAGGCCCTGGCCGGAGCCGGCGACGAACCGCTTCTGGTCAACGCCGCCCCGCATGAGCGCGCCGGCGTCCCTGCCCTGGGCATTGGACCAATGGTACTGCCGGATGAACCGGTGCGGATCACCGAAGCGGACGGCGGCTATGTGCTGGCTAATGGCATCATCCGCGCGGCCGTCGACGCCAATGGCCTGCTGACGTCGCTGCTGGATTATGCCACCGGCCGGGAGGCGATTGCGCCCGGAAGCTTCGGCAACCACCTGGAGCTGCATCGGGATACGCCCAATGCCTGGGACGCCTGGGACATCGACGAGTTCTACCGGCACAACGTCACCAGCTGCGCCGCGGCGAGGTCGGTGACGCTGGAGCGGATGGGGCGGGAGCCCGTCGTCGTGATCGAAAGGCTCGTGGGCAGTTCCCCGGTGACCCAGCGCATCCGGCTGGCCGCCGGCTCGCCGTCGCTCTCGATCCAGACGCTGGTGGACTGGCAGGAAAGTGAGAAGCTGCTCAAGCTCGGGTTTCCCTTCGACGTACGCGCCGACCGTTCCGCGGCGGAGACGCAGTTCGGCCACGTTTACCGGCCCACTCACACCAACACGTCGTGGGAAGCGGCGAAGTTCGAGATCTGCGCGCACCGCTGGATCCATGTGGCGGAGCCGGGCTACGGGGTGGCGGTGAGCAACAGCAACAGCTACGGCCATGACGTGACCCGCGCGGTCCGCTCTTCCGACCAGGGCACGACGACGACGGTGCGGCTTTCGCTGCTGCGCGCCCCCAGGAGCCCGGATCCCTTTACCGATCAGGGACCGCACGGGTTCTGGGTCACCGTCCGGCCCGGTGCCGCTATTGCGGACGCGGTGGAGGAGGGCTACCGGACAAATTTGGAAGCGTTGCACGTCCGTGGGGCCGCGCCGGTGCAGCCGCTGTTCACGGTGTACAACCGGGCCCTGGTGATCGAGGCGGTGAAATTGGCCGAGGACGGGTCCGGGGACGTCGTCGTCCGGCTTTACGAGTCCCTCGGGCAACGCAGCACCGGGCTGGTCACCGCTCACTTCCCGGTCCGGAGCGTGGAGGTGACGGACCTGCTCGAGGAAGCGGTGGCGGCTCCGGCGGGCGTCGTGCCGGGCCCGGGCGGTGCCGAGCTGACGCTGCGCCCGTTCCAGCTGGTCACCCTCCGCTTCCGCCGCTGACCAATCCTCCGCCGCCAACTCTCCGCACCCGTCCCAACTGAGTCGCACTTATGGCCCTCAAAACCCGGTTTGGGTGCCATAAGTTGGACTCAGTTTGGAAGGCTAGAATT
>NZ_JASISR010000001.1:98177-277632 GCF_030063245.1 Paenarthrobacter sp. PH39-S1
CTCCCGGTAACATCCGGAACCGCCACCGTGTTCACCTTCACCTTCGGAGCCGCCCTCCCTCCCTCCCCTCCCGCACCGCCTCCCCCAACTGAGTAGCAGATATGGCACTCAAAACCCGTTTTGGGTGCCATAAGTGCGACTCAGTTGGGACGGCTAGAATTCGTGCAGCAGACGCTGCACGAACTGCTGGGTTCGCTCCTGTTTGGGTTCCCGCAGAACCTCGGAGGCGGGGCCGCGTTCTACCACGACCCCGCCGTCCATGAAGATCACCTCGTCGGCCATCTGCCGGGCGAAACCCAGCTCGTGGGTGACGATCACCATGGTCCAGCCCTCCTCGGCCAGTTCCTTGATGACGCCCAGGACGTCCCCGACAAGTTCGGGGTCCAAGGCGGACGTTGGCTCGTCAAAGAGCAGCAGCTGCGGCTTGAGGGCCAGGGCACGCACTATTCCGACCCGCTGCTGCTGGCCGCCGGAGAGCTCAAAGGGGTAGGTGTCCTTCTTCTCCAGAAGCCCCACGCGGGCCAGCAGCCGCTCAGCCTCCTCGACGGCCTGAGCCCCGGGCCGCTTTTGAACTTTGATCGGCCCCTCGGTCACGTTCTGCAGGACGGTCATATGCGGAAAGAGGTTGTAATGCTGGAACACCATGGCGCTGCGGTCGCGCAGCGCGGCAATGTCTTTGCGGGAAACTCTGTCTTTGCGGGAAACCTTGGCGCCAAAATCCAGCAGCAGTTGCCCGCTTCCGTTCCCGCTTAGCGCCACCGTGCCGCCGTCGGGCATTTCCAGCCCGTTGAGGCAACGGAGCACGGTGGTCTTGCCCGACCCCGAGGGTCCTATCAGCGCCACCACTTTGCCCTTGGGCACGTCCAGATCGATGCCCCGAAGGACCGCATTGGCGCCAAACGCCTTGGTCAGGCCCCTGACCTGCAGCACCGGCGCATTTTCAGTGGGCGACATAGCGTTCCAATCTCTTTTCGAGCAGCGACTGACCGCTGGAGAGCACCAGGCAGATCACCCAGTACACGGCGGCCGCTTCCAGATACAAGGCCATGAATTCCTGGCTGAAGGCGGCCACCTGCTGGGCCTGCCGGAACAGCTCCGTGACCAGGATCAGGGACGCCAGCGAGGTGTCCTTCACCAGCGAAATGAAGGTGTTGGACAACGGCGGGACGGAGACTCGGGCGGCCTGCGGCAAAATAATCCGCACCAGGGCCTGGCCGCGGGACATGCCGATGGTGTGTCCGGCCTCCCACTGGCCCTTGGGTACGGACAGGATCGCGGCCCTGATCACTTCCGCTGCATAACCGCCCACATTGAGCGAAAAAGCGATAATCGCACTCGGCCACGGATCCAGTTTGACGCCGATGGTCGGCAGGCCGTAGAAGATCACGAAGAGCTGCACCAGCAAGGGTGTGCCGCGGATCACCGAAACATAAAAGCGGGCGACGGCGGCAAGCACCACGTTCCTGCTCAGCCGCATGAGTGCCACGATCAGGGCAAGGATCAGACCCAGCACAAAGGAGGCAAGCGTGAGCGGGATGGTGCCTTTGATCGCGCCGCCGATGAGCGGGCCCAGCGAGCTCCACACCAAATCCCAATTGACACTCATGCATTAGCCTAACGTTGCCCAGGATTCGACCCGTGGTCTGAAAATTTTGTCCGGCTATTTGGAAACGTCGGCGCCAAAGTACTTATCTGAAATCCTGGCGAGCGTGCCGTCGGCCTGCAGATCGGACAGCGCCTTGTCCGTGGCCTTCACCAGTTCCGTGGAGCCCTTGCGGAACGCGAAGGCGTTCTTGGACTTGTCAGAGGTTTCGGCGGCAATCTTCAAACCCGCGTTCGGGTTGGTCTTGGCGTAATCCAAATACGTCAGCTTGTCATTCACGACGGCGTCAACGCGGCCCTGGCGCAGCAGGGCGATGGCCTGGGCCCAGCCTTCAACAGCCTGGACATTGGCACCGCTCTGCTGGGCCAGGGTGTAATAGTTGCTGGTCAGTGACTGCGCGGTGGTCTTGCCTTTCAGGCTGTCGAAGCTGGTAATGGAGCTATCGTCCGACTTGGTGACGATGACTCCGGGCGAGACGGTGTAGGGCGTGGAGAAATCGTACTTTGCGCTCCGCTCCGGATTGATGGAAATCTGGTTCGCGATCATGTCGAACCGCTTGGCATCCAGTCCGGCGAAAATTCCGTCGAACTGCGTTTCCTGGAAGGTTGCCTTCACTCCTAGTTTATCCGCAACCGCCTGGGCGATTTCGACGTCGTAGCCCGTCAGCTTGCCGGAACCGTCCGCATGAAAGGTGAAGGGTTTGTAGGTGCCCTCGGTGGCAATGATGAGTGCACCCTTGGACTGCACATCGCTCAGGGACGTGTCGGCGCCGCCCGAAGTGCCGGACGCGGAGTTGGATCCCGACCCTGTCGAGCAACCCCCCAAAGCCAAGGCAATAGCGGCCAATCCGACCAGGGCAAAGCGGCGACGGTTCATGAGGATGTCCTTCTTTCACATCGGGCTGGGCGGGAATCTGCCCGCGGACACAGGTTGCGACCTTAGCAGCGTCAACGCGTTTAGGGGGAGGTCTTATTTCCTCAGATGACGCCTCGTTGGCAAGAAACTGACGGCGACGACGGGCAGACCGGGATTGCGGGCCGCAGTCGGGAAGCCCAATAACGGGAGGGTCTCCTGGCGCGGGCGGGAATGAATCGTTACCCGTCAGCGCTCTAGAGGCCCTAGGCTTGATCCGCGGGTACGCCGCGAAGCAGGGCAAAAACCAAAGGATTCACCATGAGTATGGAAGGCGCAGCCTGGAGCTCGCTTTGGAGCTCGATGCGCTCGGATAAGAGCGGCAGAGGCATTTCGAAGGACACTCCGAGACGCACGCTCGCTTTTGCCAAGCCGTACAGCGGACGGCTGGCGGTGTTTGTCGTGCTGTCCGTGGCCTCGGCAATTCTCGCCGTCGCCACGCCACTATTCGCCGGTCGGGTGGTGGACGCCATCGTGGCGCGCGCCGACGTCCAGATTGTCATCAACCTCGCTCTGCTCATCGCGGCGGTCGCCGTCCTGGACGCCGGCTTTTCCCTGGTGATCCGGTGGATTTCCTCGAATCTGGGGGAGGGTGTGATCTTGGACCTGCGCACCGCAGTATTCAATCACGTGCAAAAAATGCCCATCGCCTTCTTCACCCGCACCCGCACCGGTGCCTTGGTCAGCCGGCTCAACAATGACGTCATCGGCGCGCAGCAGGCCTTCAGCGGAACGCTCTCCGGTATCGTCAGCAACTCCGTGGCCCTGGTCCTGACACTGGTGGTCATGCTGGGTAAATCCTGGCAGGTCACCGTGCTGGCGCTGGTGCTACTGCCGATCTTCCTGATCCCGGCGCGGCGCTTCGGCTCCCGGCTGGCCGGCATGCGCAAGGAAGCCGCGGACCTGAACGCGGATATGAGCACCCAGATGACGGAACGCTTCTCCGCTCCCGGCGCCACGTTGGTCAAGCTCTTCGGACGGCCCGCGGATGAATCCCGCGAATTCACCGCACGCGCCAGCCGGGTGCGCGACATCGGCGTTCGGACCGCCGTCATGCAGTTTGTATTCTTCACCGCCCTGATGCTCGTGTCCTCCCTCGCGCTCGCCCTGGTGTACGGCCTGGGCGGCTACTACGCGATCCGCGGCCAGCTCGCCGCGGGCGACGTCGTCGTCCTGGCTTTGCTGTTGACCCGGCTTTATGCGCCGCTCACCGCGCTGGCCAACGCCAGGGTGGACATCATGAGCGCGCTGGTCAGCTTCGACCGCGTTTTCGAAATCCTGGACCTCAAACCGCTGATCACCGAAAAACCCGATGCGCGCGAGGTCCCCCGCGGGCCGGTGGCGGTGGAGTTCGACAATGTACGCTTCGCCTACCCGTCCGCGGACAAAGTCTCACTCGCCTCGCTGGAAGCCGTTGCCGTGTTGGATACCCGCGGGGGCGACGAGGTCCTGCACGGCATCAGCTTCCGCGCCGATCCCGGGCAGACAATTGCCCTGGTAGGGTCCTCCGGTGCAGGCAAATCGACCATCGCGCAGCTGCTGTCGCGGCTTTACGACGTCGATTCCGGCGCGGTCCGGCTGGCCGGAATCGACGTCCGCGACATGACCTTTGATACGCTGCGGCAGACGATCGGCATGGTGACGCAGGACGGGCATCTCTTCCACGAATCCATCCGCTCCAACCTCCGGCTGGCCAAGCCCGATGCCAGCGATGAGCAGATCTGGGAGGCGCTGCGCCGGGCCCGACTGCAAGCCATGATCTCATCCCTGCCCGACGGACTGGATACGGTCGTCGGGGAACGCGGCTACCGGCTGTCCGGTGGCGAGCGTCAGCGCCTGACGATTGCCAGACTGCTGCTGGTGCAACCCGCGGTGGTCATTCTGGATGAGGCGACGGCGGCTCTTGACTCCACGAACGAGGCCGCGGTTCAGGCCGCGCTCGGGGAAGCGCTGCAGGACCGGACGGCCATCGTCATTGCCCACCGGCTTTCCACCATCCGGGCCGCGGACGCGATTTTGGTCATCGAAGCCGGGCAGATTGTGGAACAGGGCACGCACGATGAGCTGCTCCGCGCCCGCGGCCGCTATGCGGAGCTGCACGACACGCAGTTTGCCCAGGCGGTGGCCGCCGTCGCCGATGCGGAGTCCGGCGTGTAGCCCGGACATCCGGAGTCTGCCTGTTCGTCAAGCCGCGTCCGGCCGCCGGTCGCTTTGGCCCGCAAGAGTTGCCCGGAGCAGAACACCGACGCAACGAGGGGCACCATGACCAAGCCGCAGCTCAATCTCCTTCCCATGCTGGGCCACACCCGCGGCAAACGCAGCGCCGTGACCTGCGCACTCAAATGTGACAATGCCTGCGCGAAAGCCGTGTGCAACGAGTCGGACAATGGCTACTTCCGGGACATTGCTTCGGCCACCTTCAGCCGCCGTTCGGCGCTGGGCTTCGGCGGCGCCGGCATACTCAGCCTTGCCGCCGTCGCCTTGGCAGCCTGCGCGCCGCCGTCGGAAGCGGGCGCCGGAACCCGCGCGTCAAAGGGGACGGGCGCCGAGGGACTGGCCTTTGACGCCATCCAACCCGTGGATCTGACGGTGGATGCCTTCAACGTCCCGACCGGCTATTCCTGGTCGCCGATCATCCGGTGGGGGGACCCACTGTTCGCCGATTCGCCGGACTTCGACCTGGCGAACCAAAGCGCCGCCGCGCAGGCCCGGCAGTTCGGATACAACAATGATTATCTGGAGATACTGCGCTCGGGCAACGGCAAAAACGCCCTGCTGGTCTGCAACCACGAGTACGTCAACCCGGCGATCATGTTCCCGTCCGTGGCCAGTGACGCCGAGGCGCTTGAACGCCGCCGCATCGCCATGGCCGCCCACGGCATGGCCGTTGTTGAACTGGAGCGCGGAAACACCGGAAAGCCATGGAAATACATTCAGGGCGGCAAACGCAACCGCCGCATCACCGCCCACACGGCGTTTGAACTGACCGGACCGCTGGCTGGCTCCAGCTATGTGAAGACCACCGCGGATCCGGGAGGACACACCGTCCTGGGGACCGTCGGCAACTGCTCCGGTGGCAGCACGCCCTGGGGAACCATCCTCTCCGGTGAGGAAAGCTTCAACGGCTACTTCCGGTGCGCTGCCACCAGCGCGGCGGAGAAGCGGTACGGATTTACGGACAAGGCGACGACGACCGGCTGGGAGACGCTGGAACCGCGGTGGGATGCCCGCACACCCGGGTATGAAAACGAAATCAACCGCTTTGGCTACATCGTCGAAATCGATCCCGACAATCCGGAGTCGACACCGGTCAAACATACCGCCCTGGGCCGGCTCAAGCACGAGGGCGCCAACGTCATTGTTGCCGGCAACGGCCACGTCGCAGCGTACATGGGCGACGACGAGAAATTCGACTACCTGTACAAGTTCGTCTCCCAGGACACCTACCGGAAGGATGACAAGCAGCACAATATGACGCTTCTGACCGCCGGGAACCTGTACGTGGCGCGGTTCACGGGCGACTCCCCGGCCACCGAGATCGACGGTACCGGGAAACTGCCGGCCGATGGCGCCTTCCACGGCTCCGGCGAGTGGCTGCCGCTGGTCGTGGACGCCAAGAGCGCCGTCGACGCCATGACACTCGAGGAAGTGCTGGTCCACACACGTCTCGCCGCGGACAAGGCCGGCGCCACCAAGATGGACAGGTGCGAGGACGTGCAGCCCCACCCCGTCACCGGCAGGGTCTACGTCGCGTGCACCAACAATTCGGACCGCGGAAAGCCAGGAAAAGCCGCTTCTGATGAGACAAATCCGCGCAGCCTGAACCGGGACGGCCACATTGTGGAAATTACCGAGGCGGCGGATGATGCCACGGCAACCACGTTCAAATGGAGCCTGCTGATGGTATGCGGGGACCCGGCCAAGAACGAATCGGCCTACTTCGCCGGCTACCCCCAGGACAAGGTCTCGCCCATTTCCTGTCCCGACAACGTGGCCTTCGACGCGGCTGGCAACCTGTGGATCTCCACCGACGGTGCTCCCAGCGCCATCGGCTATAACGACGGACTGTTCAAGGTAATGCTGGAGGGAACGGAGCGCGGCCGCGTGCAGCAGTTCCTCTCCGTGCCGCGGGACGCGGAGACCTGCGGCCCGGTGGTGCACGACGACGAGGGGATGGTTTACGTTGCCGTCCAGCACCCGGGGGAGGAGGGGACATTCGAGGACCAGCACTCGTATTTCCCGGATTACGTAGCCGCCGGCGCCGCCCCCACTGCCGGGCAGGTGCGGGCCCCGCGTCCTGCCGTGGTCCAGGTCTACCAGGCCTGAGACGCTGGGGCAGACAGCTGTTCCGCGAGCCGGAACAGCGAGGTGCTCAGCAGCAGATCCTTGGCGGGCCCCGAGACGTCCCATTCATAGTCAAGCCGCATGGACGAGACGGCCCGGTACGTGACGTTGTAGGTGTCCGGGTGGCATCCATGCCCGGTGGTCCACCGGCCCGTGGACAGATTCAGGGTGTGAAAGAAGCGTTCATCGGGAAAGTACATGTCCAGGACGGCGGGCTCCGTGGTGGCGTGGAGCAGGTATTCGCGGGTGGCGGTCCCGGTATGCGTCGGCCAGCTGATGGTGCCGTGTTCGCGCTGCCGCAGGACTTTTGCGGTGCTTGTTTGGCTGGTTGGGCCGCCGGCGCCCGCGCCCGCGTCCGTGCCGCCGGCGCCCGCGTCCTCGCCGCCGTCGGCCGGCTCAAACAGAACGGTCCCTTGGAACCGTCCCCGCACCCCGGTGGAACGGTCCAGCAACGTGCGTTCAACCCGCCAGCTGCCGGCCAGATACGCGCGCAGATCGGTGACGGATACGGTTTCCACGTGCGCGAGGCGGGATTCGAACCCGCGACCTTCCCTTTAGGAGAGGGATGCTCTATCCTGCTGAGCTACTCACGCCCGCACCGGCATTTGGAACGCGTCCGCAAACCGGTGCGAAAACTACCTTACCGGTTCCGGGGCCATGTCTGCGGCCACGGCTAGGGTGAACCTGAAACCAATTTCGTTCCGACGTACCCACCAAGCGTGGCACCAGGAATGGGCACACGAGGAATGAGCAGGGCACGAATGAGCACGGCACGAATGAGCAGGGGATGAGCAGGGCACGAATGAGCGGGGCACGAATGAGCACGGCAGTATCGAGCGCGGCAGGAATGAGGAACCAGGAATGAGTTCAGCAGGGACGAGCCCGGCCCGGCTTCTGGCCGTGGTTTCAACGGCGCAGCTTGCCCGGACCCGCAGCATTGTCGGTGCCTTGGCAAAAATCAGTATCCTGCAGTATTTTGTGGCGGAAGCCACGGTCATCGCGGCGTGGGCGGGTCCGCAGCCATACAGCCGCCGCTTCAACGTGATCAGTGACCTGGGGGCCGAGCATTGCGGAACATACAGCGGCCGAAACGTGTGTTCGCCGTTGCATCTGCTGATGGACGCGTCGTTTATTGCCCAGGGCCTGGCGATGATCGTCGGCGCTCTGCTGCTCAGTACCGTCCTGTTCCGGGTGGCCGGTAAACCTGGGCTGCCGCCCGCGCCTCAGCATCCGGGCTGGGCGGTGGCGATCCGCGTGCTCATCATATTGTCGGGGCTCGGGACCGTCGTGGTTGGGCTGGTTCCGGAGGATGTAATTTTCGGTCTGCACTACGCCGGTGCGGTCACGTACTTCGTCCCTGGCGGTCTGTCGCTCGTAGCGCTGTGGTGGAGCTGGCGACGGCGGCGGATCGTCAGCGGGTTTCTGCTCCTATGCGGCGTGGTGTCATTGGTCTCCACCGTCGTCTTCGGGCTGGTTCCGGGCATCGAACGGGGGACTGTGGAGCGGCTGATGGCGTACCCCATCACGATCGGGCTCTCCACGGTGGGAGTGGTGGTGGGTCTGGGGTGCCGGCGGGCCCGGGCTGTCCTCAGGAAGCAGACGGCCGGGCGGCAGGCGGTCTAGCTGTATTATTACGGTCGCTGTCACCATGGCTGAACGGGATCGCTCCACCGAGGGCGGGGCCTGCCTGCGAAATGGGGTCCAAGCCCCGTTCTCATTGGTTGGCGCGGGTGATGTCGCCGGCGGCCGCTTTCGGTTTTTGCATTTTCCGGCGCCGGCCGATGAACAACGCCGCCACACAGGCCAGAAGGGACAGGATCAGCAGTACCCACGACGCAACCACCAGGAAGCTGGCCAAGGCGACCTGCCCGACGTCGAGCGTTCCGGCCGAGAGCATGCCATCGACGGCGAAATTCGCCCACAACTGCACGCTTGCAAAGAGCACCGGGGCGGCCCACAGGGCCCAGCGGACGGGTTTGCGCGCCACGTTCAGTGCAATCATGATCATCGCGCTGAAACCGAAGACCAGCGGGAACAGCGTCCCGGCGGTTTTGTGCACGTACTGCAGCTGGCCGCGCGCATCGGCGCCCATCGACCCGCGCAGCTGCTGAATATAGGACGGATCGAAACCGCCCGCCAGCGAATCCGGCATGGCGTGACCGCTGGAGAGCTGCATCATCTGACCCAGCGTGAGCAAGTGGAAGTACCAGAACAAAAACAGGCTGGCAACGGTGCCGGCAATCAGAATGAGACTGGCATTTCCCGCGGCCTTGGCCGGTTGCCGGGAGGTGCTCGGATTGACGACGTCGGCGGCCCGGGTTGGAAGGGCTGCGTTTGTGCCGTGCTTGGCTGCACGCTGCGCGGGGGTTTTGGCCATAGGGTCATTATCCACCGTCCGCGGCGGCAACCGTCGGCACTGTCCGGGGTGCTGCGAACCAGCGGCACGGTGGTCCCGGGTGCCTGGCTCGGTAGGCTGAGTACATGACGTCCGAATCTGCTTCCAGTGGTATCGATCCCGCGCTGTCGGATATGGCCCTGGCCGCGGCGCTGGTCCGCCGCGCCGGGCACCTGGCGCACAGTATGCGCTCGGGCGGTCTGCTGGGGGAGCAGAAGACCTCCGTGTCCGACGTCGTCACGGCCGCGGACCGCGCGGCGGAGAATTTCATCGTGGAGCAGCTGCGCCGCTGCCGTCCAGAGGACGGAATCCTGGGCGAGGAGGGCGCAGCCCACGCGGGGGTAAGTGGCCGGACCTGGGTGATCGACCCCGTGGATGGGACCTACAACTTTCTCAGCGGCTCCACCTATTGGTGTTCGGCGCTCGCCCTCAAACCCGGCGGCAGCGGTGGCGGCACGCACAGCGGTGGCGGTACGGGCAGCGACGGTACCGGACCGGATCCGGACGTTCTGTTGGGAGCGATTTACCAGCCGGAGGGGGACAAACTCTGGCTGGGCGGCGCGGAGCACCCGGCGACCTTGAACGGCCGGCCGACGTCGCCGCCGTCGAACTCGGCACTGGGCCGGCTGAGCGCGGGAACGTACATTCATCCGTCCTGGCTGGTTCAGCCGCAGGCGGCGATGCCCTGGCATGCCGCCGCCGTCCTGCCCGCCACCATCCGGATGCTCGGCTCCGGGTCCTGCGATCTGGGCCACGTCGCGGACGGGCAGCTGGGCTGCTGGTTCCAGCACAGTTGCCCGGAGTGGGACTGGCTGCCGGGGAAGGCGATCGTGCTGGCGGGCGGCGGCGCTACCGCCGTCGTCAGGGTGAACGGCCTGAATTGGTTCATTGCCGGAGGGACGACGGCGGTCCGGGAAGTGGCCGCTGCACTGCGTTCGGTCGCATTGGGCTGACGGAGCGGCGCCCATCTGACGGCCTACGACCGTTGGTCGACGGTTGTTGTCAGGGGCAGCGCCTAGACTTGGGGTCACCATGGATATGTTGTTTGACCCCCGCCCCACGCGCCACGCGTCCACCTCCCTTCCCGCGGTTCCGAGCGCCGAGGAACTTCTGGTTGGGCTTAATCCCGAGCAGGACCAGGCGGTCCGGCACGCCGGTTCTCCGCTGTTGATAGTCGCCGGCGCGGGGTCGGGCAAGACCCGGGTGCTCAGCCACCGGATTGCCTATCTGATCGCCACTGGCCGGGCTCATCCCGGCCAGATCCTGGCCATTACTTTTACCAATAAGGCCGCGGCCGAGATGCGCGAGCGGATCGGGTCGCTGGTTGGTGAGCGGGCCAAGAGCATGTGGATCTCCACGTTCCACTCGTCCTGCGTCCGTATTCTGCGCCGCGAGGCCGGCAACGTCGGGCTGAACTCCAACTTCTCGATTTACGATTCGGCGGATTCCCTGCGGCTGATCACGCTGGTGGCCAAGGGACTGGGCCTCGACCCGAAGCGGTTTGTGCCGAAGGCGATCCAGCACAAGATTTCGGCACTCAAAAACGAGCTCATCGATGACGATGAGTACTCGACCGAGGCCAATCACAACGATCCGTTTGAGCGGGCGGTCGCGGAGGTCTACAACGGCTACACCCAGCGCCTGCGGCAGGCCAACGCCATGGACTTTGACGATCTGATTGCGCAGACCGTGTACATCTTCCGCGCCTTTCCCGGCGTAGCGGACTACTACCGCCGCCGCTTCCGGCATGTGCTGGTCGACGAGTACCAGGACACCAACCACGCACAGTATGCCCTGGTCCGGGAGCTGACCATGCCCTTCGACGACGGCGTCCTTGCCCCGGCCCCGGCTGAACTGACAGTGGTGGGGGATTCGGATCAGTCGATTTACGCCTTCCGTGGCGCCGATATCCGCAACATTGTGGAATTCGCCAAGGACTATCCAGACGCGCAGACCATCAAACTGGAGCAGAACTACCGTTCCACCCAGACCATTCTCAGTGCCGCCAACGCGGTGATTTCGCGGAACCCGAACCGGCCGGACAAACGGCTCTGGACCGCGGAGGGCGACGGCGAGAAGATCATCGGCTACGTCGCGGAGAACGAGCACGAAGAAGCGCGCTTCATCGCCGAAGAGATTGACCGGCTGCAGGACGAATCGGAGCTGCGACCCGGCGACGTGGCCATCTTTTACCGCACCAACGCCCAGTCCCGGTCCATAGAGGAAATCCTGATGCGGGTGGGGCTGCCCTACAAGGTGGTGGGCGGCACCCGGTTTTACGAACGCAAGGAAATCAAGGACGCGCTGGCCTACCTGCGCGTGCTGGTCAATCCGGACGATGATATTAACCTGCGCCGGATTGTGAACGAGCCCAAGCGCGGCATCGGGGACCGGGCGGAAGGGGCCGTTGCCGCCCTGGCCCAACGGGACCGGACCTCCTTCATGGCGGCCCTGCGCCGCGCCGAGGAAGCGCCCGCGATGGCGACCAGAAGCGTGAACGCGGTGGCGGGATTTGTGAAGATGATGGACGATCTGGCCGTGGTTGCTTCCGGTTCCGGCGCGTCGGCGGCGCTGGAGGCAGTGCTGGAGCAGACGGGCTACCTGGCGGGGCTGCGTGCCAGCACCGACCCGCGGGACGAGTCCCGGGTGGAAAACCTGGCCGAGCTGGTCGCCGTTGTGCGCGAATATGAGCGGGACCATCCGGAGGGAACGCTGGGTGAATTCCTGGAGCAGGTCTCGCTGGTCGCGGATGCCGACCAGATCCCGGACGCTCCGGGGGGATCCGCGGCGGAGGCGGCCGCTGCCGTGGCGGAGGCCAAGCGCCTGGGCGTGGTCACGCTGATGACCCTGCATACCGCCAAGGGGCTGGAATTCCCCGTGGTGTTCCTGACCGGGATGGAACATGGGATTTTCCCGCATTCGCGTTCCGCCGCGGACCCCGGCGAGCTGGCCGAGGAACGGCGGTTGGCCTACGTCGGCCTGACGCGGGCGCGCAAACGTCTATACCTGACCCGGGCCGAGGTCCGCAGTCTCTGGGGGCAGAGCCAGTACAACCCGGCGAGCCAGTTCATCGGAGAAGTCCCGGCAGAACTGATCGATTGGAAACGCGAGGGCAATGTCAGGAGCCTGTCCGCGGGTGGCTCCTCGGATGGCTTCGGAGGAAACCGCTACGGTGGATCCTTCTGGGGTGCCGGCAGCATCGCGGGCGGCCGGGATTCCGGGCTGCTGCCCCCGAGTATCTCCGCGCGCAGCGCCGCTGGCAGGGTGCAGCCGCAAAAGGAAGTGGTCTCCGTCTCCGTGGGGGACAAGGTCAACCACACGAGCTTCGGCAACGGGACGGTCCTGTCGGTGGAAGGTTCGGGGGACAAGACCGTGGCCAAGGTGGCGTTCGACGTCGGTGAGAAGCGCCTGCTGCTGCGTTACGCGCCGCTGACCAAGGTTCAGTAGACGCGGTACCAAATACCGGCTGGAAGCGCCGTTGATCGGCCCGGCGGGAAATGTGTGCTTGGGCACTAAATGGGTACTCTGTAAGTGGCGGACTCCCCCCCTGGGCTACAGTTCCAGTGGGGTAGCAGGCCTGTTTTCCCTTGGTGGAAGATCAGAACCCGCGCTCCGCAGTCGCAAGATTGAAATGAACACTACTTCGAAGTAGAAGGACGCAACCTGTGGACCTGTTTGAATATCAGGCGCGCGATATGTTTGAGGCGCACGGTGTACCCGTGCTCGCCGGCATCGTGGCGCACACCCCGGAAGAGGCAAAGGCAGCAGCCGAGAAGATCGGCGGCGTCACCGTCGTCAAGGCCCAGGTAAAGGTCGGCGGCCGCGGAAAGGCCGGCGGCGTCAAGGTGGCGAAGACCGCCGATGAGGCGTTCGCTTACGCAACGGACATCCTGGGTATGGACATCAAAGGCCACACCGTCAACACCGTCATGATCGCCCAGGGCGCGGACATTGCCGAGGAATACTACTTCTCCGTCCTGCTGGACCGGGCCAACCGCAACTACCTGGCCATGTGCTCGGTGGAGGGCGGGATGGAGATCGAAGAGCTCGCCGTTGAGCGTCCCGATGCGCTGGCCAAGGTGGCTGTGGATCCGGCCGTCGGCATCGACCAGGCCAAGGCCAACGAGATCGTTGAGACCGCCGGATTCGCCCCCGAGCTGCGCGAAAGCGTTGCCGCGGCGATCATCAAGCTGTGGGACGTCTTCAAGTCCGAAGATGCCACCCTGGTGGAGGTCAACCCGCTGGTGCGGACCGGCGCCGGCGAGATCGTGGCGCTGGATGGCAAGGTCTCCCTCGATGAGAACGCCGATTTCCGCCACCCGAAGCACGCGACTCTTGAGGACGCCGCCGCTGCTGATCCGCTCGAAGCCAAGGCGAAGGCTGCGGGCCTGAACTACGTCAAGCTCGACGGCGAGGTGGGCGTTATCGGCAACGGTGCAGGCCTGGTCATGTCCACCCTGGATGTTGTTGCCTACGCAGGCGAAAACCACGGCAACGTCAAGCCCGCGAACTTCCTGGACATCGGCGGCGGAGCTTCCGCTGAGGTCATGGCCGCCGGCCTGGACGTCATCCTTAATGACCCGCAGGTCAAGAGCGTTTTCGTGAACGTCTTCGGCGGCATCACCGCCTGCGACGCCGTGGCCAAGGGCATCGTCGGTGCACTGGCAGAGCTTGGCGCCAGCGCCAATAAGCCGCTGGTGGTCCGCCTGGACGGAAACAACGTTGAAGAAGGCCGGCGCATCCTGGCCGACGCCAATCATCCACTGGTGACCCTGGCCGCAACCATGGACGAGGGCGCCGACAAGGCCGCCGAACTCGCCAACGCCCGCTGACCGAGAGCCAGGAAGAGTAACCATGTCTATTTACCTGAACAAAGATTCCAAGGTCATCGTGCAGGGGATCACCGGCGGCGAAGGGACCAAGCACACCGCCCTGATGCTCAAGGCCGGCACCCAGGTCGTCGGTGGCGTCAACGCGCGCAAGGCCGGAACCGCCGTCGTCCACGGCGACGTTGAACTTCCCGTCTTCGGGTCCGTCGCGGAAGCGATCGAGAAGACGGCCGCAGACGTTTCGATTGTCTTCGTCCCGCCGGCGTTCACCAAGGACGCCGTTGTGGAAGCCATTGAAGCCGGCATCGGCCTCGTCGTCGTCATCACCGAGGGCGTCCCGGTCCAGGACTCCGCCGAGTTCTGGGCGCTGGCGCAGACCAAGGTTGACGCCGATGGTAAGCAGGTCACCCGCATTATCGGTCCGAACTGCCCCGGCATCATTACCCCGGGGGAGGCACTGGTGGGCATCACCCCGAACAACATCACGGGCAAGGGCCCGATCGGCCTGGTCTCTAAGTCCGGAACCCTGACCTACCAGATGATGTACGAACTGCGTGACCTGGGCTTCTCCACCGCGATCGGCATCGGCGGTGACCCGGTCATCGGCACCACCCACATCGATGCCCTGGCCGCGTTCGAGGCCGACCCGGAGACCAAGGCCATCGTGATGATCGGCGAAATCGGTGGCGACGCCGAGGAGCGCGCCGCCGAGTTCATCAAGGCCAACGTGACCAAGCCCGTCGTCGGCTATGTCGCCGGCTTCACGGCTCCCGAGGGCAAGACGATGGGCCACGCCGGGGCGATCGTCTCCGGCTCCGCCGGTACCGCGCAGGCCAAGAAGGAAGCTCTCGAAGCCGCCGGGGTGAAGGTCGGCAAGACGCCGTCCGAGACCGCCACGCTGCTGCGCGAGGTTTACGCGGCGCTCTAACCTTCCCAACTGATGGGCGGTTGTGCACGGAATCCGCGGATTCCGACCACAACCGCCCATCGCTGTCTTAAGCCTCCCCGCTGTATGTCTTGGGGGAGGGTCGTGGATAGTGTTTCGGCCGTAGGCGCCAGTATTCGCGCTGCCCGGAAGGAAGCAGGACTCACCCAGGAGGATCTGGCCAATCTCGCCGAGACGTCCGAGAGAACCACCTCCTTCAGGGGGTGGATGAATCAGGCATGAGGTGACTTTTGGCTTTGAATATAGTTTTGGACGACGTCCACCGCGGGGCCCCCGACGGTGCCGCAGTAGTAGGATCTGGCCCAGAAGTTGTTCCCCCACAGGAATCGTTTCACCCGCGGCCGGTGGTCTCGGCGCAGTATCCGGGAGGAGACGCCTTTCAGGGAGTTAATGAGCTTGGACAGCTCAACTGTCGGCGGGAAATTCACCAGTAGATGCACATGGTCGTCCTCACCGTTGAATTCGACCAGACCGCATCCGAAGTCGGCGCACACTTTCTCCATCGTGACCCGGCAGGTCTCCATCATGGCCGCGTCAAAGACACCGTGGCGATACTTTGTCACAAACACCAAATGGGCGTGGCACTGCCACACGGCGTGTCTGCCGCGTCTGATGTCCGGCTCTTCATCCATCCACCAAGTCTACACACGATATAATTTGGGTGCGGCTCTTCTGGCGTGATGGTCATGCTGCTCGCGGGATGGGCTGGTTTGGGCATGTCGAGCCTGTCGGCCACGATGTGGCGGCAGGCACCAAAAGTCTGCGGCTGCGGCCAATGGACTCGCACTGAACGCTGCCACCTCGATCCGTTTGGAGGACCTGCCATTCAGCGGTTCTCCAGCAGGGCGGCGTCCAGTAGAATCCGCTCAGCTTCCCAAGCCAGCTTTTCCGTCGCCTGTAAGGTGTTGTATGCGACTTCTGACTTTGATAGTATGACAGGACAAACTATTAAGGGAGCTTGAAATGCCGTTGGTTCGTATCGATGTTAACGAGGGCCGCAGGGTGGAAGAACTGTCGGCCCTGAGTCGTGCCATCCATGACGCCATCTTGGCTGAATACGGGATTCCCGAACGGGATTATTTTCACATTCTGACCGAACATGCGGCCGGACAAATAGTGGCGCAGGATGCAGGTCTGGGATTTGAGCGCACCACCGGCGTGGTGATGATCCAGATCTTTACCCAATCGGGGCGCTCGCGGACAGCGAAGCAGTCCCTGTTTGCCGCCATCTCCGAGCGGCTGGCCGCGGTCGGTGTCGGTGGCCAGGACGTGTTCCTGGGCTATGTGGAAAACACTGCGGAGGACTGGTCCTTCGGCTACGGCCGGGCGCAATACATGACCGGGGAGCTTGACGTGCCACGGCCCGCTGACGGGTGACTGTCCGGTCTTCGCCGTCCTTCCATCGTTCCGCCACGCCGCCTGCAATTATGCAGGTTGTATATATGTCAGAACAAACTTTTGACAGGACATGGGATATGGTGCAGAGTGGTTCTTGTGCTCCCGATCACAAGGATGCGCAGCATTCTGACCCACCTGTTTGAGGCAACGTTCTTCAGTGAAAGGTTCACCGATCCCCGTGACCCATGAATTACTTACCATCGGCCGCATCAGCGTCGACATCTACCCGAATGACATCGGGGTGGACCTCGAAGACGTCGCCTCGTTCGGCAAATACCTGGGCGGCTCGCCGTCCAATGTCGCCGTGGCCGCAGCACGCCACGGCCGCAGGTCCGCCGTCATCACCCGCACCGGCGACGACCCTTTCGGCGCTTATCTGCATCGTGAACTGCAAAAGTTCAATGTGGACGACCGGTTCGTCTCCTCGGTGCCCGACCTGCTCACGCCGGTCACGTTCTGCGCCATCAAACCGCCGGATGACTTCCCGCTGTACTTCTACGGCCGTCTTCCCAGCGCCCCCGACTGGCAGATCAGGGCCGAGGAGCTGGACATCGCCGCCGTCAAGGATGCCCGTATTTTCTGGTCCACGGTCACCGGCCTCAGCCAGGAACCGAGCCGGGGCGCGCACATCGCCGCCCACCAGGCGCGCCCGCGCACCGGCCTAAGCGAAGGTCAATACACCATCCTCGACCTCGACTACCGTCCCATGTTCTGGGCCTCCGAACAGGAGGCCCGCGAACAGATTGCCAGGATCCTGCCCCAAGTGACCGTGGCCATCGGCAATGACAAGGAATGCGCCGTCGCCGTGGGGGAAGGCACTCCTGATGAGCAGGCGGACCGCCTGCTGGCAGCGGGGGTTGAGATCGCTGTCGTCAAGCTGGGTCCGGATGGGGTGATGGCGAAGACCTCCACCGAGCGGGTCGTGTCCGCACCCGTCCCCGTGGAAACGGTGAACGGCCTGGGGGCCGGCGATTCCTTTGGCGGCGCGTTCGTGCACGGCCTGCTGTCGGGTTGGCCGTTGGCCCAGGTGCTGGATTACGCCAATGCCTCCGGCGCCATCGTGGCCTCCCGGCTCTCCTGTGCCGACGCCATGCCCACACCGGAGGAAGTTATTTCGCTGCTGGCCGAACGCGGCCGGCTCGTCCCGGAAGGTGCCACGAAATGAGCACAACTGCAGTATCCGCCGGCGTCGGCGTCGACAAGGACCCGCGCCGCTACGCCCACCTGACGACCATGCGGCTGGAAGACCCGGACGCCATTGCCCGCGCCGCCGCGGGCCGTCGTCGTCACCCCGGGCTCAAGGCCGGCGTGCAGAGCTTCATCGTTGCCGCCGACCACCCGGCCCGCGGCGCCCTGTCCGTCCGCGGCAACAAAACCGCCATGGCGGATCGGCGGGATCTGCTGGACCGCCTGCGGATTGCCCTGGACAACCCGGCCGTAGACGGCATCCTGGCGTCCCCGGACATCATGGATGACCTGCTGCTGCTGGGCGCCCTTGAGGGGAAACTGGTTTTTGGCTCGATGAACCGCGGTGGCCTGGCCGGTCTGGTCAACGAGTTTGACGACCGTTTCACCGGGCACACCGCCGCGGCGCTGAAGGCGCTGGGCGCCGACGGAGGCAAGATGCTCACCCGCATCTGCCTGGACGACCCGGACACGGTGGTGACGCTGGAGGCCACCGCCCGTGCCATTGATTCGCTGGCCGCGCAGAAGCTGATTGCCATGGTGGAGCCGTTCCTGTCCGTGCGCAAGAACGGCAAGGTCCGCAACGACCTGTCCACCGACGCCGTGATCAAGTCCGTCGCCATCGCCTCCGGGCTCGGTTCCACCAGCGCATACACGTGGATGAAACTACCCGTCGTGGCAGATATGGAACGCGTGCTGGCCGCAACCACCATGCCGACCGTGCTGCTAGGCGGGGACCAGTCCGGCTCCGAGGACGAGGTTTTCGCCAGCTGGCGCGCCGCGCTCGCCTTGCCCGGTGTCCAGGGCCTGACGGTGGGACGCGCCCTGCTGTACCCTCAGAGCGGCGATGTTGCCGGGACCGTTGCCACTGCCGCGTCGCTGTTGAACCGCACATCCGTGAGCACGCAGGAGTAAACGATGCCGACACGCATAATGGCGACACGCACAACGCCGACACGCACAATGACCGTGGCGCAGGCCCTGGTGGAATTCCTGGCCAACCAGTACACCGTGGACCGCGTCGGCACCGAGGAATACCGCGGCCGGCTGATCCCTGGTACGTTCGGTATCTTCGGCCACGGCAACGTGGCCGGAGTGGGCCAGGCGCTCAGGCAATACCAGCAAAGTGACCCCGAACTGATGCCGTACTACCAGGGCCGGAACGAACAAGCCCAGGTGCACCAGTCCGTGGGCTATGCCCGGCACACCCGGCGTCGCGCCACCTTCGCCGTGAGCACCTCGATCGGGCCTGGCTCAACCAACATGCTCACCGGTGCGGCCTTGGCCACTACGAACCGGCTGCCGGTGCTGCTGCTGCCCAGCGACGCGTTTGCCACCCGCGCCGCGGATCCGGTGCTCCAGCAGCTGGAACGCCCGGACGCCTACGATGTCACGGTCAATGACGCGTTCCGCCCGCTGTCGCGTTTCTTTGACCGGGTGTCCCGTCCCGAGCAGCTTTTCTCCGCCCTGTTCGGTGGGCTGCGCGTGCTCACCGACCCTGCGGACACCGGGGCCGTGACGATCTCGCTGCCGCAGGATGTCCAGGCCGAGGCGTTCGTAGTGCCGGCGGAGTTCCTGGCCGAGCGTGAGTGGCGCATCCGCCATCCCGAGCCGGAGGACGACGACATCCGCCGGGCCGCCGAGGCCATCCGTGCCGCCAGGAACCCGCTCATCATCGCGGGCGGCGGCGTCCTATACGCCTACGCCGAAGACGAGCTGGCCAGGTTCGCGGACGCCACCGGAATCCCGGTCGGCAACACGCAGGCCGGCGTCGGCGTGCTGCCCTGGAACCACCCGCGCTCCCTGGGTGCCATCGGGTCAACAGGAACGACGGCGGCGAACGCCATCGCTGCCGACGCCGACCTGATCATTGGCATCGGCACGCGCTATGAAGACTTCACGACGGCGTCCCGTACCGCCTTCCAGAACCCCGACGTGCGCTTCATCAACATCAATGTCGCCCCGCTGGACGCGTATAAGCACGGCACATCGCTGCCGATCGTCGCGGACGCACGCAAAACGCTGGTGAAACTGAACCAGGCCTTGGGCGGTTACCGCGTGGGCGGCGACCTGGAAGCACGGGTTGCGGAGCAGAAGAAGCGCTGGGATGCCATTGTGGACGACGCGTTCGACACCCGGTTCACGCCGCTGCCGTCGCAGAATGAGATCATTGGCGCCACGAACCGGGCCATGGATGCCCAGGACGTGGTCATCTGCGCCGCCGGCTCGCTGCCCGGCGACCTGCACAAGATGTGGCGGGTCCGGGACTCCTTCGGCTATCACGTGGAATATGCCTACTCCTGCATGGGCTACGAGATTCCCGGCGGTCTCGGTGTCAAGCGTGCCGCGCTGGCGGAGGCGGCCAACGGTGGCACCCGGCGTGACGTCGTCGTCATGGTCGGAGACGGCTCATACCTGATGATGCACACCGAACTGGTCACCGCCGTGGCGGAAAGAATCAAGCTGATTGTGGTGCTGATCCAAAACCACGGGTACGCATCCATCGGGGCCCTGTCCGAACAGCTTGGATCGCAGCGCTTCGGCACCCAATACCGGACGCTGGATGCGGAACATCACACGTTCGACGACGGCGAAACCCTGCCGGTCGACCTGGCCCTCAACGCCGAAAGCCTGGGCGTAAAGGTCATCAGGGTGGCCCAGGGCGAACACGTCATCGCGGACCTGGAGGCGGCCGTCGCGCAGGCCAAGGCAGCACCGGAAGACGGCGGACCGGTCCTCGTGTATGTCGAATCCGACCCGCTCCTGGACGCACCCAGCTCCGAATCGTGGTGGGACGTGCCAGTCGCGCAGACCTCTACGCTGGAATCAACCCAACGAGCGTTCATCACCTACACCGACCACAAGAACCGCCAGCGCACGCTGCTCGGCTGAACAAGGAAGATCCCTCATGACAAACACGATCAACCACTTCATCAACGGTGTCGAGTCCGCCGGCAGCGGCGACCGCACCCAGCCCGTCTACAACCCCGCCACGGGTGCCGTCTCCGCCGAGCTGCGGCTGGCCAATAAGGCCGACCTTGACAACGCCGTGGGCATCGCCAAGGCGGCCGGGGAAGTGTGGGGGGATTACTCACTGGCCAAGCGAACCACCGTTTTGTTCAGGTTCCGTGAACTCGTCGCCGCCCACGTCGATGAGCTCGCCGAGCTGGTCACGGCCGAGCATGGCAAGGTGCTTTCCGACGCGAGGGGCGAGATTGGGCGCGGACTGGAGGTCATCGAATTTGCGTGCGGCATCAACCAGCTGCTCAAGGGTGCCTACTCGGACCAGGCCTCCACCGGCATTGACGTGTTTTCCTTCCGTCAGCCGGTGGGCGTGGTTGCGGGCATCACTCCCTTCAACTTCCCCGTGATGGTGCCGCTGTGGATGTGCCCGATCGCCATTGCCACCGGCAATGCTTTCATCCTTAAGCCCTCCGAGCGCGACCCGTCCGCCAGCATGCTGCTAGCGAAGTTGTGGACGGAAGCCGGCCTGCCGAACGGCGTATTCCAGGTTCTGCACGGCGGCAAGGAGACCGTTGACGGTTTGCTGACGCACCCGGATGTGGATGCAATTTCCTTTGTCGGCTCCACCCCGATCGCCAAGTATGTGCACGAGACCGCCACGGCGCACGGCAAGCGCGTGCAGGCCCTGGGCGGGGCGAAGAACCACGCGATCATCCTGCCCGACGCCGACCTTGACAACGCCGCGGACCACCTGTCGGCCGCTGCGTACGGTTCCGCCGGCGAGCGCTGCATGGCGATCTCCGTGGCCGTGGCCGTGGGAGATGCCGCTGATGCGCTGATCGGCAAGGTCCGGGAACGCGCCGAGGCCATCAAGGTGGCCGAGGGCACAGATCCCGACGCCGACATGGGTCCGCTCATTACCGCTGCGTCCAAGGCGCGCCTGGTGAAGATTGTCGGCGAGGCAGCCGACGCCGGGGCTACGCTGGTTGTTGATGGCCGCGGGTTCACGGTGCCGGGCAAGGAAGAGGGCTTCTGGGTTGGCCCGACGCTCCTGGACGGGGTAGCCAGCGACATGACCGCCTACACCGAGGAGATCTTTGGCCCGGTCCTGGCTGTCATGCGGGTGGACACCGTCGAGGAAGGCATAGCGTTGATCAACGCCAACCCGTACGGAAACGGCACCGCCATCTTCACCTCCTCGGGATCGAACGCGCGCAAGTTCCAGCGCGGCGTGCACGTGGGCATGATCGGCATCAACGTCCCGGTCCCCGTCCCCGTGGCATACCACTCGTTCGGTGGCTGGAAGAACTCGCTGTTCGGTGACAAGCACATCTACGGTGAAGAGGGTGTTGCCTTCTACACCCGCGGCAAGGTTGTCACCTCACGCTGGCCCGAGCCGTCGCACGAGTCCGGCGCATCCTACAACTTCCCGTCCAACTGACCCCCTCCCAACTAGGTAGCAGATAACGCACCCAAAACGGCCCAGAAGTGCATTATCTGCTACCTAGTTGGGAGCAAGGCGAAGGATCTGATCTCCTCATGAGCGAGCGAGTAAACAAATTGATGGCGGAACTGACCGCCGCCATGGGTGGCGGGAACATCGTCGTCATCCCCGCGATGTGGCGTGATGACGTCACGGGTGCGGCCGTGGAAAGCGGCGTGCTTTCCGAAGCTGCCTGGCGGGACCTGTTTGCCGGCCACAACAAACTCGGCGAGGTGCTGCTGACGGACTACGGCCTGAAGCAGCAGTTCCACTCGCATGCGGACTCGCATGTCGGGGCTCAAGCCGACATTGAGCACCTGCTGGCCGAAACGGACCCGGAACTGCTGAACCTGTGCCTGGACCCCGGTCACGCCGAATACTGCGGCGCCAGCAGCCTGGAGTTGATCCGCAAGTACCCCGAACGCATCGGCTACCTGCACCTGAAGCAGATCAACCCGGAGATCCTGGCCAAGGTCAATGCGGACAACATGACCTGGGCGGCGGCCAATCTGGCCGGCGTCATGATCGAGCCGCCCTGCGGTCTGCCGGATCTGCGGGCCGTAATCGAGGCTGTCGAGGCCCTCGACAAGCCGATCTTTGGCATTGTGGAGCAGGACATGTACCCGGTGGCGTTTGATGTTCCGATGCCAATTGCCAAGCGCACCCGCGACTACCTGCTCAGCTGTGGCAGCCGCACCATTGTCAACTGATTTTACCGCCGGCGGCACCGCACGGCGCGGCACAGCACCTACTCACATGAAGGAAAATGCCATGACTGAAACACTCCGCGTAGCCGTCATTGGGGCAGGACGCATGGGCGCAGACCACATCACCCGGCTGCAGCACCGCATCACCGGGGCCGAGGTGGCCGCCGTCGTCGATGTGGACCTTGCCCGTGCCCGGGCCTCCATCAAGGACATTCCCGGTGCCGTGGCCCTGGCCAGCGCCGAAGAGGCTCTGAACTATGGCGACGTCAACGCCGTCCTGATCGCCACCCCCGGATTCCTGCACCAGGAGATCCTGTTCAAGGCGCTGGCGAAGGACATCCCGATCCTCTGCGAAAAGCCGCTGACCCCCGACGCAGAGAGCTCCTGGCAGGTTGTCCAGGCGGAGGCGAAGCTGGGCCGCAAGCGCATCCAGGTGGGGTTCATGCGCCGCTTTGACGCCGAGTATGCCGCCCTGGGCGGCATCATCCGCACCCGCGAACTGGGCGAGCTGCTGATGCTCCACCACCAGCACCGCAATCCCACCACTCCGGCGGGCTTCACCAACGAGATGCTGATCAACGACTCGGTGGTCCACGAGTTCGACGCAATACGTTTCTTCACCGGCGAGGAAATCACCTCCGTGCAGGTCCGCCTGGGCAGGGCCACCTCCAACGCCCCGTCCGGTCAGCACGATCCCCAGCATGTGCTCATCGAAACGGAATCCGGCGTGCTGGCCGACGTGGAAATCTACGTCAACGCCAAATTCGGTTACCAAGTGGCCACGCAGGCCTCCTTCGAGGACGGCATTGTCAGCATTGGCAACGACGCGGGCCTGTACGTCCGCACCCAGGGACGCTGGGGCGGCACGATCACCCCCGGCTTCGAGGAGCGTTTTGGTGCCGCCTACGATGTCGAGGTCCAGGCCTGGGTGGACGCCGCACTGCGTGGCGGGATTGGGGGGCCATCAGCCTGGGATGGCTACGCCACGGCTGCCTGCTGCGAAGCCGGCGTCGAAGCGCAGAAGAACGGCGACAAGGTCGCCGTTTCCCTCAGGCCGAAGCCGGCCATCTACAACTAGAATTGGAGCGATAAGCGAATTAAAATTGCGAAAAGGCCGAGGAATCCGAGGGGCGTTCTACCGCTCCATGGAGGTGCTGCTGCCCATCATGG
Source organism: Paenarthrobacter sp. PH39-S1 (assembly GCF_030063245.1). Lineage (GTDB taxonomy): Bacteria > Actinomycetota > Actinomycetes > Actinomycetales > Micrococcaceae > Arthrobacter_M. The sequence goes on from NZ_JASISR010000001.1 coordinate 122,114, forward strand.
AGCGTGAAGGCCTCGACCTGCTGATCGACCCGCATCCGGACGCCTTCGTTGTGGAGGGCCTGGCCGCGATCGGCGTCATCCGCGGGCTGAACTTGAGGAACGTGGGTCTTGCCTATGTGGCCCTCGGCCGAACTCGTGGACGGCCGGCCCGCGCGTCCAGTCCACCGCGCCAGCGAAGCCATGTAGGTCACCGGCGCCCGGACGTCAAGATGATGCTGGACCTTTACCACGCGCAGCTGGGGGAGGGGAATCTGATCGAGTAGTGCGCTCGTGCCTGCCGTTGATCGGCGAAATCCAGGTGGCGGATGTTCCGGGCCGCTGTGAGCCCGGGACCGGTGAAATCAACTATGCCGCCGTCGCCAGAGCGCTGACGGAGGCCGCGTACACCGGGACGGTCGGCGTGGAAGCCTGGGCCCAAGGGCGACAGCCACGTGGCTCTGGCGGCCTTCCGGGCGGCATTCACCCTGGCGGGACCCTAGCCTGCCACGCAAAACCAGCCTGCGCCGAAACCAGATCGGTGAGGCCGACTTCATGGCCCGCAACTTTGCAAAGGAACACGATGAAAGACGTAACTCTCGGCCTCGTAGGAGTTGGGCGCATCGGCGTCATGCACGCCAACAACGTTGCCGCCCTCAACGACGTGATGCATCCCCATGGGATCAACGTCAAGCTCAAGCTGACCGACGTGGCCCAGGAACACGCCCGCAGCGTGGCCGCCGGACTTGGGGCGGAATTCCTGACCTCCGTGGACGAGCTCATTGACGCCGGCGTGGACGGCCTGATCATCGCCACCGGCACCGGCACCCACCCGGACCTGATCAAGGCCGGTGTCGACGCCGGAATCCCGGTCTTCTGCGAGAAGCCCGTGGGGGTGAACGTCGCAGAGTCGCTGCCGGTGCTCGATTACATCAGCGAAAAGGGCGGCACCGTCCAGATCGGCCACCAGCGCCGCTTTGACGCCGGCTACCTGGAAGCCAAGCGTGCCTTCGACGCCGGCGAGCTGGGCTGGATCCATTCGCTGCGGGCCACTACCGGGGACATGACTCCGCCGCCGGTGGAATTCCTGGCCACGTCCGGCGGCCTGTTCCGCGACTGCTCCGTTCACGACTTCGACATCCTGCGCTGGCTGACCGGCCGGGAAATTGTGGAAGTCTACGCCAGGGGTTCCAACAACGGCGATCCGGCCATCGGCGAGGTCGGCGACGTGGACACGGCGCTCGCGGTTGTCACATTCGACGACGGCACCCTCGCGACAGTCGCGGCCACCCGCTACAACGGCGCCGGCCACGATGTCCGGCTGGAGATCCAGGGGTCCAAGGGCTCGCTGGTGGTCGGCCTCGATGAGGAGTCGGCTTTGAAGTCCGCCGAGGCCGGCATCACCTTCCCCGCCGGTTCCCCATACCTTACCTTTGCCGAACGCTTCGCGGCCGCCTACGTGTCCGAGCTGGCGGCGTTCGTTGAACTCATCCTCGGCCTGCGCCCGAACCCCTGCACGCCGCGAGATGCCGTGGCTGCCTCCAAGGTGGCCGACGCGGCCCAGGAATCCCTTGAGACCGGCGTCCCGGTCCGGGTCGCACTCTAGAACCGGACGGGACAGACCATGACTTCTGCGCTTGCCGGCCAGCTCGCCGCGGCACCCATCTCCTGGGGCGTCTGCGAGGCGGAAAACTGGGGATACCAGCTCCCTCCGGAACGTGTCCTGCAGGACATGTTGGACCTGGGCATCAGGGCCACCGAGTTTGGACCCACGGGATTCCTCCCTGTCGAGCCGAAGCCACGTGCCGAAATACTCCGGCGCTACGGACTCACCGCGATCGGCGGGTTTTTCCCGTCGGTGCTGCATCAGGACGGCAGCGACCCCCTGCCGGCGATCGAGCGTGAGCTTGCCGCCTTTGAGGCCGCCGGGGCCACGGTCCTGGTTCTCTCCGCGGACAGTGGTGCCGCCTCCTATGACGAGAAGCAGGAGATGACCGCGCAGCAGTGGAAAACCTTCGGCCGCAACCTGGACGAAGCGGTCCGCCGTGCCGCCGACCGCGGCATCACCGCGGTGCTGCACCCGCATGTCGGCACCATGGTGGAATCTGCAGCCGCCGTCGACCAACTGCTCAACAGCACAGCCGCCAACATCTGCCTCGACACCGGGCACCTGCTGATCGGCGGGACGAACCCGTTGGATCTCGTCCGCCGCTTTGCCGCGCGGGTGGGTCATGCGCACCTGAAGGACGTCAAGGCGGACCTTGCCGGCCGGGTAGGCCGCGGCGAGCTGGGCTTCACCGACGGCGTGAAAGCGGGCATGTTCGTGCCGCTGGGCCAGGGTGACTGCGGGATCGCGGAGCTCGTCGCCAGGCTGCAGGCGGTAGATTACGCCGGCTGGTACGTCATGGAGCAGGATGCGATCCTGACCGCGCCGCCGGAGGGCCAGGGTCCACTGCGCGGCATCCGCGAGTCCCGGGACTTCCTGCTCGGCCTGTAGCCAGCAAGGACCGAACTACGGACGACGGCGCGTCCTGCGCCGCCGCCGTCGTCCTGCGCCGCTGGTCGAGCTATCGGGACCAGCGGGTTTCGACCGGCTCAGCCGCCGAACGGCAGCCGCGGATCGATCTCCGCGCCGTCCCAGGTCTGCCGGATCCAGCCATGGTGCGGGTCATCGCTGATCAGCCATTCGCGCGCCGGGCCCGAGCCGGCCATCACGTTCAGATAGTAGAGGTCGTAGCCGGGTGCCGCCATGGCCGGCCCGTGCCAGCCGTAGGGCACCAGAATGGTGTCTCCGGTTCGGACCTCGGCGTTCACATCGATGGGGCGGTCGTCGGAGGCGTAGACGCGCTGGTAGCCGATGGCATCTGCGTCCGCGGGTGCCGGGGAGCCGGCGGCGACCTGTGTTTCGAAGTAGTAGATTTCCTCAAGTGCGGTCTCGCCGTCCTTCTCCTCATCATGTTTGTGCGGAGGGTAGGAGGACCAATTGCCGGCCGGGGTCAGGACCTCGCACACGATGAAGCGGTCGGCTTCGAGCGCGGCCGGGGTACCAAAGTTGTGGACCTGGCGCGAGCAGTTGCCGGCCCCGCGGAGCTCCACCGGAATTTCCGCGGCGGTGACCAGACGGGTGGGGTAGGAACGGCGGGCAGGGGCGGTGGCGACGGCCACGCGACCGCCGCTGGCCGAGCTGATTGTCAGGGCCTTCCCGATGCCGGAGTAGAGGACGTCCGACGGGCCGGTGAACACGCTGGCACGGCCGGCCAGCGGGTAGCCGATGCCGTCCACGGTGACGGTGAAGGCTCCGTTGAGTGGAACCACAATCCGTTCCTCGCCGGCAGCCGGCATGGTCACGGGGGTGCGGGGTTCCAGCGTCGCCACGTTCAGCCCGGTGTGCGCCCAGCCCTCAATGTTTGCGGTGGAACCGCTGCTGCCCAGAGAGATGTCCCAATCGCCGTCACGGGCCGAGCCCAGGGGGTATACCCAGTTAGTCATAGTCATGAGAGGAGCTCCTTCGGTTGTCGTTGGCGGCCTTTCATTCATCTTATTGTCAGCACAAAGAAGCCACAATGATGAATGACGGGAAAGAGGCGGACGTCAGACACTTTGCGGCGGTGGCGCCGGAGTCCGGCGCTGGATCAGTTCCGGCGCCGGCCTGTCGGTGGACGGGAGCTCGCCTGCAGGTCCGCGCGTGCGGCCGGCCGCTGTGTCAGGGGCCACTTTTCGAACCTAGCGAAATTTAGGTCCTATTGTTCAGACAAATAACAAGATTAGACTGTTGGGGGCCCTCAGGGGGTGGAAAGCCACCAGTCAGCGCCGAAACTGGCTTAGCGCTGCACCAACGTCATTTCGAAACTGTACGAGTCTGCCCGATAAACGTGGTGGCCCGTTTCGACGCTACGGCCAGTATCATCCGTCGCGGTGCGCTCCATGGTGACCAGGGCGGATCCGACCGGCGTTTCGAGCAGTGGCGCTTGGTAGTCGTCGGCGACCATCGCACCGACGCGCTGTGTTGCCAGGCGAAAATTCACACCGCCTCGGCGGAGGATCTCGTAAAGGCCCTGTTCGCGAAGCCGGGGTTCGTCGATGGTCGTTATGTCGTCGCGGACCCAGTTCTCCATCAGGGCCAGCGGCTTTCCGTCTACCTTTCGCAGGCGTGTGAAATGGTAGACGCTGGCTCCGTCGGGAAGTTGGAGCGCCTCCTGGGTGGGACTGTCCGCGGTGATGTGGGCGAAGCTGAGGACATCCGTGGTTGGCGTGCTGCCGCGGCTTCTCAGGTCATCGAAAAGGCTGGACAGCTCCAGCGGGCGGCGGACCTGGCTGGCGACGACCTGGGTTCCGACGCCACGTTTGCGGACCAGCAGGCCGGAGCGGACCAGCTCGTCCATTGCCTTGCGCATGGTTGGCCGGGATAAATTGAGCTGCGCCGCCAAGTCGATTTCGTTGTCCAGTTTGCTTCCCGGAGCCAGTTGCCCGCTGTGGATGGCCTCCTCGATGCCCTGAACTATTTGGTGGTACAGCGGCACGGGGGAGGAGCGGTCGACGCTGAGGTTGAATTGCTTCGCCATGAGGCTCTTCCTTAATGCTCTACGCGCACTGAGGGTATGCAACCCGCCACCATCTGCCCGCGTCATGTTCGCTTGATAGGACATAGTACGTAGGCTCGATAATAGCATTTCCTCGAGTTGTTACGGGTAATGCGCCATGTGGAGGCCCGGCGCCCCGGCGGAACGTAGCCACCCGTCGGGGGATAGCCCTGCCCCCGGCTGGTCCTCAACCCCAACCCGGACCACAACGCCGTCGAAACCACCACCACCACCGGACACACCTACACCTCCACCGCACCGGCACTCCCCGGCACAAGCCATGCGGAAGCAGGCGGGCGCTGACGCCTTCGCGCTCAGCCCTCCGGAGTCGTTCCGCCCAGGCGGCTGGTGATTTTCCGCGCAGCGTCGGCGCAGGCTTCACCAAGCGTGCTGAGCAGGTCCGAGGAAACGCGGAACCTCGGGGCGGGTATCAGCACCGCCGCGACGACATTCCCGCGGTGGTCGTACACGGGGGCCGCCACACTGGCCTCGTCCAGTGACGTTTCCCCGTAATTGGTGGCGTAGCCGCGTACCGATGCGTCTTTGAGCCGGACCAGGTAGGCCTCAAGCCCGGCGTGGTCCATTCCCGGGAAGGTAATGCTGCCGCTGGTGAGCAGGGCGCGCGCCCGCTCGGCGGGTTCGGAGGCGAGGAACACCTGTATCGAGGAGCTCATGGCATCGTGATAACGGGTACCTAGGGGCGTGGTGTGTTTGACCTGGTGGCGGCTGGCAATTTGTTCCACACACATGGATTCATTGTTATCCCATACCATCAGCGCGCTGGTTTCGCCTGTACGTTCCGTCAATTCCCGCAGCACTGGATAGGCGACGCGGCGTTCCTCGAGATCCGCGAGCAGCGGACCGGCGAGGGCGATCAGACCCAGTCCCAGCGTGTAGCGCCGAGTCTCCGAATCCCGTTGAACCAGGTTCTCCGCCTCCAAGGTCGCCAGCATGCGGGAGACAGTGCTCTTGTGTAACCCTATCCGTGCCGCAATCTCCGTCACACCCAAGAGCGGCTCGTCCAGCGAAAAACAGCGCAGCACGGCAATGGCATTGACGATGACGGAAGTTCCGCGGGCTTCGCCGCGGGCGGAATCGTCGCTTGAAGCCGTAGCCATGGGTGCCCTCTCGCATTCTCAGTGGAATTAGCGCAATTGTCGGAATTGTCGGAATTGTCGGAATTGTCGGAATACGGTGCCACTAGTGTGTGGCACCGTATTCCGCAGCGCCTGAACCGACTGCTTGCTCAGGCACTATGAGACTAAGCTTAGGACCTTAGACTCCCACGATATTGTGCTCGGGGCCGAACGGGAACTTGGTGATGTTCTCCGCTCCGTCCTCGCCCACAACCAGAATGTCGTGCTCACGGTAACCGCCGGCACCGGGCTGGCCGTCCAACACGGTAATCATGGGCTCCATGGAAACCACCATGCCCGGTTCCAGAACGGTGTCGATGTCCTCGCGCAGTTCCAGTCCGGCTTCCCGCCCGTAGTAGTGGCTGAGGACACCGAAGGAATGTCCGTAGCCGAAGGTCCTATTGGCCAGCAGGCCGCGGTCTACGTAGATCTCGTTCAGCTCAGCGGCAATGTCCTTGCAGACGGCGCCGGGCTTGATCAGTTCCAAGCCCCGCTTGTGCACCTCTACGTTGACATTCCACAACTCCAGGGAGCGGGCGTCGGGCTCGCCAAGGAACAAGGTGCGCTCCAGGGCCGTGTAGTAGCCGCTCGTCATGGGGAAGCAGTTCAACGACAGGATGTCGTGTTCCTGGAGCTTGCGCGTGGTGGCCCAGTTGTGGGCACCGTCCGTGTTGATCCCGGACTGGAACCACACCCAGGTGTCGCGGATCTCGGAGTTGGGGAAGGTGCGGGCGATCTCGTGCACCATGGCCTCGGTGCCGATCAGCGCCACCTCATATTCGGTGATGCCGGCAGTGATGGCGTTGCGGATGGCCTCGCCGCCCAGGTCGCCGATGCGGGCGCCGTGCTTGATGACCGCGATTTCCTCGGCTGACTTGATCATGCGCTGGCGCATGGCCGCCTGCGCCACGTCCACCAGGGTGGCGTCGGCAAATGCGGCCTGGATCTTGTTGCGGTTATCCAGGGGCAGGGTGTCGTCCTCGACACCCAGGCGGCGGACGTTGACGCCCCGGGTGCGCAGGGACTCCTGGATGGCGAAGATGTAGTTGTCGCGGCGCCAGTCCGTGTAGACAATGTTCTCGCCGTACCCACGGCGCCACGGCATCCCGGCGTCGATGTTCGCGGTGACTGTGACCGTGTCGGTGGGAGTGACCACCATGGCGTAGGAACGGCCAAAGTAGGTGAACAGGAAGTCGGAGTAGTACTTGATGCTGTGGAAGCTGGTCAGGACGACGGCGTCCAGGTCCTTCGCGGCCATGATCTCCCGGAGGCCGGCAATGCGGCGCTCGAGTTCGGCGTCGGAAAAGGTCAGCTGGACCTTCTCGCCGTTGTGCAGCACCTTCAGGCGCTCCAGCTCGGCTATTGACGTGACGTTCTCGGGAATGGTGGTGCTCATGGTGTCTCCTTGTTGATATTGCGTTGGTAAAGTGAGGGAAAGTTTGGGGTGGACCTGGGCTGTTAGTGCATCAACGGTGCCTTCGAGGTCTCCTTGGCAAGCGACACGGCGATCAGGGATACGACGGCGGCCGCCATCAGGTACCAGCCTGGTGCCAGGTTGGAGCCGCTGAGCTTGATGAGCAGTGTCGAGGCGAACAGTGCGGTGCCGCCAAAGAGTGCGTTGGTGAGGTTGAAACTCACGGCGAATCCGCTGTAGCGGATCTTTGTGGGGAACAGTTCGGCCAGGAAGCTGGGCAGCGTTCCGTCATTGAGGGTCAGCATCGCGCCCAGCAGGATCTGGACCAAGATGATGACCAGGAAGTTCCCGGTGCCCAAGAGCAAGAACATCGGAACGGTCAGCACCACGAAGAGGATCGAGGCGGTGATCAGGACCCGTTTCCGGCCGAACCGGTCCGAGGCCAGCCCGGTCAGGAAGATGAAGCCAATGTAGGTGGCCAGGGCGACCGTGGTGGCCAGGAACGACCCGGAGGAATCCAGGCCGACGACCTCACTGAGGTAGGTGGGCATGTAGCTGAGAACCACATAGAAGCCGACTGCGTTCAGGACCACTGCACCGATGGCGATCAGGAGCGGACGCCAGTGCTTGCGGAACAAGTCCGTGACGGGGGCCTTGATCGCCTCGTCTTCCTTTTCCAGGGCCAGGAATGCCGGGGTGTCCTCGAGCTTGACACGGATGTAGCGGCCGATCAGACCCATCGGGGCGGCAAGCAAGAACGGAAGGCGCCAGCCCCAGGAGTTCATTTGGTCCGGGGACAGGGAGACGGAAAGCAGCAACGCGATCAAGGAGCCAAGCAGCAGCCCGGTGGCCGTGCTGGCGGGCACCACAGCTGCGTAGAGTCCGCGCCGGTTCGCCGGGGCGTACTCCACCAGGAACGCCGAGGCGCCGGCGTATTCACCGGCGGCCGAGAACCCCTGGACAACGCGCACGAGCAGCAGCAGGATCGGTGCCCAGATGCCAATGATGTTGTAATCGGGGATCAGCGCGATCGCGAAGGTCGCCCCGGACATGATCAAAATCGACAAGGACAAGGCGTTCTTGCGCCCCACCCGGTCGCCGATGTGCCCCCAAATGAACCCCCCGATGGGGCGGACAAAGAAGGAGATGGCGAACAAGCCGAACGTCAGCAGCAGTGCGGTCTGCTTGTCCGCCTCCGGAAAGAAGGCGTGCGCTATGGTGACGGCCAGGTATCCGTAGACGGCGTAGTCGAACCATTCGACGAAGTTGCCGATGAAGCTGGCGCCAATGACCCGCCGCAGGGTGCTCTTGGAAACGCCGGTTCCGTCGTTGGGGCCTTGCTGGCCGCTGAGGGTTGTCGTCTTGGGGGACAGCGAAGCGAGCCCGGCATTGGGTTCGGTGCCCGGCAAACCGGCGGGCAATGCTACTTCGGGTGTTTCATTAGTCATAAGAATCCACCAAAGGGTTTGGGGTTGCAATCATTGCAACGTCGTTGCACCAGCGTACGGCGTGATTCGGATCACGGTCAAGGGCTTTTCGCAGCGATTACAAGAAAACTTTGTCCCCGCCGACGATGCCGCGTCCCGGCGCGAAAAAAATCGGTTCGCTCCGGGAATTGCCGTCACCCCAACCGTGTTGCCCCTGCTGCGCCGGTTCTACGCAACTGGAGACCGCTGCCGTGCCTACCGGAGAACGGCGTCGTTCAGCAAGACACGGTCCTGGCCGGGCTGCGGTCCCGGATGCACCAGACGCCGATGCCGGTAGATGTCGGCACACACGCTTTGGGCATGGCGTGCAATCTCCTCCAGAGGAGCCACCCACATGCCTTCCAGGCTCTTGACCCGGACGATGAGCTCCTCCAGCGCCGTCAGCCTGGACGGCCGGCCGGAAATGAACGGATGATTCGTCAGCACAAAGCAGCCTGCACCGGCGTGGGCGCTCTGGGCCTCCAGCAACCACATTTCGGTCGCCTTGCGGGGGGATTCGATGACGCCGCTACCGGTCCAACCCGGATAGTAACCGTACTGTTCCCAGTCGTCGAGGGCCCAGTCCACCGGAATTTCGATGAGCGAGCCCGCGTCCATCCCTTCGCCGGCAAACGAGTACGGTGCATCCCCGTCCAACAGGCTGGAGTCGTACAGGAAGCCGCGCTCATGCAGGAGTTTGGTGGTCTGCCAGTTGTATTCCCACCAGGGTGCCCGATAACCGACCGGCCGGACGCCGGCCACCTTGTCCAGTGCCTCCAGCCCCCGGTCCAGCATGTCAGCCTCCTCCGCGGCAGACATGTCCGTGGTCTTTTCGTGCAGATACCCATGGTGGCCGATCTCGTGCCCTTCATCGACAATCCTGCGGACCATGTCCGGATACAGCTCGGCGGTAAAGCCGGGGACGAAAAACGTGGCGGATACCTCCTGCCTGTTGAGCATCGCCAAGAGCTTTGGCATGGCGACCAACGGGCCGTAGCTTTGGTGGGACATAAGGGACATACGGTTCACGAAGCCCGCGTCGTGGGCTATCGCGCCGGATTCCGCGTCGACGTCAAAGGTGAAGGACGCCGCTGCGCGCTTACCTTTGGGCCATTCAAAGCTGGGTAGTGACATTTTGGTTCTCCTCGGCGATGATGTCGGTGTGGTGCAGGTCCTCCCCGTTGCCGTTGCGCTCCAGCACATCGGCGTCGGTCAGCGGGGCCCGGATGCCCAATGGAATGCCCGCTGCCAGCCGGGAGCGGAAGCGCGGGTAGCCCAACGCGAAGTAGAGGACTGCCGAGGTGACGGTGCCCGCGAGCCAGGAAAAGTCCATGCCGCCCAGCGCCGTGGCGATCGGGCCCTGCAGTGCGGGAATGGCGCCGTACATGCACATCCAGGTCATGATGATGCCGGCGAAGAAGGCAATGAAGGCCGCGGGGTTGAATGCCTTCAGATGGGTCTTTTCGGGCGGCAGGAACAGATAGCCGAAGTTCTTGTGGCGCCGTTCAAAGATGAAGTAATGCACGGCCATGATGCCGCCCCAGGTGGCGACCCAGGCGACGATGGCGATCAGCCACGTATCCAACAATTCGCCGAAGTTGCGGGCGAACATGAAGCCGATGACTGCCACCATGGACAGCACCCCCACGAGAATGGACAGCTTCTTTCGGGATACCTTGATGTCCAATGCCTGGACGGCCACGCTGAATGTGTACATATTGATGATGTTCGTGGCAATCGGGCCGTGGATCACCAGCAGGATCACCGGGATGGCAAAGGTGCCGAAGTTCTGCACGATCAACGCGCCCGGATCGGCGCTGCCGTTTTTCGTCGCCAGGCTGGCCCCGAGAATACCGAGCCACACCACGGGCAGGAACTGGCCCAGTACGCTGACGGTAAAGAGTTTCAGCGGACGGATTTTCTTGCTGACGAAGCGCGAATAGTCCGGAGCGTAGGTGAACCAGCCAATACCCCAGCCGATGCCGATGGCTGTCATGACGCCCGACATGGCCGCAATCCGCGGTGCCCCCGTGAGAATTTCCCCGGGGGGTCCCTGATAGCCCCAGTCGATGTTCAAATGGGTCCACGCGAGGATGGACATGGCGACCAGCACCACGATGGTGGGCGGCATGGTCCATCGTTCAAATTTGGCGATGGCGTGGTAACCCCGGTAGCAGATGATCACCTGGATGCTCATGATCACGGCGGCCGTGCTGATCCGCCACCCGAAATTGGCGGCGGCGGGGTCCACCCAGCCGATCAGACCGAACAAGGCCATGACCAGGTCAAGGATGATCCAGGTGTTGACGGCTGCCCAGCCGACGGCCACAAGCGCTTGGATGGCCGCGGGGAGATAGGCGCCGCGGCGTCCGAAGGCGCCACGGGAAAGCAGCATCCCGGTGGCACCGGTCCGCTGGCCCAGAATGACAAAAAAGCCGAAGCCCAGCATGCCGATGAGGTTTCCGGCAATGAGCACGATCAGGGTGTCGGAGAGCCCGAGGCCCAACTGGATCCCCAAGGCGCCGAGGATCCAGTTGATCGGGGCAACATTGGCGCCGGCCCAGATCCAGAACTGCCCGGACAGCTTCGTTGTCCGCGCCGATTCGGGCACGGGTTGGAGGATATCTTCTACTTCCTGAGTGACGCTTTCCGATTTCGTCGCCGATCTTTGTTTCACAGGTTTTCTCTTTCCGCCGCTGAGTAAAGGAGCCTGCGAGAAGCCTATGTGTGATTGGCACCACATGGTATGGTGCAACTGTCCATGATCAGGGGCGGTTGACATGACACACTGTCCATCGGTTCTGCGTGAAGGTCGGCTTTTTTGCATCCCGGGGTGCCGGATCGTTGAGTCCGGGCGCCCCAGGATTGTTGTGCCGGATCGTTAAGAAGGGGACAGCATGGTGATTCCACTGGCCGAGGTGCTGGAGAGCGATCTTGTCCGGCAGGGCCGGCCACGGGTCCGTGCCGGCCGGGCGATGGTCGCGGTGAACTCCATTCGTTGGGTCCACTCCAGCGAGGTGCTGCAGATCGCTCCGCTCCTGCGCGGTGAGGAGCTTCTGCTGACGGGAGGATCAGCGCTTTTGGGGCTTAAGCCGGCGGCGCAGCAGGATTATATACGGCGGCTGGCCGAGCGGCATGTCAGTGCCTTGATCATTGAGACAGCGGGATTGAGCCGTCCGCTGTCGCCGGAACTGATTCAGGCCGCCGATGAATCAGCCCTGCCGCTCATCGAGTTTCAATCAGTTGTCCCGTTCGTGGACATTGCCGAAGACATTAACCGACGGATCGTGTCCCGGCAGATTGCGGTCCTGCAAAGCGCGGACCTTATTGGTCAGCGGTTGATGGCAGGGCTGGCCTCGGGTGCCACCCTGTCTGCGCTTTTGGAGCTCCTGGCGGAATCGCTGAAAACGCACGTGGCGCTGATCGATCTGCGGGGGGCAGTGCTGGAAACGGCGGGCGAACCGGCGCAACATGCCGACCCTATCGAGGTGGATATCTTCATTGGGGGCATTGTGACGGCGAAACTGGCCGTCCAGCGACGGGCCGGAACCGACGCCTCCGTGCTCCGCACCATCGGGGAGCGGCTCAGCGGAACGTTCGCGCTGGCGTTGTCCCAGCGGCACCAGCCCACGCTGTCCCAGATCGCCGATACAACGTTGATGCGTGCCGTAGTTGACGGCTCCGGGCCGGCGCAGGTGAAGGAGTATTGCAGGATAGCCGGATTTCCCACCGACCAGCCCGTGCTGATGATGGAGTTCCGGCGGATCGGATTGGCCAATATCCAGGGGGCCGCGGAACGGGCGGTGCGACGGTGTTGCCCCGGTGTGCGGACGTATCAGGATGCCGGCAACGTCTACGCCCTGATCCCGTTGGGCACCACAGGAACCCGGCAACGGCGGGTCAGCATTCTGGTGGCGCTGGAGCAGGAGCTGGCCGAAGCCGCGGTCACCGGGGTCATGGGTCCAACGGTCGTAGACGCCACCTTGGCGCATTGGTCGCTGAGCGAGGCCAAACTGGCGCACTCGCTGGGACCGGCGTCTAAGGTTGGCAATAATCTGTGGGACAGCGAAAACTTTGTGGTGGAACGGCTGGCGGGTGCGCTGCCGGCGCTGACCGTGGGGCGCCTGACTCAGGAATTGGTCGGAGAACTACTGGAGTACGATAAGCGCCGGGGCACCAGCCTGCTGGAAACGCTCGACCAATGGTTGGTGGCCGGGTGCAATACGGCGGTCGCGGCCCGCATGCTGTTCCTGGAGCGCCAGTCCATGCACAATCGGCTGACCCGGATTTTCGAGTTGTTGGGCGGTGATCCGCGCGGCACGGGCAAGATGGCCGGATTGCATCTGGCCGTCCGGCTGGCGACGACCCTGCCACACCACGTCCACGCGTCCAGGCTGCGCTGATTTACCCGCACCACGAAGTTTCACACCGCAAATTGTTGCACCATGTGCCGACGTGCCATGAACAAGGAGAAGCTGATGACCGATCCCGCATTTGAGGCAGCCGTGGCGGCTGCCCTGAAAAGCCTGCGCGAAGGTGGCATTCCGATCGGGGCGGCATTGGCCCGCGACGGGCAAGTCGTCGCATCCGGTCACAATGAGCGGGTGCAGCGCGGCGACCCGATCGCGCATGGGGAAATGTCAGCCCTGCGGGCCGCGGGGCGGCAGAAAACGTACCGTGATACGGTTCTGTACTCCACTCTCGCACCGTGCGCCATGTGCACCGGCACCGTGCTGCAGTTCAAGATTCCACGCGTGGTCGTGGGGGAGGCCCGGACGTTTCCTGGGGAGTTCGAGCTGCTGCGGTCCCGCGGGGTGGAAGTTGTGGTCCTGGACGATGAGCGCTGCATCGACATGATGCGCAGCTTCCAACGCGACCATCCGGAGCTTTGGGCCGAGGATATCGGCGAGTAGGCCCGGCGGTGCCTGGTCATTTCAACCAGCCGTCCACGACGCTGCCGTGCGCATCAACCCATTTCTTGGCTGCGGCGTCGGGTTTCATGCCGCCTTGAATATCCTTGGCCACGGAGTTCTGGTCCTCGTTGGTCCAGGTGAAGGCCGTGGCCAGTTTCGCCGCCGGCGAGCCGCTGTCGGCGAGCTTCTTGGAGATGATCTTGTTCAGCTTGTACTGCGGGTAGTCGCACGCGACCTTTTCCGGGTCGGCGTCGCAACCTGGAGTCCAGGCCGGGAGTTCGACCTTGACCAATGGAACTTCCGAAAGGAACCACTGGGGGTCGTAGAAATAGCCCAGCAGCGGCGTCTTGTTCGCTTCCGCCGTCCGGAACGACTGGATGAGCGCAGCTTCGGAGCCGGAGAAGACCACCCTGTAGTTCAGGTCGAGGTTCTTCACCAGCGCTTCGTCGTTGGTCACGAAGGCCGGGTCGCCGTCAAGCACCTGCCCCTTGCCCCCGGACTCGGACGTTTTGAACAGGTCCGCGTACTTGTTCAGGTTTTTGCCGTCCGTGATATCGGGATACTTTGCCGCCATCCACGGCGGTACGTACCAGCCGATGTGGCCCACGTTGCCGGTGGGACCGGCGTCGACGGCGACCTTCTGATCGGTGATGTACTGTTTCGCCAGATCGTCATGGCCCCAGTTTTCGATGATGACGTCCACCTGGCCGGAGGCGAATCCCTGCCAGGAGATCTGCTCGTTCAGGTTCTTTTCCACCACCGTGCAGCCGAGCTTGTTGGTGGCCACGTAGTTGTACACCGCCGCATCGGCGGTGTAGCCGACCCAGGCGTTCAAGGCGACGTTGACGGTCCCGCAGTCGGTTTTGGCCACGGCGCCGGGCGCCGCCTGGTTCACGGCTGCGGCTCCGCAGCCGGTGAGCAGCATGAGCGCTCCGACGGTCGCGGCGGCGGCGGGGAAACTGCGTTTGAGGAGCCCTGCGGTTCTGGACATTATTCTCTCTCTTTACGGTGGGGGCGGTACTGCCGGAATGCCATCGGTGGAACTGGGGTCGGAATGCCGGGGTCGGCATGCCGGGGGTCGGAATGCTGGGGTCAGGTCCTTCGGGCACCCGGCTTCCTGCCGGGGGTCGAGGCGGCGGCTTGGGTGATGCGGTCCAGCAGGATACCGAGGAAGACGATGGCCAGGCCCGCCGCCAGGCCCTTCCCGAAGACCGAGCTCTGGACGAAGCCCGCGACCACGTCATAGCCCAGACCGCCGGCGCCGACCAGGGCGCCAATGACCACCATCGCCAGGACATACATCAGACCCTGGTTGGCGGCCAGCGCAAGCGTTTTCCGAGCCATCGGGAGCTGGACCTTGCTGATGACCTGCCACGGGGTGGAGCCGCTGGAAACGGCCGCCTCCACCACCGTGGGCGAAATGGCGGCGATGCCGTCGGCGGTGATCTTGATGGCCACCGGAGCGGCGTAAATGATGGCGGCCACGATGGCGGTGATGCGGGTGGCCCCGAACAATCCGAGGAAGGGAACCAGATAAACAAATGCCGGCATGGTCTGGCCGGCGTCGAGCATCGGCCGCATGGCCGCATCTATCCGGCGAGACCGTCCCATCGCCACGCCGAAGACCACGCCCAGCAGCATCACAATCACGGTCGCCAGCAGGGTGCTGGCGAGCGTGACCATGGCATCGCTCCATAGGCCCAGGGAGACGATCACGGCCAGGCAAAAGGTGGTCACCGCTGCCAGCTTCCAGCCGCCAATGGCGTAGGCGGCAATGGCAATCACGACCACCAGGAGATAAAACGGCGTCTCGGTCAACAGCGATTGGAACGGGTTCAGGATGCCAACCGTCACCGACTCGCGAAAGGAGTGGGTCAGGAAGTACAGATTTGTCTGCAGCCAGCCGCTGGCGGCGGTGACGCCGTCGCTGATGGCCGCCCCCACGTTCAGGCGCGCAGGGAAGACGGCTGCCCACAGTACGGTGCGGGAAACCTGCACGATCCCGAGGGTCAGCAGCAGCGTGCCTGCGAGGACGATGTACCGGGCCCGCCCGGAGAGCCTTCTGGCCCGTCGGGCACTTGGCTCGGCCCGTTGGCTGGCCGCCGTGGTGACGCGGTCCAGTACGATGGCCATCAGGACGATGGCGAGCCCGGCGTTGACGGCAGTGCCCACGTCCAGGGACTGCAGGGCGACGACGACGACCTGACCCAGTCCCGGGGCGGCGATCAGGGCCGCGATGGTCACCATGGACAATGCGGCCATCGTGCTTTGGTTGATGCCCATCACAATAGTCCGGCGTGCCATCGGCAGCTGCACGGTGTGCAGCCGCTGCCAGCCGGTGGTGCCCAGCGAATCGGAGGCCTCCTTGGTGTTCTCGGGGATGCTGCGGATGCCGTGGGACGAAAGCCGGATGACCGGCGGAGCAGCATAGATCACGGTGGCGATGACCGCGGACGCGGGGCCGATCAGAAAGATCAGCGCCAGCGGGGCCAGGTACACAAACGTGGGCATCGTCTGCATGAAGTCCAGCACCGGCGTGAGGACCTTCTGCACCCGGTTGCTGGTCCCGGCCAGCACACCCAATGGAATGCCGACGATCAGTGTCAACAGCACGGCCGTGAGCACCAGGGCAAAGGTATAGGCCGCATCGACGAACAGTCCCTGGATTCCGAAGAACGTGAAGACGACGGCGGTCAGCAGCGCAACCCTGACGTTGCCGACGGCGAACGCGATCCAGGTCAGCACGGCGACGGTGCCCAGCCAACCCAGGACGGGGATGACTTCGCCGGTGGGGCTGGCCGCAAAGAGGGCCATGAAGAAGCCGGCGACCAGCCCGACGGCGCTGCGCAGGGGCGTGAGGATGTACATGAAGACGGGATTGCCGTCGCGGTTCTCCGCGATCCAGCCGTTGAACCGGTTAAGGCTCCGGTGCAGGTCCGTCAGCTCCGAGGCCGGCAGAGCCAGTGTGCCGGTTCCCCGCAGCAACAGGAAGCCGAGCAGCCAGAGGACAGCGGCCGCCAGCAGCAGCCAGGTCCGGCGGCTGACCCGGCGGGCGCCCAGCGAGCCGCGGTCGGGCCGGGTGGCTGCGGCCGGGCGGTCCCGCAGTAGCGTAGCCATCAGACGACTGCTTCTTTGCTGGCTGCTTTTTTACCGGGTACTTCCTTATTGGGGACAGCCTCATTGTCGCGGCTGCCCGGGGCGGGGAAGGCAGCGCCGTGGTTGCCGGAAGTAGGGTTGCCGGAAGTAGGGTTGCCGGAAGCCCGGCCGTCGGACGTATGGCTGCCGGAGCCGTGGATAACCGACAGGATGGAGTCGCGGTCTATCTGGCCCAGGATAGTTCCGTCGCCGTTGGACACCAGCACCGGAGAGATCGTGCTCATCACCACGGGAATGGCATCCCTGATCAACGTCCCCGCGGCCAGTACGGGACCATCATGGGCCGTGCTGGCCGCTACGGTTTTGGTGATCCATTTGAGCGTCAGGACGTCGGCCCGCGGTACCTCGGAGACGAAGTCAGCGATGTAGCTGTCTGCCGGGGAACCCACCAGTTCGTCACCGGAGCCCACCTGGACCATCTCGCCGTCGCGCATTATCAGGATCCGGTCACCGAGCTTGAGCGCCTCGGACAGGTCGTGGGTGACGAAGACCATGGTCTTTCCCATCTCCTTGTGCAACCGGATCACCTCGGCCTGCATATCGCGGCGGATCAGCGGATCCAAGGCGGAAAACGGTTCGTCAAAGAGGATGGTGTCCGGGTCTCCGGCCAAGGCCCGTCCCAGTCCGACGCGCTGCTGCATACCGCCGGAGAGCTGGTCGGGATAGTGCTGCTCGTAGCCGGTGAGCCCCACGAGGTCAATGATCTCCTGGGACTTGCTGTACCGCTCGTTTTTGGCCGTACCCCGGATCTGCAGGCCATAGGAGACGTTGTCCAGGACCGTGCGGTGCGGGAGCAGGCCGAAATGCTGGAACACCATGGAGATCTTGCGCCGGCGCAGCTCGCGCAGCTCCGAGGTGCCGGCCTGAAGCACATCCCTCCCGTCCACCAGTACCTGCCCCGATGTTGGTTCGATCAACCGGGTGAGGCAGCGGATCAGCGTTGACTTCCCCGACCCGGAAAGCCCCATCACCACGAACACCTCGCCCTTGGCGACGTCGAAATTCATGTTCCGCACGGCCGTCACGCAGCCGGTGTTTTCGAGCAGCTCGGCGGAGCTTTGTCCGGACAGCCCGGCATCACCGGGAACCTTTTCACCTCCGGAACCGAAGACTTTCCAGAGATTGCGGACCGAAATAACGGGGCTGTTCATCGCTGTTCTCCTGCCGTCGATGGGTCGAACCAATTGCCGGGACCCGGGTCGATGTTTTGCCAGATGTGCTTTGTTTCGCGGTACTCCGCGAGGCCGGCCACGCCCAGTTCCCGTCCGTTCCCCGATTGGCCGAAACCGCCCCACTCCGCCTGCGGAACGTAGGGGTGATAATCGTTGATCCACACCGTCCCGTGCCGCAGGGCGTCTGCCACCCGTTGGCCGCGGGCACCATCCCGCGTCCAGACCGCGCCCGCGAGCCCGTAGATGGTGTCATTGGCCAGGCGGATGGCCTGCTGTTCGGTGCTGAAGGTCTCCACCGTCAGTACCGGGCCAAAGGACTCATCCTGCACCACGCGCATGGTGCTGTGGCAGCCATCGAGAATGGTCGGCGGGTAGTAGCTTCCGCCGATCAGGCCCGGGTCGTCCGGAATGAATCCGCCGCAGAGCAGCCGGGCGCCTTCGGCCAGGCCGTCCTGAACATAGGAGTGCACCTTGGCCCGATGCGCGGTGGAGATCAGCGGACCGGTCTGGGCGTTGTCATCAAACGGCCCACCGAGCCGGATCAGCCGTGCCCGCCGGGTAACCTCGGCTACAAAATCGGCGTGGATCGACTCTTCGATGATGAGCCGCGCACCCGCGGAGCAGACCTGGCCCGAATGCAGGAAAACGGCCGTCAGCGCGTAGTCGACGGCGGCCTCCAGATCGGCGTCGGCGAACACGACGTTCGGGTTCTTGCCGCCGAGCTCGAGCGCCACGCGCTTCACCGTGGCGGCCGCGGCCGCCATCAGGAGTTTGCCCGTTGCCAGGCCGCCGGTGAATGAGATCATGTCCACCCGAGGATCGGTGCCCAGTACGGCGCCGACCACCGGTCCGGAGCCGGTCACCAGATTGGCCACACCGGCAGGAACTCCTGCCTCAGCAAGTGTCTCCATCAGCAGGATAGCGGTCGACGGCGTCAGCTCACTGGGTTTGAGCACGAACGTGTTCCCTGCCAGCAGGGCCGGTGCCACCTTCCAGGAGGTCTGGAGCAGCGGGTAGTTCCAGGGCGTGATCAGGCCGCAGACGCCGATGGGCGCATGGACAATCCTGCTGATGGCCCCAGGCTGGCCCGTGTCGATCACGCGGCCGGCGTCCGTGCCGGCGATGCCACCGTAGTACCGGAAGCAGGAAATGACATCGTCGATGTCGAATTCGGCTTCGGCATACCGCTTTCCGGTATCCAAGGCCTCCGCCCTGGCATAGGCAGACTTGTCGCGCTCGAGCAGATCCGCAGTACGCGCCAGGATCCGTCCGCGTTCCTTTTCGGGTGTCGCCGGCCAGCCGCCGTCGTCAAAGCTGTGCCGTGCACTGGCGATGGCTGCTTCGGCGTCGGCCGTGCTGCCCTCGGCCACGGTGGCGACTGGGGTGCCATCCGCGGGGCAGCTGATGAGCCGAACTCCGCCGCCAACGGATGGCAGCCACGCTCCGCCGGCATAGACGCCGCGGGCCAGCTGGACCCCGAGGTCCACGGACTGCGCCGCACTCATGATTTCGTCCCGCCGAGGGTGGCAGCCGTTTCCGCCGGTGCCGATTCCGCCGATGCTGTTTCCGCCGATGCTGTTTCCGCCGGTGCGGGTCCGGGCCCGGGGTGGCGGTAGAAATCTGCGGCCTGGGCCGGCAGCGGAGTCTTCTCAAGGATCAGGTCGGCCGCCTTCTCGGCGAGCATCATGACGGGTGCATAGATATTGCCGTTGGTCACATATGGCATCGCGGACGCATCGACCACCCGCAGGCCACCGGTGCCGTGCACCCGCATGGTCAGCGGATCCACGACCGCCATCGGGTCGGATGCCGGTCCCATTTTGGCGGTGCAGGAGGGATGCAGGGCGGTCTCGGCGTCCCGCGCCACCCACTGAAGGATCTCGTCGTCGGTCTGCACCTTAGGTCCGGGGGAGAGCTCGCCGCCGTCAAACGCTCCCATTGCGGCCTGGCCCAGAATGTCCCGCGAAATGCGCACGGCCTCAACCCATTCGCGCCTGTCCTGGGCGGTGGAGAGGTAGTTGAACTTCAATGACGGGTGGCGGCACGGATCCGTGGATTGGATTTTCACGCTGCCGCGGGAATCGGAATACATCGGTCCGATGTGCACCTGGTAGCCGTGTTTGGCAGCGGCTTTCTGCCCGTCGTAGCGCACCGCGACGGGTAGGAAGTGGAACATCAGGTTCGGGTACGCGACGTCCTCATTGGAGCGGACAAAACCGCCGCCCTCAAAGTGGTTGGTCGCGGCCGGTCCGGTTCGGCCCAGCAGCCACTGCAGACCAATGAACGGGTAGCGCCACAGGCTCAGACTCGGCTGCTGGGACACGGGCTGGGTGCAGGCATGCTGGATGTAGACCTCTAAATGGTCCTGCAGGTTTTCGCCCACGCCGGGCAGGTCCGCCACGGACGCGATGCCCAGGCGCCGTAGGTGCGCAGCATCGCCCACGCCGGAAAGCTGCAGCAGCGCCGGCGTGTTGATGGCACCGCCGCACAGGATGATTTCCGCGCCGTGCACGGTGTGCCGCCGCCCGTTCCTGCGGTAGCTGACCGACGTGGCAACCGTGCCGGTGAAGTTGATTTTTGTGACGAAGGCGCGGGTGAGCACGCTGAGGTTGTCTCGGGTGCGGTTCGGGCGAAGATAGGCCCGCGATGCGGAGAGCCGCTGTCCTTTGTGCACATTGCGGTCAAAGGGGCCGAACCCTTCCTGCCGGTACCCATTAACATCATTGGTCCGGGGGTAGCCGGCCTGCCGGGCTGCTTGGAAGAAGGCTTGGAACAGCGGGTTCCGGGCCGGCCCGCGTTCGAGCACCAGTGGCCCGTCGTGTCCGCGCAGCTCGTCGTCCCCGGCCGCAGCCAGGGCGTTCTCCATCTTCTTGAAATAGGGCAGACAGTGCGCGTAATTCCAGCTTTCCATCCCGGGATCCGCAGCCCAGCGCTCGTAGTCCAAAGGATTGCCGCGCTGGAAGATCATGCCGTTAATCGAGCTTGACCCGCCCAGCACCTTCCCCCGCGCATGGGCGACCCTCCGGCCGGCCATGCGCGGTTCCGGGTCCGATTGGTAGCGCCAGTCATAGAACCGGTTTCCGCTGGGGAAGGTAAGCGCCGCCGGCATTTGGATGAACAGGTCCCAGGGGTAGTCACTGCGGCCGGCCTCAAGGACCAGGACCGTACGGGTGCCATCGGCGCTGAGCCGGTCGGCCAGCACCGAACCGGCGCTGCCGCCGCCGACAATCACATAGTCATAGCTCACACCGTCATGCTTCACAGCTTCGTCCTTAACCACACCGTTGTCCTCAACACTGTCGTAGCTCTTGTCCGTCATGATGCGGGTCTCCTCGTACGGGATGGAAATAATCGGGCCGGATGTGGTGAAGTGTGGAACCGGTTGCTCGGTTGCTCGGTTGCTCGGTTGCTCGGTTGCTCGGTTGCTCGGTTGCCGTGTCAGCCGCGGAGGCGTTCCATGCCCGGGTCCACCAATGGTTCGGCGGTGACCGTGGCCCGGATCCGGCGGCCAAAGTATTCGATCTCGACCGCGTCCCCGGCAGCGGTCGCAGCGGGCAGCCACGCATAGGCAATCGGTTTGCCGATGGAGTAGCCGTAGGCGGCACTGGTGACATACCCGACGGGTTCGCCGTGGACATACACCGGTTCCTTGCCCAGCACGATCGACGTGCCGTCGTCGACGGTCAGGCAGCGCAGCTCCTGGGCTGCGGATTTTTTGCGGCGGCGCGCCAGCGCCGCCGCGCCGACAAAATCGATGGCCTTGCCGCCGTCGTCCTCTCCGGTTTTGGCTTTGCTGACGGAGAAGCCAAGACCGGACTGGTACGGATCGTGCTCGGGAGTGACGTCGGTGCCCCAGAGCCGGTAGCCCTTTTCCAGCCGCAGGCTGTTGAAGGCTCCGCGGCCGGCCGCGATGATGCCATGCTCCTGCCCCGCCTCGAAGAGCACGTCCCAGAGCCGGAGCCCGTTTTCCGCCGTCGTGTACAGCTCCCAGCCCAGCTCGCCAACGTAGGAGAGCCGCATCGCGGTCACCGGGACGCCGCCGATGCGCACGTCTTTGGTGCGGAAGTAACGCAGCGCGTCGTTGCTGAAGTCGTCCGTGCTGACCTTCGCCATCACCGCCCGCGCCAGCGGCCCCCACAGCCCGATACAGCAGGTGGAGCCGGTGCTGTCCCGGACCTGCACCCACTGGGTAACGTCGGCGGCGGTCTGTTTGCGGGCCTCGGTGCTGAAATAGTCGAGGTCGATGTTGCCGTTTACGCCGACTTGGAAGGTGTGTTCATCCAGCCGGGCGATCGTGATGTCGCTGCGGATGCCGCCGTCGCCGGCCAGCAGCAGGCAGTAGGTCACAGCTCCCGGTTTCTTGGCGATCTGGCCGGTGCTCAGCCGCTGCAGCAGCGCCAGCGCCCCGGGCCCCGAAATGACCAGGCGTTTAAGCGGGGTCATATCGTAAAGGGCGACGGCGGTGCGCGTCTTCCACGCTTCGGCGGCGGAAATGGGGGAGGAGAATTGGGCGGCCCATGGCTCGCGCTCGGGCGGCTGCCATTCGACCGGCAGCTCGGCGAGCAGACCGCGGTTGGCCTCGAACCAGTGCGGACGCTCCCAGCCGGCGGATTCCAGGCAGAAGGCCCCGAGTTCCTTCTGCCGGACGTTAAACGGGCTCACCCTCAATTCCCGGGGGGAGACCCGGGGCTGCAACGGGTGCAGGATGTCGTAGATCTCCACGAAGTTCTGCTGCGAGGTTTCACTGACGTAGCTTGTCGCCGTCTGCACCTCCTCGAAGCGCGAGACCTCGCATTCGTGCAGCGGGGTACGGGATTGGCCTTCGACCAGCAGTTCCGCCACGGCCCGTGCCACACCTGCCGAATGGGTGACCCAGACGGCCTCGGCCAGGTAGAAGCCCTCCACCTGCGCGCAGGCTCCCACCAGCGGGCCGCCGTCGGGAGTGAACGAGAAGATGCCGTTGAAGCCGTCGGCGATCGCCGCCCCCTGCAGGGCCGGCAGCAGCGCCCGGCTGTCCTCCCAGGAGGGCAGGAAATCCTCTTCGGTGAAGTCCAGCCGCGAGGGCATGAGGCGTTCATTCATCTCGGCCGGGGCGACGCGCGGGAGCTGGTCCAGATCCGCTGGCATGGGACGGTGGGCGTAGGAACCGATGCCGATCCGGTCGCCGTGTTCGCGGTAATAGAGGTCCTTGTCCTGATACCGCAGGATCGGCAGCTGTGCGCCGTCGGGCAGCTCGTTCCTGCCCGCCAGCGCCGGCAGCGACGTCGTCCTCACGTATTGGTGGGCCAGCGGCAGCAGCGGCACGGCCATGCCGACCATGGCCCCGATCTTCGGTCCCCAAAAGCCGGCGCAGGACACCACGATGTCGGCGGGAATCACCGCATCCGGGGTGCGGACGCCGGTGACCTTGCCGCCGCGTTGCTCAATGGCAAGGACGGGCGTTGAACCGACGAAGGTGACCCCGGCGGCGGCGGCCCGCTCGATCAGCAGGCGGACGGCCCGCGCCGCGGAGGCCAGCCCGTCGGTGGGCACATAGAGCCCGCCCAGGACCTGGTCCCGGCCAAGGAGCGGATAGTGTTTTTCGCATTCGTCAGCATCGATGACCCGCGCCTCGATGCCCCAGGAGGTCGCATAGCCAAGTTTGCGGTGCAGCTCGGCCAGCCTGGCCTCGGTGGTCGCCAGCTCAAGACCGCCCACCTGGTTGAAGCAGCTCATACCGTCAGCGCGCAGCGAGAGCAGCTTCTCCACCGTGTAGCCGGCAAACGCGCTCATGGTCTTGGACGCAGTTGTCTGGAAGACCAGTCCCGGTGCATGCGAGCTGGAGCCGCCCGCAAGGTGCAGGGGACCCTGTTCGACGACGGTCGTATTGGTCCAGCCGCGGCTGGCCAGCTCATCGGCCAGGTTCGCTCCGACAATGCCGGCGCCGATAATCACGACGCGGGGTGATGTGGTCATTGAATAATCTCCAAGGGGCTTAGGCTGCGCAAGGGCAGGAGTGGTTGCGGGGCAAGCGGGGCGGCGCGGGAGGGGTTGAGGGGCGGCCGGCTCTGACCGGCTAGCGGAAGACGACGGTGCGGGTTTTGTTGAGCAGCACGCGGTGCGAGGTGTGCCATTCCACCGCGCGGGAAAGTGCCAGGGCTTCGGCGTCGCGGCCGACGGCAACCATCGATTCCGGATCCAGGCAGTGGTCCACCCGGATGACTTCCTGCTCGATGATCGGGCCCTCGTCAAGGTCCGCGGTGACATAGTGCGCGGTTGCGCCTACCAGCTTCACCCCGCGTTCGTAGGCCTGATGGTACGGTTTGGCCCCCTTGAATCCCGGCAGGAATGAGTGGTGGATGTTGATCGCCCGGCCCGCCAGCTCCCCGCAGAGCCGGTCCGAGAGGACCTGCATGTAACGCGCCAGAACCACCAGATCGATCCGGTAATCCGCAATGACTTCCAGCAGCCGGTGCTCTGCGGCGGACTTCGTCTGTGCCGTCACGGGAATATGGATGAAGGGCAGGCCTGCGGCCTCGGCCATCGGGCGGAGATCCTCATGGTTGGAAACGACCGCCACAATGTCCGCACTCAGGCAGCCGGAGCGCCAGCGGTAGATAAGGTCATTGAGGCAGTGCCCGAATTTGGAGACCATGACCAGCAGCCGCTCCCTGCGCCCGTCGCTGATCTGGTACGTCATGGAGAACTTTTCCGCGGTCGGTGCGAACCGTTGGGTGAGATCTGACGTGGTCAGGGCCGACGCCGTCATCCCCAAGGCGGTCATCCCCGGGTCGGCCTTGTCCCCCTGCAGCGCCTCATAACGGAAGGCTGTGCGCAAGAACAGGGTGCCGGAGACATGGTCATCCAGCTGCTGGTGTTCAACGATGTCGAAACCACCCTCGGCCAGGAAACTCGTCACGGCATGCACGATGCCCGGCCGCTCCGGGCAGCTCAGGGTCAGGACGTGGATCGGGGAGCCAACGGCTGCCCCGGACTCTGCCGGTGCTTCCTGCATCAGGACCTGCGCTCTAGTCATGATCAACTCCCAAAATACGTTCTCGACATACGTTCCGGACGGGCAAAGCGTTGCTGGCGGGCGGGGGCGGGGGCATCAGCCGTGACCGTGGAGGCTCAATCCCGGCGGCAGGTTTGGCACCTCACCGGACTCTGCGACCATGATGTTCCCGTCAATCACCGACACGGTATGAACACGGACAGGCAACTTGGCCGGAGGAGCGTCTGCGGTACCGGTACGCAGATTGAAGCGGGACGCGTGCAGCGGACACTCGACCTCGCAGCCTTCCACCCAGCCGTCGGCCAAGGAAGCATCCTGATGCGTGCACGTGTCATCGATGGCAAAAAGTTCTCCATCCTCCGTGTGGAAGACGGCAATGGGCGGGGTCGTCTCCAGCCGCACGGCATCGCCGGGGGCAAGAGCGCTGAGTGGACATGCTGCATGCATGGGCGAGCCTCTGTTTCCTATGGAATTCTTTGAGCTATCCGTGCAAACCGCACCCTGCAGGTCATCTCGCCAGGGTCGATCGTTTCGCACTCTGCAACTTAACTCGCATTACGGAACATCGTGATTCATCTCACACCGCTTGTCAAGGGGGTCGGGACATTCGGATGGACCCCTTGACAACGCATAGTCCAACGCCCATTCTGTTTCACATGACGATGTTGGTTGCGCAGGACGCAATATCGGACGTCTCCAAACATTTTTTTCCCTGAGCCACGTTTTTCTTCCCTAAGGAGGGACGGCACATGACCACTATCGCTGTTGTGGGAGCCTCGCTGGCGGGCATCTCCGCTGCACGGGCCCTCAGCGCGCAGGGATACCGCGGCCGCCTCGTGATCATCGGGGACGAAGGCCGGCGGCCCTATGACCGGCCGCCGCTGTCCAAGAACTTTCTCGCCGGACGGATCACTGCCGCGGACCTGGCGCTGGAATCGGACGATGAGCAGCTGGAAGCCGAATGGCTGCTTGGTGTCGCGGCAACCGGGCTGGACACGCGGCGACGCGTAATCTCCTGCAGTGACGGCCGCACAGTCGCCTATGACTCGGCCATTATTGCCACCGGCTCACGGGCACGGGTGCTGCCGGCTGCCGCGGGATTCGAGAACGTCCACACCCTGCGGACCCTTGAGGATGCGCAGCGTCTGAAGGAGCAGCTTGTCCCGGGCCGCCGCCTCGTGGTGGTCGGTGCCGGCTTCGTCGGAGCCGAGGTCGCTGCGACGGCCAGAGGCATCGGGATGGACGTCACCTTGATCGGGTCCGGGGCGTTCCCGCTCAGCGGTCCGCTCGGCATGCAAATGGGCGCCCTGATCGGCCGGCTGCACGAGGACAACGGTGTCAAACTGATCAGCAGCGCCCGGGTTGCGTCCTTTGTTTGTGAAGACGCGACGGCCGGGAACGGCAGGACGGCCAGCGCCGTCCGGCTGGCCGACGGACGCACGGTGCCGGCCGACGTCGTCGTGCTCGGCTTGGGCTCGGTGCCGAATACCGATTGGCTCACAGGTTCCGGGTTGGATCTAACTGACGGGATCCGGTGCGATGCGGCCGGCCGGACCGGTGTCCGCGGCGTCTTTGCCGTGGGCGACTGCGCCGCCTGGTTTGACGACCGATCGGGAGCTTACGAGCGGGACGAACATTGGACCGGAGCCATGGAGCGGGCCGGCCGCGCCGTGGCTGCACTGCTGGCGGATGCCGCCGCGGCTCATGATGCACCGACCGGTACTGGGCCTGGCGCGCTGGATCTGCCGTACTTCTGGTCCGACCAATACGGTGCGAGGCTCCAGTTCGCCGGCAGCGCGAGCGACGCCGACAGCGTGGAAATTGAAGCCGGTGACCCCGCCGAACATAGTTTCCTGGCTGTCTATTACCGTGCCGGGGAAGCGGTCGCCATTTTGGGCGTGAATCAGCCCCGACTATTCACCAGATGGCGTAAGGCCCTCACCGGTGCTACCCCGAATAAACGCGTGCCGCCCGGTAGGGAAACCGGAGCGACGTCGCTGAGCCCGGTCTGCTAGCCGTCCGCCACTGCTGTTGCCCTCCCGCCACCGCTTTTGTCCACCACCGCTGTTGAGGAGTAAAAGAATGACCTCCGAAGTAATTTCTCCGTCCCTGATCCCCACACTGCCGGGACACACCTACGTGGACGAGGACATCTTCCGCGCGGAGCAGGAACAGATCTTTGAGAAGATGTGGTTTTGCGCCGTGCTGTCCGCTGACCTGGCCAAACCGGGATCCTACAAGACGGTGCAGGTCGGCCGCGAAAGCGTGCTCATCAACCGCACCCGCAAGGGCGAGGTGCGTGCATTTTTCAACATCTGCCGGCACCGCGGCGTGAAGCTGTGCATGGAGGAAGCAGGTGTTGCAGGCCGGTCCTTCCAATGCCCGTACCACGCCTGGACGTACGACTTCGAGGGCAAACTCATTGCCGCGCCGAACCTGACAAAGATGCCGGACATTGACCGCCAGGAGTACGGGCTGGCGAAGGTCGCGGTGCGGGAATTCATGGGCTATGTCTGGGTCTGCCTGGCGGACGAACCGCCGTCCTTCGAGCATGACGTCATGGGCGCCATCGAGGAACGCCTCGGTGATTTGAAAGCGATCGAGGGGTACGACATTGCCCATCTGAGCCTGGGCCGGCGAATCCGTTATGACGTAAAGGCCAACTGGAAGCTCATCATAGAGAACTTCATGGAGTGCTACCACTGTGCCACCATCCACCCCGAGCTGACCGAAGTCCTGCCCGAGTTTGCCGACGGACTCGCGGCGCAGTACTTCGTGGGGCACGGCGCGGAGTTCGGTGAAGACATCAAGGGCTTTACCGTGGACGGTTCCGAAGGCCTGGAGCGGATTACCGGGATCGACGACGACCAGGACCGCCGCTATTACGCCATCACGATCAAGCCTACGGTTTTTGTTAACCTGGTGCCGGATCATGTCATCATCCACCGAATGTTCCCGTTGGCTGCCGATCACACAATTGTCGAGTGTGACTGGCTGTACCTGCCCAGCGTGGTGGAAAGCGGCCAAGACCTCACCGCTTCCGTCGAGCTGTTCGACCGCGTCAACCGGCAGGATTTTGACGCCTGCGAGCGCTGCCAGCCGTCCATGGGATCGCGCATCTATGCCAAGGGCGGTGTTCTGGTGCCGAGCGAACATCACATCGCTGCTTTCCACGACTGGGTCACCAGCAGGATCAGCGGCGAGGATGTCCCATCTTCTCGCTGATCAACTGTCCGGTCTCCTTGAGCTCAGCAAGGAGACCGGGGGCTTTTTTGGGGTCAAACCGGAACGCAGGTCCGGAGATGCTCACGGCGGCGATGGCGATGCCGCGGTGGTCCCGCACCGGCACGGCGACGGCGTTCAGTCCGATCTCCAGCTCGGAATAAGAGGTCGCGTACCCGTCCGCAGCAGCCGCTATGAGCTGCTTTTCCAAGGCCGGACGGGACGTGACGGTACTGGCCGTCAGGGCAGGGAGCCCGGTTTCCTTCAGGATGCGTCCACGTTCGGCGGTGTCCAGGCAGGCCAGCAGCATCTTGCCGCTGGAGGTCGCGTGCACCGGCGTCAGGCTGCCCACCCAGTCGGACGTGGCCAGCGTCGACGGGCCCATGGCCTGATCGACATTGACGGCAAAATTCGAGCGCAGGACGGCCAGATTAACGGTTTCCTGGAATTTTTCGGCCAGCGCGCGCAGGAAGGGGCGGGCCTCGGCGCCTACGTTCAGCCGCCCGGGGATGGAACTGGCCAGGCGCAGGATGCCGAAGCCCAGCTGGTATTTGCCGCGTTCGTGGTCCTGCTGGGCCATGTCCCGCGCGTCCAGGGCGCTCAGGAGACGGGAGGCCGTCGATTTGTGGACCCCCATTTCTTCCGCGATTTCACTGACGCCGGCGCCGCCGGTGCGTGCCAGGATTTCCAGTACGGTGATGGCCCGGTCCACTGACTGCACCCCGCCCGGGGAGGAACCATCCAAATCGGTCACGGCTTCGGGTACTGCAGCGGGGGATCTGTCGACAACCATAGGATCATGCTCCCAGACTTGGCGCCGGGATGACACGCGTCGGTCAGCTGGAGCCTCGCATCCGCGGCGCTGATTTCCCTGGCCCAGCACCGGAAGACGCCCTGCGGGAGCGTCTTCCGGTGCCGTCGCGGCGGGATTTGTGGGGGTGTGGAATTCAGCGCGCCTTGTTGGATTCCCGACGCAGTTCAGTCGGCTGCTCCTGCAGTGTCCGCTTAGACGTTTCGGGAATCAGGAACGTGGCGATCAAAGCGCCGGCAGCGATGATGGTCAGATATACCGCCGGGGCGAGCCTGTTGCCGGTGGTAGCGATCAGGAACGTCGCAACAAACGGAGCCGTGCCCCCGAAGACGGCGTAGCTGACGTTGTAGGTGATCGCCGAGGCAGTATAGCGAACAGCGGTGGGGAAGACTTCCGAGAGCAGGACCGCGGTGACAACGTTGGCGGTGACAGCTCCCACGGCGAGGAGGATCTGGCCAAGCAGGGCGTTGCCCACCCCGCCCTGGCTGGCCAGCAGATAGGCGGGGATGGCCAGTCCGCCCAACAGCACCGAGGACACCGTCATCATGGTTTTGCGGCCCACCCGGTCACAGACCCGGCCCAGCACCGGGGACAGGACGGCCGCGAAGGCCAGTGCCGCGACATTGGTCATCAGCACCTGGTCTGCCGGCAGTTTCACCACTTCGCGCAGGAAGGTGGTCATGTAGGTGGAGAAGGTATAGAAGGACAGCGCGGTGAGGCTGATGTAGCCGCCCAGAATCAGCATGGGACGCCACTGCTGGCGCAGGGTCTGTCCCAACGAGGCGTGGATGGCGTCGGTATCGTTGGCGATTTCCTGGAACATCGGGCTTTCCTGGAGTCGACGCCTGATGTAGAAGGCCACGAGTCCCATCGGGGCGGCCACGAGGAAGGGGATCCGCCAGCCCCAGCCATTCATGGCATTGGTGCTGAGATTGGCCGTGAGCAGGTAGCACAGCAGGGCCGCGACGGCGAAGGAGCCAAACGTTGCGGCGGGCATCCAGCTGCTGAATCGGGAGCGCTGGTTGGCCGGGGCATGCTCGATCACATAGGTGACGGCACCGGCGTATTCGCCGCCGGCGGAGAGACCCTGCAGGCTGCGTGCCAGCGTCAGCAACACGGCAGACCAGATGCCGATCGTTGCGTAGCTGGGCAGCAGTCCGATCACCATCGTGGCCCCGGACATAAGCAGCACCGTCAGGGCCAGGACGTGTTTGCGCCCGATCCGGTCGCCAAGCATGCCGAAGAATGCCCCTCCGACCGGGCGCAGGGCAAAGGCGACGGCGAAGACCGCGAATGTCTGCAGCAGGCCGACAATGTGGTCCCCAGACGGGAAGAAAACCTTGGCGATGATGGGTGCCAGAAAACCGTAGATGGCGAAATCAAACCATTCGACGACGGTACCGGCGGCTGCCGCAATAGTTACCTTGCGCAGGGTCGCCGGGCTGGACGGAGCTGGCGACGTGGGATGTTGAGATTGCATGGTTTTCTCCCATGGTGGAATGCCTGTTCCGGCGGTGGCATTCGATGCCACCGGGTGCCCGGGCAATGCGCTGCCCGTATACGGTTGGGCGGGGTTTAGCCGGTAATCGGATGCGGCCGCCGGAACTGGTGGTTCCGGCGGCCGCAGGGTGAGAGGTGCCGCTGCCTGGCGCTACGGGGTGGTGGTCTCGTCGAACTTCGGCAGGTTGTTCAGGTATGCAATGACATTGGAGAGCGGCTCGACGTCGCCGAACTTGGAGTCGATGTCGAACAGGTTCCAGGCCACGGTACCGGCGACGCGGTCGCCGACGGCTTCGCGGACGACGATCGGGCGGAACCCCTCGGCGATGGCATCCTCGACGGTGTGGCGAACACACCCGGCGGCGGTGACGCCGGTGACGATGATGGTGTCGATCCGGTTGGCGGTCAGGAATTGCTGCAGGTTGGTGCCGGGGAAGGCGCTGGCACGCTTCTTGGTGATGACCAGCTCGCCCGGTTCCGGGGCGATGCGGCTGTCAATCTTGACTGCCTCAGATCCTTCTTCCAGCAGCTCCAGCGGAATCTTGTTGACCCACAGGCCCATGTCGGAGGGCTTGGAGCGGTCCACGATGTCATAGGCGGTGGTGGTGTAGATGACCGGAATGCCCTTGGCGCGGGCGGCGTCGTTGAGGTCCTGGCAGGCCGGGATGATGGTGTCCATGTTCTCGCAGCTGAACGCATGGCCCTCGCGGGTCCAGGCGTTGGCCATGTCGATGTGCACGATGGCGGGACGATTACCGTACCCGACGCGACGCTTGAAGCCAAGCTCATGGTACTGCTCGGTGCCTGCGGCGAAGGCCTTCGCGAGCAGTTCGTTCAGCTGGGCGTTAAGGTCCTGGCTCATGGGGTGACTCCTTTGAATCGGATTTGTGTGACGGGGGACTAACCTGCAAAAGCAGAAGCTGAGAGTGATTTACATCTCTTGACTGTTGCTGTACTACAAATATAGTTGCTAAGCCAGCAACAGACAAGAGGTTTGCGGTTAAATGTTTTTGGGCCCGAGCTGCGGAAGGCTGCGGCCCGCATATCGCGGACCGCAGCCATCGTGGTCGGGTTGGCGTCGGTGGATCTAGTCGCTGCGCACCTGGCGCGGATCCACGTTGCGGGCCCCCAGCAGCAGTATGCCGGCGGCCAGAATGGGCAGGCACCCCCAGTAGAAGGCAGCCGCCGTCCACGACAGTCCGTTGGTCAGGGACACAGTAATGAGCAGACCGGCAAAGATGGCGCCGACCTGCCCGGCGGCGTTGATGATGGAGCCTCCGGTGGCGCGGGTATGCACCGGAAAGCTCTCGCCGTTGAAGAACAGCAGGGCCGAGAACGGGCCGATCAGGAAGAAAAGACCCGCGCTGTAGAGCGTGATGATCAACGCGAAACCCCCGTTGGGCGCCAGCAGCATCGCGCTGAAGGACACGGACGAGAGAATCCAGCCGATGGAAATGGCGTTGCGCCTACCCAGCCGGTCGCCCAGCCAGCCGTGGAAGAGATACCCGGCGAAGGCGGTTGCGTTGGAGATGATTAAAATCCCCAAGGCACTATCGAACGCTAGGTTCTTGCCGCTGGCCGCGGTCAGCACCGACGTTCCGAGGATCGCGAACGCCAGCACGCCAAACCAGCTAAGCATGAAGGCGAAGCCGATCACCAGTGTTGACCGCAGCGACTCACCTTTGAAGGCCGAGGCCAGCGGGCTGGCCTTGTCTGAAAGGTCCACGCCGACACTGTGGGCGAGCGCCAGTGCCTCCTCGGTCCGTCCTGCGGCCAACAATTTCTCTGCGCCAGCGCGGGCGGTGAACTGCGGGCTCTCCTTCAGCCACCTGCCGGCAATCACGATAAAGATGGCGGGCACCGCCGCGACAATGAAGCATAGCGCCCACCCGCCGATCGGAAACAGGACATAAATCGAGCCGGCCGCCAGCACGGAGCCAACAGGCCAGCCGGACTGCACGAGCGAGTAGATAAAGCCGCGCCGGCGCGCCTTGGCCGGATCGGAATACACATGAGCGAACATTTCGCTCAGATAGGCCGCATTGATGGCCTGCTCCGCGTAGCCCAAGCCGGCCACGGAACGGACCACAATGAGCAGCACAAGGCCGACGCCGGCCACCAGTCCGATGACCAGTCCCGCGACCGCCGTCAGAATGGACGCGACCGCGGCTCCGACCACTGCAATGAGGATGCCCTTTCGCCGACCGATCTTGTCCACGAGCGGACCGACGGCGAACGCCACGAGGGCAGTGCCGGCCGTCACCCAGGTGTTGATTTCCGTGGACTGGGAGGCAGCCCAGCCCAAATCGTGGGCAAGTTTGGGCAAGAGGTTGCCGAAGAGGACGAAGTCATAGACGGCGAAAGTCCAGGCAAAGAAGCAGATCCAGGTTGCGATGCGCACATCCCTGGTGGTGACGGGGGTTGGAGCGGATACTACCGAGTTGACGGTGGTTCCGATGGGTGTTTCCATTGACTTTCCTTATCTACTGGGGTCAGGTCCGAGGCGTGCGAAGCGGAACCTGACCGGTGGAGGGTAAAACGAAGGCGGCCGCGGGCCGGATGCTGCTGCATCCGCCCCACGGCCGCCGGGTTTCCGACCGATCCCGCTTAGACGATGACCGCTGCAGCGGTACGCAGCTCTGCCGTACGCAGCTCTGCGGTGCGCCGATCGTCAACCGTCATGGTCGTGACGTTGATGGCGACACCGTAGTCCCTTTCCGCGAGTTCCACTGTGGTGAACTCGTCCAGAACATCGGAGAGCACCTTCTGCGGATCGCGTCTGAGCGGATCGCCGTACCCGCCGGAGCTGGGGACGGTGATCTGCAGCGAGTCCCCGGCCTTGAGGTGGCGGGCCGTGACCTTGGACGGCCAGTTTTCCTCGCCGTCGCGGTTGACGTTCTTCACCAGTGAACCGTTGAGTCCCGGGTAACCGCCGAAGATGCCCCACGGTTCATCGGATTCGTGGCGCTCGCCCTCGCAAGTGACCACGGTGTCCGTCAGGAAGGTGTTTTCCCGCACGATTCCTATCCCGCCGCGGAATTCTCCCGGCGCGGCGGCCTCGCTGCGCAGCTCGTAGCGGTCGGTGCGCATCGGGAACCGCCATTCCAGTTCCTCGATCGGGTTGTTGCGCGTATTGGCGATCAGGTTGTCCACCGAGTCGAGCCCGTCGCTGTCCGGTCGTCCACCGTAGGAGCCCTCGTTGACCTCCAGGTAAACCCAGTACTCCTTGGCTGCTTCGCTCCAGCCCGAGTAGGAAAGGAAGTGGATGTGGGCGGAGTTACCCGCGGTGATCTTCTCCGGCAGGACCGGTGAAAGCGCCCGCAGCGCAAGATCCACGACGCGCTGGACCTGCGCGAAACGGGCAATGCAGGCTGCCGGATAGTTCGGGTTGAAGATCGTCCCCTTGGGCGCGATCACCTTGATGGGCTTGAGCATCCCCTCGTTCTGCGGAACGAAGACCGAGTGCGACACCTCATCCAGGAAAATCATCCGGGTGATGAACGCAAAGGCGGAAACCGTGGTGCCTTCGAACGGACAGTTATAGCCCGTCTCCACCTGCGGGCTCGAACCCGTCAGATCATAGGTGATCTGATCGCCCTCGATGATGACCTTGACCTGGATCGGCAGCTTCTTGCCGTAGTTCTTGCCGTCATCGTCCAGGTAGCCGACCTCGGTCTCGTAGACTCCGTCCGGCACCTTGGCGATCTCGGCCCGCAGCATCGCCTCGGAGTAGTTGATCCACTGCTCACCGGCCTGCTTGACCGCTTCCTTCCCATACCGGTTGGTGACATCCAGGAATCGGCTGGTGGCCAGCTCACAGGCGGCGATCATGGCTTCCAGATCACCGGCATTGTGGGTTGGCGTACGGGTGTTCGCAAGAATGTGCTTGAGCAGCGCTTCCTGACGGACGCCCTTTTCGGCGATTTTGACGGCCCGGAAAATCTGCCCCTCGGCCTTGTTGTCCACCAGGTCCACGGCCAGGCCCGGGTAGGCACCGCCGATGTCCAGCAGCTGGCCGGAGGCCCCGGCAAAACCAATCCGTTCGCCCTCAAAGAAGATCGGCATCACGATCGCCACATCGGGGGAGTGCGTGGCCCCCAGATATGGATCATTGTGCAGGATGATGTCACCTTCGTGGATGTCATCGCCCAGCACGCTCATCACGCCGCGGACAATTTTGGGCATCGCACCCATAAACATCGGTGTCGAGTCGGACTCGGCCAGCACATGGCCGTCGGCATCGAAGATGCCCGCACCAAGGTCCTCCGACTCGCGGATGATGGAGGAATAGGACATCCGGAACAGCACCGAAGCCATCTCCTTGGCCATCGAATTAAAGGCACCCCCGATGACGCGCATCAGAATCGGCGTGGCCAGTTCGCTGCCGGCGCCCTCCTGGTCTTTCTTCGGGCAGGCGATGACAATGTTGCCGTGGTTGTCGATGGTGGCGCTGAACGCCGGCGGCACCACGACCGTGGAGTCATATTGCTCGATCACACACGGGCCATCCAGGCGCTGGCCCGCGCCGAGCAGTTCCCGGTCGTAGAACGGCGTAGAAAAGAATCCGGGCTTCCCGGCGGCGTCAAAGACGACATCCTGGGTGTCCAGCAGCGCCCGGTCGAGCCCGCCGGAGGCCCGGCCCAGGATCGGGGCGGGCAGCTCGTCCATGATCCCGATGCCCTCAACACGGATGTTGACGATTTCCACCCGGCCGGTGGCGAAACGGTGTCCGTATTCGGTCTCGTGCGCCTGATGGAAGCGCTCCACCAGCTCCTCGAGCCAGGCCTCTGTGATGTCCCCCTCGGGGACTTCGAAGCGGACCTCGTAACCCTGGCCCTCATAGCGGCCGTCCGCCAGCCGGCGCAGCACCCGGCGGTCCGCCGGGGTCCCATCGGCGGTCAATTGCGTGACGGCGTCGAGGGACAGAGAAGCGTACCGGGATTCAAGTCCTGCCCTATCCACATCCGGCAGGGTGTACCGGGCGGTGGCAACGTATTCGTACTTCTGATCCGTGGCGACCAGGCCCGTGGCGGCGATAATGCCGGGATGCGCGGGGATCAGGACGGTGGGAATGTCCAGCTCGGCCGCGATTTCACAGGCGAACAGGGCTCCGGCCCCGCCACCGCCGACCAGGGTGAAGTCCCGGGGGTCGTAGCCCCGGCGGACGGAGTTGAGCTCAATGGCCTGGCTCATGCCGAATTTCTGGATCTGCAGGGCGCCCAGCGCCGCTTCCTCCACGGTCATGCCCAGCTGGCCCGCCACCGTGGACATCGCGGTCCGGGCCAGATCCACGTTCATCTGCATTTCGCCACCGGCAAGGTTGCGCTTGGCGCGCAGCCGGCCCAACACCACCTGCGCGTCGGTTGACGTGGGCTTCGTACCGCCATGGCCGTAGCAGGCCGGACCAGGCCGGGCGCCCGCGGAAGCGGGGCCGACCCGGAAGATGCCGCCGTCGTCGACGAAGGCAATCGAACCGCCGCCGGCGCCGATGGTGTCGATATCCACCATGGGGACCATCGCCTGATAATCACCGACCTTGGTGTCCAACAGATGACGCATCCGAAGTTCGCCGCCGGGTGCAACGCCGATGTCCGCCGAGGTGCCGCCGATATCCAGCGTCACGACATTGTCGAAGCCGGCCTGCTTGCCCGCCCAGATACCTCCAATAAGGCCGCCCACGGGACCGGACATCAGCAGGTTGACCGGACGCTCACCGGCAACGTCGATTGGGGTCATACCGCCGGAGGACTGCATCAGCAGTACGTCACGGGTGTAGCCCAGCTCCTTGACCTGGGCGGAAAGCCTGGCCAGGTAGCGGGAGACCTTCGGCCCCACGTAGGCGTTCAGCGCCGTGGTGGAGAACCGTTCAAATTCACGGTAAAGCGGGACAACCTCGCTGGAGATGGAGAGGAACGCCTCGGGAAATTCGTTCTGAATGATTTGTTTGATCCGCTGTTCATGCATCGGGTTCAGGTAAGAGTGC
This sequence comes from Paenarthrobacter sp. PH39-S1, assembly GCF_030063245.1. Taxonomy (GTDB): domain Bacteria; phylum Actinomycetota; class Actinomycetes; order Actinomycetales; family Micrococcaceae; genus Arthrobacter_M. The sequence continues at coordinate 158,437 of NZ_JASISR010000001.1, forward strand.
AGCAGACACACCGCGATCGACTCGACGCCGGCATCGCGCAGCTCGCGCACCCGGACGCGCACCTCGTCCTCGTCCAAGGGGACCAGGATCCCGCCATCTGGAACCGTGATCCGCTCCTTCACGGTGAGACGGTGGCGACGCTTCACCAGCGGAGAGCTCTGCCAGGGCAGTTCCTGCTGCAGGGAAAAGTTGAAGGGTTTCTTGTGCCGGGCGATGTGCAGGATGTCACGGAAACCCTCCGTGGTAATCATGCCCACCTCCGCGCCGGTGTGCGTCAGGGCAATATTCGTCGCCACCGTTGTGCCGTGGACCAACTCGTCCACCTGGGACAGTTCGATGCCGGCCTTGGCTGTCAGCAGGGTCAGGCCATGCAGGACGGCCCGCGACGGGTCGTCCGGCGTTGACGGGACCTTTTCAATGACCACCCGGCCTGTTTCGTCATCCGACAGATAGAAATCCGTGAATGTACCGCCAACGTCTACTCCGATGCGCTTCATATTGTTTCCTTTCAGGTTCTGAATGAGAACTGTCTGCTGTGGAACGGTCTGCTCCGGAACTGGCTGGAGTTGCTCTCTGGGGGGTGCTGTCATCGGGAGGATCACGCGTGTCACTTGTGCAGTGGCGGTGGGACCCGGCGACCAAAAAGTGATGTAATTCACAGTGCGTTGCTGTAAGTTCAATATAGTTGCTATCTAAGCAACGCCACAAGGGGTATCCGAAGATATTTTCCGGCCGTCCCGTTCTATGATGGGGAATCACGGTGATTTCGCCGCGGACCGGCCGCCGGGTGCGGGTGTACGTGAGGATGGAACGATGGCAGGAAGGCCACGGCAGAGCGATGAGCTGCCTCAAGGGGCTGCCGCTTCTCTGCTTAACGGGCTGGGCGTGCTCGAGGCGTTTTCCATCGAGAAGCCGGTGCTCGGGGTAACGGAAATAGCGCAGAAAGTGAACCTGCACAAAAGTACCGTCTCCCGAATCCTGACGGGACTGGCCACTGCAGGGTATGTGGAGCGCGATGAGGAAACGGGGCGATTTCGTCTGGGGCTGGGATTGATCGGGCTCTCCGGACCGCTGCTGGCCGAACTCGATGTCCGTCGGGCCGCGCACGCCGAGCTTGAAAGGCTGACCGAACTGACCGGGGAAACGAGTGCGCTGGCCGTCTGGAACGGCACCGAGGCCGTGGTGGTGGAACAGATTCCCAGCCCGCACCAGGTCAAGCACACCGCGCCCATCGGAACACGATACAACCTGTATGAAAGTTCCTCGGTGCGGACTTTCCTGGCAGAACTGCCGTTTGCGACCGCGCAGGGGATGCTGGATCAGGGGCTGATTACCCATTCGCTGGAATCCGGGCTCGGTAGCGACTACCTGCAGCATCTGACAGAGGTGAAAAAGCAGGGCTACGCCGTCAATGACGGGTATACCACCTTCGAAGAAGTCGGCATTTCGGCGGTGGTCCGCGACTATCGGGGCGTCGTGGTGGGCTGCATCACGACCTCGGCACCACGATCCCGAACGGGACAGGAGCGGATTTCCCTGCTGGCGGGCCTTGTCCTGGCTGCCGCCCGGACCGTCTCCACCCGTCTGGGCGGCAGGCTGGCGGGCTGACCGCGCGGGTGGGTTCCCGCCGGCGGGGCTTACAGCACGCTGCGGATGGTCTTTTCAAAACTGGCCACGTGCTCCAGTGCCAGTTCGGCGGCCAAGGTGGCGTCGCCGTCGGCTATCGCTTCCAGCAGCCGGACGTGTTCGGTGATGTGGCCGCTGACCGAGGGCACCTTATCCAGCACCAGGCACCAGATGCGGGTGGCCAGATTGTCGTATCTGATCAGGGCGTCCTCCAAATGCGGGTTGGCGGCTGCCTTGTAGATCAGCCGGTGCACGGTGAGGTCGTAACGCATCAGCTCACGCTGATCCGGCGGTTGGGTGTGCAAGGTGCCGATGGTAGCTGCCACGGCGCGCAGTTCGGCACGCAGCGCCGGGGTGGCGCGCAGTGCGGCGCGGCGGGCTGCGAGGGGCTCGAGCAGCTGCCGGATCTCCGAGACGTCAGCGAGTTCGGTGATATCCACGACGGTGGCAAACGTGCCGCGACGAGGGTACGAGACCACCAGGTGGTCGATTTCCAGTTTTTTCAGCGCCTCGCGGACCGGCGTGCGCCCCACCCTCAGTTCGCCGGCCAGCTGCGCGTCATTGAGCGGCTCGCCCGGCCTGATCTCCAGCATGATGAGTTTGTCCCGGATCCTCCGATAAGCGGATTCCGCCAAGGAGAGTTCTTCGGCTTCGGCCGGCGGCATTTCCGGTAAGGCGTTCACGTACGCTCCTGACTGGGTCGGCCGCAGCCCCCTTGACTATCTGTGAGATCGATCATAGCATTCAACCAGCACTGATATATCAGTAAATGCAAATCTAATATTTCACCGCATGGCTTTATTTCAAAGGAGAAACCGATGGCAGACCTGCTCACCGATCCATTGTCCGAAGTTGACGCCGAAGTCGACCGGGCCATTTCCCTCGAGCTGCTCCGCCAGCAGTCCACTCTGGAGATGATCGCATCCGAAAACTTCGCTCCGGCGGCAGTCATGGCCGCGCAGGGATCGGTCCTGACGAACAAATACGCCGAAGGGTATCCCGGCAAGCGCTACTACGGCGGCTGCGAGCACGTGGACGTCATCGAGCAGCTGGCCATTGACCGGGTCAAGGCCCTCTTTGGTGCGGAAGCGGCAAATGTCCAGCCGCATTCCGGCGCGCAGGCCAACGCGGCGGCAATGGCTGCTCTGCTGTCTCCGGGGGACACCATCATGGGCCTGGATCTGGCCCATGGCGGCCACCTCACCCATGGGATGCGGCTCAATTTCTCCGGAAAACTCTACAACGTGGTTCCGTACCATGTGCGCAAGACGGACCTGCTGGTGGACATGGCGGAGGTGGAGGCGCTGGCGCTCGAGCACCGTCCGCAGCTGATTGTGGCTGGCTGGTCCGCCTACTCCCGCCAGCTGGATTTTGCCGAATTCCGCCGGATTGCCGATCTGGTGGGCGCCTACCTGATGGTGGACATGGCACATTTCGCCGGACTGGTGGCCGCGGGCCTGCACCCGAATCCGGTACCCTACGCTGACGTAGTCACGACGACGACGCACAAAACCTTGGGCGGCCCCCGCGGCGGCGTGATCCTCAGCAAGCAGACACTGGCCAAGAAGATCAACAGCGCAGTCTTCCCCGGTCAGCAGGGCGGACCGCTGGAGCATGTGATTGCTGCCAAGGCCGTGGCCTTCAAGCTCGCCGCAGGTGCGGAATTTGCGGACCGCCAACGGCGTACGCTGGAGGGCGCCGGGATTCTGGCCGAGCGTTTACTGGCCGAGGACGTCGCGGCCGCCGGGATCTCGGTGGTCACCGGTGGCACGGATGTCCATTTGGTCCTGGTGGATCTGCGGCACTCCGAGCTGGACGGGCAGCAGGGTGAAGACCGTCTGCATCGGATCGGCATCACGGTTAACCGCAATGCCGTCCCCTTCGACCCGCGGCCGCCGATGATTTCCTCCGGGCTGCGGATCGGCACCCCTGCACTGGCAACCCGCGGGTTCGGCGCTGCAGACTTCACCGAGGTGGCGGACATCATTGCCGCGGCGCTGCTCCCCGAATTCGGTGCCGACGACGAAGCCGCCCTAAGTGCCCGCGTTGCCGCACTGGCTGCCCGGCACCCGCTTTACCCCCATCTGGAGAACGGCGGCGGCTCATCCGCCGTTGCATCCACAGCAGATCTGATCGGAGCCGGAGCGTGATAACTGAACATCTCCCCGAACACCCGGACTTCCTCTGGCGCAACCCGGACCCCAAAAAGTCCTATGACGCCGTCATCGTCGGCGGCGGTGGCCATGGCTTGGCCACCGCGTACTTTCTGGCCAAAAACCACGGCATGACGAATATCGCCGTGCTGGAAAAGGGCTGGCTGGCCGGCGGGAACATGGCCCGCAACACCACGATCATCCGGTCGAATTATCTGTGGGATGAAAGCGCGGCGATCTACGAGCACTCACTGAAACTGTGGGAAATCCTGCCCGAGGAACTGGAGTACGACTTCCTCTTCAGCCAGCGCGGCGTGATGAACCTGGCCCACACCCTCGGTGACGTCCGCGAAAGCATTCGCCGGGTCGGAGCGAACAAACTCAACGGCGTCGACGCGGAATGGCTGGATCCGCAGCAGGTCAAGGAGCTGTGTCCGATCCTGAACATCAGCGACAACATCCGCTACCCGGTGATGGGGGCGACCTACCAGCCGCGGGCCGGCATCGCCAAGCATGACCATGTGGCCTGGGCATTTGCCCGCAAGTGCGACGAAATGGGGGTCGATATCATCCAGAACTGCGAGGTTACCGGCTTCCTCAAGGATGGCAACAAGGTGGTCGGCGTGAAGACCAACCGCGGCACGATCAACACCGAAAAAGTCGGGCTGTGCGCGGCCGGACACAGCTCGGTGCTGGCGGAAATGGCGGGCTTCCGGCTGCCGATCCAATCGCACCCTCTGCAGGCGCTGGTCTCCGAACTTCATGAGCAGGTCCATCCCACGGTGGTCATGTCCAACCATGTCCATGTCTATGTTTCCCAGGCGCATAAGGGGGAGCTGGTGATGGGTGCCGGGGTGGATTCCTACAACGGTTACGGCCAGCGCGGTTCCTTCCACGTGATCGAGGAACAGATGGCTGCCGCCGTCGAGCTGTTCCCGATTTTTGCCCGTGCCCACGTACTGCGCACCTGGGGCGGCATCGTCGACACCACCTTGGATGCCTCGCCCATTGTGGGTCTGTCCCCGGTGGAGAACATGTATGTGAACTGCGGCTGGGGAACCGGCGGGTTCAAGGGGACCCCCGGGGCCGGGTTGACCTTCGCCCACACCATTGCCACCGGCGCGCCGCACCCCCTGAACGCGCCGTTCTCGCTGGAGCGTTTCGAGACCGGCGCCCTGATCGACGAGCACGGCGCCGCTGCCGTGGCTCACTAGACGAAGCAAGGAGCACACCCCATGTTGCTGTTTTCATGCCCCAACTGCGGCCCGCGGGACGAAACCGAGTTCCATTACGGCGGCCAGGCCCACGTGCCCTATCCGAAAGACACGGACGCGATGACGGATAAGGAATGGGCCGAGTTCCTGTTCTACCGCGACAACACCAGAGGCGACTTCGCCGAACGCTGGGTCCACAGCACCGGCTGCCGGCAATGGTTCAACATGCTGCGGGACACCGTCAGCTACGAGGTTAAGGCCGTTTACCCGATGGGCTCCACCAGCCCCACTCCCGGTGGCCAGTCGCCGGCCGGCCAGTTTCCAGCCAGCACAGTACAAACCCAGCAGAAAGGAGCGCAGTCATGACCCCGCAGACCTCCCGAATCGGCCACGGTGGCCGGATCGACCGCAGCATCACTTGGCGCTTTACCGTTGACGGTGCCGAGTTCACCGGCCATCCCGGGGATACCCTCGCTTCCGCGCTGTTGGCCAACGGGCACATTGCGGCCGGCAATTCACTGTATGAGGACCGGCCCCGCGGCATCATGTCCGCCGGAGTGGAGGAGGCCAACGCGATGGTCAAGGTCATCGGGCGCTTCCCCGGTCATGCGGATGAATCAATGCTGCCGGCAACGGCGGTGTCCTTGGTGGACGGCCTCACCGCGGAATACCTGCAGGGCCGGGGCCAGCTGGATCCAGCCGAGGACAAGGCCCTCTATGACAAGAAATACGTGCACACCGATGTGCTCGTCGTCGGCGGTGGCCCCGCCGGGCTGGCCGCGGCAGGCGCGGCCGTGCGGACCGGGGCGCGGGTGATCCTGATCGACGACCAGCCCGAGCTGGGCGGAAGTCTGCTGTCCGGCCGCGCCGAGACGGTGCAGGGCACACTGGCGCTGAACTGGGTCCAGGACGTCGAGTCGGAGTTGATCTCCGGCGAAGAATGCACGGTGCTCAACCGTACGACGGCGTTCGGTTCCTACGACAGCAACTACGTCCTGGCGGTACAGAACCGCACGGACCACCTCGGTAGCCCCGCGGCCGACGGCGTGTCGCGGCAGCGCATCTGGCACATCAGGGCCCGCCAGGTGATTCTGGCCGCAGGCGCCCATGAGCGGCCGCTGGTCTTTGAAAACAACGACCGCCCGGGCATCATGCTGGCCTCCGCCGTGCGCAGCTATCTGAACCGCTACGCCGTCGCGGCCGGCTCACAGGTAGTGGTTTCCACCACCAATGATTCCGCCTACGATCTGGTAGCCGACCTGCGCGCGGCAGGAGTCACGGTGGCCGCCGTCGTGGACGCACGGCCGGAGCCTTCGGAACGGGCCACCGCCGCGGCCGGCCCAGCCGGTAAGGCGGATGTGCGGATCATCAGCTCGGCGGCGGTGGTTAATACGGAGAGCGACGGCGCCGGCCGACTGAGCAGCGTCACGGTCAGCGCAATCGACGCGGACGGCAACCCCGTCGGGGACACCGAGGAGATCAGCTGCGACCTGCTGGCGGTCTCCGGCGGATGGTCGCCGCTGGTGCACCTGCACAGCCAGCGGCAGGGCAAGCTGCGGTGGGACGATGACCTGGTCGGATTCGTGCCCTCCTCCGTGGTCCGGGACCAACAGGTAATCGGCTCCGGACGCGGCAGTTACGCCCTTTCGGATTGCGTCGCGGAGGGAATCTCCGCCGGTTCGGTCGCCGCCGTCGCCGCCGGGTTTGCCACCGCAGCCGCCGTGGACGCCGCAACGACGGCTGCCGCCCGGCCGGCACAACCGGCCGTTGCCCAGGGTCCCACCCGCGCGCTCTGGCTGGTCGGCGGACTCGAAGGGACGCCGTCGGACTGGCACCATCATTTTGTCGACCTCCAGCGGGACCAGACCGTCGCGGACGTGCTGCGCTCCACCGGTGCAGGGATGCGCAGTGTTGAACACATCAAGCGCTACACCTCCATCAGCACCGCCAACGATCAGGGCAAGACCTCCGGGGTCAACGCCATCGGCGTCATCGCCGCGGCCCTGGGGCAGGGCAGCGGTGCCGGTGCCGGGATCGGGGAGATCGGCACCACCACGTACCGTGCGCCGTTTACGCCCGTGGCCTTCGCCGCGTTGGCCGGCCGGGAACGCGGAGAACTCTTCGACCCGGCCCGGGTGACGTCGATCCAGCCCTGGCATGTCGCGCACGGCGCGGAGTTTGAGGATGTCGGCCAGTGGAAACGCCCGTGGTACTACCCGCAGGCCGGGGAGGACATGGACGCGGCCGTGCTGCGCGAATGTGCGGCCACCCGCAATTCCGTGGGTTACATGGACGCCACCACGCTGGGCAAGATCGAGATCCGCGGCAAGGACGCCGGCGAGTTCCTGAACCGCATTTACACCAACGCGTTCAAGAAACTCAAGCCCGGCTTGGCCCGGTACGGCGTGATGTGCATGGCGGACGGCATGATTTTCGACGACGGCGTGACCCTGCGCCTGGACGAGGACCGCTACTTCATGACCACCACAACCGGCGGCGCGGCGAAGGTGCTCGACTGGCTGGAGGAATGGCTGCAGACCGAGTGGCCCGAGCTGGACGTGTATTGCACCTCGGTGACGGAGCAGTGGACCACCATCGCCGTCGTCGGGCCTAAATCCCGCGCGGTGCTGGCCAAGCTGGCCCCGGAGCTGGACCTGGGCAGTGCCGACAATTCCGAGGCCTTCCCGTTCATGGCCTTCCGTGAAACCACGTTGGCTTCCGGGGTGCAGGCACGGGTCTGCCGGATTTCCTTCTCCGGGGAGCTGGCGTACGAGATCAATGTCCCCGCCTGGTACGGGTTGAGCACCTGGGAAGCGGTCACCGCGGCCGGTGCGGAGTTCAATATCACCCCGTACGGCACCGAAACAATGCACGTGCTGCGCGCCGAAAAGGGTTACCCGATTGTCGGCCAGGACACCGACGGCACCGTCACGCCGCAGGACGCCGGGATGGACTGGGTGGTGTCCAAGGTCAAGGACTTCGTGGGCAAACGCTCCTACTCCCGGGCCGGAGCGAACCGGACTGACCGTAAGCACCTGGTCAGTGTGCTGCCCGTGGACGGTTCCATCCGGCTTCCGGAAGGCACCCAGCTGGTGGAATCGGGTGTCTCGGTCAACCCGGCCTACGGGCCCGTTCCGATGCAGGGTTTCGTCACGTCCAGTTACCACAGTGCGGCGTTGGGCAGGTCGTTTGGCCTGGCGCTGATCAAAAACGGGCGCAATCGGATCGGCGAGCGCATGGTCGCCGCCATGGGCGATGAGCTGGTGGATGTAGTTGTTGGAGAAACCGTACTTTTTGATGCCGAAGGGAAGCGCCGAGATGGCTGAAACAGCAGAAATGGCAAACGCACGACTCCAGGGGCTGCGCCGCAGCCCGGCCGTCCACCTGTGGGAGAAATTTGAGCAGGAATCGGTGGCCGGCAGCCTGGGCGTGACCTTGCGGGAGATCCCGTTTTTGACCATGGTGGGTGTGCGTGTCGATCCTGCGTCGGAGACCGGAGCGCGGATCGCCGAGGTGGTCGGCGGCCTGCCGGAGCGCTGCGGGGAGGTCGGCGGCCCGCTGGCCGAGGGCGAAGCGACCGGCACGCTGTGGCTGGGGCCTGAGGAGTTCCTCGTGGTGGGCCCGGCACACGGTAAAGGTCCGGACCTGCTAGGGCGGCTGCTCGAGGCGCTGGCCGGTGACGCAGGCCAGGTGGTTGACCTTTCGGCCAACCGGACGACCTTTGAGCTGGCCGGCCACAGCGCCCTAGCGGTGCTGGAGAAGAGCTGCGCGCTGGACCTGCACCCACGCGCTTTCACCGTAGGGACGGCGCTGGGCACCGAAATCGGCAGCATCCCGGTGGTGCTGTGGAAACTGGAGGCGGAGCGCTTCCGGATCTTCCCGCGGGCCTCCTTTGCCGATTTCGTTGGCCGTTGGCTGTTGGACGGCATGCGCGAGTTCGCCTCCGTCGAGGTGCGCTGATGGCACTGAGCGTGCTGGACCTGTTCTCCATTGGCATCGGTCCGTCCTCCTCCCATACGGTCGGCCCGATGCGGGCTGCCAGGCGGTTTGTTGACGGCCTGGCTGCCGGTGGCGAGCTGACGCGGACGGTGCGCGTCCAGGCGGAACTTTTCGGTTCCCTGGGCGCCACCGGCCGCGGCCACGGTTCCGATAAGGCCGTGGTGCTGGGGCTGCAGGGGCAGGACCCCGAAACCGTTGATACCGCGACGGCCGATGACCAGGTGGCCGCTGCGGCATTGGACGCGCGGCTGCTGCTGGCCGGCACTCATCCGGTGGACTTCAATTTTGACAAGGACGTGGTGCTGCACCGGCGCAAATCGCTGCCGGCTCACCCCAATGGGATGACCTTCCGTGCCACGGATCACGACGGCGAGGTGCTGCGCGAGCGGACGTATTACTCCGTGGGCGGCGGGTTCGTAGTGGACGAGGAAGCGGCCGGGGCGGACCGTATTGTCCCGGACAGCACGGTGCTGCCCTACCCCTTCACCACAGGAGCCCAACTGCTGGAACAGTGTGCCCGCAATAAGATGTCCATCAGCGACGTGATGCTGGCGAACGAGCTCACCTGGCGCACCGAGGCCGAACTGCGCGCGGAGCTGCTGCACATCTGGGCGGTCATGCGCGAATGCGTGGACAACGGCTGTGCCAGCGAAGGAATTCTCCCCGGCGGGTTGAAGGTGACCCGTCGGGCGCCGGGGCTGTTCCACACCCTGCAGGCACCGGAGAATGCCGAGGATCCGCTGCGGGCGATGGAATGGGTCAACCTCTTTGCCTTGGCAGTCAACGAGGAAAACGCCGCGGGAGGCCGGATTGTCACCGCGCCTACGAACGGTGCCGCGGGCATCATCCCGGCAGTCCTGCACTATTACATGAAGTTTGTTCCCGGGGCCAGCGACGACGGCGTGGTGCGGTTCCTGCTGACGGCCGCCGCCGTCGGAATCCTGTTCAAGATCAATGCCTCCATCTCCGGGGCCGAGGTGGGCTGCCAAGGCGAGGTGGGTTCGGCCTGCTCGATGGCGGCCGGTGCATTGTGTGAACTGCTCGGCGGGACTCCGGTTCAGGCGGAGAACGCCGCCGAGATCGGCATTGAACATAATCTCGGTCTGACCTGCGACCCGGTGGGCGGCCTGGTGCAGATACCGTGCATCGAGCGGAACGCCATTGCCAGTGTAAAGGCCATCAACGCCGCCCGGCTGGCGCTGCACGGCGACGGCAGCCAGAAGGTGTCGCTGGACAAGGCGATTAAGACCATGCGTGAGACCGGCGCAGACATGATGACGAAATACAAGGAAACCTCGCGGGGCGGCCTGGCCGTGAACGTGATCGAGTGTTAGGCGACGATATGACCAGTGCTGACCGGCATCTCGTTGAACATGTGCTCACCCTCGATTGCGCCGAGGCGCCCGGCATCGTCCATGCCGTTTCCGGTTTCCTGCTGGAGAATGGCTGCGATATTCTGGACAACCATCAGTTCGGCGAGCGCAGCCAGGGGCACTTCTTTATGCGCGTTCATTTCATCTCCGAGGGCGACGCCAGCACCCTAGGGCTCCTGCGCGAGGCTTTTGCGCCACTGGCCCGTCAGTGGGACATGAACTGGCAACTGCGCGAGCACGGAGCCAAGCGCAAGGTGCTGATCATGGTGTCGAAATTCGGGCATTGCCTCAATGATCTGCTCTTCCGTGCGCGCAGCGGCGAGCTGCCGGTGGACATTGTCGCGGTCGTTTCCAACCATACCGACCATCAGGGACTGGTGGAGTGGCACGGCATCCCGTTCCATCATGTCCCGGTGACGGCACAGACCAAACCGGCGGCGGAGGCCCGGCTGCTGGAGCTCATCGATACGCACGAGGCCGAACTGGTGGTTCTGGCCCGCTACATGCAGGTGCTCAGCGATTCGTTGACCCGCCAGCTCGATGGCCGCGCGATCAACATTCATCACTCCTTCCTGCCCAGTTTCAAGGGGGCCAAACCCTATCACCAGGCCTATGCGCGCGGGGTGAAAACCGTGGGCGCGACGGCGCACTATGTCAACAGCGAGCTCGATGAAGGGCCGATCATCGCCCAGCAGGTGGTCGAAGTGGACCATACCTACGGGCCGGCGGATCTGGTGGCCGCCGGGCGCGACACCGAATGCAAGGCGCTGAGCAATGCCGTCAAGTGGCACTGCGAGGGACGCGTCCTCCTGCAGGGCAACCGGACGGTGGTGCTGCGCTGACCGGTCAACTACCTAACCGATGACGCTGCCGAAGAGCAGACCGAGCAGATAGGTGGCCGTGGCTGCACCCATGCCGATGCCGAGCTGGCGCAGGGCGCGGCTGAGCGGTGACGTTCCGGAGAGCAGCCCGACGACGGCGCCGGTGGCCATCAGTACGAGCCCCACCAGGACGCAGGCCAGGATCAGGGCCGGAACTCCTGTCATGCCGAAAAGGAACGGCAGGACGGGCACGATGGCTCCGGAGGCGAAGAAACAAAAGCTCGAGGTGGCCGCGCCCCAGGCCGTCCCGATGGTTTCGTGCGCGTCTTCGCCCGGCGTCGCCTCCGGCTGCAGAGAAAGGCTCGGGTCGCAGTCGCAGGTGAAGCGGCCCATGCGTTCGGCAACGCGATGCTCGGCTGCCTCCCGCGACATGCCGCGCGCAAGGTAGACCAGGAGCAGCTCGTTGTGTTCAATGTCCAGCGACGACGCCGCCGAGAGGGTGATCTGAGTCGGACGCGAGGCGCTGAGCAATTCCCGTTGGGACCGGACGGAGACAAATTCTCCGGCGCCCATGGACAGCGCCCCTGCGAGCAGCCCGGCCACCCCGCTGAGCAGCACCACATGGCTGCCGACCCCCGATGCCGCCATGCCCATGACCAGGGACAGGTTGCTGACCAGCCCGTCGTTGGCGCCGAAGACCGCGGCGCGGAAGGTGCCCGAGAGCCGGTTGCGTCCGCGGGTGGCCAAACCCCGGACAACTTCCTCATGGATCTGTTCATCGGCAGCCATGCTTGCCGTGGCATCCGCGTCCGAGGCATAGGGGGACCGGGATTCAGCGCGTTGGGCCAGGGCCAATACAAAGACCGAACCGAAGCGGCGAGCCAGCAGCCCCACCAAACGGTTGCGTCTGGACGGACGGCGCGCGGACCCGGCCTTGTCGCCAAGGAGACCCAGCCAGTGCTTCACGTGCCTGCCCTCGGCCTCGGCCAGGGCCAGGAGAATCTCCCGCTCCTCGCCATGCCGCCGTCGGGCCAGATCACGGTAGACGGCTGCCTCGGCGCGTTCGTCCGCTAAGTATTGGCGCCAGCGTTTGAAGTCCCTGGCGGTGGGGGTGCGTTCCGGCACGGTGAATCTCTCCTTGGGTCACCCCACTTTAGCGAAAACTGAGGGTGATATCCGGCCGGTTTCCCTGTCCCGAAAGATTAGGCTGGCCTCAAATCCGCGTAGGCCCGGACGGCCAACGCGGCCGCCGCCGGGACTTGTTTTCCCGAGAGTATCTGCGGCGAAACCTTTGTTGTCTCGTAAGCTAAAGTGTGATTATTTACAGCCGCTTCCAGCCATGGTGGCCGGATAGACCACGGTGGCCGGACAAACGACGGTCGCCAGACAAACTACCCTTTGTTGACCGCAGACACGACTCCGCATGGAAGGTGGGTAATGAAAGCACTGCCGGTAGAGCCCAGCGCCATTCCCGTGGCTATCGGGTCACGGATCCGCGCCGCCCGCCAGGGCCAGCGGCTGACCATCGAACACGTAGCTCACGCGACCGGGCTGACCAAGGGATTCCTCAGCCGGGTGGAGCGGGACCTGACCTCTCCCAGTGTTGCCTCACTGGTGACGCTGTGTCAGGTCCTGTCCGTCTCGATCGGTGATCTGTTCGCCGTTCCGGAGACGCACCTGGTCCGGCGCGACGAGGGCCCGCGGATCTCGCTTGGCGGTGAAGGAATCGTGGAGCGTTTGCTGACGGCGCGCTCCGAACGGAGGGTGCAGGTCCTGCAGACGGAGATCGAACCGCATGGCCGCGGCGAGTCCGAGCTGTACGCCGTCGACTGCGATGTGGACGTGCTGCACATAGTCCGCGGCAGGCTCACCCTGATCATGACCAACGCCAGCTATGACCTCGAAGCCGGGGACACCTTGTCCTTTCCAGGCCGCGAGCCGCACAGCTGGATCAACCACACCGGGCTGCCGGTAACCGCCCTCTTCATCCTCGTCCCGGCCGCCTCCGGCAAGTGACCCAACCAGGTCGCACTTGCGGCACTCAAAACGTCCTTTGAGTGCCGCAAGTGCGACCTAGTTGGGCGCGCCGGGTGACGGTGGGTCAGCCCACGTGGACTCAGGGCCGTTTGGTCAGGTCGGGTTCGGCCTCGCGCAGGACCTCCCGGGTGACCGGGGCAAAAACGGCGCCCAGCAGCGCAACCAGGACCAGGGTAATCACCACGTTCTGACCGTGCAGGAAGCCGGGCGCGAAGGGGTTCTCGATCAGGTGTGCGGTGGCATCTGCCGCGGAAAGGGTGATCGTGATCATGAATCCGTCGCGGCAAACCCGAGCAGCGCGAGCACAAAAATCTTTCCCCACCAGCGTGGCAGCAAATGCTCCAGCATCGCGATCGACCCCTCGCCGCGTGGGCTTTCCTGGGCCAGGCACATGACCCGCCACCATCGCGCCGGTAGGCGCCGCCTGGGCTGGGAGGCGTGCCCCGCCGACGACGGCCGACACGGCAGGCGGGATAGAAAGGCCCAAAAAATTGTCTACGAGAGAACATTTGGTTCACATAAGACAACCTGCGTTGTAGCATGGTGGCAACGTCAGCGTCGGATTACTTGAAGATTTCGAAGGTGAGGCCCCCATGAAAGAACTGCGCATTGAAGCCAATGGCAACATTGGCCCGATCGATTCCGCCCGCATTCCGCGGTATGCCGGAGCGGCCACGTACGCTCGGCTTCCTCGACTGGACCAGGTCGCGGCGGCTGTCGTCGCCGTCGTGGGGGTTCCTTTTGACGCGGGCGTGTCCTACCGTCCCGGGGCGCGCTTCGGAGCCAACCATGTGCGGGAAGCGTCCAGGCTGCTGCGGCCGTACAACCCCGCCATGGACGTCTCCCCGTTCGAAAACATCCAGGTGGCCGACGCCGGGGACATGGCGGTGAACCCATTCAATATTCATGAGGCCATCGAAACCATCCAGCAGAACGCCCTGGACCTGACGGCCGACGGGGCCAAGCTGCTGACGCTCGGCGGTGACCACACGATCGCGCTGCCGCTGCTGCGCGCCGCCGCCGAACGCGCCGGCGAACCGGTGGCCCTGCTGCACTTCGATGCGCACCTTGATACCTGGGACTCCTACTTCGGGGCGGAATACACCCACGGCACGCCCTTCCGCCGCGCAGTCGAGGAAGGCCTGCTCGATACCGAGGCAATCAGCCATATCGGGACACGTGGCCCGCTGTATGGCAAAAAGGATCTCGACGACGACCACCGGTTCGGCTTCGGCATTGTCACCAGCGCCGACGTTTACTACCAGGGTGTGCTGGAAACCGTGGCCAAGATCCGGGAGCGCATCGGCAAACGGCCGCTGTACATCTCCGTTGACATCGACGTGCTGGATCCCGCCCACGCTCCGGGCACCGGGACGCCCGAGGCCGGCGGCATCAGCAGCCGGGAGCTGCTGGAGATCATCCGCGGCTTCCGTGGCATGAACCTGATCGGCGCGGACATTGTGGAAGTGGCCCCGGCCTATGATCACGCGGAAATCACCGGCATCGCCGCCAGTCACGTAGCCTTCGAGCTGGTGACCCTGATGGCGGACCATGCCGTGCCCGGGGACCGCTTCGGAGCGCCGGGCGGATATGCCGCCCAGGCCCTCGGCCAACGGTCCCGCCGGCCGGCGGGATTCTTCGCCTCTCCGCCGGACGGGACCGACGAGACGGCAGAGAGCGCCGAAACCGTGAAGAGTGCCGGGACCGCGGGGGCAGTCAAATGATCGACGTCGATCCGGCCGCCACCAGTCAGGAAAAGAGTGCCGATATCCGTAACGGCGGGGACCTCGTCGTCGAAACGCTCAGTGCACTCGGGGCCGGCACGGTCTTCGGCATTCCCGGTCAGCATGCGCTGGGATTGTTCGATGCGCTGAGCCGGTCGTCGCTGCATTTCGTCTCGTCCCGGGTGGAAAACAATGCCGCATTTGCCGCCGACGGCTATTCGCGGGCAACCGGTGAGGTTGGCGTGCTGTTCCTCTCCACCGGTCCTGGCGCGCTGACCGCGCTGGCCGGTCTGCAGGAGGCTAATGCCACCGGCGTGCCCATGATCGTCATCGTGAGCCAGATCCCGCTGGAGGGACTGGGCGCCCGGCGCAAAGGGATGCTGCACCAACTCGACGATCAGAAGGCCTCGGCCGCGAACGTCACCAAGAGCCAGCGGTTGATCCAGCACGCCTCCGGCATTCCCTCCGCCATCCAGGATGCCTGGACCGAGGCGGTGTCTTCGCCGCAGGGGCCGGTGTGGATTGAAATCCCGCAGAATGTGCTGCTGGATCCGATCTTCGTGCCGGCCGTCGAGGACGCTCTCGCCGAGCCGTTCGACAACCCGCCCCGAGTGGAGCTGGTCCGCGAAGCCGTCAGCTGGCTCTCCGCCGCCGAGCGCCCGGCCATCGTGGCCGGCGGCGGCGTGCGCCGCGGGAACGCCACGGCCCAACTGCTCTCCATTGCCGAAAAGCTCAACGCGCCCGTGGTCTGCACCCCCGGCGGCAACGGCGCGTTCCCCTGGCGCCATGGGCTATCGCTGCAGTCCTGGGTGGAGGACCGCTACGTCACCGAGGTCCTGGAAGACGCAGACGTCCTGGTGGTCATCGGATCGTCCCTGGGTGAGGTGTCCAGTAACTACTTCACAATGGAGCCGCGCGGGCGCATCATCCAGATCGACGCCGAGCCACGGGTGCTGGAATCCAACCGGCCCGCGCTGGGCATCAGGGCGGATGCCGGTCAGGCCCTGAAGGCTTTGGATGAAGCCCTCACCGAGGCGCAGGGTGAACGCGCCGACTGGCACGGGCAGTCTCCCCAGTCGCTGGTCGAGGAGACGCTCGCGAAGGTGCAGGCGAGGCTTGACGAGCAGGATCTGCGGCTGGAACGGAAGTTCATGGCGGATATTCGTTCCGCCGTCCCGGCTGGAATGCAGACCTTCTGGGATATGACCATTGCCGCCTATTGGGGCTGGAGCTGTTGGGACGCCCGCAGCGGGCAGTTCCATTCCGCCCAAGGTGCGGGCGGGTTGGGCTATGGTTTCCCGGCAGCGATCGGCGGCTCGCTCGGCCTGCAGTTCCACGCGCGTCCGGACCGGGTGCTCGCGGTCTCCGGCGACGGTTCGGCGATGTATTCCATTGCGGAACTTGCCACCGCCCGTCAGCATAACGCCCCTGTCACGTGGCTGATTGTCGACGACGGCGGCTACGGCATCTTGCGTGAATACATGGTCGACGCCTTCGGTAAGGCCACCCACACCGAGCTTGCCGGTCCGGACTTCGTCAAGCTCGCCGAATCGTTCGGCGTGCCGGCCCAACGGGTGGCGCCGGAGGATGTCGGGGACGCGCTGCGGGCGGGCTTTACCGCCGACGGACCCAACGTCGTCGTTGTCAACACGCTCCTGAAAATGTTTGGCCCCACTCACCTCGGAATTTAGCGGACATCATGCGGATCGACGAACGTGTGCTCCGCGTGGCCGAGCTGGGACCGCTGAGTCCGTTGCCACCGGTGGAGGCGCTGCCGGCTCCTCCATACGAGGTTGGCGCGGACATTCCGGCAGAACTCGTCACCGGCGCGGCCTACGGCGGTGTGCCGAACATGTACCCATACCTGAGCCAGGACGGGTACAGCCGGACCACCGCGGAACATAAGGTACGCGCCGTCGTGCTGGAAAACACCCGGCTGCGGGCCGTATTCCTGCCGTCGCTGGGCGGCCGGCTCTGGGAACTATATGACAAGGTCCAGGACAAGGCGCTGGTCCATACTCAACAGAGCGTCCAGTTCGCCAATCTCGCGCTGCGCAATGCCTGGTTTGCCGGTGGGATCGAATTCAATATCGGCACCCGCGGGCACTCGCCCACCACCTGCAGCCCGCTGCATGCCGCCCTGGTGCATACACCGGAGGGCATGGATGTGCTGCGGATGTGGGAGTTCGACCGGCTCAGGGAGGTGGTTTTCCAGCTTGATGCCTGGTTGCCGGAAGACTCGGCCGTGCTGTTCGTGGCGGTGCGGATCCGCAACCCCAATCCGCACGAGGTGCCGATGTACTGGTGGAGCAATGCCGCGGTCCCGCAGCGGGAGAAAACCAGAGTCATCGCCCCGGCGGCCCGGGCCTTCAAGGCGGACTATCGCGGCGGAATTAGGACCGTCAGACCGCAGGAAGACGAGGGCACGGACGCCACGTGGCCGGTGCGGAACCGGCGGGCGGCGGACTTCTTTTTCGATCTCGCTCCGGAGCAGCGGCCCTGGATCGTCAGCGCGGACGACGACGGCGACGGGCTCGCGATGCTGTCCAGCGCTGCGCTGCGCGGCCGGAAACTCTTTGTCTGGGGCGAGAGCCCGGGCGGACACCGCTGGCAGGAATGGTTGTCTCCGGGCGGGGGCCGATATGCCGAAATCCAGGCCGGCCTGGCGCAGACGCAGTTTGAGCATCTGGCCATGCCTGCGGGAGCCAGCTGGCAGTGGGTGGAGGCCTATGGGAACCCCCGGCTGGCTGCCGGTCCGGCGCACAGCACAGACTGGGCCGAAGCGGTCCAGCATGCCCAGGGCCGGGTAGACCAGCTGGTTAGCAGCGCGGCACTGGGGCAGGCGCTCGCGGACGCCCGCCGCTGGGCCGACCTCTCGCCGGCGCAGCCGGTACTGACCGGCAGTGGCTGGGGAGCGTTGGAAGCGCAGCGCCGGAACGGTGGACAGCCGGTCCCCGAGGGCGCACCGGCGGAGCAGTCGGGGACGGAGGCAGGGTACGGATGGGTGGAGCCGGTTGCCGGACCGGAGACGGCGTGGGAGATAAAGCTGGGGACCGTGCCGGAGGCTGCTCAGGGGACCGGACAATCGGCTTCGGTTTCGGCCCCGGGGGCTGGACATGAAGCCGGGCCCGGGGGCCGGCGGCTGCCATGGATCGACGATTCCGGAACGCCCTTCCCGCCAACCAGCATGGACGAGGAGCAACGACCCTGGCGCGAACTGCTGGAAACCGGCAGCTTCTTCGGCGCGGAGAGCTTTGTCGTCGGCCCCGACTGGGAAGCGCGG
Organism: Paenarthrobacter sp. PH39-S1; assembly: GCF_030063245.1. Classification (GTDB taxonomy): domain Bacteria; phylum Actinomycetota; class Actinomycetes; order Actinomycetales; family Micrococcaceae; genus Arthrobacter_M. The sequence continues at coordinate 176,667 of NZ_JASISR010000001.1, forward strand.
CTCAGAGGCGTTCTCTCGGCTGCCCCGCAGGCTGCGCCGCCAGCCACCCCGGCGGCCACCCCGGCCGCTGCCGGGTTGCCTCCTCTGTCAGGTGGCGGAGAGGCAGATCCGGCGGCGCGGAAGGCGGCCTTCCAGCTGGCCAGCATGCTGCATGCCCGGCAGGACCATGCCGCGGCGCGTCCGCTATATGTGCAGGCGATCACCGGATCGGCGGCCGGGCAGCAGCCGCCAGACGCGGCTTCCGCGGCGCCTGCTCCCGGTCTTGATTCCGCAACCCTGGCCCTGGCCCACCGTGGTCTGGGGCTGGCGCTCGTGGCGCTGGGGGATGCGGCTGCAGGGCTTGAGCAGCTGCGCATGGCCTGCGCGGCCAGCAGGGCAAGCAGGCCGCTGCTGGCCGAAGCGATGTCGGTCCATCTGCACCACGGCATGCCCGTCGATGCCCTTGAACTCGTGCGGAGCGCCCCACCGGAGCTCACAGGAAACGCGCGGATTGGATTTCTCACCGCCCTTGCCCACGCCCGCGCGGGGAATCCAGCGAAGGCGGCCGCCCTGCTGCGGGCAGGCCTGGAGGTCCCCGATCTGCGGGAGGGGGAGAATTCCATCACCGACCTCTGGCTGGAGGTTTGCCCCAACGAGCCGGTGCCGGCCCGCTACCAGTTCTCCATGGGCTAAGGCCGCTGCCTGGCCACCGGCGTCGGGGTATCGGGCGCCCCAATCTCACCCAACTAGGTAGCAGATATCGCACTCAAATCGTCTCTTGAGTGCGATATCTGCTACCTAGTTGGGATGAGGGGGCGGCTGGAATGGGCGGGGCGGCACCTTGGGGTCGGATCCGAGGAAGCCGATCAGCCGGGATTCCAGCATGGATGCGTCCTTAAGCTCGCATTCCCACACCACCAGCACCTGCCAGCCCTGAGCTCTCAAGGAAATCAGCTGGCGGGCGTCGCGTTCCACCGTCCGGCGGCGCTTGTCCGCCCAAAATTCGGCGTTGTTCTGCGGCGCATGCTGGCCGGCGGCGCAACTGTGCGTGTGCCAGAAACAACCGTTGACGAAAATGACCTTCCGGCGTCCGGCAAACACCAGATCCGGACGTCCCGGCAGCCGCTCGGACCGATAACGGCCGTGCAGCCGGTAGCGGAACCCGGCCCCGTGCAGCATCCGGCGCACCAGCAGTTCAGGTTTGGTGTCTTTACCCCTGATTCGGGACATATTCGCGCTGCGCTGCGCGGGACTGATGCGTTCGGCCACGATAATCGTCACCGGCTCGTGGGAGTATTACGGCTGGCATGTTGCACCTTTCGACGCTACAACAATGCCGGCGCTGCCGCTGCCGCTGACGCCAGCATCTTTGCCGCTGGTGACCGCCGGCATCGGTTCGGGTACTGCGTCGTGCCTCGGGGCAGGAATAAGACGCGGGCAGCACCGGTTGAGCAAGGTAGATGCAAACGCATAGGTTTGCCGCTACCAAAGGAACAGCGCAATGCAACGTAGGATCGTCGTCATCTCGGCCGGTTTATCGGTGCCGTCATCGAGCCGGATGCTCTCCGATCAGCTGGCGCGGGCCACGTTGGCCCAGTTGGCGGACCGCGGCATCGCGGCGGAGACCGTCGTCGTCGAACTTCGTGACCTCGCCGCCGACATCGCACATAACCTAGTTGCCGGGTTCGCGCCGGCCCCGTTGGCCGCGGCGATAGCCCGGGTGACCGATGCCGACGCGCTGATCGCGGTCACACCGGTGTTCAGCGCTTCCTACAGCGGGTTGTTTAAATCGTTCTTCGATCTGCTGGATCCGAAGTCTCTGGAAGCAATGCCGGTCATCATCGGCGCCACCGGCGGCAGCACGCGTCATTCGTTGGTGCTGGATTTCGCCGTGCGCCCGCTTTTCAACTACTTCCGGGCGCGGACCGTGCCTACTGGGGTCTTCGCGGCTCCGGAAGACTGGGGATCAGGCGACTCGACGGTGGGTGGTTTGGACCTCCGCGTGGCCCAGGCGGCCGGCGAGCTGGCCGGCATGATCGTTCCGGTATCCGCCGGCCTCACGGAGCAGGGGCGGCAGGATAAACGGGCCCGGCATGAAGCGAAGCTGACCCGGTCGCTGCCGTTCGAGCGGCTCCTGGCGCAGATTTCCCCACGGTAGTGGCCGCCGTCGGGCCTAGAAGTACCTGGTCTTGACCGGAGGGACCGACGGCGGCGGGGCCAAGACGTCCTGCAGGACACGCAGCGCACTCTGATAGGTGTCCGGATGGATTTCCGGGCTGGCATGACCGGTGCTGGCGATGTCGTAGCGGAAGAAGGTGTTGTTCGGCAGCAGTCGCCGCCAGCCCCGCATCGCGCTGGCGGCGTTCACAATGAAGTCAGTGGGGTCATAGAGCAGGCCAATGCCGGTTAAGGGAGAAACACCGCCGTCGAACTGCGCGGGGAACGCCTTCAGGAACGTCGCCTGGGAGGTGTTGAGAATTAGGCTGTTCTGACCGTCGTCGAAGGATGACTGCACGCCTGACTGCGCCGCCGTGTACATGTCCTGGCCGTTCGGGTTGCTCAGGCCGCTCCAGACACCCCAGCCAAGCCGGCCCACAATGCCCAGGTTGGGCACCACTGCGCCGGCAAGGGAGATGTACTTCTTGCCAGGGTCCTTCACATCCTCCACGCTGCTCGGGCTGGAACCAAAAACAATGAGCTTGACGTGCAGCCCGTTCTGTTCGAGCAACGGCGCCAGAACGACGGCGACCATCCCGCCGAAGCTGTCGCCGTACAAGTACACTGTGCTGATTTTGCGCACATAGGCATCCCTGATGATCGCGATAAAGAGCTGCGCCACGTCAATGCCGCGGTTGGAATAACCAATGTAGGACGCCTCTGCGCGCTCGTTCATGGCTGGCTGCAGGGCCGCCAGTTTGCGTCCTGCCGTGCTGTTGGAGACCTCAAAACCTCCCAGCAGGTACCACGTGGCACCGGGAAATCGGCCGGCGGCGTTGCTGTTCGCGGTGTTCTGCGGCGTGATGACTTTAAAAGACAGATTGTCGGTGATGAGGTAGTTTGCGGCGATGTTGCTGCGGAACGCCGTGACGGCCGCCGCGCCTCCGAGGGCCAGCAGGAGAAGACGGCGGGAGATATCGGCAGGCTGGTGCGGCGTTGTGCCGTCTGTCTTCGCCGGGTTCCGGGTCTGTTTTGCCGCGTTCTTTGCCATGAGGATCTCCTTGATTCTGCCACAGCGCTGACGCCCCGGTAACGGTCCAGAACGACGGCGCGGACGACGGCGCGGACGACGGCCGGACGACGGCGCGGACGACGGCGCGGACGACGGCGCGGACGACGGCGCACGACGGCAGTGGACTTGAAACGGCGATATCGCTGAGCGGTGGTGGCTCGGTCCCGGAACGTTTAAGTGATGCATCCATCACCGAATAAGTGACGCAGCTCTCGTCCACGTGACCCATTTGCCGCCTCCCGACGGCCTGCTGAGGGCTCGGAGGCCGGCCTGGTGGACACTCAATGTGTGCAGGATCTGCTGGCGTCGAGGCCGCCCGATGTGTATACTTATGTTAGTTGTTGTTGTGTTGCGCATTTTGTAGTTCAAGCGGCGGCCTCGAGGGATTCTCGAGAGGTTGCTGTTTTTTTCGAAGAAGTGGCAAAGAACAAGTAACCAGGGGGCCCGAAAGTCGGGCGGATACTCCATCTTCTAAAGGAAATAAATAAAATGGCAACAGGTACCGTCAAATGGTTCAACTCCGAAAAAGGCTTTGGCTTCATCTCTCCTGATGATGGCAGCCAGGATGTTTTCGCTCACTACTCCGCCATCAACTCCGGTGGATACCGCTCCCTCGAAGAAAACCAGAAGGTTTCCTTTGAAGTAGAGCAGGGCCCGAAGGGCCCGCAGGCTACCAATATTCAGTCTGTCTAGTATTGCTTGCCGTTCATTATGAACGGCACTCGCCGGGAACGGCAACCGAAGCAGGGCGGGAATCTCCCGCCCTGCTTCTGTTTAACCCCCGGCATTGACCCGTCACAGGAAGCCACGGATGTATTTCGACCGCGCGTTCCAGCACCTCTCCACTGGACGGGGCCGAGGGCCAGGAGTCAGGCGATGGTGCTGAGCTGACGCTCCGTGGCATCCTGCGGGGCCGGGCCCGCAACGCCGGCCCGGCGTCGTGACATCCTGCGGTCGATGGCGCTGGCGGCGTTCGAAATGACGATATTCATGCCGATGTAGACGATGGTAATGATCAGGTAGGTCTGCACCAGATGCCCGGTGGAAGCCACCAGAACCTTGCCCGATTGCTGCAGCTCACCATAGGAGACCACATAACCTAGCGTGGTGTCCTTCAGCAGGATCACCACCTGTGCAATCAGGGCCGGAAGCACAATCCGCACGGACTGCGGAAAAACCACCAGTCGGAATGCCTGCGCGGGGGTGAGCCCGACGGCGATGGCCGCCTCGGTCTGGCCCTTGGGCAGCGCTAGGATACCGGCCCGGAAAACCTCGGCAATCGTCGCCCCGGAGCACAGGCCGATCGGAATGACGAGCTTCCAAAAGACATCCGGGTTTATCCCATAGGGCGGCAGCGCTGAGACAAAGATGTAAATGATCAGCAGCAGCGGCACCGAGCGCAGCAGTTCAATCACCGCTGTGCACGGCCAGCGCACCAGCTTCGCGTCGGCAAGCCTCCCCAACGCCAGGAACAGGCCCAGCGGCAGCGCGATGGCGCCGGCCCCCAGTGCGGCGAGCGCGGTGTTGCCAAAGGCCTTGAGCAGGTACCGCCAGGTGCTGGACTGTTTGAACTCCGCCCACTTGGACGGCGCGAGTTGGCCGCTCTGATAAAACTGGGCATAGGCCAGAATCAGCAGGCCCAGTGTGACGAGAATGCTGACAATGGTCAGGATCATGACGCGGCGCCGGGCCTTGGGGCCGACGGCGTCGAAAAGGACCTGCTGGGTGCTCACCGCAGCACTCGCAGCCTTGTTTCAAGCCTGGCGCCGACGGCACCGGCCCCCAGTGCAATGGTGGCATAAATGACGGCGGCCACGAGGAACGTCACCAGCCCCAGTGCCTCCTTGTTATTGATGAAGCTGACCTGTGCGGTCAGATCCATCACGCCCACGACGCCGGCGAGTGAGGAGGAGAGCAGGATCCCGATGAACAAGGTGACGATGGGCTGCACCATCGCACGGGTGGCCTGCGGGAAGACGATCTCGCGGAGCACGCCGAAGAAGCCCAGCCCGATCGCCCGGCCGGCCTCCACCTGACCGGACGGAATGGCGTTGATGCCGGTTCGGAACACCTCGCAGGCGAAGGACGCGCCGACCAGGATCATGGCAATCATCACCGACGGCAGGTAGTCGATGGTGATGCCGATTTCAGGGAGCCCGTAGACCACCAGGATCAACAGGGAAACCAGCGGAACATTACGGAAAATCTCCACGAAGATCAGCCCGACGGCGCGCAGGTACGCCACTGGGCTGATTCGGAATGTTGCCAGGACAACGCCCAGAATCATGGAACCTATGAAGCCGACGACGGTGAACTGGGCCGTGACCCACAGCCCCTCGCCGAAGGTTCCCAGATATTTCGTGAGCAGGATGTCCATAGTGTGGAGCTAGCCGACGGTGGGCGCGGTGGGCGGGGTTGCGGTGCCGGTTTGCGCCCCGATGGTCGCCTTCCAGAGTTTGAGCCAGGTTCCGTCCGCGATGATGTTTTTCAGCCAGTCATTGACGAACGCCTTGGCGTCGGTACCTTTGGGGAGACCGATGCCGTAATTGTCCTTCGGGCCGAAGGGATCGCCGACGATCTTCACGTCTTTGTTGGCCACCAAGGCATTCAACAGCAGGGACTGGTCGATGACATAGGCATCCGCCCTGCCCTGCTGCACGGCGGCCAGACATTGGGCGTTGTCAGGCAGCGGCAGCACCGTGGCGTTCGGAGCCTGGCTGGCCAGCAGCGTCACGCCGGTCGACGCGGCCTGTGTGGTCACCGTCTTACCGGCGAGATCGGCCACACCCTTGATATCGGTGTTGGTTGATTTGACCAGGATTCCCGCCTGCGAGGAGTAATAGGGGCCGGCAAAGTCCACCCGGGCGGCGCGCTTGTCCGTGATCGAATAGGTGGCGATGATGGTGTCCACAGATTTGTTCACCAGCAGATCCTCGCGGGTGTCAACCGTGACCTGATCCAGCTTTGTCTTGGACTCGCCGATGATGTATTTGGCCAGCAGTTGGGAAAGCCCAGCATCGAAGCCAACCGCCTTGCCGGTGCTGGGGTTCAGCAGACTGAACAGCTGGGACGTCTCCGTGCCGCCCACGTGCAGGACACCGTTTTTCTTGATCTGGCTGGCCCACTCGTTGGCCGCGACGGTTGCGTCGTCCGCCTTTGCGCCGGCGCTAATGACGTCGTCGTAGCTTGCGCCGCCCGAGCTGCTGGCGGCAGGAGTCCCGGGTGCCTCCGGGCTGCAGGCCACCAGGCCCACGGCAAGCAGGCCCACTATGGCGGCAGCGGCGGCTCCCACCCCTTTGTTTTTCCGCAATTTCATGTCACGGCTCCTTTGCCAGCGATTTTTCCACCCGGTACGGCTAATGAGGACAGCTTAGTCATGGCGGCCGGAACCCACTAAGCAGTTGTCGGTTAAAGTTGCGGGAGTTTAATAAGCAGCACGACCATAAGGCACTGCCTGCTATCCGGCCCGTCACCGGCGTTGCCGACGGGCAGTATGCACCGCCACGTGGCACGATGGTAGACGATGAGACTGACAACGGGCAGGGGAAGCCAACAGGGAATTCCAATGCCGTTGTGGCTGCAGGGCGCGTTCGAGTCCGCTCAGGCGGCCGTAATCTCCGCTCTGTTGGTGCTGCTTCCCCTGGCCGGAGTGTGGTGGGCGGACGGTTTCCAGAACAAGTCCTTCGCTGGCCTGGCGAGGCTCGGCGGCCAGATCTGGCTCGTGATGCACGCGGTCCCTTTGAACCTGACTTTTAACAACGGCCCCAGTTCCGCCTCGGTGCAGACCGGGACGCTCAGCCTGATCCCGCTGGGCCTGGCGGTGATTCCCTTTCTGCTCTCCTGGCGTGCGGGACGGCGGCTGGCCCGGGCCTCCTACACGGACCAGCTCTGGCAGGCGGTGCTCGGAGCGCTGCTGGCATATGCCGCTGCCGGTATGGGGACGGCGTTTATCTGTGAAACCGCCGAAGTCAGGGCCAGTCTTCCGTTGGGCACCTTGATCCCGCTGATCCCCGTTGGTCTGGGCCTGATCATCGGGGCGCGGCGCGAAGCAGGCACGTGGGGACGGCTGATCGGGGTTGACGCGGCGGACTGGATCGCCGCAACCAGTCAGCACTCACGCTGGGCGGGATCCTACGCCTGGGCAGCCGTCCGTGCCGGTTTTGTGGCGCTGCTGGGCGCGCTGGCGCTGTCAGCATTGCTGCTGGTGGTTGACATTGTCTGGCATTGGTCCGACATTGTGGCCGTCTACGAGGGGCTGAAAACGGGCGTGGTGGGTGGCATCGCGTTGACTATTATTCAGCTCGGCTTCCTGCCGAACCTAGTGATCTGGACCTTGGCCTGGGCCTCGGGCGCGGGCTTCGCTCTGGGCGTTGGTTCCTCCGTCTCCCCGCTGGGAACCGTTGTGGCCCCGGTGCCCGCCATTCCCGTGCTGGGCGCGCTTCCGGTAGGGGAGTTCTCCTGGGGGGTGGTGGCGATGGTGATCAACGTACTGGCGGGAGCCCTCGCGGGTTGGTGGTTCTTGCGTGCGGGGGAAAATCACTTCGATGAGTGGCTCGCCATCAAGGTCAAGACCCGCTGGTTCACCGCGACCGTCTCAACGCTGGCGCTGGGAGCGGTGATCGGCGCCTCGGCCGGGATTTTCGCAGGCGTTCTGGCCCTGCTGGCGCACGGATCGTCCGGTCTCGGCCGCCTGACGGATATCGGACCCGACTTTGCCACCACGGCCGTCTGGGTGGCGGTGGAAGTGGCCGTCGGCGTCGTCGTTGGTTATGCGGCAGGGCCGTGGCTGGAGCGCGAACCGAAAGATGCAGCGCACGTGTCCGGCGGCGAGTCGGGCTGATCTTCTGGTTCCCCTGGATCTGTCACCTAAGGTTGTCCCATGCGCATAGTCGTCCTCGTCTCCGGCACCGGTTCCAACCTGCAGGCTGTCATTGACGCGGTCCGGGACGGGCAACTGCCGGTGGAGATCACCGCGGTGGGGGCGGACAGGCCGGGCACCTTCGGCATTGAGCGCTCGGCCGCGGCGGGGTTGGAGACGTTCGTGGTCAACTTCAAGGATTTTGCCACCCGGGCGGAGTGGGACGAGGCGCTGCTGGCCGCGGTGACCGCATATTCGCCCGACTATGTGGTCTCGTCCGGGTTTATGCGGATCGTGGCACCGGGCTTTATCAATGCATTCCCCAAGCGGTATGTGAACACTCATCCGGCACTGCTGCCCGCCTTCCCCGGCGCTCACGGGGTGCGGGATGCGCTGGTCTACGGGGTCAAGGTCACCGGGTGCACGGTGCATTTCGCCGACGCCGGCGTGGACACGGGGCCTATCATCGCGCAGACCGCGGTGGCCGTGGAACCCGGTGATACCGAAGAGACGCTGCATGAGCGGATCAAGATGGCGGAACGGGAGCTGTTAATCAAGGTGCTGGCGGACCTCGCCACCCGTCCCAGTTGGGATTAAGCGAGGCGGTGGCGTTTTGTTCCGGGCGACGACGATCATCAGGAACTCCCAACGTCAGGGCGAAAATCACCAGCGCCAACGCGGACAACGGCCCGGTCACCGCGAGAATCCATTTTCGCCCGACGCGTTCCACCAGCAGCGCCGCGGCGGCGACGCCCAAGCCAACGCCGGTCATCCCGGCGGTGGCCATGGAGGGCTTCGGCCCGCCGAAGCTCTCCCTCACCAGAATGGATGCCGGCAGTCATGCGGGCCGTTCGTCGCCGGTGGCACCAATGGCCGAGCGCAGCTGCCCGCGGTGCTCGCGCAGCAACTCCAGCGCCTGCTCCGGCGGCAGGCCCGTCAGCAGCAGCAGAATCGCCGCTTTCACGGAACCGTCGACGGCGGCCAGCGCGCCGGCCGCCTCGGGGGCGGCCGCTCCTGTCGCTTGCATGACAGTTCGTTCGGACCGCGCACGCAGCTTGGCGTTTGTTGCCTTCAGATCCACCATGAGGCTTCCATACGTCTTCCCCAGCCGGATCATGGTGAGGGTGCTGATCATGTTCAGGACCAGTTTCTGCGCGGTGCCGGCTTTCAGCCGGGTGGACCCGGTGACGAATTCGGGGCCGACTTCGATCTCAATAGCAATCCCGGCCGCGGCACCCAACGGCGAGTCTGCGTTGCAGGAGAGCCCGACAGTCAGGGCACCGGTCTCCCGGGCAGCAGCGAGTGCGCCCAGCACATAAGGTGTCCGGCCGGAGGCGGAGATGCCGACGACTGCGTCTGCGGCGGTGACGCTCAGGTGACGCATATCCGCGGCGCCGGCCTCGTCGTCGTCCTCGGCATTTTCGACCGCCTGCCGGAGCGCCTGCTCACCGCCGGCCACGACGCCCACCACCTGGGACGGATCCGTTCCGAATGTGGGCGGGCATTCGCTGGCGTCAAGCACGCCGAGGCGGCCCGAGGTACCGGCGCCCACGTAGATCAGTCTCCCGCCGCGCGCCATCCGTTCGGCAACGGCATCGATGGTGCGGGCGATGCTGACGCCCGCGCCGGCAATGGCCGCGGGCACCTTGCTGTCCTCGGCGTTCATGGCCTGCACCAGTGCCAGCGTGCCCATCGTGTCCAGGGCGGAGAGTTCGGGGTTAGCGGCCTCGGTGGTCAGCCCGGTCAGCTCGGTACGGAGGGCGGCATTGGGGTCGGTCATAGCGTTCTTCCTGTCCGGTCTTCCGCCGTGAGCAGCCGGGCCACCGCGCGGGCACTGACACGGGACGAGCCGAAGCAGTTGATGATGGGCATCGGCGGAGCGACCGGGAGAGGCGTCGCGAGACCGGCGTTAATCGCGATGGCGTCCGGAACTACGTCGATCAGTTCCGCCAGCCCAGCGGCCTGGCCCCGATCCAGCAGGGCGTCAAGGACCACCACGCAGGGCCGCGGGGATGGGCTGTCCAGCCCTGGCGGAACCTGTACGGCTTCCTTGTCGGCCACCAGCTCCTGCAGTGACAGTGTCCGCACCGTCAGGCGCTCGGCCAGCGCTGCGGCAAAGAAGTTTTCGGTGGCGCCGGCCGCCATATTGTGCGCGGTGCGAAGATCGACGACGTCGACGGCGGATACCCCGGATGGTAGACGCGGCATCGCCACGGCAGCGGTGCCGCCGCTGCCCGAGACCGTGCAGGCCCGCGCCGCGACGGCCACCCAGTCAGGTTCCTGCGCCGGGTCCGCCGGATGGTCCGCGGCCGGCACGCGAGCCGCACCGGACGCAAACGCCGCAACCCGTGCGGCCGCGCGCTCCAGCACTGAGATGGGCAGTGTGCCGTCGGCAACGGCGGCCAGCAGCGCGTCTCTGACCTGCAGATAGTCGTCCTCGCCGGCGCCCCCTTGACCAGTCCCGTCGGTGCCTCCCCCGGAGCTGTACGGATTGGACGGGTTGCCCACGCAAAGCAGATCCGCCCCGGCCAGCAGGGACTGGACGGCGCCCTGGCCCATGCCAACCGTGGCCTGCACCGCCGCCATGTCCAGTGCATCGGTGATCAGCAGCCCGTCGAAACCCAGTCCGCGGAGCAGGGCGCCAGCGGCCGGATTCAGTGTGGCCGGTGCCTCGCCCAGATCGGGAATCACAATGTGTGCGCTCATCATCGCCGCTGCACCCGCCGCCGCCGCAGCCCGGAACGGCGGCAGATGGACCCGCTTGACGTCGTCGAGGGTCATATCCAGGCGTGGCAGAGACAGGTGCGAATCGCCGCTGGTGTCCCCGTGACCGGGGAAATGTTTGGCACAGGCCCCGACGCCGGTGGACGCAATGCCGCGGACCATGGCGCCGGTGTGCCGGCTGACAAGGTCCGTGCCGGAGCCGAAGGAGCGGACGCCAATGACCGGATTGAGCGGGTTGGTATTCACATCCGCCACCGGGCCGATCACCAGGTTGATGCCGGCCGCGCGGCAGAGCGTCCCGATGGCCCGGCCGGCCGCCTCGGTGAGTGTGACGTCGTCGAGGGCTCCGAGCACCGCCGCGCCGGGAATGTCGGAGCCGGCGCGGAATTGCAGTCGGGTGACGTTGCCACCCTCTTCGTCGGCCCCGGTGACGGCCAACGGATTGGCGGCCCGGATCGCCGCCGAGAGCTCCGCCGGCTGGCCGGGCATGTCGGGAAGGAGGTTGTGGCTAAAATACACCACCCCGGCCAAGCCGTCAGACAATGCCTCCGCGAGCCAGGAGGGCACCGATGTGCCAATGAATCCGGGCCAGATCACACCGTTGACCAGACGCCGAAGGGACTGGGCATCTGTCGTGGCGGGCGCGGTCGACTCGGTCATACTGCAAGGGTACAGATGGCGGTGGCCTAAACTTGGAGGTATCCCCTTCCCGGACGCCGCGCAGCGTCAGTCGACACGTACTGGAGAAGAATCCGTGAGCACCCTTGACCCTGCACAACTTGACCGGGTACCTATCCGCCGGGCCCTGATCTCGGTTTACGACAAGACCGGGCTGGAGGAACTTGCGGCCGGGCTGCATGCCGCAGGCGTCAGCATCGTTTCCACCGGTTCGACGGCCGCCCGGATCGCCGCCGTGGATATTCCGGTGCAGGGGGTTGAAGAGGTCACCGGCTCGCCCGAGATGCTCGATGGCCGGGTCAAGACGCTGCATCCGCGCATTCACGCCGGCATCCTGGCGGACCGCAGGCTGCCAGACCATGTGCAGCAGCTCGCGGATCTGGAGATCGACACGTTCGATCTCGTCGTCGTCAACCTTTACCCGTTCGCCGAGACCGTCGCTTCGGGTGCGGCCAATGACGACGTCGTCGAGCAGATTGACATCGGTGGCCCGTCGATGGTGCGTGCCGCCGCTAAGAACCACGCCTCGGTCGCCGTCGTCGTGGATCCGAAGAGCTACGCCGACGTCATCGCGGCTGCGCAGCAGGGCGGCTTTGATCTGGCGAGCCGCCGGCGGCTTGCGTCGCTGGCCTTCGCGCATACCGCCGCCTACGACAATGCGGTGGCCGCGTGGACCGCTCAAGAGCTTAACGACGACGGCGAACACTGGCCCGCGTACGCAGGTGTCGCCTTGGAGCGCTCCGAGGTGCTGCGCTACGGCGAAAACCCGCACCAGGCCGCCGCGCTCTATGTCGACCGAGCCGCCACGCCGGGCATTGCCCAGGCGGACCAGCTGCACGGTAAGCCGATGAGCTACAACAACTACGTGGACGCCGACGCGGCGCTGCGGACGGCCTTTGAATTCGATGGTCCGGCCGTGGCCGTGGTCAAGCATGCCAACCCCTGCGGCGTTGCCGTGGCGCCCGCCGATGCTGACGACCCGGTGGCCCAGGCGCACGCCAAGGCCCACGCCTGCGACCCGAGCTCGGCCTACGGCGGCGTGATCGCCTCCAACCGTCCGGTCACGCATGACATGGCGGTCGGCCTGAAGGGCGTCTTCACCGAGGTCATCATTGCGCCGTCGTTCGAGCCGGACGCGCTGGAGCGCCTGCAGAAGCGTGCGGACATCCGCCTGCTGACGCTGCCGGAGGGCTACGCCCGCGCCGCGGTGGAATTTCGGCAGGTCTCCGGCGGCATGTTGATCCAGTCCACGGACCGGATGGATGCCGCGGGGGACAATCCGCAGAGCTGGACACTGGTTTCGGGTGAACCGGCGGACGACGCCACCATGGCCGACCTGGCGTTCGCCTGGAAGGCGCTGCGCGGGGTCAAGTCCAACGGGATTCTGCTCGCCAACGACGGCGCCTCGGTCGGCGTGGGCATGGGGCAGGTTAATCGGGTGGATTCCTGCAGGCTGGCGGTGGAACGCGCCAATACGCTGGCCCCGGACAAGGACGGTACCGCCATTGAGCGGGCCCGCGGGGCGGTGGCTGCCTCGGACGCGTTCTTCCCGTTCGCCGATGGCCTGCAGATTCTGCTCGAGGCCGGCGTACGCGCCGTCGTCCAGCCCGGCGGTTCCGTGCGCGATGAGGAAGTCATCGCCGCGGCCCAGGCGGCCGGCGTCACAATGTACCTGACCGGATCACGCCACTTCTTCCACTGACCCCGCATCGACGTCACACTTCGCGCCCGTGCCGGCGGACAACAGGGGCGCGAAGTGCGATATCGACGGCAGGGGTGCCTGATGGGCGGCAACCAGGCCTCCTCAGGTAGGTTGGATATAAAAGAAATGACACCAGATTTCCGTAGACGTTCACAGGAGATGCCTCGCTAATGGCCAAGATTATCTATACCCACACCGACGAAGCGCCGATGCTGGCCACCTACTCGTTCTTGCCGATTGTCGAGGCGTTCGCCTCCACCGCCGGTGTGGAAGTGGAGACCCGTGACATCTCACTGTCGGGCCGTATCATCGCCGTTTTCGGCGACTACCTCACCGAGGAACAAAGGATCGGCGATACCTTGGCGGAGCTGGGTGAACTTGCCAGGAAACCCGAAGCGAACATCATCAAGCTGCCGAACATCAGCGCTTCCGTCCCGCAGTTGAAGGCTGCCGTCGCCGAGCTTCAGGGCCAGGGCTACGACCTCCCGGACTATCCCGACGATCCCTCCACCGATGAGGAAAAGGTTGTCCGGGCCCGTTACGACAAGATCAAGGGTTCCGCTGTCAACCCGGTCCTGCGTGAAGGCAACTCCGACCGCCGGGCGCCGCTGTCGGTGAAGAATTACGCGCGCAAGAACCCGCACACCATGGGAGCCTGGTCTTCAGAGTCGAAGACCAACGTCGCCCATATGGTTGCCGATGACTTCCGCTCCAATGAGAAGTCCGTGGTGATCGGCGCCAATGGAACCATTAAGATCCTGTTCATCGCCGAAGACGGCACCAGCACCGTACTAAAGGACTCCTTCCGGGTCCTTGCCGGCGAGGTTGTCGACGGTACCGTCCTGCGGGTGGCCGCCCTCGATGAGTTCTTGGCAGCGCAGATTGCCCGGGCCAAGGACGAGGGTGTGCTGTTCTCCGCACACCTGAAGGCCACCATGATGAAGGTTTCCGATCCGATCATCTTCGGCCACATCGTCAGGGCCTTCCTGCCGGATCTGTTTGCAGGCTACGGTGCTCAGCTGGCCAAGGCGGGCCTCAGCGCGAACAACGGTCTGGCCTCCATCCTCAACGGACTCGATGCGCTTCCCGCCGACATCCGTGAAGGTGCCCAGGCTGCCATCAAGCAGGGCCTGGACGACGGGCCCGCACTGGCCATGGTGGATTCGGATAAGGGGATCACCAACCTGCATGTTCCTTCGGATATCATCGTGGACGCGTCGATGCCGGCGATGATCCGCACCTCCGGCAAGATGTGGGGCCCGGACGGCAAAGCCGCGGATACCCTGGCAGTGATTCCGGACAGCTGCTACGCAGGCGTTTACCAGGTCGTGATCGATGACTGCCGCGCGAACGGCGCGTTCGATCCGACCACCATGGGCACCGTCCCGAATGTTGGCCTGATGGCCCAGGCTGCCGAGGAATACGGAAGCCATGACAAGACCTTCGAGATCCAGGCTGCAGGCACCGTACAGATCGTCGACGGCTCCGGGACCGTGCTGATCGAACACCAGGTTTCGGCCGGCGACGTTTGGCGGGCCTGCCAGACCAAGGACCTGCCGATCCGTGACTGGGTCAAGCTGGCCGTCACCCGTGCCCGTGCCTCTCTGACTCCCGCCGTCTTCTGGCTGGACGAAGGCCGCGCCCACGATGCCAACCTGATCACCAAGGTCAGGGAATACCTGAAGGATCACGACACCGAGGGCCTGCGGATCGAGATCATGACGCCGGAGGACGCCACCGCCTTCACGCTGGAGCGTATCCGCAGGGGCGAGGACACCATCTCCGTCTCCGGCAATGTGCTGCGGGATTACCTCACAGACCTGTTCCCGATCCTTGAGCTGGGCACCAGCGCCAAGATGCTCTCCATCGTTCCCCTGATCAACGGCGGCGGACTCTTCGAGACCGGTGCCGGCGGATCCGCTCCGAAGCACGTTCAGCAGCTGTTGCAGGAAAACCACCTGCGCTGGGATAGCCTGGGTGAATTCCTTGCGCTGGCCGTCAGCTTCGAACATCTGGCCACCTCGACCGGCAACACGCGTGCCCAGATTCTGGCGGACACGCTGGACCGCGCCACCGGAACTTTTTTGCTCGAGAATAAGTCCCCGAGCCGCAGAGTCGGGGAGCTGGACAACCGCGGAAGCCACTTCTACCTGGCGCGGTACTGGGCTCAGGAACTGGCAAAGCAGACCGAGGACGCCGAGCTGGCCGCCCCTTTCTCCGCCGTTGCCGAGGCGCTGACCTCCAACGAGACAACCATTGTCGGGCAGCTGCTGTCCGTGCAGGGCCCCCCGGTTGACCTCGGCGGCTACTACCGCCCCGATGTGGCGAAGGTTGCCGCCGTCATGCGTCCGTCGGCGAAGCTCAACGAAATTCTGGCCACGCTCAGCGTTTAGCTACCGGCCGGTAGCTAAACGCCGCCGCGGTACATCCACTGCCCGCTCGCCCGCATGGGAGAGTGGGCAGTCCTGTCGCATATTCGTCTTTCGGTCGTTACCTGATCTTAATTTCTTCCGAGTGTGTCCGACACAACATTTCGTTGTAGTCTCAGGACATAATCAACGAATGAGCGCAGGCAATGAGGCCTTTGCTCGGATGTGGCCCGAAAGGCAAATCTATGTACCGCAAGAAACTTGTCTCGACACTGGCCGTGGCAGCCACGCTGGGGATGCTGCTGTCATCGTGCGCGAACCAGGCAGGAACCGGCACCTCCTCCGACACCGCTGCGTCCGGCAGCAAGGTGAACGTCCCGGCACTGACCAAAATTGACACTCCGCCGAATGCTGTCCTGCCCAAGGGTGACGGCAAGGCCACCTGCCCGGCCACCACGACGCTGGCCTACGCGGGTGCGGAGACCGGCCCCAACGCCCAGCTGGGTATTAACATTTTCAACGGCGTTCAGCTGGCCATCAACGAGCATAACGCCGCGAACGCCGGCTGCCAGGTGCAGTTCAAGAAATTTGACACCGAGGGGGATCCGAGCAAGGCCACCGGCCCGGTGACCCAGGTGACCACCGAGGCCAGCATCATCGGTGTCATCGGTCTGCCGTTCTCCGGCGAGTCCAAGGCAACCGGCAACATTTTCGAGCAGTCGAAACTGGTGCACATCACTCCGGCCGCAACGAACCCGGGCCTGACCACCAACGGCTGGACGACCTTCTTTCGCGGCCTGGGCAACGACGCCGTACAGGGACCGGCAGCCGCAAAATTCATGACCGGGAAACTGGCAGCCAAGAAGGTCTACGTCGTTCAGGATGACTCCGACTACGGCATCGGCCTGGGCAAGACGACCTCCGATGGGCTCGGAAGCGCGCTGGCCGGAACCGACAAGGTCACGACCGGGCAGAAGGACTTTTCCGCGGTAATCTCCAAGATCATCAATGCCAAGGCCGATGCGGTGTTCTACTCCGGCTACTATGCCGAGGGCGCGCCCTTTGACCAGCAGCTGGTCGGCAAGGGTTTCACCGGAACCTTCGTTGGCCCCGACGGCCTCAAGGATGATCAGTTCATCAAGCAGGCCGGAGATTCCTCCAACAACGCCTACTTCACCTGCCCGTGTATTCCGGGTGAACTGATTCCCTCCTTTGAGAGCGCGTACAAGTCCTTGAACAACGCGGAGCCGGGAACGTACTCCATTGAAGGTTACGACGCCGCGACGGTGCTCCTGTCGGGCATCGACGCCGGCAAGCAGTCCCGCGCGGATCTGCTCTCCTGGGTCAAGTCCTACGACAAGGACGGTCTGAGCAAGCACTACAAGTGGGACGACAAGGGCGAACTGCAGGCCCCGACGGTCTACGGATACAAAGTGGAAAACGGCAAGATTGTGCCAGTTGGCGCGATCGGCGAGTAACTAGCGGAACATGGACAATGCTGCGGGGCCGGTAGGCGAGGTCCCGCAGCATTGTCTTGGACGCACGAAAAACCGAAAGCTACCGATTGTCCGCCCGGATCACTGCCGATCCGTTTCCCGGACTCAACCAGGATGTGCCAATGCTCACTTCACTACTGACGTCCATGCCGATGGACAATGACTGGATCAGCTTCGATGTCGCGTCCTTGGGCGAGAACTTCTGGAGCGCCACCTTTGACGGACTGACCTTTGGGTCCATCTACGCGCTCGTGGCCTTGGGTTACACCCTCGTCTATGGTGTGTTGAACCTGATTAACTTTGCCCACTCAGAAGTCTTCATCATGGGCTGCTACGCGGTTTTCTTTACACTCAACGGTTTGGGATTCGGCCCCAACGTTCCGCACCTGTCGCTGGCGTCCATTGTGCTGAACCTCGTGCTGGCCCTGGTGATCGCCATGATCGCCTCTGCCCTCACGGCGTTCCTGGTGGAGCGCGTCGCCTATAAGCCGCTGCGGAAGCGCAATGCACCACGGCTGGTCTTCCTGATCACGGCCATCGGCGTCTCCTTCACCATTCAATACACCATCTACGCCATCCGTGGTCCCAGCCCCGAGGCTGCCGTGACCATGTTCAAACCGACGCCCATCTTCGACGTATTCGGTACCATCATTGATTCCCAGCAACTGGTCATTGTCATTGCGGCCGTCATCATGATGGTTCTCACCGAGCGGTTCATCAGCAAATCCCGCACCGGGCGCGGGATCCGCGCGGTGGCGCAGGATCCCGATACTGCCACCCTCATGGGTGTGAACAAGGAACGCATCATCATTATCACCTTCGTGATCGGCGGTATCCTTGCCGGGGCGGCGGCGCTCTTCTACGTCATGAAGATTCCATCCGGTGTCCAGTACAACGGTGGGTTTGTCTTGGGCATCAAGGCCTTCGCTGCCGCAGTATTGGGCGGCATCGGCAACGTCCGCGGCGCACTGCTCGGTGGCCTGCTGTTGGGCCTCATTGGTAACTATGGCCAGATACTGCTCGGCAATTCGCAGTGGACCGACGTCGTCGCCTTCATGGTGCTGGTGCTGGTACTGCTGGTGCGGCCCGAGGGCATCCTAGGCACCTCCCTTGGAAGGAGCAAAGCATGAGCATGACAGATGGCCCCACCCCGCTGCCGTCCGCAAAAGCGGCGCAGTCTGCTGACGACCGCGAGGCCCTGACCACCGCTCCCGGCGCCAGTATTGCCGGCCGCAAAGGGAAGAAGCCCGGTTCGCTCGGTCAGCGTTGGAATGCGCTCAGCCGTCAGCAGCAGTGGGCATTCCTGCTGATCGTGGTGGTGCTGGCCTACCTGCTGCCGGTTATCAACCCGCCTATCCTGACCACCGAACCGGGCAATAACTTTGGCTTGGCCTGCTTCAATATGGCCCGTTTCGCCCTGATCGCCATCGGTCTGAACGTGGTGATCGGCTACGCCGGCCTGCTGGACCTCGGTTATGTCGCGTTCTTCGCCGTGGGCGCCTACGTCTCTGCGATGCTGACCAGCCCTGATTCGGCGTTTTTGAAAATCCCGTACCTGTGGACCATCCCGGTGGCCATGGCCGTGACCATGTTCTTCGGCGTGCTGCTGGGAATACCTACCCTGCGGCTCCGCGGTGACTATCTGGCGATCGTGACGCTGGGCTTTGGCGAAATCGTGCGGATTTTGGCCACCATCATCCCCGCAATGAAGGGACAGGTCGGCTTCCAGTCCGTGGGGCACCCGCCGGGCACTGCGGCCGACGGGACTCCGATATTCACCAACTCCAACGGCATTCCCTGGTATTGGCTGATCCTGACCATCATCATTATTGTGCTGCTGCTGGTGGGCAACCTGGAGCGCAGCCGCGTCGGCCGGGCCTGGGTCGCTATCCGGGAGGACGAGGACGCCGCCGAGATCATGGGCGTTCCGACCTTCAAATACAAGGTCTGGGCTTTCGCGATCGGCGCCTCGGTCGGTGGACTCTCCGGCGCGTTGGCCGCGGGGCAGGTTGGGTTTATCAGCAATCAGCGCTTTGACGTGTACACCTCCATCCTCTTCGTCGCCGCCGTCGTTCTCGGTGGCGCCGGCAATAAGGTGGGCGCGATTGTCGGCGGCGCACTGGTCAGCTACATTCCGGATCGTTTCACCGCCATTGCCGAGTACAAATACCTGATCTTCGGTATTGCCCTTGTGCTGATCATGATTTTCCGCTCTCAAGGGCTCTTTCCGGCCCGGCAGCGGCTGCTGTCGTATGGCCGTGACGCCTATAAGTGGGCGGTCAAGAAGGACGACGGCGGCGCGAGCGCGAAGCGAACGGCTGGTACGGCGCAGGAGAAGGGAGCACAGGCATGAGCGGGGATCACAACGAGGACCTTCCTCGGCACACGGCGGACTGGCCGGTGGGGGAGCCCGTCGGCACCGACGGTGGACACCCGGAGCGGCACCCGGTCGAGCATCGGGCCGGGCGCCGCGCTGCCGATGCGGAGACTGCAGTTGCGCAGCCCGCCGGAATCGATGAACAAGCCCTGGCCGAGCAGGGAATCGATCTGGACGTCGCCGAAATTGTAGCGCCGGAGCGGGAAATCGGCGTCAAGATCGGTGACAGTCTGGTCCAGGTGCAGAATCTGACCGTGAAGTTCGGTGGCCTGATGGCGCTGGACAATGTTTCGTTTGACATCAAGCGCGGCGAGATCCTGGGCTTGATCGGTCCCAATGGTGCCGGCAAGACCACCTGCTTCAATGCGATGACCGGTGTGTACAAGCCCAGCAGTGGCAAGGTGCTGCTGGAGGGGCAGTCCATCGGGGGCCAGAAGCAGCACAAGATCACCCGGATGGGACTGGCCCGCACCTTCCAGAACATCCGGCTGTTTGGCGAGATGACGGCGCTGGAGAACGTCGTCGTCGGCCTTGACGCCCGGCATAAGACCAGCGTGGGGCGCGCCCTGTTGCGGCTGCCGACTCATGTCCGCGAGGAGAAGTCGGCCATCGAACGCGGCATGGCATTGCTGGACTTCGTCGGGATCGCCGAGCATGCGCATTTCCTGTCCCGGCACCTGCCGTACGGACACCAGCGCCGGCTCGAGATTGCCCGCGCGCTCGCCACGGACCCCAAGGTGCTGTGCCTGGATGAGCCCGCGGCCGGCTTCAACCCGGCGGAGAAGGAAGAGCTGATGACGCTCATCCGCACCATCCGCAACGACGGCTACACCGTGCTGCTGATCGAGCACGACATGAAACTGGTGATGGGGGTGACGGACCGGATTGTGGTGTTGGAGTTCGGCAAGAAGATTGCCGACGGCCGCCCCCGCGAGATCCGTGAAGATCCCCTCGTGATTTCGGCATACCTAGGAGAGCCCGAAGATGACGTTGCTTGAGCTGGACAATGTAAGCGTCCACTATGGCCGGATCCAGGCGATTAAGGACATGTCCTTCACCGTCGAGGAGGGGGAGATCGTCTCGCTGATCGGCGCGAACGGTGCCGGCAAGACGACGACGATGAAGACCATTTCCGGGCTGTTGAACCCCTCGGCCGGATCCATCAAATTCGCCGGGCAGGACATCACCAAGATGAAGGCCCACATCCGCGTGGTGCAGGGCATCTCGCAGGCTCCCGAAGGACGCGGGGTGTTCCCCGGCATGACCGTGCTGGAGAACCTGGACATGGGGGCGTTCGGGCGCAAGGACCGAAGCGGCATGGCGGCGGACATTGCCCGCGTTTTTGCCCTCTTTCCGAGGCTGGAGGAACGCCAGAAGCAGCTCGGCGGGACCATGTCCGGCGGCGAGCAGCAGATGCTGGCGATCGGGCGCGCGCTCATGTCCAACCCCAAGCTGCTGCTCCTGGATGAGCCGTCCATGGGGCTGGCGCCGCAGTTCATCCGGCAGATCTTCAAGATCATCACGGAGATCAACAGCCAAGGCACCACGGTGCTGCTGGTGGAGCAGAACGCCAACCAGGCCTTGGCGCGCGCACATCGGGCCTTTGTCTTGGAGACCGGCGAAATCACGCACAGCGGGACGGGCAAGGAACTGCTCTCCAATCCCGCGATCAAGGAGGCGTACCTGGGCGTCGGCTAGCGCTGGCGTCAGCCCATTGAGCCTTCGCGTTAAGCTTTGCCCAGTTTTCGTGGCAGTTTATTCGTGGCAGTTTAACAGGCACCGGCTTAACAGGCACCGGCGGAATCGTGGCAGTTTAACAGGCACCGGCGGAGCGGTGGCGGCACTGGCGGAGCAGCTTTGGCGCCACTGGAGGGAGGGTATTCTTCGGCGTGACGGTGGGCGCGCTGGCTGGCCTGATCCCTGCCCTGATGGCGGTCCGCGTCAAGGTGATCGACGCGATCCGTTTCTAATGTGGACGCGATCCGCTTCAGATTCACCCGTCAGTACTCGTCGGAAGCTGCGCCATTGTGGGACCGGGGTTATCCGGCGCTCATCCTATCCGCCGGATAGGTGATGCCCAGCTGGCCGCGGATGCCGTCAAAGAGCGCCATGATGGCCAATGAATCATCCAGCGGCATGGTGGGGCTTTCGGTGAGCCCCTGCTGGATGCAGCGCGTGACTTCGCGCAACTGGTAGGTGTAGCCGCGGCCGGGAAACTCGAAATTCTCCACCCGGGCGGTGCGGGAGCCAACGTGAACGGCGAGTGAGGTCGGATTATTGATCGACCCTGAGGTCCGGATGAAGCCCTCGGAACCGGCGACGACGGCGGACCGCGGGCCGAGTGCGGTGAGGGAGGAGATGAGCTGGGCATGCGCCCCGGAGGAGTATTCAAGGGTGATCGCGTTCTGACTGTCCACGCCCCAATCCGTGAGGGTGCCGGCCGCGGTGACGGACGCCGGGGCGCCCAGCGTTCCCCATGCCCAGAGCAGGGGGTAAACACTCAGATCGAGCAGCGCCCCACCGCCGGCCGTCGGGTCCCAGATGCGGGCCGCGCGGTCCAGCGGGGCCACGAAACCCAGATCCGCCTGGACCCATTGCACGTCCCCGATCTCCCCCGAGTCTGCGATCTCGAAGGCCCGCTGCATCCCGGGGACAAATCGCGCCCAGACGGCCTCCATCAGGAAGAGCCCGCGCTCCCGGGCCAGTCCGATCAGCTCCGCCGCTTCGCGGGCATTGATGGTCAGGGCTTTTTCGCACAGGACGTGTTTGCCGGCTTCCAGGGCAGCCTTCGCCACGGCATGGTGCTGGGCGTGCGGGGTGGCTATGTAGACCACATCGACCTCGGGATCCGCGACCAGCTGCTGGTACCCCGGCATATTCCCGGCAGACGCGCTCCCGACTGTTCCGCCGTCGTCGTGCTGGCCCCCGTCGTCGTAATAGTGGCGCGCAAAGCCGAAGCGGGCCGCAAAGTCTGCGGCGTTGTGCCGGCTGCGGGAGCTGACGGCCTGCAGCACGGCATCTTCCAGCAATGCGAGATCGGTGCTCATGGTCCGGGCAATGTTCCCGGTGGCCACCACACCCCAGCGCAACGGTCTCCCGGTGGCTTTGATGGGATCCGGTGAAGCGGAGGTATACCAGTGCGGCCTGGCGATGTAACGGTTCGGAGTCGTCATCCTGCCATCATGCCAGAGACGCATCGCAGGTTGGAGGGGCAAAGCACAATGGTCCCCGTCCCGGAAAACCGGGACGGGGACCATTCAGCGGCCCGCTGGAGCTGTTTGCCCTGCTGGAGCCTCTTGGTCAGCCGGAGCTACTTGGTCAGCGGGGCCAAAACCTTGTCATTGGCATACGCCTCAGCCGCGTTGGCCTTGGTGACGATGACGGGCTTGAGGTAGAAGGTGGGGACCTTCTTGGTTCCATTGTCAGCTTCCGCGCTGGTCGGCGGGGTCTTGCCCGCCTGCAGATCCTTGACCATCCCGATGGCCTGGGTCACCAGAGCGCTGGTGTCCTTGTTGATGGTCGAGTACTGCTCGCCGGCCATGATTGATTTGACGGACTCCACCTCGGAATCCTGGCCGGTGACGATCGGCAGCGGCTTGCCTGCGGCCTTCACCGACGTAAGGATGGCGCGGGCGAGCGTGTCGTTGGGGGAGAGCACACCGTCCAGGGCGGCCGAGGTGTAGCTTCCGGCCAGCAGAGTATCCATACGCTTCTGGGCATTCTCTGCCTTCCAGCCCTGGGTGACGGCCTGTTCAAAGGATTTCTGTCCGGAGACGACCTTCAGCGTGCCATCGTCGATCTTCGGCTGCAGGACGTTCATCGCGCCGTCAAAGAAGACCTTGGCATTGGCGTCATCGGGAGAGCCTGCAAAGAGCTCGATGTTGTACGGTCCGGAGGGCTTCTTGGCCTTCATTCCGTCCAGCAGCGCCTGACCCTGCAGCTGCCCAACCTTGTAGTTGTCATAGGCCACGTAGTAGTCCACGTTCTCCGTGTTCAGCAGGAGCCGGTCATAGGCGATGATGGTGGCACCGGCATCCTTTGCCTGCTTGAGCTGGGTGCCCAGCTGGGCACCGTCGATCGCGCCGACGATGATGACCTTGGCGCCCTTGGTGACCATGGAGCTAATCTGGTTCTGCTGATCGGACACGCCGCCGTTGGCGAACTGGACGTCGCCCTTGAACCCGGCGGTCTTGAGGCCGTTGTTGAACAGACTCTCGGCCAAAACCCAGTTCTCCGAGGTCTTCTGCGGCAGCGCAACGCCGATTTCGGCATCCTTGGCGAAGCCGGCCGCAGCGGAGCTGCCGTTGGCAGAGGAACCGGTGTCCGCGCGGCCACAACCGGTCAGCGCGAGGGCGGACGCCGCGGCAAGGACCGCTATGGTCTTCACCGATTTGTTGAGTTTCAACATGGTTTTCGCTTTCTTTGGTGGGATACATGCCTTGCTGGGAAAAATGTGCTGACGGTGCTTCGTTAGACGCCGGCCGTGCTGGAAATGACTTCTTTCGTTTCGGTCGTCTCGGCTTGAGCCCTATTGCCGAAGTTCCTCATCAACAGCCCGATGAGGGATTTTTTGCCCTGCTTTTTGTTGTAGACGTCGAAGGCGACGGCGGCCAGCAGCACCAGGCCCTTGATAATCTGCGTGATGTCCGCTCCGGCGCCCAGGAGCTGGAGGCCGTTGTTCAGGACTGCCATCACCAGACCGCCGATGACGGAACCAACGACGGTCCCAACGCCACCGGTGACCGCGGCACCGCCGATGAAGACCGCGGCGATCGCATCGAGTTCCCAGCCGACGCCGTCGAACGGACCCGACGCATTGGAGCGCCCGACGAAGATCATTCCGGCGAGCCCGGCCAGGACGGCCATATTCATCATGACCAGGAAATCCACCCTTTTGCTTTGCACACCGGAGAGCGCGGCAGCATGACGGTTACCACCGACGGCATAGATGTGCCGGCCGGTGATGGTCCGCGACGAAATAAACCCGTAGATCAGCACCAGGACACCGAGAATGATGCCCGGGATGGGGAAGGAAGTGCCGGGACGACCGGTGGCGAAAAGGTAGGTGGCGTAGATGACGGCTGCCGATAGAAGCACGAGTTTGATGATGGATACCCATAGCGGGGACACCTCGGCGCCGATGGACTCGGCGTTCTTCCGGGTATGGACCTCGCCCCAAATGATCGCAGCGACGGCGATCAATCCAATCAGCACTGTGAGGTTGTTATAACCGGTGTTGGGTCCGATCTCGGGGAGGTAGCCGGCGCCAATGTACTGGAAATCCTTCGGCACGGGGACGGTATTGGATTTGCCGACGAACTGGTTGGCGCCACGGAAAAGCAACATTCCTGCCAAGGTCACAATGAAGGCCGGGATGCCGACGTAGGCGACCCAAAAACCCTGCCACGCGCCGATGATCGCCCCCAAAATCAGGCCGATCAGGATGCCCATATACCAGGGCAGGTGCCAGTCACGCATGGTGATCGCGACGACGATGCCCACGAACGCGGCGATGGAACCGACCGACAGGTCAATGTGGCCTGCGATGATCACCAGGACCATGCCGATGGCGAGGATGAGGATGTAGGCATTGCCATTGAAGAGGTTGATGACATTGTCTGGTGTCAGGGTGAGGCCGCCGGTGAATACCTGAAAGAAGATAATCAGGAATAACAGAGCGAAGATCATCCCGAACTGGCGGGTGTTGCCGCCGAAGAGCTGTTTTATGGCATTCATGATGTGGATCCTGTTTCTTCCGTGGTTCAGGCGGATTTCTTGGCCGCGGTCATAAGTTTCATCAGGGATTCCTGGCTGGCAGCTTCTTTGCTGACGACGCCGGTGATGGCGCCCTCGAAGATGGTGTAGATCCGGTCGGAAATGCCCAAGAGTTCGGGAAGTTCCGAGGAAATCACGATTACTCCCTTGCCCTGATTGGCGAGCTGCTGAATGATGCCGTAGATCTCGTACTTGGCGCCGACGTCGATGCCACGGGTCGGCTCATCCAGGATCAGCAGATCGGGGTCGGTGAACATCCACTTGGCCAACACCACTTTCTGCTGGTTGCCGCCGGAGAGCTTGGAGACGCCTTCATCCACGCTGGGAGCCTTGGTACGCAGCTGTTTGCGGTATGACTCGGCAACGGCGTATTCCCTGTTCTCATCCACCACGGAATACGTGGAGACCTTCTGCAGCGCCGCCGACACGGTTGTTTCCTTGATGTCGTCCAGCAGATTAAGGCCTAGGGTCTTACGGTCCTCGGTGACGTAGCCGATGCCGTGCCGGATGGCCTGTGGAACGGTGCGCAGACTGATCTCCTTGCCGTCCTTGATGATCTGACCGGAGACAAAGTTTCCATAGGAGCGGCCAAAGACGGACCGTGCCAGCTCTGTGCGCCCGGCACCCATCAGTCCGGCGAAGCCGACGATTTCTCCGCGGCGGACGTTAAAGCTGGAGTTCTTGCACACCAACCTGTCGGGGACCTGAGGGTGCCGCACGGTCCAGTTCTTGACCTCGAAGAAAACCTCACCGATCTTCGGTGTGTGGTCCGGGAAGCGCGATTCAAGTGTCCGCCCCACCATGCCCTTGATGATGCGGTCCTCATCGACGCCGTCGGCCTTCACATCAAGCGTTTCGATGGTCTTGCCGTCGCGGATGATGGTGATGGAATCCGCCACCTGTTCGATCTCGTTGAGCTTGTGCGAGATCATGATGGAGCTGATGCCCTTGCTCTTGAGCCCACGGATCAGGTCCAGGAGATGCTGGGAATCGGATTCGTTGAGGGCGGCGGTTGGCTCGTCCAGAATCAGCAGTTTGACGGATTTGTTCAACGCCTTAGCGATCTCCACCAGCTGCTGCTTGCCCACACCGATCTCCTTGACGGGGGTGTCCGGGTCATCCCGCAGGCCCACGCGGGCCAGCAGATCGATGGACCGGCGCCGAGCCTGGTTCCAGTCGATGGCGCCAAACTTTGTCGGTTCATTGCCTAAGAAGATGTTTTCGAGGATAGAGAGTTCGGGGATCAGAGCCAGTTCCTGATGGATGATCACGATTCCTGCGGCTTCGCTGGCTCGGATATCCTTAAATTCGCAGACCTGTCCCTGGTAGAAGATCTCCCCGCCGTAGCTGCCGTACGGGTAGACGCCGGACAGTACCTTCATCAACGTGGATTTTCCGGCGCCGTTCTCACCGCAGATGGCGTGGATCTCATCAGCCCGCACGCTGATGGAGACGTCGGCGAGCGCCTTCACACCAGGGAACTCTTTGGTGATTGAGCGCATCTCCAGGACTACCGGTCTGCTGGACACCATGATTTTCTCCGCCTCCAAAGCGACTCTTTTGTCGTACACGTTGGTCAAAACCGGCCGCTGCAGCGCTGCGGCCACGGTCCTGTTCCTGCATGGGCCGGAAACTGGGGGCAGCTGCATACCTGAAGAAAAGTAAACTCGGTCACAGTGCTTGTCGTCAAGCCTTTAACGCAAAAACCCGAGGATAGCCCATTTTAGGGGCGGCGGATCCGCTGATGCTGGAAGACCAGGGACGCGGCGCCCAAAGCTTCCGCCCGGTCGCCAAGGGAGGACATGGCCAAGGTTGTGCTCTCGCCGACCACGGGTACGGCATGGCGCAGCAGGCCGCGCCGGATCGGATCCAGCAGCAGGTCATCGAGGCCGGCCAGCGGGCCGCCCACCACAATGACTTCGGGATTTATCAGGTTGGCTACGTTGCCGATGGCCCGCCCGACGGCAAGTCCGGCGTCGTCAATGACCCGAAGCGTCGCGGAATCCTTCGCCAGTGCGCGCCGCACGATGTCTCCTACGGTCAAGGGTCCCACCGCGCCGCGGCTAAGGAGTTCGATCATGGTGGCCGTTGACGCCACCGTTTCCAGGCAGCCGCGGTTGCCGCAACGGCAGATCGGTCCATGTTCGTTGATGGTGGCATGACCGATCTCACCGGTCACGCCGACATTCCCGTAGTACGGCGCCCCGTTGAGGATGAGACCGGCGCCGATTCCGCTGCCGATTTTGAGGAACATCAGATTGCTGACCGACCTGTGCGGGCCCCAGGTGACCTCCGCCAAGGCGCCGAGGTTCGCGTCATTGTCCGCGTAAACAGGAAGCTCCAGGGTCTTTTCCAAGCGTTCAAGGATGTTAATTCCAACCCACTCGGGCAAAATGGCGCCTTGCACGACGGTGCCGCTCCGCCGGTCGATCGGCCCCGGAATGCCGGCGCCGGCACCAACGATCAGGCTCCGCGGGATGTTGGCCTCAGCGAGCAGCAGATTCAGCAGGTCCGCGGCCGCCGCGATGCTCTCGCTGGCGTGGTGTCCCAGCGGCAGCGGGAGCGCCCTTTCCGCGACGACCTGATAGCCGAGGTTGGCCAGCACGACGCGGACGTGGCTGCGGCCAAAGTCAATGCCGACGGCGACAGCACCGTTGCCGTTAAGGGTGACGGAGAGGGCGCGGCGGCCGGAGCTGGTGGTGGGGGCGGTTGAAACGAGGCCCTTGGCCGCCATGCTCTTGACGATGTTGGAGACGGTGGCCGTGGAGAGACCGGTGGAACGCGATATCTCCGCTTGGGTCGACGGGCCGGCGCCGAGCAGGGCGTCAATGATGCGCTGGCGGTTCAGCAGACGCAGCGCAGGCTGCGACCCCGGATTGCGGGAGCGCCTCTTCGTCGGGGTGGTCGTGCGGTCTTCTTCGGCCATAAGTAGTACAGTGCATCAATCGACCTTTGTAGTCAAGAATTGAACGCAACACTTCGCGCCTCCTCCCCAACTGAGTAGCAGTTATCGCACTCAAACCGCGTTTTGAGTGCCGCAACTGCTACTCAGTTGGGGCGGCGTGAATCTCCTTGTGGGCTTTCCCCAGCTCAACGTAGTGGCTCGCGTTCTCCCGGACGCCGTCGAACTCCTCCTGCGTCAGTTCCCGGCGTACCTTCGCCGGCACGCCTGCTACGAGCGAGCGCGCCGGTATCACTGCGCCCTCCAGGACGACGGCGCCGCCGGCCACCAGGGAACCGGCGCCGATCACCGCGCCGTTCATGATGGTGGCCCCCATGCCGATCAGGCAGTCGTCCTCCACCGTGCAACCGTGCACCACTGCACCGTGACCGATGCTCACGCCGTTGCCCACCGTCGTCGGAAATCCGGGATCCGAGTGCAGCACGACGTTGTCCTGCAGGTTAGTGCCTGAGCCGACCCGGATGGCGGACGTATCGGCCCGTACCACCACGCCGTAGAAGGCGCTGGAGTCGGCACCCAATTCCAAGTCGCCGATCAGGGTGGCCGAGGGGGCGACGAAGGCGGAGGCGGCGACAGCGGGTGTCTTGCCACCAAATGTAATAAGCGAAGTCATGGCATCGATGCTACCCGCTACCGGACGTTCACCCCTGTGCTAAAATCCGGACCATCGCGCCGAGGACCTTTCGCCCCAGATGCCATCCAGGTGGGATGATCTGCCCCGCTCGGGGGACAGTCGGATGGTTATTCTGGAATCCGGACATCCGAAACGGAGACATCGCAAAAAGAGAG
Source organism: Paenarthrobacter sp. PH39-S1 (assembly GCF_030063245.1). GTDB lineage: Bacteria > Actinomycetota > Actinomycetes > Actinomycetales > Micrococcaceae > Arthrobacter_M. The sequence goes on from NZ_JASISR010000001.1 coordinate 205,605, forward strand.
GTTGGCCGCATGCTGCTCGCGGTTCTTCAGGGCCGGGCCCAGACCCTGGAAATCGGGGCCAATCTGGCCGCCATCGATGCGGCGGCCGGCCGGGCTGCCACGCGTGGGGCTACGGTGCTGCTCACGCCCGAGCTATTCCCTGTCGGTTACGCGCCGCTGACGGTCCGGGCGGAGTTGGATCCGGCCACCCTCCCCGGGCTGGCCGGCCGGTTGGCCGCCATTGCCGAGCGCCATGGGATTGCCCTGGTCTACAGCTTGCCCGCGGTCCGGGAGAACGGGGACTGGAACATCTCGGCCACACTGGTGGACCGGTCAGGTGCGGAACTGCTCAGCTACGCCAAGGTCCATCTCTTCGGCCCCGAGGAGCAGCAGGCCTTTGCACCCGCGGACCAGCCGCCCGCCGTCGTCGACTTCGACGGCCTCCGGACCTCGCTGCTGATCTGCTATGACGTTGAATTTCCCGAGCCGGTGCGCGCGGCGGTCAGCCGCGGTGCGGAGCTGCTGCTGGTCCCGACGGCCTTGGGGCACGGGTATGCCAGCGTGCCCCAGGTGCTGCTGCGGGCCCGTGCACTGGAGAGCCAACTGGCCATCGGCTACGCGAACCACTGCGGCACGGAGGGCGGGACACGCTTTGGCGGCGGCAGCATCATCACCGGGGCCGACGGCGGGGTGTTGGCGCAGGCAGGCAGCGGCGAGGAATTGCTTTTTGCGCAGATAAACCGGGCAGAAATCCACTCCGCCCGAGCGGATGTACCCTATCTGAGCGACCGCCGGCCGGACCTATATGGGCGCTGGGAGGGCCGGTAGCCCGGGGCCACGAGGCATCAGGCCCGGGAGCCGCCGAGACGGTCACGGTAACGAATCCGCGTACTGCAGGCCGATCCACAGCTCCGCCCGAGTCTGCGCGTCATTAATGTCGTATTGCAGCAGCTCGGCCAGCACACCGATCTGCCGTCGGACGCTATTGCGGTGCAGGCCGAGCGCTTTGGCCGCACCGTCCCAGCTGCCGTTTTCACCCAACCAAGCCCGTAGGATGCCAAGCAGCGTCTCCCGCCGCTCAGGATCCAGCCCTAGCAGTGGGGCAAAGAGCCGTCCGGCCAGCATGCTGCCGGCTTCCGGCCCCAGCAGCCCGGTGACCGACCAAGTCACCGCGTCCACCCGCAGGTTCTGCTGCGTGCTCTGGACCCGGGAGCGCAACGAGGTGGCGCGCTTGTATGCAGCCGGCAGGTCGTTGAGCTCAGTGGGATCCCCCACGACGACGCGCCAGCCCAACTTGTCCACCTCGGCCAGCAGGGCGTCGTCGACCCTCAGCCGGGTGATCGCTGCGAAGCCGTAGTCGGTGATTTCCACCAGCTTGGTTTCAAAGAGCCGGCGCCACTGCAGCAGTTCGCGCACCGGACCGTCGCTGCTGCCCCGCTGTGCGTGATCCAGTGCGTCCACGTTCACTCCCTGGACGACGCGCATCGAAGCCGTGCGGGTGGACGTCAGGCTTTGCGCCAGCAGGTCCTTGGCCGCGGTGACCTGCCGGCCGCTGCCGCCGGTCATTGTCTCCGGGTGCAGCAGTAGCGCCACGGCCAGCTGGCTGGGCGCCAGCGATCCGCTGGTGCGCTGGCGGAAGAGTAGTTCAAGGAGGCCGACAGCGGTGGAGACCACGTTGTTCTGCGCGGCGGTGAGCCGCTCATCGGAGCCAATCACCAGGGCGCCCAGGTTGGCGTCCTTGGAGCTGCGCAGCGGGTGGCCGACGACGTGCAGCGAGCCGGCGACCGTATAGGACTCCAGCTCCACCCGGGGTCCCGAGCCGGAGAGAAGCCGGTCCAGCATAGCTGCCAGCGAAGCGGAGTCAAGCGGTGATTTGCCGGCCCGTCCGCGGATCCTGCCGTCCCCGCCGACCAGCACTGCCCAGCAGGGAAAGCGCTGGACCAGGGCCTGGAGCAGCTCGTGCTCCGGCCGCGGGGAGAGCACACCTCGCATCAGGACCCGGTTGGCGTCTGCGAGTTGGCGGAAGACCTTGGCGCCTTCGGATTCGAGCAGCTGGGCGAACTGCAGCCCGATCGCGGCAAAGGGGACCGACGGCGGCACCTGGATCAGGGTCAGGTTCCGCTGCCGGCAGGAGTCGATCAGCGGCTGCGGCACGGCGTCGTGGTACGGCGTGAGGCCGAAGCCCAGCGCGCACACCTTCGACTCCACGAGCCGGGCCACATACGCGTCCACCAGCTCCGGCCGGCCACCGTCGCCCACAAACGGCAGACCCGCGGTGAGGATGAATTCGCCGTCCATCAGGTACGGCGTCGGGTCCTCCAGCTCGCTGGGCTCCACCCAGCGCAGCAATACGCCATGGTCCGCGTCCTGCCCATCGCCGGCATGTCCCTCGTCCGCATCATGGAGCACGACGAGGTCATCCGGCAGTTCGCGGCGGAATTGGGCCAGCGTAACGAACCGGAACCGGGAATCCAGCTTCTCAGAAAGCAGCGGCATACGCTGCTCCCGGTCTGTCTGCAGTGCGCCGGACCGGGCTGTTCCGGTGCCGGCTTGCCCCGGCGCCAGCGCCTGCGGAAGGATGGCATCTGGTGCAATACGTCTCATGAATGTCTATCATAGGGCATTTCGCACAAGGTCGAGAGCCAGGTCACAGCCCTATTCTGGATCAGGGGAACCCGCCAACTACGCACGAAAAAGGAAGTCAACGGTGACTGTGCCCAGCCAACTGAAACAGCAGAGCCCGCCCGCCAGCGGGCCCACATCTACCCGGACCGGCCGCCAAGGCCGAGACCGAGGGCGCAGCGGTGCCCGTCCGGCAGTCGGACTCGGCAGCCAGCTGCTCCGCCGCAAGCCGCTGGGCCAGATGGTCCACGAAGCCGGCAGCGGCTCGAATGGTCCCAAGCTGATCCGCAGCTTTGGCGTGCTGCAGCTGACCATGATCAGCGTCGGTGCCACCCTGGGCACCGGGATCCTGGTGATCCTGGGCGACTCGGTGCCGCTGGCCGGGCCGGCCATCTGGATTTCCTTCGTCATCGCCGGCCTGGCCGCCCTGTTCTCCGCCGTCTCCTACGCGGAGATGGCCGGACTGGTTCCGGTCGCCGGGTCCAGCTACTCGTACACTTACGCCACACTGGGGGAGGGGATGGCCTGGATCTGCGGCTGGTGCCTGGTGCTCGAATACGCCGTCTCCGTGGCCGCCGTCGCCGTCGGTGCCGGCCAGTACGTCAACGAAACCGTGTCCGCCTTCGGGCTAAGCCTGCCGGATGCGATCTCGCAGCCGCCGGGATCCGGCGGGGCGTTCAATCTGCCGGCCATGGTGATTGTGCTCCTGGCCATGGCGCTGCTGGTGCGCGGCGCCAAGGAAAGCGCGTGGATCAACACCGCCATCGTGATCATCAAGATCGTCATCCTGCTCTTCTTCTGCGTGATCGCCTTCAGCGCCTTCAATTCCGGCCACTTCGAGCCGCTGATGCCGATGGGTGCCGCCGGTGTCTCAGCCGCCGCCTCCCGGGTGTTCTTCTCCTACATCGGCTTCGATGCCGCGTCCACCGCCGGTGAAGAGGCCCGCAATCCGCAGCGGGACCTGCCGCGCGCCATCATGCTCTCCATGGTCATTGTCACCACGCTGTACGTGCTGGTGGCCGTGGCCGCCGTCGGCGCCCGCGAATGGACCTGGTTCGAGGGCACCCAGGCGGCGCTGGTGCAGATCCTGCAGGAAATCACCCACCAGCCGTGGATCGCCTTCGTCTTCTCCGTAGGCGCCGTGCTGGCCATCGCCAGCATCGTGCTGACCGTGCTGTACGGGCAGACCCGGATCCTGCTCTCGATGTCCCGCGACGGACTGGTGCCCAAGGTCTTCGGCAGGGTCTCGGCCCGCACCGGCACCCCGGTGGCCGGCACGCTGATCGTGGGCATCGTAGTCGCCCTCACCGCCGGCCTGATCCCGCTGGGCGCGCTGGCGGATGCCACCAGCATCGGCACCCTGTTCGCCTTCGCGCTGGTCAACCTGGCCGTGATCCACCTGCGCCGCAAGCGTCCGGAACTCAAACGCAGCTACCGCGTCCCGCTCTACCCGCTGACCCCGATCCTGGGCTCGCTGATGTGCATCTACCTGATGATCAACCTGGGCGGCATCACCTGGCTGGTCTTCGCCGGCTGGATGCTGGTCGGATTTGCCGCCTACTTCGGCTACGGCCGCCGGCATTCCAAGGTGGCGGAGCTGAGCGCCGAGGAGTACCGTGTGCTGGCGACCAGCTCGTTCGACGACGAACCCGTGAAAGTTGGGCAGCGATGACCATCGCCACCGATCCGCAGCAGCCGCCGGTGCCCGGGCAGGCACCTATCACCATGTTGAACCCGGATTTCCCCTTCAGCTACGACCTCTACCTGGCGCACCCGGCCGGGCTCGGCTCCGTCCCGGCGGAGCTCTATGGCACCGAGGTAGCCGTGGTAGGGGCGGGCCTGTCCGGGCTGGTGACCGCGTATGAGCTGATGAAGTTGGGCCTGCGACCGGTGCTGTATGAGGCGGATCAGCTGGGCGGCCGGCTGCGCACGGCCAGCTTCCCGGCGGCCCCCGACGTGGTCGCGGATTTGGGCGGGATGCGCTTCCCCGCCTCCGGCCGGGCCTTCTACCACTACGTGGACAAGCTGGGACTGGCGACGACGGCGTTCCCGAATCCGCTCGCGGAGGTTACCTCCAGCACGGTCATCGAACTGGCCGGCACCTCGCATTACGCGCGCACCAGTGCGGACCTGCCGCCGTTCTTCCACGAGGTGGCCGAGGCCTGGCGCGCCGCAGTGAACGATGGCGCCCAATTCGCCCAAATGCAGCAGGCCATCCGTGCCCGCGACACCGGCCGGATCAAGTCACTGTGGAACGCGCTGCTGCCGGAACTGGACGAGGAGACGTTCTACGGCTTCATCGCGCAGAGCAAGTCCTTCAGGGACGCCGGTTTCGCGCACCGCGAGGCCTTCGGCCAGGTCGGCTTCGGCACCGGCGGCTGGGACACCGACTTCCCGAACTCCATCCTGGAGATCCTGCGCGTGGTCTATACGGACGCCGACGACGGCCACCGCTCCCTGGTGGGCGGGGCGCAACGCCTGCCCGAGGCGCTCTGGCACCACTCGCCCTCGGACATTTCGCCGTCGGAGATGAAGCACTGGCCGGCGGGAACCTCGCTGGCGTCGCTGCACAACGGCTCCCCGCACGGGGCGGTGGCGAAGATTTCCCGCGCCCCGGACGGCAACATTCGCGTCCAGGAACGCTGGGGCCGCACGGCCAGTTACCCGGCCGTGGTGACCACCTGCCAGTCGTGGCTGCTCTCCACCCGGATCCACACCGAGGAAGGGCTCTTCGCGCCCGAAATGTGGACCGCGATCGAGCGCTCGCACTACATGCAGTCCTCGAAGACCTTTGTCATGGTGGACCGGCCGTTCTGGAAGGACGTCGATCCGGACACCGGCCGCGAGGTGCTGTCCATGACCCTGACCGACCGGCTGAACCGCGCCACCTACCTGCTGGACAACGGCCCGGGCAAGCCCGCCGTCATCCTGCTCTCCTACACCTGGAACGACGACGCGCTGAAGTGGCTGGCGCTGAGCTCCGAGGAACGGGTGGAGCTGATGCTGCATTCGCTCAAGCAGATCTACCCCACGGTGGACATCGCCTCGCATATTGTCGGCCAGCCGATCACCGTGTCCTGGGAGGCGGACCCAAACTTCATGGGTGCTTTCAAGGCGAACCTCCCCGGACACTACCGCTACCAGCAGCGGCTCTTCACGCACTTCAAGCAGGACACTCTGCCGCCGGAGCGGAGCGGGATCTTCCTGGCCGGAGATGACGTGTCCTTTACGGCCGGCTGGGCCGAGGGTGCGGTCACAACCGGGCTGAATGCCGTCTGGGGCGTGGTGCGGCATCTGGGCGGCAGCTCGGCGCCCGGCAACCCCGGCCCGGGGGACCTGCTGGACGAGCTGGGCCCGGTGCCGCTGGACTGAGGCGGGGCAGCGATCAGTTGAAGACGACGGTACGGTTTCCATCCAGCAGCACGCGGTGCTCGGCATGCCACTGGACCGCCTTAGCCAGCGTGCGGCCTTCCACATCGCGGCCCATCGCCACGAACTCCTTGGTGGAGTGGGCGTGATCGACGCGGATGACCTCCTGCTCGATGATGGGGCCCTCGTCCAATTCGCCCGTGACGTAGTGGGCGGTGGCGCCAATAATCTTCACACCGCGGGCATGGGCCTGGTGGTAGGGGCGGGCTCCCTTGAACGCGGGCAGGAAGGAATGATGAATGTTGATGGCCTTGCCGGCCAGCTCGCTGCACAGCTCATCGGAAATGACCTGCATGTAGCGCGCCAGCACCACGAGCTCCACGTTGTGCTCGGCGACCAGTGCCCGCAGCGCGTTCTCGGCGTCGGACTTCGTTTCGGCCGTCACGGGAATGTAATGGAACGGGATGCCGTAAAACCTGGCCAGCTCCGCCAGCTCACGGTGGTTGGAGACGATGGCCGGGATTTCAATGGGCAAGGTGCCCGAACGCTGCAGAAACAGCAGGTCGTTGAGGCAGTGGGCGGCCTTGGACGCCAGGATCAACGTACGGACCGGAGCGCCTGCGGGGTGCAGCTCCCAACTCAGGGAAAACTCGGCGGCAACGGACTCCAGCTGGCTGCGCAACCGGGGATAGGAGGTGCCGGTTTCCACCGCCACACGCATGAAAAAGGTGCCCGTGACCGGATTCCCGTATTGCTGGGAGTCCGTTATGTTGCATCCGGCGGCCAGCAGCGAACCGGACACAGCATGCACGATTCCCGGCCGGTCCGCGCAGGACAACGTCAGGATGAAGCCGGGCTTTGCGGCGATTGCTGTCTCGGTCACCCGATTAAGGGTACCTGCGGTCGCCCCGCAGACCGGCGGTTGGGGCCGGCACGCCCGTAACAAAGGACGCCTGTAATACAATTAGCGGTGTTGTGACTGGCGTTAGGTGGGGCACCACCGGGGAGCAGCGGTGTGCAAGACCACGGATCGTACGCCTGGGCCGAGGGTCGCGTTTTGCTTGTTGAACCTCGGCAACTGCGTTCCGCCGCCTCGGCTGCGGGCGCCGTCCCTCAACCGGTAACCTGACCTGTAGCAGTTTCCTCACGCCCACCCAGGAGTCTTCGTGTCTACTCAATCCGCCCAGTCAGTGACCAATCTCCCGCTCGCCGATCTGGATCCCGAGATCGCCGCCGTCCTCAAGGACGAACTCGGCCGCCAGCGAGGCACCCTCGAAATGATCGCCTCGGAAAATTTCGCGCCGCGGGCGGTGCTCGAAGCCCAAGGCTCCGTGCTGACCAATAAATACGCCGAGGGTTACCCGGGGCGCCGGTACTACGGCGGCTGCGAATATGTCGACGTGGCGGAAAACCTGGCGATCGAACGGGTTAAGACGCTGTTCGGAGCGGAGTACGCGAATGTGCAGCCGCACTCGGGCGCCCAGGCCAATGCCGCCGCACTCGCGGCGATGATCACACCCGGGGACAAGATCCTGGGTCTGTCGCTGGCCCACGGCGGCCATCTGACCCACGGCATGAAACTGAACTTCTCTGGCAAGCTCTACAAGGTTGCCGCCTACCAGGTCGAACAGGATACTTTCCGGGTCGACATGGAAAAGCTGCGCGAGCAGGCCATTGCCGAAAAACCGCAGGTCATCATCGCCGGCTGGTCCGCCTACCCGCGGCACCTTGACTTCGCGGCCTTCCGTTCCATCGCCGACGAGGTCGGGGCGCTGCTCTGGACAGACATGGCCCACTTTGCCGGTCTGGTCGCCGCAGGACTGCACCCGTCCCCGGTCCCGCACTCCGACGTCGTGACCTCCACCGTGCACAAGACGCTGGCCGGCCCGCGCTCGGGCGTCATCCTGGCTAAGCAGGAGTGGGCCAAGAAGATCAACTCCGCCGTTTTCCCCGGTCAGCAGGGCGGACCGCTAATGCACGTCATCGCCGCCAAGGCCGTGGCCTTTAAAATCGCAGGGGGAGCGGAGTTCAAGGAACGCCAGGAGCGCGTGCTGGAAGGTGCCAAGATCATCGCGGACCGGCTCAGCGAGGCCGACGTGGCGAAGTCCGGCGTCTCGGTGTTGACCGGAGGCACGGACGTTCACCTGGTGCTGGTGGATCTGCGCAATTCCGAGCTGGACGGCCAGCAGGCCGAGGATCTGCTGCACGGCGTGGGAATAACCGTCAACCGCAACGCCGTACCGTTTGATCCCCGTCCGCCCATGGTGACGTCCGGGCTGCGGATCGGCACCCCGGCCCTGGCTACCCGGGGCTTTGGTGCGACCGAGTTTACCGAGGTGGCTGACATCATTGCGACCGCGCTGAAGAACGGCCCGGCCGGTGATCTCGAGTCCCTGCGCGCTCGGGTGGAGAAGCTGACCGACGATTTTCCGCTGTACCCCGGCCAAGAGGAATGGTGATCCCGTGACCAACAGCATGAGTCCCACGCGCGCAAAGACTCCCTTCGGCACGCCGGTAGCGGCGCAGGTTCTGGACGGAAGGGCGACGGCGGCGGCCGTGAAAAGTGAGCTGGCCGTCCGTGTCGAGGCGCTCAAGAGGCGTGGTATCACGCCCGGTCTCGGCACGGTCCTGGTCGGCGAAGATCCCGGCAGCCAGTGGTACGTGCGGGGTAAGCATCGTGACTGCGCCGAGATCGGGGTCAACTCGGTACGCCGGGATCTGCCGGCGGACATCAGCCAGCAGGAGCTGGAAGCCGTGCTGGATGAGCTGAACGCGGATCCGAACACCACCGGCTACATCGTCCAGCTCCCGCTGCCGGACCACATCGACACCAATGCCATTTTGGAGCGCGTTGACCCGGCGAAAGACGCCGATGGCCTGCACCCGACCAATTTGGGCCGGCTGGTGCTCAACGTCAGTTCCCCGGTGAACGCTCCGCTGCCTTGCACGCCGCACGGCATCGTGGAGCTGCTGCTGCGGCACAAGATTGCGCTGAACGGCAAGAAGGTGCTGGTGATCGGCCGCGGCGTCACCGTGGGACGCCCGTTGGGCCTGTTGCTGACCCGGCGCTCGATCAACGCGACGGTGCTGCTGGCGCACACCGGCACCCTTGACCTTCCGGAACTGCTGGCGATGGCCGACGTGGTGGTAGCCGCGGTGGGGATGCCGGCAATGATCCAGGCCGCCGAGCTCAAGGAAGGCGCGATCGTGCTGGACGTGGGTGTGAGCCGGGTGGTGGACGAGGAAACGGGCAAGTCCAAGATTGTCGGCGATGTCGACCCCGACGTAGCCGACGTCGCCAGCTGGCTCTCTCCCAACCCGGGCGGTGTGGGGCCGATGACGCGTGCCATGCTGCTGGCAAATGTGGTGGAGGCGGCCGAGCGGCAGACAGGCATCATCGCGGACTGACCCGCTGGCAATGTGAGGTGCCCACAAGGGGGCGGTTCACGCCCCATGGCCCACTACGGGCACCTCAGGTTTCCGCCGGTGGTGGAACGTCCTGCCGCCGGCGGTGGCTTTTGACATACTGAAGGCATGTATTCTCTCGGCAAAGACGGTGGCAGAAGCCCGCAGCGGCCCGGCCGATGGACCGGAACCGGGACCATTGTGCTGGCCCTGGTTTTCCTGGTGGCGCTGGTCTTCGCGGCCAACAGCAATGACGTGCTTGGCTGGTTCATCGCCGCCGTCGCCCTGGGCTGGCTGGCCCTCTCCACCTTTGTCTACATCGGAGTGCACAAGGCCGCCCGCTTCGGCGCCGAGCAGGTCCGCCGGGCCCAAAGCACCCTGGCCGGGGTCAACGGAGCCGGCGGTCCGCCGGCTCCGGCGGGAAAGAAAGCGCGCGGGACCACCCTGATCGACGACGGTTCTGCCGGCATCCGCGATTTGAAGCTGGACCACAGCTTCAAAATTATCCAGGTGCAGGCCGGCCTAATCGAGGAACAGCTGGGCCGGGGAACCGGCGCCGATTCCGCGGCCATGATGCGCGCGCTGGAAACGATTTCGATCACCGCCCATAACGGTCGTGGCATGGTCAGCAACAGCGGCGGATCCGACGACGGCGGCCCGGTCAGCGGCGTCGTTCTCGACTAAGGCGGCCGGCCGGGAGCGCGGACACAGGCCGCGGTTTGCGGGATGCGCTGAAACGGTAAAGTGGAACGGGTGAGCATGTCAACGAATACAGCAACGGCACCACGGCAGTTGGCCACGGGGCAGTTAATCACCGCACGGCAGTTATCCGCCACAGAGCCCCTGACGGCAACCATGACAGAGCTGGTGCCTGCGGCGGCAGACGTCCCCGGAACGGCGCCCAAGAACGGCCTGCGGATCGCCTCCGTCAATGTCAACGGGATTCGGGCCGCCTATAAGCGCGGCATGGCCCAGTGGCTGGCCGCGCGGGACGTGGACATCCTGGCCCTGCAGGAAGTCCGTGCGCCGGACGCAGTGGTGCAGGACCTGCTCGGCGACGAATGGCACATTCTGCATGCCGAGGCCGAGGCGAAGGGCCGCGCCGGCGTTGCGATCGCCTCCCGCCGGGACCGGATCCAACCGGTGGAAACCCGGGTGGGGATCGGTGATGATTACTTCGCCGCCGCCGGCCGCTGGGTGGAGGCCGATTACCGGGTCACCGACGCCGACGGGCAGACCAGAAAGCTCACCGTTGTCAGCGCCTATGTGCATTCCGGGGAGGTGGATACACCCAAGCAGGTCGACAAGTACCGCTTCCTTGACGTTATGGCTACGCGCCTGCCGCAACTGGAACGGGAGAGCGACCATGCCCTGGTGGTGGGAGACCTCAACGTCGGTCACACCACCTTGGACATCAAAAACTGGAAGGGCAACGTCAAGCGGGCCGGTTTTCTGCCGGCAGAGCGCGCCTACTTCGACAGGTTCTTCGGCGACGAATTCGGCTGGGCCGACGTGCACCGCCGGCTCGCCGGTGAGGTTGAGGGCCCCTACACCTGGTGGTCGTGGCGTGGGCAGGCCTTCGACAACGACACGGGCTGGCGCATTGACTACCACATGGCCACCTCCGCACTGGCAGCGGCGGCCGGCGCCGCCGTCGTCGACCGCGCGCCGTCCTGGGACACGCGCTTCTCCGACCACGCGCCGCTGGTGGTCGATTACCGGCTCGGCGTCCAGCCCTAGGCACCCACCTATCCCGCTATCGAGATTTGAGAGTTCAGAATTGATGACTGCAGCACGCCAGCGCATCCTCTCCGGAGCAAAGCCCACCGCCGATTCCCTGCATCTGGGGAACTACATCGGCGCCGTGCGCAACTGGGTGCAGATGCAGTCGGAGTACGACGCGGTCTTCTTCATTCCCGACCTGCATGCGGTGACTGTTGATTTCGAGCCGGACATGCTGGCCAGGCGGACCCGCACGGTTGCCGCGCAGTACATCGCGGCCGGAATCGACCCGGAGAAGTGCATCTTCTTTGTCCAGTCGCAGGTGCCCGAACACGCCGAGCTGGCCTGGGCGCTGAACTGCATTACCGGCTACGGTGAGGCCGCACGGATGACGCAGTTCAAGGACAAGACGCAGAAGGGCGGTTCCGAGGCCGCCACGCTGGGACTGTTTGCGTACCCGACCCTGATGGCAGCGGACATTCTGCTCTACCAAACGGATCTGGTGCCGGTGGGCGAAGACCAGCGTCAGCATCTGGAACTGACCCGGAACCTGGCCCAGCGCTTCAACGCCAGGTTCGGCGAAACCTTCACTGTGCCCGATGCGAAGATCCTCAAGGAATCCGCCAAGATCTATGACCTGCAGAATCCGGTGGCCAAGATGTCCAAAACCGGGGAATCCGCCAGCGGGTCGATCCAGCTGCTGGAGGATCCGAGGATTGCCGCCAAACGGATTAAAACCGCGGTGACGGATGACGGCACCGAGGTCCGCTTTGATATTGAAACCAAGCCCGGTGTCTCCAACCTGCTGACCATTTATTCCACCCTCACGGGGCAGCAGATCCCCGAACTGGAGCGGCTCTACGAGGGCAAAATGTACGGGCATCTGAAAGCGGACCTGGCCGACGTGATGGTCGACTTCATCACTCCGCTGCGGGACCGGACGAACGAACTGATGTCCGATCCGGCGGAGCTGGACCGGCTGCTGGCCGGCGGTGCGCGGCGGGCCCGGGAAATTGCGTCGGTGACGCTGCGACAGGTGTACGACAAAATGGGCTTCCTCCCGTTGCAGGGTGGCCGCTAGCACCATGGCCAAGTCAGCCGATCAGCGTGCATCAACGAGGGCCGCCGGCAGCGGCGAGCTCCTGAACGCGCACGCCGACGGCCGGCTAAAGGCCGGCGCGGATCCTGACCCCCGCTGTGTGGGGATCATCGTGGCGCTGCCCGAACCGTTGGCCACGGAAATCACAAACTTCAGGCGCTCCTTCGGCGATCGGCTGGGGGCCGTCATCCCGGCACACATCACCTTGGTGACCACCACGCCCGCCGAGGACTGGGAGGAAACCGTCGGACACGTGCGCGAAGTGGCGCGGGAGCAGCATCCCTTTACGGTGGCCGTCAGCGGGACCGCTTCATTCCGACCCGTGTCACCGGTGGTCTATCTGCAGATTCAGGAAGGGTTTGAGGAGTGCGTCCGGCTGCACGAAAAACTCCAGAGCGGGCCGCTGGCACGGGACCTGGCCTTTAACTTTCATCCGCACATCACCGTGGCCCACGACATCGGCGCCGCGGGTCTGGACGAGGCCGCGGGAACGCTGGAGGACTTTGCGGCCACCTTCCCGGTAACCGGGATGGGGCTTTACGAGCATGATAGTTCTGGTGTGTGGCTACTAAAGGAAGAGCTGAACTTTGGCGGAACGTCTGAAAAACAAAGCACCCGACGATGCGAAGCCGCTGCCGACCGAGCTGGCAAAACTCAGGCTTGAGGTAATTCGCAAGCAGACCGCCTATGGGCGCGCCAAGCGGGAGGGTGCCGGCCGGCTCGGCGTCTTCATCGCCTGGCTGAACTCTCAGCTGGCCCGAGCCAACACGTTGCGCCCGCTGCGCACGATGGCACAGTACAACATGAGGCGCGGCCCCGTGATGGCCGCCGGCATCGGCTTCACCATGTTCTTTTCCATCACCGGTCTGCTCACCACCGGGTTTTCGATCGCCGCGCTGGTCCTGAAATCCGACAAGGTTCTGCTGGACGCGTTGGTTGCCAGCGTCGCGACGAGCGCACCCGGACTGTTGAAGGTCGACGGCGGCGATGGTCTGGTCGATCCGCAGTCCCTGCTGAATCCCGCCGGGCTCGGGTGGACGGCAATCATCGCCGCCGTCGTCACCATCGTCACCGCGCTGAATTGGATCGCGTCGCTGCGCATCGGCATGCGGGGCGTGGCGGGGGCCCCCGCGCCGACAGTAAATCCCGTGATGATGAAGCTTAAAGACGCCGGGACGCTGCTGCTGCTGGGCGTTGCGCTGGTGCTCACCGCCGGGGTGACGGTGATCTTCGGCGGTGCGCTGGACGCCATCACCACCGCCCTCAAACTCGACCCGGCAGTGGCGAATCCCGCAGGTTTCGGACTCGGGGTCTTGGTGGCTGTCGCGCTGAACTGGCTCACCGCGACCATCTTGTTCAGGCTGGCAGCGGGGCTGAAACCGGACCGCGGAATTTTCCTGCAGTCCACCCTGCTGGCGGGCGTGGGTGCCACTGTTCTCCAGCTGCTCAGCGGGCTCCTGCTGGCCAGGGCGGGAGCAAACCCGCTGCTGGCCCCTTTCGCGGTCATTATCGGTCTGTTGATCTGGTTCAACTTCGTCAGCCAGGTTTTCCTGATTGCGGCCGCGTGGTCCGCCGTGGGGCAGGCCGACATTAATGCCGCTGTTGTCCCAGCGGATCAGCGGGGCCGGGCGCGATCCCTGCGGCGTGCCTGAGGAGCCCTCCGGATAAACGACTGAGCAGTAGATGTCCGATACGGGGCCGAAACGGACACCTGCTGCTCAGTCGATGGGGGTGGGGGCGCCGGTCTGCCGCGGAGGACTGGACCCGGCGGCTCAGACCGGGCCGTCAACCATTCAAGGAACCGGTGACGGAAAACCGGGGCGTGTAGAACCTCCAGACGCTGACAACTGCCGGCGTCGCCCTTTCACCCAAAATCATCGCCGATGCGGAGGAACGATGGTCGGAGGCGCTGGGCTCCGAGCGCTACCGGGCGCTGCGCCGCTCCTTGTTTGAGATTGGCTCCGCAGCAACTCCGCACCAGCCCCGAACTACGGGTCCGTGTGCGCGATTCTGCGACGTGCGCCGTGCCAAGGTACCCGCGTTGGGGACCGGCGCGGACGCGCCTGTACCCTGCGGGGTCTTAGACCCGGCGGCTGAGGATGGCTTGTTTGACCTCGGAGATCGCCTGCGTGACCTGGATGCCGCGCGGGCACGCCTCGGTGCAGTTGAAGGTGGTGCGGCAGCGCCACACGCCTTCCTTGTCGTTGAGGATCTCCAGGCGCATGTCGCCGGCGTCGTCGCGGGAGTCGAAGATGAAGCGGTGCGCATTCACAATCGCGGCCGGCCCGAAGTACTGGCCGTCCGTCCAGAACACCGGACACGAGGAGGTGCACGCCGCACAGAGGATGCACTTGGTGGTGTCGTCAAAGCGGGCGCGCTCCTCGGCGGACTGCAGGCGTTCCCTGGTGGGCTCGTGGCCCTTGTTGATCAGGAACGGCATGATCTCGCGGTAGGACTGGAAGAACGGTTCCATGTCCACGATCAGGTCCTTCTCCACCGGCAGGCCCTTGATGGCCTCCACCGTGATCGGCTTCTTCGTGTCCAGGTCCTTCAGCAGCGTCTTGCAGGCCAGCCGGTTGCGTCCGTTGATGCGCATCGCATCGGACCCGCAGACACCGTGAGCGCAGGAGCGGCGGAAGGACAGCGAACCGTCGTGCTCCCACTTAATCTTGTGCAGGGCGTCTAGCACGCGGTCCGTGCCGTACATGGTCAGCTCGTAGTCTTCCCAGCTGAAGTCCTCGGAAATTTCCGGGTTGTACCGGCGAACGCGCAAGGTGATGTTGAAGGTGGGGATTTCGCCGCCGCCGCCAACGTGGGCGGGCAGTTCGATTTTCGAAGCCGGCTCGGGGGCCGTTTCGGCAGTTTCAATGGGGCTCATTAGTACTTCCTCACCATCGGCTCGTAGCGCGTAAAGACAACCGGCTTGGTTCCCAGACGGATGCCGGCCGTGTGCTCCTTATTGGCGGTCTCCTGGACCTTATAGGCCATGGAATGCTTCATGAAGTTCTCGTCGTCGCGCTCCGGGAAGTCCTCACGGAAGTGCCCGCCGCGGGATTCCTCGCGGTGCAGCGCGGCGACGGTCATGACCTTGGCCAGTTCCAGCAGGAAGCCCAGCTCCACGGCTTCGAGCAGATCAAGGTTGAACCTTCTGCCCTTGTCCTGGACGGTGATGCGCTGGTAGCGCTCCTCCATCGAAGAAATGTCGGTGAGCACCTGGTTGAGGGTCTCCGCCGTGCGGAACACCTGCATGTTTGTGTCCATGGTGTCCTGCAGATCCTTGCGGATCAGCGCGACCTTTTCGCCGCCGTCGGACGTCCGGACATGGTTGAGCAGCTCAACCGTGTAGGCCTCGGGATCGTCCGGGAGGTCGACATAATCGGCGGTTTGGGCATACTCGGCTGCCGCAATGCCCGCACGCTTGCCGAAGACATTGATGTCCAGCAGCGAGTTGGTGCCCAGCCGGTTGGAACCATGCACGGAGACGCACGCGACCTCGCCGGCGGCGTAAAGGCCCGGAATGATCGTGTCGTTGTCCTGCAGGACCTCGGCCTGGACGTTCGTCGGGATGCCGCCCATGGCGTAGTGCGCCGTCGGGAAGACCGGAACCGGTTCCGTGTAGGGCTCCACACCAAGGTAGGTGCGGGCAAATTCCGTGATGTCCGGGAGCTTGGCGTCGATGTGCGCCGGCTCGAGGTGGGTCAGGTCCAGGAGGACATAATCCTTGTTCGGACCACAACCGCGGCCCTCGCGGACCTCATTGGCCATGGAGCGGGCCACAATGTCGCGCGGGGCAAGGTCTTTGATGGTCGGGGCGTAGCGTTCCATGAAGCGCTCGCCCTCGGAGTTGCGCAGGATCGCGCCCTCGCCGCGGGCCGCCTCGGAAAGCAGGATGCCCAACCCGGCAAGGCCTGTCGGATGGAACTGGAAGAATTCCATATCCTCCAACGGGATGCCGCGGCGGAAGGCGATGCCCATGCCGTCACCGGTCAGCGTGTGCGCATTGGAGGTGGTCTTGAAGACCTTGCCGGCGCCGCCGGTGGCGAAGATGACGGACTTGGCCTGGAAGATGTGGAGTTCGCCGGAAGCCAGGTCATAGGAGACGACGCCGGCAACGCGCTTGTGGATCCTGGTGACGCCGTCGACGGTGACTTCCTCATCGACCATGAGCATGTCCAGGACGTAGTACTCGTTGTAGAACTCCACGTTGTGCTTGACGCAGTTCTGGTAGAGCGTCTGCAGGATCATGTGGCCGGTGCGGTCCGCGGCGTAGCAGGCGCGCCGGACGGGCGCCTTGCCATGATCACGGGTGTGGCCGCCGAAGCGGCGCTGGTCAATCCGGCCCTCGGGGGTGCGGTTAAACGGCAGGCCCATCTTTTCCAGGTCCAGCACCGCATCGATGGCCTCCTTGGCCATGATCTCCGCGGCGTCCTGATCCACCAGGTAATCGCCGCCCTTGATCGTGTCGAAGGTGTGCCATTCCCAGTTATCTTCCTCCACGTTCGCCAGCGCGGCGCACATGCCGCCCTGGGCCGCCCCGGTGTGCGAGCGGGTGGGGTAGAGCTTGGTCAGTACAGCGGTGCGTGCGCGCTGGCCGGATTCGATGGCGGCACGCATGCCCGCGCCACCGGCCCCGACGATAACGACGTCGTACTTATGGACCTGCATACTGGATGCTCTTTCTCTCAAACTGCGGTTAAAGCGTGTGGGTGCTTCCTGATGGCCGCGGCGAAGCGGCTGGTGCGGAGCGCTGTTCTTGCTGCCGCTGCTGTTAGCGGGCGGTGCAGAAGGACGGCAGGTCGGTCACGGCGCCGGCCGGGCACGGATCAAAGGTGAAGATGACCAGCGTGCCGAGGACGATGATGACCACCGTTGCGACGTAAAGCACGGTCTTGAGCGCCATCCGCGTTCCATTGCGCTCGGCGTAGTCGTTGATGATGGTCCGCACACCGTTGGTGCCATGCAGCATGGCGAGCCAGAGCATGAGCAGATCCCAGATCTGCCAGAACGGGCTGGCCCATTTGCCGGCCACGAAGCCGAAGTCGATGGCGTGGACGCCGTCGCCGACCATCAGGTTCACAAACAGGTGACCGAAGATCAAAACCACCAGCACCACGCCGGAGAGCCGCATGAAGAGCCACGCGACCATCTCGAAGCTGCCTTTGCCGCCTTTGCTGCGGTTGTACTTCACATCGATCTTGCCGCTGCGCGGGGCGTCGATTATAGGTGTTGCCATGTTTAGTTCCCCCCGAAAACGATGGAAAGCTGGCGGATCAGGAACGGCACCATCGCCACGACCCACAGGATCAGAACGGCCCAGAGGAGCTGAGCCTGGTACTTGTTGCCCTTTTTCCAGAAGTCAATGGCAATGATCCGTAGCCCATTGAACGCGTGGAAAACGATTGCGGCGACCAGACCGGCCTCGCCCAGACCCATGATCGGGTTCTTATACGTGCCAATGACGGCGTTATACGCTTCCGGGGACACGCGCACCAACGAAGTGTCCAGGACGTGCACCAACAGAAAAAAGAAAATCACAACACCCGTAATACGGTGTCCCACCCAGGACCACATGCCTTCTCGGCCGCGGTACAGAGTGCCAGCTGGTTTTGTCGGCACGCAATAATCCTCTCTGCATCACAGCGGCGCTAGCGTGGTTCCACGCGGGGTTACGCTCGTTGCGAGAGCACTCGTAGCTCAGGCCTAAATGTAGGCTTCGCTTACAGCTTATTCAAATTAGGCGCTCCTTGCTCTATCGCCTTGGTCACAGGCGTTACGCATTGGTCCCGCAGGGGCGTTCCGGCGCCGAAAGGTGCCCGGACTTGGCCGGACGTGGCCCGACGTCGCATAAACGTGCCCGGACGTGGGCCGGACGTGGCCGGACGTGGCCGACGTGCCCGGACGGGGCCGCGCAGGCCGTTGTGGGCTGTCCACTAGACTGACGGGTGATGAATACTGAATCTTTAGGCACACCGGCCGCACGGTCCGCGGAAGAGTGGTCCGCGCAAAACCGGTCAGTGCAGACACTGGACAGATTTTATGCGGTCATCCCGGCCGGCGGCGTCGGGACCAGGCTATGGCCGCTGTCCCGGGCCGCCGCGCCGAAATTCCTTCATGACCTGACGAATTCGGGCAGCACGCTGCTGCGCGCCACCTACGACAGACTGGCGCCGCTGGCCGGGGATCGTGTGGTAGTGGTAACAGGCACTGCCCACCGGGAGGCCGTCTGCCGGCAGCTGCCCGAGATCAAGGACGCGGACTTCGTGCTGGAAAGCGAGCCTAAGGACTCGGCGGCCGCCATCGGACTGGCCGCCGCCATCCTCTACCGCCGGGACCCTGACATCATCATGGGCTCATTCGCCGCCGATCAGGTGATCAGCCCGGACGGCGTCTTCCAGGACGCCGTCCGTGAGGCGATCTTCACCGCCGCGACGGGCAAGATCGTCACCATCGGCATCAAACCCACGCACCCCTCCACAGGGTTCGGTTACATCCGCACCGGTGAAGCACTGGACATCGCCGGTGCGCCCAGCGCCCATGCCGTCGTCGAATTTGTGGAAAAGCCGAGCGAGGCGGTGGCCGAGGAGTACCTGGCCAGCGGCGACTACAACTGGAACGCCGGCATGTTTGTGGCTCCGGTGGCGCTGATGCTCAAGCACCTGGAACAGAATCAGCCGGAACTGTACAGCGGCCTGACCGAGATCGCCAACGCATGGGATACGGACCAGCAGCAGGAAATCACGGCCCGGATCTGGCCCACCCTGCCGAAAACGGCCATTGACTATGCCGTGGCCGAACCTGCGGCCGACGCCGGCGATGTCGCCGTGATTCCGGGAACGTTCAGCTGGGACGACGTCGGAGACTTTGCCGCCATCGGCCGGCTCAACAGCGCCAAAGAGGTCGACGACGTCACGGTCGTCGGCGAGGGGGCCCGCGTTTTCACCGAGGGAGCCTCCGGCGTCGTAGTCACGGACACCAAGCGCGTTATTGCGCTGATCGGCATCAAGGACGTCGTTATTGTGGACACCCCTGATGCACTGCTCGTGACGACGACGGCGCACGCACAGCAGGTGAAAAGCGCCGTGGACCATCTCAAGGCCAGCGGCGACACTGACGTTCTATAGCCGGACCGGGTTCACCGGCGGGTTGGGGCGCGGCCGTAACTCTGGGCCGTGAATGACCTTGATGCGGTCCGGGGTCGCTAGAGTTTCTGTGTGCGCAATTACTCATTAGAGACCGAACCGACAGCTCTGATAAACCCCTGGCTGGAACCGAGAATCGCCGAGATGCTGGCGTTCAGACGGGATCTTCACGCACATCCGGAGCTTTCGCGGCAGGAATTCCGCACCACTGACAGATTGATGGCACGGCTCATCGCCGCGGGTCTGGCACCGCGGCGCGTGTCGGGCACCGGGCTCTTTGTTGACGTCGGCGACGGCCCGATCGCCACCGCCCTGCGCGGTGACATTGATGCGCTGCCGGTCATGGAGGAAACCGGCCTGTCGTTTGCCTCCCGGAACCACGGTGTCACCCATGCCTGTGGGCATGACATCCATACCACCACGATGCTGGGAATCGCCTTGGTGTTGACGGACATGCACGCGCAGCGGCCGCTGGGGGCTACGATACGGATCATTTTCCAGCCCGCCGAAGAGATTATGCCCGGCGGCTCGTTGGACTGCATTGCCCAGGGCGCGCTGGAGGGCGTGCCGCGGATCATGGCCCTGCACTGCGACCCGCGGATCGAGTTGGGACACATCGGTACGCGCATCGGCTCGATCACCAGCGCGTCGGACACCATCAAGATAGAACTCTCCGGCCGGGGCGGACACACCTCCCGTCCGCACCTGACCGAGGATCTGGTCTTCGCACTGGCCGAGATCGCCATCAACGTCCCGGCCGTTCTCTCCCGCCGGGTGGATGTGCGCAGCGGCGTGTCCGTGGTTTGGGGCCAGATCGGTGCCGGATCCGCGCCGAACGCCATTCCGGGCACCGGCTTCATGGCCGGCACCATGCGCTGCCTGGACCGCGAGGCCTGGCACGCGGCCGGTGAGCTGCTGGACGAAGTGGTGCAGCAGGTCGCCGCGCCGTACGGCGTGGATGTCCTGTTGGAGCATACCCGGGGCGTTCCGCCGGTGGTGAATTCGGAACATGAAACTGCGCTGATCGAGGCCGCGGCCCGCGCCGAACTGGGCGAGAACGCCGTCGTTCTGGCGCCGCAGTCAATGGGCGGGGAGGACTTCGCCTGGTTCCTGCAGGACACACCGGGAGCCTTGATGCGGCTGGGGACGCACGTGCCCGGCGGGGAACAGTACGATCTGCACCGCGGCGATTACATTGTGGATGAGCGTGCGCTGGGTCTGGGGATCAGGGTGCTCGGGGCAGCCGCCCTGCGGGCCATCCGCGACCTCACTTAACCCCGCGCGCTGCCTGCCTCATCCATGGGGGAGGAGGCGGGTGCCTGGGATAAGCGGGGGACGTGGATGGCGAAGGGCAGGCGTCTATCCGATAGGTTTTGCACAATGGAATTGTGTACTACGTTTGAGGCATGGATGGGCGCGACGTTCTCAAGCGGCAGGTCTGTTTCGCGCTGTACTCCGCCTCCAGGGCTGCCACTGCGCTCTACCGGCCAATGCTCAGCGAGCTGGGGCTGACGTATCCGCAGTATCTGGTGCTGCTCCTGCTCTGGGAGCGGGATGGCGCGTCGGTGCGCGAGCTGGGGGAGGAGCTCGCACTGGATTCCGGTACATTGTCCCCGCTGCTCAAGCGGCTGGAGGCCGCCGGGCTGGTGCGGCGTCAGCGTAGCGCCGACGACGAGCGGCGGGTTCAGGTGCACCTGACGGACGACGGCGCCGCCTTGCGCGAGCGGGCAGCTGCGGTTCCGCAGCAGCTGGCAGAGGCAGCGGGCCTCGGCCCCGGCGAGCTGGATCAACTGCGGGGCACACTATCCCGGCTGACCGCTGCCCTGCACGCTGCGGCAAGCTGAAAACCACCACCACCACCCCCCCCCACCACCCAGGACGGCCATGGAAATTCTTTACACCGGACAAGCCCATGCCACCGGCTATGGACGCAACGGCCAGGCCCGCAGCTCCGACGGCAAGCTTGAGGTGACACTGGCAGCGCCGGTGGGACTGGGCGGAGACGGCAACGGAACCAATCCGGAACAGCTGTTCGCTGCCGGCTATGCCGCTTGCTTCCACTCCGCTCTGCGGCTGGCAGCGCGTCGCCACAAGGCGGATGTCTCCGGTTCCACGGTGACCGCCAACGTCGATTTCGGCGCAGTCGGCGAGGGTGCCTACGGGATCGCCGTGCGGATGGAGATCGGTTTGCCACGGTTGAAGCCATCCGCCGCCCGGGAACTGGCCGAGGCGGCCCATCTGATCTGCCCATACTCCAATGCCACCCGCGGCAATATCAGCGTCGAACTGAGCATCCTGGCCCCGCCGGCCATGAGTGCCTGCAGCAGCATCAGAACCGTTACCCAACCCGCAATGGAGGCATCCGCATGAGCAATGAATCGCACAACCACGACACTCCCGCCGTCGATAAATCAGCACTTCCCCGCACCACCCGCGAGGTGCAGCTCGCGTCCCGTCCGCAGGGGGAGCCCGTGCCGGAGAACTTCCGGCTCACGGAATCGGACATTCCCGCTTTGGCGGACGGTCAGATCCTGGTCCGCAATACGGCCATGAGCGTGGATCCGTACATGCGGGGCCGCATGAACGATGTAAAGTCCTACAGCCCACCGTTTGCCCTGAATGCGGCGCTCGACGGCGGCGCGGTGGGCGAGGTGATTGCCTCGCGCAGCGCCGCACACAAAGTGGGGGACGTCGTTGTCCACGCACTGGGCTGGCGTGACTACGCGGTGTTGGCCGAGGGGGAGGCCCGGACCGTGGACAGCACGCTGTCGCGGCCGACGGCGTTCCTCGGCGCCCTCGGCATGACCGGGCTCACCGCCTATGCCGGCCTGACCGAGGTGGCGGCCTTCAAGCCCGGAGATACCGTCTTTGTCTCCGCCGCCGCCGGCGCGGTGGGATCCCTGGTGGGGCAGATCGCTAAAAACCTCGGCGCGGCACGCGTGATCGGCAGCGCGGGCTCGTCGGAAAAGGTGGCACGGCTGCTGGAGCTGGGCTTCGACGCGGCCTTCAACTACCACGACGGACCGGTCAAGGATCAGCTCAAGGCTGCCCTGCAACGGACGGGCGCCGCAACGCCCGGCGCCTCGGATGCGGCCGGAATCGACGTCTACTTCGACAATGTGGGCGGCGAACACCTTGAGGCCGCCATCTCAGTGTTGAACCGGTTCGGCCGGGTTGCCATGTGCGGGGCGATCTCGCAGTACAACAGCACAGCGCCGGTCAGTGGTCCACGGAATCTAGCGCTGGCGATCGGCAAGCAGCTGACACTGCGGGGGTTCATCGTGGGCAGTTACCAGTACCTGGCGGAGGAATTCGCCGGGAAAATGGCGCGATGGCTTGGCGACGGTGCGGTCCGCTTCGATGAGACCTTCGTGCACGGCCTGGAAAACGCGCCGCAGGCCTTCATCGATCTGCTCCGCGGTGCCAACACCGGGAAAATGGTCGTGACGCTGGACTGACAGGCCGAGGTTGCCCCGCTGGATGGAGGACCGACCATCAAAGAGGGGCGCCCCCGCGAAGACGATGCGGCCCAGCACCGCTGTCGCGAGCGAGCCCCGTCTTCATGCGGCCAGTCCTTCGCGTGCACGGGCTATCGCTGCTTGAATCCGCGTCCGCAGCTCGCCCGGGCGCCCCGGATCGGACCATTGGATCCGGATGAATCTCCAACCTAACTCCATCAATGCCTTTTCGCGCCGTCGTTCCTCAAAAATAACCTGGCCAGTCGGGGCAAAATCGAAGTATTCCGATCTCCCGTCAAATTCCAGGATCAGTTTGAGCGCCGGCCACGCGAAATCCGCCCGATAGCTGATGCATTGATGCGACCAGGGACTGTATCCCTTGCAGGCTCGCACCTTTGCGCAGGGCATGGTCCCCGATGATTACGGCCCGCTGAAACCCGCCGATTCTGGCACAATCGACGACGGTTCGCTCGAGCGAAGTCACCGAGATCGGCCCCTCGCCGCGGATACTGACCAGGACAGTTTCCCGGGGCTCCAAGCGGCAGTGATGTCCCGTCACATCGGGGCCGGCACTGTTCTGCGACAGCGCAGAGGCGGAATTGATGTGGATACTGCTGCCGCAGTCCCAAATTTAGCATCCGTGAAGACGCGCAGCGCTGAAGTGGCTACACGTACATGCGCCGCCGCTGGTGGAGAAATGGGCTTGCAGACCAGACATGTCCCGCTCCCAAACGGCGGCTGGAAACCATAAACTCATCTGAATCGAGGCGACAGGCCCACCAGGAGGCCACCGCACCTCCAGCGTTTTCCGAAGCCTGTTCTTGTCCATGTCACTAAGATAGTGCTCACAGCTGGCCGCACCTCCTCTACCGGTCATCCTCGGGCATTCTCGAAGGAGTGGCGTCCCCGCGACAACGCAGCTGCGCCGCCCCTCCTTCGCGGGGCCGCCCCTCCTTCGCGGCGCCGCCCCGTTTTGGCGAGGGCGGACAGGTAACGACTTTCCAACGATGAGGCATCGGCGGCGTCGAAAGGTGCAGGTGGGCTGAATCACCCATTAGGGTATTATCATCATCGCGCCATAGCGCAGCGCTTCGAAGATATCAGTGACAACAGAATTTGAGTCCCGGTGTTACGCACCGTGACCAACGGACACTCATTGAACCGCTGCTGTTCGCTGCGCTCAATCTCTGTTGGAGGAACTTTGAATCACCCACTGCACAGCGCACTGTCCTTGCCCGGTGCCCTGAAACGCAGCGCCACCGTTGGAACCATCACCTTGGGTGCAACCGCGCTCCTGCTCACCGGCTGCGGCGCTGCACCGGCGCCGTCGGGTGGTGGCACGGCGGGGGCCAGCGACTATCTCGGCTGCATCGTCTCCGACGCCGGCGGATTCGACGACCAGTCCTTCAACCAGTCCTCCTACGAGGGCCTGAAGAAGACGCAAACGGACCTCGGCATCAAGATCAAGCAGGCGGAGTCCACCACGAAGGCGGACTTCGAGCCGAACCTGAACCAGATGGCCAACGCCGGCTGCAACCTGACCTTCACCGTGGGCTTCCTGCTCGCGGACGCCACCAAGAAGGTGGCCACGTCCGACGCCTCGGCGCACTTCGCGATCATTGATGACAACTCGATTAACCTGCCGAACGTCAAGCCGGTGGTCTACGACACCGCACAGGCTGCGTTCCTGGCCGGCTATGCCTCCGCCGCGCAGACCAAGACCGGCAAGGTGGGCACCTTCGGCGGCATCAACATCCCCACCGTGACAATCTTCATGGATGGATTCGCCGACGGCGTCAAGTACTACAACGAGAAAAAGGGCAAGTCCGTCCAGCTGCTGGGCTGGGACAAGAAAACTCAGCAGGGTGTCTTCACGAACACCTTCGACGTGGTCCAGGAGGGCACCAAGGCCACCAACAACCTGCTCAACGACGGGGCGGACATCATCATGCCCGTGGCAGGCCCGCTGGGCAAGGGCGCCGGCGATGCCATTTTGGCGGCGAACACCGCCGGCAAAGACGCCAAGCTGGTCTGGGTTGACTCGGACGGCTACCTGACGGCCCCGGCCTTCAAAGCCGTGCTGCTGACCTCCGTCATGAAGAAGATGGGCGAAGCGGTGGAGAACATTGTCAAGGACGACAAGGACGGCAAGTTCGATCCGACGCCGTATGTCGGGACGTTGGAGAACGACGGCGTCGCGCTGGCTCCGTTCCATGACCTGGACTCAAGTGTCACTGCGGACACCAAGAGCGAACTCGATGCGATCAGGAAGGACATCATCTCCGGCACGCTGAAGATCGAGTCCCCGGCCAGCCCGAAGAAGTAGGCAGGAAAAATGTCCGCGGTTCCGCCCCGCCGCAGCGGCGGGGCGGATCCCAGGTCCTTGTCGTGAAAAGTGTGCCGGCCTCCGACACAAACCTAAGAATGGTTGCAACCTTGAAACTCGAACTCAAGGGCATCACCAAGAGCTTTGGCTCGTTGGTGGCCAACGACCGCATCGATCTCGTGGTGGAACCCGGCGAGATCCATTGCCTGCTCGGCGAAAACGGTGCCGGCAAGTCGACGCTGATGAATGTCCTCTACGGACTCTATGAACCGACTTCGGGCGAAATCCTGGTGGATGGGCAAGCCGTCAAGTTCTCCGGTCCCGGTGATGCCATGGCGGCCGGGATCGGCATGGTCCATCAGCACTTCATGCTGGTTCCCGTCTTCACCGTCGCGGAAAACGTTGCCCTGGGCCGCGAGTCCACTGGCCTTGGGGGCGTTCTGGATCTGGAGCAGACGCGGAAGAAGATCCGGGAGATCTCCGCCAAATTCGGTTTCAATGTGGATCCGGACGCCGTGATCGAGGAGCTGCCCGTCGGGGTCCAGCAGCGAGTCGAGATCATCAAGGCCCTGGTCCGTGATGCCCGCATCCTGATTCTGGATGAACCGACTGCGGTGCTCACCCCGCAGGAGACCGACGAGCTGATGGACATCATGCGCCAGCTGACGGCGGGCGGCACCTCGATCGTTTTCATCTCGCACAAACTCCGCGAGGTCAAGGCGATTTCGGACCGCATCACCGTGATCCGGCGCGGCAAGGTGGTCGGCACTGCGGACCCGTCGGCCTCCACCACGGACCTGGCCTCCATGATGGTGGGGCGGTCGGTCAACCTGAGCCTGGACAAGGCCCCGGCGCGGCCGGGGGAGGAGGTCTTCCGGATCCGAAATCTCACGGTGATGTCCGACGACGGAACGCGGCTGGTGGACGACGTGTCCTTCGCCGTCGCCACCGGCGAGATCCTCACCGTCGCCGGTGTGCAGGGAAACGGCCAAACGGAACTGACGGAGGCCGTGCTCGGCCTGCACAGGCACGTCAGGGGCTCCATTACCCTCGACGGCCATGAACTGGTGGGCCGTTCGGTCCGGCAGGTGCTCGACGCCGGCGTTGGATTCGTGCCCGAGGACCGCAGGATTGACGGCTTGGTCGGCGCCTTCAGCATTGCCGAGAACCTGGTGCTGGATCTCTACGGCAAGAAGGAGTTCTCCCGCGGCTCCATGATGAACCGGACGGCGATCGCCGAACACGCGGCCCGCAAGATCGAAGAATTTGATGTCCGCACACCCTCTGCGCAGGCGCCCGCCGATAAGCTCTCGGGCGGAAATCAGCAAAAAGTGGTGCTGGCGCGCGAGCTGTCCCGGCCGCTGAAGCTGTTTATCGCCTCCCAGCCCACCCGCGGGGTGGATGTGGGCTCGATCGAGTTTTTACACAAGCGCATTGTGGCCGAAAGGGATCAGGGAACGCCGGTGATCATCGTATCCACCGAGCTCGATGAGGTGCTTGAGCTCGCGGACCGCATCGCCGTACTCTTTGCGGGCAGGCTGATGGGCATCGTGCCCGGCAAGTCATCGCGTGATCTGTTGGGCCTGATGATGGCCGGGCTCTCGGCGGACGAAGCCCGGGCCCAGCTCAGCGCCACCACGACATTAAAAGGAGAGCCGTCTTGACTGATCCGCGGACCGAACCGGCCCCTGAGGACAGCCTCTCGGCGGCCCCGGCCGGCAGCCCTGGCGGGGCGGACCTGACCGGGGCCGCGGCCCCGATGAAACTGCCGCGGACAGGCCCAGGCAAGGACGAGCGCGGCAAGGACCTGATCCGCGAAATTATGACCGGCAGCGGACTTGTCTCGGTGCTCGCCGTCGTCGTCGCCCTGCTCATCGGCGCGGTCCTGATCGCGGTCACGGACGCACGCGTCGCCGCCGCAGCCGGGTACTTTTTCGCCCAGCCCGGCGACACCTTTGCCGCCATGTGGGCCGCCGTGTCGGAGGCCTACGGCTCGCTGTTCCGCGGCGCCACCTATGACCCGACCGCGCGGACCTGGCTGGGGCAGCTGGGAATCTTCGAAACGCTCACCTTCGCCACGCCGCTCATCCTGGCAGGGCTCTCGGTGACCATTGCCTTCCGCGCCGGGCTGTTCAACATCGGCGCGCAGGGGCAGATCATCCTGGGCGCCATCTTTGCCGGCGCACTCGGTTTCGGCATGCAGCTCCCGCCGGGCATCCATCTGCTGGTCGTCATCGTCGGCGGGGCTGTCGGCGGCGCCATCTGGGGTGGTATCGCCGGTCTATTGAAGGCGCGCACCGGGGCGCATGAGGTGATCGTGACCATTATGCTCAACTACATTGCTGTCAATCTGGTGCTGTACCTGCTGAAGAATCAGCTCAAGGACCCGGCCAGCTCCAACCCGGTCAGCCCCCCGATGCCGGGCTCTGCGGTCTTCCCACTGCTGCTGGGGCCCAACTTCCGGCTGAATGCCGGATTCATTCTGGCGGTGCTCGCGGTGATTGCTATCGCCTGGCTGTTGAACCGCTCGACCCTGGGCTTCGAGTTCAGGGCCATCGGGGCGAACCCGAATGCCGCCCGGACAGCAGGGATGGTGGTCTCCCGCGGCTACATTGTGGTCATGCTGATCTCCGGCGGGCTGTCCGGACTGGCCGGCGTGTCCCAGATCTCCGGCACGGAGCGGTCGCTGGACGCGGATGTGGCAGGCAATATCGGTTTCGACGCCATCACCGTGGCCCTCTTGGGCCGGTCGACCCCTTGGGGCACCTTTTTTGCCGCGCTGCTCTTCGGCGCTTTCAAAGCCGGCGGTACCTCCATGGCGGTCAACGCGGACGTTTCCATCGACATTGTGCTGGTGGTCCAGTCCCTGATCGTGCTGTTCATCGCAGCGCCGCCATTGATCCGCGCGATCTTCCGGGTCAAGTCGCCGACCATCAACCCGCCGACCATCAAGCCGCCGACCATCTCCGCGCAGGCCACCCGAGGAGCTGCAGTATGAGCACAGCGACCAGCACAGTCCGGGACCAGCTTGCCGTCCGGAGCTGGAAAGTACCGATCGCTTTCGGGTTCATGGCGGCGTTCGCCGCCGTCGTCTTCGCGGTCTTCGGACCCGATGGCCGGGCAACCTTCCGGCTCTCGCAGGACTCGGATGCCTGGCAGCTGCCGGACCTGGTGCTGCCCGCGAAGATTACCGGCATCATCGCCGCATTGGGCTGTGTGGTCCTGGCGGCGATGTCCTATCTGCAGACCAGGACGGTGGGCAGAACGTCGCGGGCGGTGACATCCTCCTTCACGGTGCTGTTCGTGGCCGGTTTCCTGATCTGGATCATCGGCGGCACTAAGACGCAGAACATCACGTTGGTGGGGCTGTCCACCGGGGCCATGCTCATTGTCACCCCGTTGGTGTTCGGCTCGCTCTCGGGAGTGCTGTGCGAACGTTCCGGTGTGGTCAACATCGCCATTGAGGGCCAGCTGCTCGCGGGGGCCTTTACCGCGGCGCTGGTCGGTTCCATCACCGGAAATGCCTTCGCCGGACTGCTCGCGGCTGCCGTCGCCGGGGTGCTGGTGGGGTTTATGCTGGCGGCGTTCAGCATCAAATACCTGGTCAACCAGATCATCGTTGGGGTGGTGCTGAACGTGCTGGTGGCCGGCCTGACCGGATTCCTTTTCGAGAAGATCATGAAGATCAAGGTGGGCGGTGCCACCATCTACAACCAGCCGCCGCACCTGCCCAACCTGCCGGTCCCGCTACTGAGCGAAATCCCGATCATCGGGCCGACGTTTTTCCGCCAGTCCATCCTGGGCTACCTGATGCTGGTACTCGTGGCGGGGATCTGGTTTGCGCTGTTCCACACTCGCTGGGGGCTGCGCATCCGTGCCGTGGGAGAGCACCCGCAGGCGGCGGACACCATGGGCATCAATGTCAACCGCACCCGGTTTTTGAACGTGCTCGCCGGCGGAGCGGTGGCCGGCGTTGGCGGCGCGTACTTCACGCTGGTGGCTGTCAGCAGCTTCAGCAAGGACATGACCGGCGGCCTCGGGTTCATCGCCCTGGCGGCCTTGATCTTCGGGCGCTGGAATCCGATCGGCGCCTTTCTTGCGGCCATGCTGTTCGGCGTGGCCGGAAACCTGAAGAGCATCCTGCAGCTGGCGGTCACCCCGGTGGACGGGCAGTTCCTGGCGATGCTGCCGTACGCACTGACCATCTTGGCCGTGGCGGGGCTGGTGGGCAAGTCGCGCGCGCCGGCCGCCAGCGGCGTCCCCTATGTGAAGGGTTAGGGAGATGGCAGATCCCGTCGATTGGGCCGCGCTGGCCGGCGCAGCCAGGGAAGCGATGTTGCGCGCTTATGCGCCGTATTCGAAGTTTCCTGTCGGCGCAGCGGGGCTGACCGACGATGGCCGGATCATCAGCGGCTGCAATGTGGAGAATGCGAGCTATGGCCTCACACTCTGCGCCGAATGCACCCTGATCGGAAATCTCCAGCTGTCCGGCGGCGGACTGCTGGCAGCTTTCTATTGTGTGGACTCGCAGGGTGCTGTACTGATGCCGTGCGGTCGCTGCCGGCAGCTGCTGTATGAATTCCGCGCGCCCGGAATGCAGCTCATGACCACCCGGGGCATCAAAACAATGGACGAAGTGCTGCCCGATGCGTTCGGGCCCCAACATCTGGAGGAAACCCCGTGACCGAGACCTTCGACGCCGTCGACATTATCCGTACCAAGCGGGACCGCGGCACGCTGACGCGCGGGCAAATCGACTGGACCATTGACGCTTACACGCGCGGCACCATAGCCGAGGAACAAATGGCCGCGCTGAACATGGCCATCTTGCTCAATGGCATGGGGCGGGAGGAAATCTCGGCGTGGACCGCGGCCATGATTGCCTCCGGAGAACGGCTCGACTTCTCCGGCCTGCGCGGTCCGGCCGGAGCACCCAAGGCCACCAGCGACAAGCACTCCACCGGGGGCGTAGGGGATAAGATCACGCTTCCGCTGGCGCCGCTGGTCGCGGTGTTCGGTGTGGCCGTCCCGCAGCTCTCCGGCCGGGGGCTCGGTCACACTGGGGGTACCCTGGACAAGCTGGAATCCATTCCGGGCTGGCGGGCCGAACTCAGCAATGACGACATGATGCGCCAGCTCAGCGAGGTGGGGGCCGTGATCTGCGCCGCCGGTGCCGGGCTGGCACCGGCCGATAAGAAGCTCTACGCGCTCCGTGATGTCACCGGCACGGTGGAATCGATACCGCTGATCGCTTCCTCGATCATGAGCAAGAAAATTGCCGAAGGCACCGGCTCCCTGGTGCTGGATGTGAAGGTCGGTTCGGGGGCCTTTATGAAGACCGAGGGGATGGCCCGCGAGCTGGCCGAGACCATGGTGGCCCTGGGCCAGGACGCCGGGGTCAGTACCGTGGCGCTGCTGACAAATATGGACACGCCACTGGGGCTGACCGCCGGGAACGCGATCGAGGTTCAGGAGTCCCTCGAGGTGCTCGCCGGCGGCGGCCCGGAAGACGTCGTCGAACTGACCGTCCGGCTGGCCGAAGAAATGCTGTCCGGCGCCGGCGTGCACGGCGCCGATCCCGCGGCGGCGCTCAAGGACGGCCGGGCAATGGACGTCTGGAACAGGATGATTTCGGCCCAGGGCGGTGACCCGCAGGCACAGCTCCCGGCGGCCAGGGAATCGGACGTGATCTACGCTCCGGCGGACGGGGTCCTGCTGCGGCTGGACGCCTTGGCCGTCGGCGTCGCAGCCTGGCGCCTGGGTGCCGGGCGTGCGCGCAAAGAGGACGCTGTCCAAGCTGGAGCCGGCGTGCGGATGCACGCCAAACCCGGTGCACTGGTCCGGGCGGGGGAGCCACTCATGACGCTGCTGACGGACACTCCAGAGAAGTTCGCGCGGGCCCGGGAAGCGCTCGCGGAGGCGGTGCTGATCGCTCCGGAAGGCTCGCGGCCGGCGGCCAAGCTCATCCTTGGTCGCATCGGCTAGGAATGCGGCCGGAAGGCTCATCCCCAGGGTGGAGCAGGGGCGCGAAATGTAGGCCGAAGGATTGATGGCGCGGGTGCCCGTGGCGTGGGAAACTATAGTATCCCACCCCCGGAGAGGAATCGTCCCCAGTGGACCTGCTGAATGCCTTACCCCACCTCATGGGCGAGCTGAACCGTTTGATTGAGCATTCGGCAAACCAATGGTGGATTGTGCCGTTGGTGATGCTCTTTTGCCTGATCGATGGCTTCTTTCTGTTCCTCCCCAGCGAAACAGCCATTGTGGCCCTCGCCGCGATTTCCGCCAGGCTGGGGGAGCCGAACATCTGGCTGCTGCTGGCCGGCGGCGCCATCGGCGCCATCATGGGAGATAACATTGCTTATTTCCTGGGGCGCAAGCTCGGCGTCACCCGATTCCGCTGGATGCGCAGGCCGCGGACGGCGAAGGCGTTTGAGTGGGCGCGCAAGGAACTGGACAAGCGCGGAGCCATCCTGATTTTCACCGCTCGGTATATTCCGGTGGGCCGGATTGCCGTCAACTTCACCGCCGGCGCAACGCGCTTCCCCTGGAAGAAGTTCTTCTGGCTGGACTTCGCCGCGGCCCTGACCTGGTCCGGATATTCGGTGGGCATCGGTAGCTTTGCCGGACGATGGGTGCATCACAACCCGCTGCTGGGCGTGGGCATCGCCATCGTGTTTGCCATCCTCATGGGTTTCATCGTTGATAACGCGATGAAGTTCTTCCACCGATGGCTCGGCAAACGGGCGAAATCCAGCCCCGCAGCGGGTCAGTCAGCAGGAAGTCAGCCAGCCGCGGACCAACCCGACCGGGCGGAGGCGGAACGGGCGACGACGGCGACCCGAGTGCCGCCGTCGGCCGATCCGCTGCCGGCCGGGACTCCCGCGGCGGACGGCGTGCGAACCGACAGCGCCAGGGATCAGGGCGTTAGAGTTGAACGGTGACTGAATCCGCGCAAGACGCCATGACCGCATCCGAGAAGGCTTTGGACCTGCAGAGCCTGCCGAAGGTTTCCCTGCACGATCATTTGGACGGAGGTCTCCGCCCCGCCACCATCATCGAACTGGCAGCCGCGGCCGGGCATAAGCTGCCCTCCACGGACCCGGTGGCCTTGGCCGAGTGGTTCCGCGAGTCGGCTGATTCCGGTTCGCTGGTCCGCTACCTGGAAACCTTCGACCACACCATCGCAGTAATGCAGACACGGGACGGCCTGATCCGGGTTGCCCGGGAGTTCGTTGAAGATCTGGCGGACGACGGCGTCGTCTACGGCGAAGTGCGCTGGGCACCCGAGCAGCACCTGACGGCCGGCCTGACTCTGGATGAAACGGTTGAAGCCGTGCAGGAAGGTCTGGAAGCCGGGGTGGCCTCGGTGGAGGAATCAGGACGGCATATCCAGGTGGGGCAGCTGATCACGGCCATGCGGCACGCGGACCGCGGCCAGGAAATCGCCGAGCTGGCCGTCCGCCACCGGAACTCCGGGGCCGTGGGCTTTGACATCGCCGGGGCGGAGGAGGGCTTCCTTCCCTCGCGCTTCAAGGACGCCTTTACCTACCTGGCCGAGCACAATTTTCCGGCGACCGTGCATGCCGGTGAAGCAGCCGGACTGGAGAGCATCCAGGACGCGCTGGTGCACGGCCGTGCCCAGCGGCTGGGGCATGGCGTACGCATCGCCGAGGACATCGAGGTGGAGTACGTCGCGGCGGAGGACGCCGAGGAAGCCGGCGCGGACTCCCGCACGGCCGGCGGGGATTTCGACGGTGCCGATGACGGTGCCGATGATGAGGACACGGTTGGCGTCGTGACCATGGGGGAGCTTGCCGCCTGGGTGCGGGACCGCGGTATTGCGCTGGAAATCTGCCCGTCCTCGAACCTGCAGACGGGGGCCATCGCCGGATTCGGCGGCAGCATCGCGGACCATCCACTGGACCTGCTGTACCAGACCGGCTTCCGGGTGACCATCAACACGGACAACCGGCTGATGAGCGGGGTCACGCTTACCGATGAGTTCGAGCTGCTGGTGGACATCTTCGACTATGACCTGGATGATCTGCTGGCCCTGTCCTTGAACGCGGCGGAGGCGGCCTTCCTGCCGTTGGAGGACCGTGAGGCGCTGGCCGATCACCTCATTGAGGCCTATACCGGCGGACGCTGACATGCCTCCCCCAGCCGACCCGGCAACGGCGCTGCTGCGCCTAATTGAGGTCATTGATCAGCTGCGGACGCACTGCCCCTGGATGCGGGCGCTGACGCATGAATCGCTGGTGCAGTACCTCATTGAGGAGTCATACGAGCTCGTCGAGGCAATCGAGACCGGATCCGGCGACGAGATCAAGGGCGAAGTCGGCGACATCCTGCTGCAGGTGGTGCTGCACGCCCGGCTGGCGCAGGAAGTAGGTGGCTTTGATATTGCGGACGTCGCGCAGGCCCTGGCAGATAAATTGATCCGCCGTAGTCCGCACGTCTTCCAGTCGGACGGATCGCTGCAGGACACCTTCCCCACGGACATCGCCACGATCGAAACCACCTGGCATCGGATCAAGGCCGGGGAGAATCAGGCTGGGGAATCCAAGGCAGGCGAATCCAAGCCGGGCGAAGCCAAGCCGGGGGAATTCACGGCTGGGGAGAAATCAGTCAGCGCCGGCACAGAGTCCCCGTTTCACGGCATCCCCAGAGCCTTGCCAGCGCTGGCCTTGGCGCAGAAATCGCTGGACCGCGCCGCCCGCGCGCGCTCCGCGGCTGGCGCGGGGTTGCTTGACCCTGCCGGTGCCGGCCTCGCCGCTTCCGGCCCGCGGACGGAGGACGAACTTGGGGACGTGCTGTTCGCCGTCGTCCGCTCCGCGCGTGCGGCCGGGCTGGACGCCGAGCGTGCCCTGCGCTCGGCCGTCCGCCGCTTCCAGACCTCCGAAATCAGCCCCGGCTAAGCGACTGCCCGGCAGCTGTGATGGACCCGCTTTCGGGCCGCGGCTGCCGGGCAGTTGTTTGTGCTGTTCATTCGGACTGTGCAGGAGATCCGGGGCTCGGGGACGGCTGATCGGGAGCTGGTGCTCGGGAGGCTGCCTTGTCCTGTGGACAAGTGGCCTGAGGGCAGGTCAGTCAGAGAGCAGCTTGTAGATGGTACGGCGCGCTACGTCGAGGGCTGCCGTGGCGCTCCGCTGCTGCTCCTCGGTGCCGTCGGCGCCGATCTGCCGTACCGCCCCCATGAGTTTGCCGCTACTCAGACGCAGTTCCTGGCCGACGCCCGCTTCCTCGCTGACCTCTTGCCAGACCGCGGCCATTTCCTCGTGATGACCGGCCACATAGTCCCTGCCTTGCCCCGTGAGCTCAAACTCGGTCCGGCGCCCTTCGCCGACCGGGCTGATGAGCTCCTCGGCCTGCAGCGCCGCGAGGGCCGGATAGATGGATCCGGGGCTGGGACGCCAAGCGCCATCCGTGTGGACGACGATGGCCTTGATGAGGCCATAACCGTTGTAGCTAGCCTGGCTGAGTAGGGACAGGATGGCACTGCGGACATTGCCCTTGCGGGCCCGGCCGCCCGGCCCGAATCCCCGGCCGAATCCGGGGAGCCCCGGACCGCCGAAGCCCGGGAACCCCGGGGCGCCGAAACCCGGGAGCCCCGGACCTCCGAAACCGGGACCCCCGCGGCCACCACCGCGGTGGCCCCGGGCACCCGGATCCCGGTCGCCTGGACCCCAGCCGCCCGGACCCCAGCCGCGTCCGGACTCTCCCGAGGGGTCGCTGCACGATTCTGACGCCGGATCCGGCGGGGAACCGTGGGCGTTCGACGGGCCGTGGTCGTGCTGGCCACATCCGTGTGGTGGGCCGCCGAAGGATTGCCGTTCCTCGCCTTCCCGGCCGGCCGGATTTCTGTCGTTGGGGAAAGCTTCATTGCTGTTCATGATGAGTACTTTCGTTCTAACAGGGGAGGTATGCCGGGGGATTCCTCCCGGCTTGCTCTGTCTGTCTGCTTGCTCTGTCTGGATGCTTGCTCTGTCTGGCGCGGCCGGTTGGACGGCCGGGACGCCCCCAGTGGCCCGGGCGGCGGACACGCTCACGCCGTTGCCCCGGGATTGCGGGTGTTCTTCAAGAAACTTCGCGATAGGTCAACGATATATCGCTGTAAATGGACAGTCAAGACATTTTTCGAATCTTCCGCGGTATCCGATCCCGGATTCCGCGCGGCGACCACACGTCCCCAACCGTGCTCCCGAGCCCCGGTGTCGGCTGGACGTGGGTCTGGGCCGCCGGCAACGCGCTAGGCTAGGTAGGACAGCGAGGTCGACTTCCATCCGCCAGTTACCCAAGACTCTGGACAACACATCTTAGGAGCCATCCATGGCCATTATTGATGCCATTCATGCACGCGAAATTCTGGATTCCCGAGGCAACCCGACGGTTGAGGTAGAGGTGGGGCTCGACGACGGATCGGTAGGGCGCGCGGCCGTCCCGTCCGGCGCGTCCACCGGCGCCTTCGAGGCAGCGGAACGCCGTGACAATGAGAAGGGCCGCTACCAGGGCAAAGGCGTCCGGCAGGCCGTCGACGCGGTCATCGACACCATCGCGCCGGCGCTTATCGGCTTCGATGCTACGGACCAGCGACTGATTGACCAGACCATGCTGGAGCTCGACGGCACCCCGAACAAGTCAAACCTGGGCGCCAACGCCATCTTGGGTGTTTCGCTGGCCGTCGCCAGTGCCGCCGCGGATTCCTCAGACCTGCCGCTGTACCGCTACCTGGGCGGCCCGAATGCCCATGTGCTGCCCGTGCCGCTGATGAACATTCTCAACGGCGGGTCGCACGCGGATTCCGATGTCGACATCCAGGAATTCATGGTGGTCCCGCTCGGCGCGGCAACATTCTCCGAGGGCCTGCGCTGGGGAGTGGAGGTCTACCACAACCTCAAGTCCGTGCTGCAGGAGAAGGGGCTCTCTACCGGGCTGGGAGATGAGGGCGGCTTCGCGCCCAACCTGCCGTCCAACCGTGCCGCGCTTGATCTAATCCTGGAGGCCATCAAGAAGGCTGGTTACACCCCCGGCAAGGACGTGGCACTGGCACTGGATGTCGCGTCCTCGGAGTTCTTTAAGGACGGCACCTACCAGTTCGAGGGCAACTCCCTGACGGCTGCGGACATGAGCGCCTACTACGAGGAACTGGTTCGTGACTATCCGCTGGTTTCCATTGAGGACCCGCTGGACGAGGACGATTGGGACGGGTGGAAGACCCTCACCGACGCCATCGGCGACAGGGTCCAGATCGTGGGCGACGATCTTTTCGTCACCAACCCGGAGCGGCTGCAGCGCGGAATCGACGCGAAGACGGCCAATTCCCTGTTGGTCAAGGTGAACCAGATCGGCACGCTGACGGAGACCCTCGACGCCGTGTCGCTGGCTCAGCGCGCCGGATACACCACGATTACCTCGCACCGCTCCGGTGAGACCGAGGACACCAGCATCGCGGATATCTGTGTTGCCACGAATGCCGGTCAGATCAAGACAGGTGCGCCCGCGCGTTCCGAGCGGGTGGCCAAATACAATCAGCTGCTGCGCATTGAAGAAGAGCTCGACGACGCCGCGCGTTACGCCGGCTCGGCCGCCTTCCCGCGTTTCACGGCCAAGTAAGGCCCCGCGACTGGCTAAGGTTAACTCCAAGCCTTAGCCGGTCCCGCCGCGGCCTTCACTCGTGAAGCCGCGGCGCCCCGGCCGCCGGGCGTGAACTGGCCGGGAGCCCGGCCGCAGCTACTGCCGAACTTCAGGAGAATCATGACCACCCGTCGTCCCAAAGTCCCCCGCGCACAGGCACCCGCCGGTGCGCGCGGCGGGAGCGCCGGAGACGGACGCCCGGGCGAGCTGCCCAACGGCACGCCCCGGGCCGCTTCGTCGGACAGTTCACCGGCGTCCGGTTCATCAGCAGGCGGCGCATCGGTGATCGGCTCGTCGGGGGCGGCCAGCCCGACACCTTCGGGCAAGAAGTCGTGGGGCAGGAAGCCGTGGGGACGCAACCGCGGACCGGGCAGATCGTCGGACAGTAAACCCGCAGTCGCAAAGCCGGCCGGCTCCGCAGCCGGCGCGGCGCCGAGGCCGGTTCCGGCCCGTGCCTTCTCCGGGCGCCTGCTGGCCCTCGCCGTCGTCCTGCTGACCATCACCGTACTGCTCGCGCCCTCCGTACACACGTATCTGCAGCAGCGGGCGCAGATTACCGCGTTGAGCCAGGACATCGCAGCCAAAACGCAGCAGCAGTCGGACCTGAAAAGCGAGCTGTCCCGCTGGAGCGACCCGGCGTACAACAAGCAGCAGGCCCGGGACCGGGTTAACATGGTGATGCCAGGAGAAACCGGCTACTGGGTGTACGGAGCCGATGGAATAAGCGCGCAGCCGGAGAAGAGCATGGATTCGAAGTCCCAGGCTGCTCCGAACGGAAACCTGCCGTGGGTCGACGGGCTCTGGGAATCGATCAAGCGGTCCGCCATCGGCTAGCATTCCGTACCCCTGACACTGGTGGACCGATCAGCACCGCCACTGCCACAGCCCCGCGGCCACGGACCACCACGGCCCAATTTTCCAGGAAGGACGTCGGTGACCACACCAGCCCCCACATCCGCATCCGATTCGGGACGTGTCCCCACGGCTGAGGATCTGAACACCCTAAGCCGCCAGCTTAACCGCCCGGTCCGCGACGTCGTCGAAATACCGGCCCGCTGTGTCTGCGGTAACCCACTGGTGGCCGCCACCGCTCCACGGCTCAGTAATGGAATCCCCTTTCCGACGACGTATTATCTGACCCACCCCGTGATTACGGCCGCCGTCTCGCGGCTTGAGGCCGCAGGCCTGATGAACCGGATGAGCGAGCGGCTTCTGGCCGAGCCCGGACTGGCGGCAGCCTACCGCAGCGCGCATGAGGCTTATCTGCAGGCTCGGGCGGAAATCGGCGCACGGGCCGGTACCGGTCCCGTCCCCGAGATCGACGGCATCTCGGCCGGCGGCATGCCCACCCGGGTGAAGTGCCTGCATGTCCTGGTGGGCCATGCCTTGGCTGCCGGCCCCGGCGTCAACCCGTTGGGCGATGAGACTATCGAGGGGATAGTCGAATGGTGGACCCGGGACCGCTGCTACTGCGTCGGTGCCTGGGACACGGAGAGTCCCGTTCCGGCCCGGGACCTGAGCCGGCATGTTAAACACATGCACCAGACACCGTAATGTCCCCGCCCCGGACGAACACGGGCTAACGTGGGCCTCTCCGGCCAATGAACTGCGCCAAGAAAGGTCTCCCATGCGTGTAGCCGCCATTGATTGCGGAACGAATTCGATCCGCCTGTTAATTGCCGATAACGACGACGGCGTCCTTACGGATGTGCACCGTGAAATGCGGGTGGTCCGGCTGGGACAGGGAGTGGATGCGACCTGCAGGCTGACGGAGGAGGCGCTGGCGCGGACCTTCGCCGCCACGGAGGACTATGCGGAGCTGATCAGGACCCATGGGGCACAGCGCGTGCGGTTCGTGGCCACCTCAGCGACCCGGGACGCGCAGAACCGGCAGGTCTTCATCGACGGAATCCGCGCCCGACTCGGAGTTGAACCGGAAGTGGTGAGCGGCGACGAAGAAGCGGCCCTGTCGTTCGCAGGTGCGGCCAGCGTGCTGCCCGGCCTGGGCCTGCCGCTGGCGCTCGTGGTGGATCTTGGTGGCGGAAGCACTGAATTTGTGGCCGGAAACTCCGCGGGTGTCCAGGCCGGAATCAGCACAAATATGGGCTGCGTGCGCTTCACCGAGCGGTACCTGCTCAGTGATCCGCCGACGGCTGCCGAGATCACCGCGGCAGAGGCCGAAATCGAGGACAATATCTCCGCCGTGCTGGCCACCGTACCGCTGGCGGAGGTGGACAGCCTGGTCGGCGTGGCCGGGTCGGTGACCACCATCACGGCGCAGGCTCTGAACCTGCCCGGTTACGACCGCGGGCAGATCCACGGTGCCGTTCTGCCGGCAGCCCAGATCATCCGGGCCTGCACGGATCTGCTCCAGATGACGCGCGCACAGCGTCAGGCACTGCCGTTTATGCATCCGGGCAGGGTGGATGTCATTGGTGCCGGTGCGCTGATCTGGCGGACGGTGGTCGCCAGGCTCGGTGTCCTCACCGCGGGGCGGGTCGACTCGGTTACGGCGAGTGAACACGATATTCTGGACGGCATAGCGTTGGGGATCTCCCGGCAGGACTAGGCTCTTCAGCCGTGGCCACCGGTGGCCACGGCTGAAGAGGTCAACACCGATGTGGTCGGCACTGACGAGGATGACGGGAAATAGATGCAGCTACCAACGATGCTGCGGCCCGCAGCCGCGGTCTTGCTCACGCTTGCCGTCTTCGCGGGAATGTCAATGGCGGGACTTGCCACAGCCTCGC
Organism: Paenarthrobacter sp. PH39-S1; assembly: GCF_030063245.1. Classification (GTDB taxonomy): domain Bacteria; phylum Actinomycetota; class Actinomycetes; order Actinomycetales; family Micrococcaceae; genus Arthrobacter_M. The sequence goes on from NZ_JASISR010000001.1 coordinate 245,111, forward strand.
CGGCAAGCGCCGACGACATCCGCAACCGCGAGTACTGGCTCGACACGTACGGCATCACCAAGGCCTGGGATGTCTCCAAGGGCGCTGGTGTTAAGGTTGCCGTCATCGACAGCGGTATTGACGGCACCCATCCGGATCTCAACGGTGCCGTGGTCGGCGGCACCGATGTCTCCGGTTCCGGCGGCGCCGATGGCCAGAAGGGGATCGGCGCTGAGCCGGTGCATGGCACGCTGGTGGCCACCCTGTTGGCGGGTCGTGGACATGCGGCGTCCGGTTCGGCGTCGGCCGGTCCCGACGGGAGGCCCATCCCGACTCAAGTAGGACCCGGAGACGACGGCGTCATCGGGGTGGCTCCCGAGGCCCAACTGCTGACGGTTTCCGCCTGGCTGGGCAGCACCAACCCATCCGGGAAAAGCGTCGAGGAACAGATACCCGCTGCCGTGCGCTGGGCAGTGGATAACGGCGCCAAGGTGATCAACATGTCCTTGGGCAGCACCTCGACGGCCTGGCCGCAGAGCTGGGACGATGCATTTCTTTATGCCCAGCAAAAGGACGTGGTGATCGTTGCGGCCGCGGGCAACCGGAAGACCGGCAGCGCACAGGTCGGGGCGCCGGCCACCATCCCGGGCGTCCTGGCTGTGGCCGGCCTGGACCATGACGGTACGGTCAGCCAGGATTCCTCCTCCCAAGGCATCACCATCGGGGTCTCCGCGCCGGCGGAGAAGCTGGTGGGCGGTCTGCCCGGCGGCGGGTACGCGGACTGGAGCGGTACGTCGGGGGCGGCACCGATCGTGGCTGGCGTCGCGGCGCTGATCCGGTCCGAGTTTCCGGACATGTCGGCGGCCCAGGTGATCAACCGGATCGTGACGACTGCCAAGGGGAAAGGCGAGCCGATCCCCAATGCGCTGTACGGTTACGGCTTGCTCGACGCCGAGGCCGCTGTGACGGCGGATGTTCCGGTCGTGAGCGAAAATCCGTTGGGAAGCATCGCCGACTGGATTCGGGTTCATCGGCGCACCGAGGCTATCCCTGCGCATACCCCGCCCGGCAGCCCGGGCGCGACATCCGCGCCTGCCCCGGCCCTGCCTGTTCCGACGGTTCCGGTGGCGCTCGCACCGTCGGAGCTGGACGGTGCACTGCCCGGCACCGTGGTGATCGGCTTCTTGGCATTGTTCCTGGCCATCCTGGCGGGCGGGACCATTCACCTGCTCGTAGCCCGCCGAGGGCGGGACGCCGCCGACCAGTCTGCCGACCTTACCGCTGACCGGTCCGCCGACCGGTACGGCAGCCCCCCATCGCGCCCAGCCGTGGCCCCAGGGAGCCGGAAACCCGTGGATTCTCCCGCTGAGAGCGAACCCGGAAACCGTTAGTGAATGTTTTCACAAAGTCTTGTACCATGGAGGCATGGCTCCTACACCCCAGTTCCTGGATCGTCCGCGCGTTCTCATAGTCGGCGGCGGCTACGTCGGCCTCTACGTGGCACTGCGTCTGCAGAAGAAGATCGCCAGCGCCGGTGGCATCGTCACCGTGGTTGATCCGCTGCCCTACATGACGTATCAGCCCTTCCTTCCGGAGGTCGCTGCCGGCACTATCGAGGCCCGCCACGCCGTGGTCTCGCACCGCAAGCACCTGCGGCAGACCGAGCTCATCCAGGGCTCCGTCACCAGCATCGACCATGAAAACCGCACCGCCGTGGTAGCCCCGGCGGACGGCGGAGAGCACTTTGAACTCCCGTACTTCGACGTCGTCGTGGCAGCCGGTTCCATCACCCGGACCTTCCCGATCAACGGCCTGGCGGAAAACGGGATTGGCATGAAAACCATCGAAGAGGCCGTTGCCGTCCGCAACCAGGTCCTGGACCGGATCGAAGCGGCCTCCACCGAGACGGATCCGGCCAAGCGTAAGCGCGCCTTGACGTTCGTCGTCGTCGGCGGCGGTTTTGCCGGCATCGAAACCATCACCGAACTCGAGGACATGGCCCGCACCGCGGCCAAGCAGAACCCGCGGCTGAACGTCGCAGAACTTCGGTTCGTGCTGGTTGAGGCGATGGGGCGGATCATGCCCGAGGTCACGCAACCGCAGTCGGAATGGGTCATTGAGCACCTGCGCAGCCGCAACATCGAGGTTCTGCTCAATACCTCCCTGGCCAGCGCCGTGGACAACCACATGAGCCTGATCAATATGCCGGATAAGACCGTCGCGCAGGAATTTGACGCGGACACGCTGATCTGGACCGCAGGAGTGCAGGCAAACCCGATGGTCCGTTCCACCGACTTCCCGATCGATCCGCGCGGACGTGTCCAGGTTGGCGCTGATCTGCGTGTCACCGGTGAATTCGGGGCGATCAAGAACGCCTGGGCGGCCGGCGACGTCGCCGCCGTTCCGGATCTGACCGGCGGCGGAGTAGCGGGCTTCTGCGTCCCGAACGCCCAGCACGCACTCCGCCAGGCAAAGCGTCTGGCCAGCAACCTGTGGGCCTCACGCTTTGACAAGCCGCTGACGGATTACAAGCACAAGAGCCTCGGTGCTGTGGCCGGCTTCGGTGAGTGGAAGGGCGTTGCCAACATTATGGGCGTCGGACTCAAGGGCTGGCCGGCCTGGCTGGCGCACCGCGGCTACCACGGCCTGGCGATGCCGACGTTCGAGCGTAAATGGCGCGTCATTTCGGCCTGGTTCATCAGCCTGTTTGTGGGCAGGGACGCCACGGCGCTGCTGGACCTGGACCGTCCCCGCGCGGCCTTCCGCGCCGCAGCGGGCCCCGCGCCGAAGCCGGCGGCCAAGCCGGCCGACGCGCCGGCTTCCGCTTCGGCTACGGCCGCGAAAAACGGGGTCCCGGTCGGGGCCGAGTAACGCTGGCAGATTTTGGTGCCCGACGGCGCCCTTCCCGGTTCCCGCCGGCGGGCGCCGTTCGCGTTTCGTGAGCGTGTTTTCCCTCCTGTACAGCGGATCGAGTACGCTGGACGCCGGGCCCCAATAGCCCAATCGGCAGAGGCAGCAGACTTAAAATCTGCACAGTCAGGGTTCGAGTCCCTGTTGGGGCACAATGAAAGAGGCTCTTGACCTGCGGCTATGCAGAGCAGGGGCCCTCTTTTTGGGGACTTCAATTTGCGAGGTGGCAGGCCATTATTCCGCTGCGCGACGCAGGTGGTGGCCACCGCCGGGGAGCGGTCGCTAATCTCCTCCACATCGACCCGGCCACGATAGACGTCGGATTGGCCATTGAACTCCTGGCCGCCCAGCAGTCTCTCATTGTCGACGCCCAAAGCTCTGGCTACGATTTGTGCCTATTGTTCAGGGATTCCCAATCATATTATTTGGTCCGGCTCCCAGCCTGGCAATCGGCCGACCCGCGTGGAATCCTGTGAGCAAAGGAACGCGATCGACAGGCGAATCGAGCTCCCGGGCGCAGGGATGGCCGGAACTATTTCCCCCGGCGATTCGTCAAACTTGTTAGGCTTAGGTTTGATAACCTGCCCCCGAGTGGAGGACACCGCATCATGGCTGTCAGCGGAAACCCCGTATTTGCCAACAACAAGAATTTCAATCCCAAGCCGGCGTTCCAAGGCCAGCTGCAGAACCAGGGATACCAGGGCGCCGATTACGCGACCAAAGATGCCGGGCTGAATCCGCAGCAGCTGCAGGACCTGTACAACGCCCCATCGGCCGGTCCCGTGCAGACAGGCCGGATGACGCTCGACGACGTCATCATCAAGACCGTGGGCATGCTTGCTCTGGTGCTGGCCGGGGCAGCCGTGGGCTGGATCTTCCCGGTGTTGACCATCCCCGGCATGATTGTCGGCTTGGTGCTCGGTCTGGTGAACTCGTTCAAGCGTGAACCGTCACCGGCGCTGATGATGCTCTACGCGGCTGCGGAGGGCGTGTTCCTGGGCGGCATCTCCGGTTTCCTTGAGGGCATGTTCCCGGGCATCGTGGTGCAGGCCGTGCTGGGCACACTGTCCGTTTTCGCCGTGACGCTGCTGCTGTTCAAGAGCGGCAAGGTCCGGGCGACTCCGAAGATGACGAAGATCTTCATGATAGCCATCGGCGGCTACCTGGTGTTCTCGCTTTTGAACTTCGGCCTAATGATCTTCAACGTCACCGATAGCCCCTGGGGTATCCGGAGCATGCACATCCCGGGGACCAGCATCCCGTTCGGGCTGGTGCTGGGCCTGCTGGCCATCGGCCTGGCGGCCTTCTCGCTGGTGATGGACTTCACCTCCATCCAGGGCGGCGTGCGGAACGGGGTTCCGGCCCAGTACTCCTGGACCGCCGCGTTCGGGCTGACCGTGACGTTGGTCTGGCTGTATGTGGAGATCCTGCGCTTACTCGCCATCATGCGAAATAATTAGCCGCCGCACGCTGCTGAGACTCAGCGAGGTCCAGGCCGCTGGGGCCACCGATCCCACGGTGGGGAATATTCGGCGGAGCAGCCCGGCCAGCAGTGGGGCAGCGATCCCGGGCGGCAGCAGCCACCAGCCCCTCCGCAGCCTCCCACCCGTTAATTCAACCGCTCCAAGACGAGTGCCATGCCCTGCCCGCCACCCACACACAGGGTGGTCAAGCCCAAGGTGCCGTCCGTCGTCGCCAGGCCGTTCAGCAGTGTGGTGACCATTCGCACGCCGGTCATGCCGAAGGGGTGGCCGAGTGCGATGGCCCCGCCGAAGGCGTTGAGCTTGGCCGGGTCGATGCCCAGTTCGCGCCGGCTGGCTATCACCTGCACGGCAAAGGCTTCGTTCAGCTCCACCAGGTCGATGTCGTTGATACCTAGACCGGCCAGGTTCAGGGCGCGGCGGGTGGCCTCGATCGGGCCCAGACCCATGATCTCCGGCGAGAGAGCGCTGACTCCCGTGGACACGATGCGCGCCATTGGCGTGAGCCCCAGTTCGCGGGCCCGGAGGTCGCTCATGACGACGGCGGCAGCGGCGCCGTCGTTCAATGGGCAGGCGTTGCCCGCGGTGACCGTGCCATCGGGCCGGAAGGCCGGTTGTAGTGAGGCGACGGATTCCATCGTGACGCCAGCGCGGGGGGAGTCGTCCCGATCGATCACGACGCCGTCGCGCCGGGTGTACGGGGTGATCTCGCGGGCGTAAAAACCACTGGCCACGGCCGACTCGGCTCGGTTCTGGCTCTGCACACCCCACTGATCCTGCTCATGCCGGCCTATGCGCAGCGAGGTGGCCACGTTCTCCGCTGTCTGGCCCATGGCGAGATAAATGTCCGGCAGCTCACCGTCCAACCTCGGGTCGGTCCACGTTGTGTTGGCTGCTGCCATCGCAGTTGCGCGGCGGCCGGCGCCGTCGAACCTTGTATTGTGGTTGCCCCTATCCGTCTCTCCTGCGCCTCTCCAATCGCGGTAACGGGAGACGGATTCGACGCCTGCCGCGACAAAGGCGTGCCCCTCACCGGCACGGATGGCGTGGAAGGCCATCCGCAGAGTCTGGATGCTGGAGGCGCAGAAGCGGTTAATGGTGGCTGCCGGAACGGTGTCCAGGCCGGCCAGCACACTCACCACGCGGGCCATGTTGGAGCCGGCTTCCCCGCTGGGCTCGGCACACCCCAGGTAGAGGTCATCGAGCGTAGCCGGATCCAGCTCCGGAACCTTGGTCAGGGCGGCCCCGACCATGGCAGCGGCCAGGTCATCCGGGCGCTCGTCTTTGAGGGAGCCCTTAAACGCCCGGCCGATGGGGCCGCGGGCAACGGAGACAATAACCGCTTCTGGAGCGGACGCAGGCGTGGATGCAGACATGACTCCATTGTGGACGTGATTACCGTCTCACTCAAACGCCTGACCTTCCTCAAACGCCCGATCTCAAACGCTGTCGTGCTCAAACACCGCCTCACGCAAACGCTGTCTTCCTAGGCGCTGGGGGCATCAGGCGATGCGCCGGGCTCCGGCGGCCGGGGTGACGGTGAAGACGTCCGGTGGCCGGAAACCGGCCGAGTGAAAGGCTGCCAGGATCTGCTGCCGTATGGTCTGCTCCGCTGGCGCCGGGATCAGCGCGATGGCGGAACCGCCGAAACCGCCACCTGTCATCCGCGCGCCGAGGGCACCGTTGGCGAGGGCCGTCTGCACTGCAAGATCGAGTTCCGGACACGAAATTTCAAAGTCATCCCGCATGGATGCGTGGCTTGCGGTCAGCAGCGCGCCGATCGCGGCCGGCCCCTCCTCGACGAGCACCTTGACGGTCGCCAGCACGCGGTCATTTTCGGTGACGATGTGGCGGACCCGCCGGTAGGTTTCATCGTCCAGCAGCCCGGCGGCCTCCCGCAGATCGGCCGCGCCCAGGTCCCGCAGCGCCGGCACGCCCAACACCTCGGCGCCGAGTTCACAGGATGCGCGGCGCGATGCGTAGCCGCCGGTCGCGTGCGCGTGGCTGACTCTGGTGTCCACCACCAGGAGCACCAGCTGGGTACCGGCCAGATCCAGCGGAACGGACTCGGCACGCCGGCTGCGGCAGTCCAGGAAAACGGCATGGCCCTCGGTGCCCAGCAGGGACGCGGATTGGTCCAGAATGCCCGTCGGCGCTCCCACCACCTCGTTTTCGGCGCGTTGTCCGACCGGGACCAGTTCCTCGCGGGTCAGCCCGGCTCCCGTGAGCTCGTTGAGCGCCAGCGCCACCGCGCACTCGATCGCCGCGGAAGAGGAAAGCCCGGCGCCGGTGGGCACGGAGGAGTCCAGGAAGAGATCGAATCCGGGTACGGAAACGCCCTGCTGGCCAAGCACCCAGGCCACGCCCAGCGGGTAGGCCGTCCAGCCGTGCATGTTCGACGGCGCCAGCCGCTCCAGATCGACGGTCACCAGACCCTCGTCGCCGTAGCTGGAGATCAGCCGGGCCGTGCGATCCGTCCGGCGGCGCACCGCGGCCCTGGCTGTGGGGCCGATGGCGAAGGGCAGCACGAAACCTTCGTTGTAATCGGTATGCTCGCCGATCAGATTCACCCTGCCCGGCGCGGCCCACACGCCGTCGGGTGCGTGGCCGAACGCTGCCATGAACCGGGCGGTGAGCTCGTCGCGGGCCAAGGGACTGCGCATGTTAGTGGACCTTCCGCTTCAGGCGTGCGTGTGGGGAGTCCTGCCGGCCGCCGGCGTTCCGAAGCGCCGACGCGATCTGTTCCGGGGTGCTGTCATTGATGAAGGCACCCATGGCAGCTTCCGAACCGGCAAGGAACTTCAGCTTATCCGCCGCACGGCGGGGGGAAGTCAGCTGCAGGTGCAGGTAGCTTGCGGGCCGGAAGAAGTCGTCCACTGGTGCCTGGTGCCAGCCGGATATATAAGGTGTGGGTGTGTCGTACAGATTGTCAAGCCGCGCCAGCAGGTCCAGGTACAGCCAGGTCAGCTCGTCACGTTCCACACCGGTCAGCGCCGCAATGTCCGGTACCTGCCGGTGCGGGGTGAGGTGGACTTCGAGCGGCCATTTGGCGGCGAACGGCACGTAGGCGCTGAAATGCGTGCCCTCCAGGATCATCCGTTCCCCGGACTGCCGCTCGGAACCGAGGATGGACCCGGTAAGGGTCTCCCGGGCGCCGGCGGCGTCGTAGAACCGCCGGGCTGCCTCCGCCATCACGGCTGCCCGCGGGGTGATGTAGGGGTAGGCATAGATCTGGCCGTGCGGGTGGTGCAGTGTGACGCCGATTTCCTGACCGCGGTTCTCGAAGGGGAAGACCTGCCTGATCCCGGGCAGAGTGCTGAGTGCGGCAGTGCGCTGCGCCCAGGCATCAATGACCGTTCGGGCCCGGGTCTCGGTCAGCGCGGCGAAGGATCCGGTGTGCTCCGGTGTGAAGGCAACGACTTCGCAGCGCCCAAAGGCGCTGCCGCTGGTGCCCCAGCTGGGATTTTGCGGTGCGGCTCCCAGTGCAGGTCCGAGCGACGGGAAGCGGTTCTCAAAGACGACGACGTCGTAGTCGGGCGCCGGGATTTCGGAGAGGTTTCCCGCGTTGTTGCTGGGGCACAACGGACACTGGTCAGCAGGTGGAAGGTACGTACGGCTCTGGCGGTGGGCCGCGACGGCCACCCAGTCGCCGGTGAGCGCGTCAAAGCGGATATCACCGGTGTCAGCGTCCGAGCGCGGCAACAGTGGACGCAGGTCCCGCTCGAGGTGCGCCCGGACGGCGTCGCCGTCATCGAAATAGATGAGCTCGCGGCCGTCAGCCAGGGTGGTGGTTGTGGCCGTTGTCATAGTGCGCTCCAGTCAGAAGAAGCTCGTGAAGGGGGGATTACGGCGAGGCGAAGGGTCCGGACCAGGGGCCGGAAGATCGCCGCCGTGGCGGCGCTGACGCCGTCGTCCGTGATCAGTGTGTCCACGTCGCTCAGCTCGGCCACCGAGGCCAGGCTGCGGACGTTGAATTTGCTGTGATCGGCGAGCACCACCAGGCGCTCGGCCGACGCGGTGAAGGCGCTGTTGGTCTGTGCCTCGACCAAATTGGGGCTGGTCAAGCCGCGCCGCGCGTCAATGCCATGGACGCCCATGAAACAGATGTCGGCATTCAGGCAGCGGATCGCTGCGCTGGCCACCGGACCGACCAGCGCTTCGGACGGTGTGCGCTCGCCGCCAGTGATGATGACCTTGCTCCCATCAGCCGGCTGCAGCTGATACAGGGCTTCCGCGGCCTTCAGTGAGTTGGTAATGACGGTCAGCCCTTCCACCCGGTTCAGGAGGGTGGCCAGCCGGTAGGTGGTCGTCCCGCCTGTCAGCGCCAAGGTCATCCCCGGCTTGACAAGTGCGAGCGCCTCCTGGGCAATGGCTTCCTTGGCCTCCGGCCGGAGGTCCGAATTGCTGGCAAAACCGGGTTCGACGGCGCTCAGCCTCGTCAGGCGCGTGGCACCGCCGTGGATCTTGCGCAGCATCCCCTTGCCGTCAAGAGCCTCGATATCGCGGCGCACGGTCATCTCACTGACACCCAGTGCCGCCGCCAGGTCCGTAACCCGGACGGCTTCATACCGCTGCAGCTCTTTGAGGATGCGTGACTGTCTTTCCGGTGCAAGCATCACGGGCTCCCTCCACTGTTGCTCCGCTCCACTGTTGCTCCGCTCCACTGTTGATCCGCCGGTGAAGTACACTGTAGCAACATCCATCAAATTCGAATACTTTCAAACAAAATATAACAGCTCTACTCGGCTGAAGCTAGGATACCGTGGTCAAATGACGGATCCGCTCTCCTCGCCAGCGCAGCCCTCTTCCGGCCAGCCCTCAGTTGGACAACATTCACCGCCCGGCTGTGCCACCGGCACCCAGTACACGTTGACCCGGGGCGACGCGACCGCCGTCGTCGTCTCGCTTGCCGCCGGACTGCGGCTGTTTTCCAGGGCCGGGACCGCTCTGACCGAAAGTTACCCGGACGACCGTACTCCGCCGGGTGGCGCGGGTATCACGCTGGCACCGTGGGCCAACAGGATAGACGGCGGTCGGTGGAACCTCAACGGGGCGGCCCAGCAGCTGGACATCACCGAGGTGCCGCTGAACAACGCCATCCACGGACTGCTGCGGAACACGGGCTATGCGCTGGTGGCACGATCGCCGCAGCATGTGCTGCTAAAGGCAGACATCTATCCGCAGCACGGCTACCCTTTCCTGCTGACGCATCAGGTCCGCTACTCGATCTCGGCGGAGCTTGACCTGTGCGTCAGCCAGACCCTGCGCAATGGCTCGGCGGCCAGGGCGCCCTTTGTGCTCGGCGCCCATCCCTACCTGCGGATCGGGGAGGTGCCCACCGAAGAGCTGACCATTCGAATCTCCGCAGCGACCCGTCTGCTCACCGATGAGCGGATGATCCCGAGGGGAGCCGAAACCGTCTCCGGGCCGGCCGATCTGCGTTACGGCGGCGTCGTGGGGGAGCTCGATCTCGATGTCTCCTACACGGATCTGGTGTTCGACGGCGGCAAAGCGCGACAAACGCTGAGCGCGCCGGACGGGCGCTCGGTCTCGCTCTGGCAGGAGCCCATGTGCCCCTATGTGCAGCTGTTCATCACCGACCGCGTGCCCGGGCGACGCCGGGCCGTGGCCCTTGAGCCGATGACCGGGCCGGGGGATGCCTTCAATTCAGGGCAGGGGTTGGGCTGGCTCGAGCCCGGGGAAGCGTTCACCATGCGGTGGGGAATCAGCGCTGATCTGGGCTGAACAACGGTTTGGACCGGGCCGGCGCTGGACACGGTTTCGGTATTCCTCGGCGGTGGGGAATTATTAACCCATGTCGCCACCGACCAAGAGCAATGATCCGTCCAGCAGTCCTGTTGACCAGGATGTGCCCTACGGGGTGCGCATCGCGGCCGCCTGGGCTTGGCGCCTGGGCCTGATCCTGCTGGTGAGCGGAGCTATCCTGTGGCTCCTCAGTTTCATTACACTGCTGGTGATTCCCATTATGGTGGCCGCGCTGCTGGCGGCGCTGATAAGTCCGATCGTCGCATTCCTGCGCAGGCACCGGTTACCCAAGGGCCTCGCCGTCGCCGTCACGGTGGTCGGAGCCATCGTGGTGATTACCGGTGCGCTGACGCTGGTGGGACGGCAAATGGTTGCCGGATTCTCCGCTTTGCGCGGCCAAGCCGGTGAAGGCATCAAACAAGTCCAGCAATGGCTCTCCAGCGGGCCGCTCCAGGTCTCCGCTGCGGACATGGACAAGTACATCGGCGAGGGGCTGAACGCTCTGCAGAACAACAGCAGCAGCATCCTCAGCGGCGCCCTTTCCGTCGGGAGTTCGGCGGGGCATTTCGCTGCCGGGCTGCTGCTGGCGCTTTTCGTCCTGGTCTTCTTCCTGCTCGAGGGCGAACGCATCTGGTTGTTCCTGGTGACGTTGTTGCCACAACGCGCACGACAGGCCACCGACGGAGCCGGCCGCCGCGGCTGGGGCTCCATGGTCAGCTACGTGCGGATCCAGGTCCTGGTTGCACTGATTGATGCCGTGGGCATCGGTGCCGGAGCGGCCATCATCGGTGTGCCGCTGGCGCTGCCATTGGGTGTCCTGGTCCTGTTCGGCTCGTTTATTCCGGTGATCGGCGCCCTGGTCACCGGCATTGTGGCCGTCCTGCTGGCGCTGGTGGCCAACGGCTGGGTCAATGCCCTGATCATGCTGGGCATTGTGCTGCTGGTCCAGCAGGCGGAGAGCCATTTGCTGCAGCCGCTGGTCATGGGCAAGGCCGTTTCGCTGCATCCGGTCGCGGTGATCCTGACCGTGGCCGCCGGCGCCGGGTTGGCGGGCATACCCGGGGCGCTCTTTGCGGTGCCGCTGCTGGCCGTATGCAATTCCGCCGTCCGCTATATTGCTGTCCGCGGCTGGGAACACGAATCGGGACCGCCCGGCAGCGGAAACCCGGGGGCACTCACTGACACCGGCAGCGGGCCCCCGACGCCCACAGCCCTTCGGGATATCCGCGGCGTGCGCGCCCGCCGCCGCGGCGCTGCCACCCGAGCCCAGTCAACGGACGAGACCCCTTCCAGCACGAGAGAGAACAATCAGTGAACGCACTCAGCGACCTTCCCGTCACCCTGGCCGACATCGAGGACGCGCAGCGTTTAGTGGCGGATATTATTGCTCTCACTCCCATTGAAAGTTCGCGCGCGCTGGGCCGGCAGACCGGTTCCGAGGTCTTCTTTAAGTGTGAAAACCTCCAACGGGCCGGTTCTTTCAAGGTGCGTGGGGCCTATGTGCGGATGGCTAAACTGACCGCCGCGGAAAAGGCTCGGGGCGTGGTGGCGGCATCGGCCGGAAACCATGCCCAAGGTGTTGCCGTGGCGGCGAAGGCGCTTGGGATCAAGGCGCGGATCTATATGCCGCTCGGAGTTGCGCTGCCCAAGCTGGCGGCCACCCGCGGGCACGGCGCCGAGGTGGTGCTGCACGGACACAACGTGGACGAATCGCTGGCCGAGGCTCAGCGTTACGCGGATGAAACCGGAGCTGTTTTCGTCCACCCGTTCGACAACGTCGACGTTGTTGCCGGGCAGGGGACCATCGGTCTGGAAATCCTGGAACAGATCCCCAACGTGGACACCGTGATCATGGGGGTCGGCGGCGGGGGACTGCTGGCAGGCGTCGCCGTCGCCATTAAATCCAAGGCGCAGGAGCTGGGACGGGACATCCGGATCATCGGGGTTCAGGCGGAGAACGCGGCGGCGTATCCGCCGTCGCTGGCCGCGGACGCCCTGGTGCCGCTGAAAAAGGTATCCACCATGGCGGACGGAATTGCCGTGGGCCGGCCCGGGCAGCTGCCATTCTCGATCATCCGTGAACTGGTCGACGACGTCGTCACCGTCAGCGAAGACGCGCTGGCGAGGGCCCTGATCTTCCTGCTGGAACGCTCCAAAATGGTGGTGGAACCGGCCGGCGCCGTGGGTGTGGCCGCGCTGATGGAGGGCAAGATTGAGAATCCGGGCACCACCGCGGTGATTCTCACGGGCGGCAATATCGATCCTATGCTGATGCTCAAGGTGATCCAGCGGGGTCTTGCCGCCGCTGGCCGGTTCATGACCGTCCGGATGATGCTCGATGACCGCCCGGGGTCGCTGGCCACCATTTCGCGGATCATTGCCGAGAACGACGCCAACGTAACCGGCGTCGACCACACCCGCGTCGGTGGATCCATCAGCATGGGTGACGTCTCCATCACGGTCAATCTGGAGACCAAGGGCCATGTGCACTGTGAACAGGTTCTCACGGCGCTGCGCACCGAAGGGTTTCAGCCCATCGTCGTCCACTGACGCCGCCGCACCTCGACACCGTCCGCCGCCGAAGACACCGTCCGCCGCCGAAGACACCGTCCGCCGCCGAACACGCGACGAGCGGGAAAGTATGCCACCTGAAGCGCCGCTCCAAGGGCATACCTCCCCGCTCGACGGCGGAACCACCAGACCGCCGGGAAATCAGCCCGTGAAAGGCTTGGCGGAGATGACCTCCACCTGAATTTCCCTGCCGTTGGGGGCCGTGTAACTGAGCGAGTCGCCGGCTTGATGTCCCTGGATTGCGGCTCCCAGCGGCGACCGCTCGCTGAAGACGTCCAGGTCGGTATCCCCGGCCACCTCGCGGCTGCCCAACAGGAACGTGGTCTTGTCGCCGGCAATCTTCGCCACCACCAGCATGCCCGGCTCCACAATGCCGTCGTCGGCCGGAGCCTCGCCCACATGGGCGTCGCGGAGCAGCTCGGTCAGCTGGCGGATGCGGGCCTCGATCTTGCCCTGCTCTTCCTTGGCCGCGTGGTAACCGCCGTTTTCCTTGAGGTCGCCCTCCGAGCGGGCCTGCTCGATCTTCTTGACCACTTCAACACGGCCGGGACCGGACAGCTCCGTAAGCTCAGCCTGGAGGCGATTAAAGGCTTCCTGGGTGAGCCAGGCTGCGGGTGCGCTGTTAGGGGTAGACACAGGGTTCTCCTTGGGTACTGAGAAGCAAAAGACCCCGCTGACGGACGCCACCGGAAAGTGCCGAGGGACACTGCAGTAGCCGTTCAAGCGGGGCAAGGTATGCATCCAGTGTAGGCAACAAGCGCGATAATCCCAAGATGCCGACGGCGGTACCGCGCTTTGCGCCGCCCATTCCACCCAAATGCCTACCTGATGTGCACCAAGACGGCTACCCCCGCTGGTTACTTTGCGGTGACGATCCAGCAGCTGTCCACCACGCCGGACACGGCGGGCGACTCGGTCCGTACCCAAGCGCGCTGCGCCGTCGTCCGTCCTTGGTCCGTGCCCGAGTCCGCAGCGTTGGGGCCGATGGTAACGACGTCCCAACCAACGATGGCGAAGCTGGAGCCGAGCGCCTTCACGGCACACTGCGCCGTGTCGCCGGGGTTCTTGACCACCTGGAAATCCACCTGGGTCATCGTGCCGTCCTGTACGGAGAATCCGATGTCTTTGCTGGTCACCGGCGCCTCGCCGCGGCCCAAGGCCAGCCAGGCGACAAAGACCAGTGCCAGGACGGCGATAACGGTCGTGAGGAGTATTTTCTGCCGCCGCGGCACCACGCGCTTGGGCGTGCCATAACGAGTGGCTACGCTGGTAGCTGCCGATGAATCAGAAACGCTCACTGGGTCCACACGGTTTCTTCTGTGCCGGATGAATCCAGCGCGGTTGATCAGGGTTACGGACACGGTGGTCCGGGCCGTTTCAGTTTATCGTTCTTATGGAGAGTCTTTATGCACGCGTTCCCAGGTGGGCGTTCACGGAAACGGCGTTGGCGGGCACGGCGTTTCGGCGGCGCCTGTCCAACTGGACAGTTCGCCAGGGGCTCGCTGCGAGTTCCGCTTAGATGAGTTCCGATCACCCGGAGGTATTTCAATGACCGCAGTGGATGAGCGCCCCGGCGCAGGCCTGCGTCTGCTGGCAGTACATGCGCACCCGGACGACGAGGCGAGCAAGGGCGCCGCGATGATGGCCAGCTATGTGGCCCAGGGCGTTGACGTGGTGGTGGCCACCTGCACTGGGGGTGAGCGCGGCGGCATCCAGAACCCCGCAATGGCACAGGACCCACACTCCGCTCGGGACATGGCAGGCGCCCGCCGGATCGAAATGGCCGCGGCCGCCGCGGCGCTGGGCATCCGGCACCAGTGGCTGGGATTTGTCGATTCCGGGCTGCCGGAGGGGGAGCCGCTGCCGGAGCTGCCGTTCGGTTGCTTTGCCCGGCAGCCGTTGGAACGGGCTGCGGCCCCGCTGGTGCGGCTGATCCGCCGATTCAGACCGCAGGTGGTGATCAGCTACGACGAAAACGGCGGATACCCGCACCCGGACCACATCATGGCACACCGGGTGACCGTGGAAGCGTTCCACGCCGCAGCGGACCCGGACCGCTACCCGGGCACCGGAGCTCCCTGGCAGCCCGCCAAACTGTATTACGACCTCGCGTTCAACCCGGCGCGTTTCCGGGCGCTGCATTTTGCCCTGGAAGAGGCAGGGATCCAGTCGCCCTACGCTGAGCGGATCGCGGCCTGGATGGAAGCGGATGCGGAGGGGCACAAGCCGCCGGTGGGCCGGCATCCGGCCACCACTCAGGTGGACTGCGGCGACTTCTTCGAGGCCCGTGAAGCTGCTCTGCGCGCGCACGCCACGCAGGTGGATCCGGAGGGTTTCTTCTTCGCCGTCTCGGCGGATATGCAACGAAAAATCTGGCCTTGGGAGGATTATTCGCTGATCGAGAGCCGGGTGGACACTTCCCTGCCGGAGCACGACCTGTTTGCTGGCCTACGATAGATAGGGGCACGGCGGTGACATGCCGGCCGCCGGAAGAGCGCCATGGGGACCAGAGAAAGTTTGACTTTGCCTAATTTGATTTTGCTGCTGGCCACCACGCCGCCCAGCGATTCCCCGACCATCCGGCCGGGGCTGGATCCGGATCAGGTCAGCCCGGGTTTCCTCGGGTTCCTCTTCACCTTCGGCGTGGTGGTCATCATGTTTTTCCTCATCCGGGACATGGTCAAGCGGATCCGTCGGGTCCGCTACCGCGCCCAGGTCGAGGAAGATGCCCTCGCTGCGGAGGGCGACGGGGGTCAAGGTGACAAAGATCCGGGGGCAGGCGGACTGTTGCGGGCGGACGACGGCGGCGGGCGGCCCGGGCGGCCCGCCTCGGGTCAGAACTACGCGGGCGGCAAGCACGGCCCCGATGGGGACTTCCTGGGATCCGGGAAACAGGACGATGGACCGGCTGATGGACCCCACGAGCGGAGCTGACCCGAGCGGGTCCAATGCGCTGGCGGCTGAGCCGTCCGCGTATCTTCGCCAGCATGCCGGTAATCCGGTGCACTGGCAGCCCTTCGGCGACGCGGCGTTTGCGCAGTCCCGGGACAGGGATGTTCCCGTGTTTCTCTCCATCGGCTACGCGGCCTGTCATTGGTGCCACGTCATGGCCCACGAATCATTCGAGGACGACGTCAGCGCGGAGTACCTGAACGCGCATTTTGTGCCGGTGAAGGTGGACCGTGAAGAACGTCCTGACGTGGACGCGGTCTACATGGCCGCGACCCAGGCGATCAGCGGCGAGGGCGGCTGGCCGATGAGCGTCTTCCTGACACCTGACGGGCTTGCCTTCCATGCCGGCACGTACTTCGGTCCGCGGCCCGTCGCAGGCCGGCCATCCTTCCGCCAGGTCCTTGAGGCAGTGACCGAGGCCTGGCAGCAGCGCCGCGGTGATGTCGAGCACAGCGCCGCGCAGCTGGCAGCGGGGCTGGCCCACAGTCCGCTGAACCACATCGCGGGCCTCGGCCTGCCCGCAGAACCGCCCGGCGCGGACATCCTGACCGCTGCGGTGCGAGCGCTGGCTGCCTCCGAGGACCGCGCCGCGGGCGGCTTCGGCACCGCCCCCAAGTTCCCGCCGTCGTCGGTCCTGGAATTTTTGCTCCGCCACGCCGCCGCTGGCGGTCCCGCCGCCGCCGAAGCACGGTCGATGGCATCCCGGACGTTGACGGCGATGTCCGGTTCGGCGCTGTTCGACCAGCTGGCCGGCGGCTTTGCGCGGTATTCGGTGACCGCCGACTGGTCCCTGCCGCACTTCGAGAAAATGCTCTACGATAATGCCGCGCTGCTGCGGGTCTGTGCGCACTGGCTCCGGCTGCCCGACGGGTCGGACTTCCCCCGCGCCGATGCCGAGCGCGTGGTCCGGATGACGGCCGGCTGGCTGCTGGACGCGCTGCGGGTGGACGGCGGCGGGTTTGCCTCCTCCCTGGACGCCGATACCGTGATCGACGGCGTGCACCGGGAGGGCGCGACCTATCTGTGGACGGCTGAGCAACTCAGTGCCGGGGCCGCGGCAGCCGGATATCCGGACGACGGGCCGCGGCTCGCGCGGATGATGAATGTCGCTGGCCGCGTCCGGGCGGCCGGGAATTCGGCGGGTCGGGACCGCGCACCGGACGGATCCCCGCTGCACCCCGGATCCCCGCTGCACCCCGCTGGCCCGCTGGCCCCGGCGGACCGCCGGATCTGGGAACGGGTAAGCCCCGAACTGCTGCGGCAGCGCGCCGGACGGGTCCAGCCGCAGCGCGACGACAAGGTGGTGGCGGGCTGGAACGGGCTGGCCATCGCGGCACTTGCGGATGCCGGGTTATTGCTGGACGAACCCACCTATCTGCAGGCTGCGGCGGCCGCCGCGGACTACTTAGAGACGGTGCACTGGGACGGTGCGGTATTGATCCGCGTCTCCCACGCCGCTGCAGCGCGGGGCATCGGCGGACTGCTGGAGGATTATGCGTTCTGCGCCGACGGGCTGCTGGCGCTCTACGCGGCCAGCGGAAACGAACGCTGGTACGTCCTGGCGGAAAAGCTGCTGCTGGCGGCCGAGCGGCGCTTTGTCCGGGACGGCGCGGTGGCGGATTCCGCGCCGGAATCCGAGCAGGTCTTTAATGCCGCCGGACGGGTGTCCTCGGCGGATCCGTTCGATAACGCCACCCCCAGCGGGACGTCAGCTTTCGCCGCTGCCCTGCTCAGCTATGCCGGCTACAGCGGATCCACCGGGCACCGCGCCTTGGCGGAAGGCCTGCTGGGATGGCTGCCGACGGTGGCGGTCAAGGCCCCACGGGCAGCGGGCTGCGCCTTGGCCACCGCGCAGGCTATGCTGGCCGGCCCGCTGGAAGTCGCCATCGTCGGCCCGGACACGCCGGCCCGGGCGCAGCTGCTGCGCGGGGCGGCACTGGACCCTTCGCCGGGACTGATCATCGCCGTTGGGAGCGGCACCAGCGGTGGCAGCGGCATTGGGACTTCGGTACCGCTGCTGTCCGGACGGGGGAGCGGGGAGTCGGCGCTGGCCTACGTCTGCCGGATGATGGTGTGCCTGCAACCCGTGGCAACGGCCGACGAGCTGCGCCGGGCCCTGAACCCGTAGTCTGCAGAGCGCGTAGTCTGCAGAGCGCCCGCGAACCGCCGGTGGCATCCCACAGCAGCCGGCAGCCGGCAGCGATCAGCTGTCAGCGCAGGACGGCGATCACGATGGCCACAAACTGGGCAGCAAATCCCACCACGGTGAAGGCATGGAAGAGTTCGTGGAAGCCGAAATGCTGCGGGCTGAAGTTGGGTTTTTTGATGCCATACACCACCGCCCCGGCGATGTAGAACGCTCCACCCAGACAAATCAGCACGCTTGCCGGGACATTGGCGGCGAAGAAATCCGGCATGAAAAAGACCGCCGCCATCCCCAACACCACATAAATCGGCACATAGAGCCAGCGCGGCGCACCCACCCACAGCACCCGAAAGAGCACTCCGGCGATGGCCCCGGTCCAGATCACCCACAGCAGCAAGGTGGCCTTCGACTCCGGCAGCAGCAGTGCCGAGAGCGGAGTGTACGAGCCGGCGATCACCAGCATGATGTTGGTGTGGTCCAGTCGTTTTAACACGGCCTTGGTCCTCGGCTGCCAGTTCCCGCGGTGATATAGCGCACTCGTGCCAAAAAGAAGGATTCCGGTAATGGCGTACACGGCGGAGGTGATGCTGGCCAGCGGCGACGTGGCGATGCCGGTCAGCACTATGCCGGCCATAATGGCCACCGGTGTCGCACCGGCGTGGATCCAGCCCCGCCAGCTGGGCTTGATCTCCATGGCATCCGCCAGCTTCTCCGCGGCGGCACCGAGCGGACCGTACCCGCCGTCCGGCGCCCCGTTTGCCAACCCACCACCAGCCGACCCGTCCGACCCGGCCGCAGCGCCGGCGCGGTGCGCTGGCTGGGTCGGAAAACGTGCGGATTGCTGCGGATTCCCGGAGGCCGGGGAGGGAGAAGACGCCGTGCCATTCATATCCGGATTCTAACTGAGCATGCCGTCTCCCCGCGCGGGCAGTCCCTGTGCGGCGCCCGGATGCCGGACCCGGGCAGGGCCGCCGCGGTGCCCACAGGGCCGCACCGCGGGGTAACGTAGGGGGTGCATATCAGCGCGGCCGCTAGGGCCCAGCAGTGGAAGCCAGGTGACAATCTTTGCAGCCGTACTTGTCGCCCAAGAGGCTGCCCGGACTGGTTTACGACTTCTACGAGCGCCGGCTGACCCGGGCGCTGAAACTGGACAGGATCCCCAACCACATCGGCGTCATGGTCGATGGAAACCGGCGCTGGGCCAGGCAATTCAACGCACCTACCCGCCAGGGACACCAGGCCGGGGCGGATAAGATCCTCGAGTTCCTCGGCTGGTGCCAGGAATTGGGCGTCAAGGTGGTGACGCTGTACATGCTCTCGACGGACAACATGAGCCGTTCGCCCGATGAGCTCGATGAGCTGATGGGCATCATTGCGAACACCCTGGACATCCTGGATGCGGACAGCAAGATCAGCGTCCACGCGATGGGAGCGCCGGAACTGCTGCCGGATTACCTCTCGGACCGGCTGTCCACGCTCGCTGCCCGGCGTCCCGAGCAGGAGGGCATTCACGTCAACGTGGCCATAGGCTACGGTGGCCGACGCGAGATCGTGGACGCCGTGCGTGAGCTGCTGCACGACGCCGTGGCCAAGGGTCATGACATCGGCAAGCTCGCCGATGAACTCGACGTGGACGACATCTCCAAGTACCTTTACACCCGCGGCCAGCCCGATCCGGATCTGGTGATCCGCACTTCCGGTGAACAGCGGCTTTCCGGTTTCCTGATGTGGCAGAGCGCGTACAGCGAGTTTTATTTCTGTGAGGCGCTGTGGCCGGCCTTCCGGAAGATTGATTTCCTGCGCGCACTGCGGGACTACGCCGGCCGGCAGCGCCGCTTCGGCGCCTGAACGGATCGAAAAAATCCGATGCACCGGCACCACCGGACGGAAATAGTCCTCGCCGTCGGGCTTTCGGCGGTCGCCGGTTTTGTTGACGCCATCGGCTTTATACATTTGGGTGGCTACTTTGTTTCCTTTATGAGCGGCAACTCCACCCGGGCCGGTGCCCTTCTGGCCGACGGATCTTGGCTGGGTGTAGCCCTGGCGATGGGTCTGGTGGCAGCATTTTTGACAGGTGTCATTGCCGGTTCGCTGCTGCGCCGGACGGTACCGGTGCACAAGCGCATCGTAGTTCTGCTGTGCATCGCAGCGATGCTGGCAGCCGCGGCTGTGTTGTTCGATGCTGGCTTCTGGGTGTCCCTGGTTCCTCCGATGATGGCGTTCGCCATGGGCGCGGAGAACGTCGTCTTTGAACGTGACGGGGAGGTGAGCATCGGACTGACCTATATGACCGGAACGTTGGTGAAGATGGGGCAGCGGATTGCGGGGGCGCTCGCTGGTGGCGAAAGGCTCGGTTGGCTGCGGTACTTTCTGCTGTGGTTCGCACTGACCTGCGGCTCCATCATGGGCGGTCTGGCATACCATGCGCTAAGCCTGGACGCGCTGTGGTTGGCGGTTGCCGGAATACTGACCGCAACGTTGATATCCCGCAGGGTTCCGGTTCACGAGTAACGGCATCCCGGGCTGTCCACAGCGGACGGCAGTCGTTCACCCGCTGTTCATCGACACACCGCGTGGCCGGAACGCGTAAAATCCAGAATTAGGCGTAGTTTAGGTGCTATCGGAGGGCCCAATGCCTGACGATCGGGAGGCCGGCTATGAAGCGCGTTTTTGCGCGGAATACATCGCGGGGCCGCGTGCGGCCTACCGGGCCGCCCGCCTCACCCCTAGTAAATCCGGGTGCGTGCGCCCGGGACTGGAGTCGATGTGGCTATTTCTGAACGAGCCCAGGTTGAACAGACGACGGCGGAGCATAGCTTTGTGGTGGACACTTCGGTGCTGCTTTCCGACCCGCACGCGATACTCCGCTTTGCCGAGCATGAAGTCATCCTGCCCATCGTGGTCATCAGCGAATTGGAAAAGAAACGCCACGACCCCGAACTGGGGTATTTTGCCCGCAAGGCGCTGCGGCTGCTCGATGAGCTGCGGATAAAGCACGGCGGCCTGGATCAGGTGATCCCACTCGGGGAAGAGGGCGGATCATTGCGGGTGGAACTGAACCACATTTCCTCCGACGTTTTGCCGGCCGGATTCCGCAATGGGGACAATGACAGCCGAATCCTGGCCGTGGCCAAAAACCTGGCCAATGAGGGCCGCAACGTGACCGTGGTGTCCAAGGACCTGCCGATGCGGGTGAAAGCCTCGGCGATGGGGCTGCAGGCGGACGAATACCGCAACGAACTGGTCAAGGATTCGGGCTGGACCGGGGTGGCCGAACTGGACGTCCGCGATGACGAGGTCGGCGCGTTGTACAACCATGAGCCGGTGTTCATCCCCGCGGCCGCGGAAATGCCTGCTAATACGGGGCTGGTGCTGCTCTCGAACCGCGGCTCGGCACTGGGCCGGGTCGGTGCGGACAAACAGGTCCGGTTGGTCAAGGGTGACAGGGACGTCTTTGGGCTGCACGGCCGCTCGGCGGAGCAGCGGTTGGCCATCGACCTGCTGATGGATCCGGAGGTCGGCATTGTTTCGCTCGGCGGCCGGGCCGGGACCGGGAAGTCGGCGCTGGCCCTGTGCGCGGGACTTGAGGCTGTGCTGGAACGCCGCGAGCACCGCAAGGTGTTGGTGTTCCGCCCACTGTACGCCGTCGGCGGTCAGGAGCTCGGCTACCTGCCCGGATCGGAGAGCGAGAAGATGAACCCCTGGGCGCAGGCGGTCTTCGACACCCTCGGCGCGCTGGTTTCACAGGAGGTGGTCGAAGAGGTGATGGACCGCGGCATGCTCGAGGTGCTGCCGCTGACGCACATCCGCGGACGGTCCCTGCACGACTCTTTCGTGATCGTGGATGAGGCCCAGTCGCTGGAGAAGAACGTGCTGCTGACGGTGATGAGCAGAATTGGGCAGAACTCCAAAATCGTGCTGACGCATGATGTCGCCCAACGCGACAACCTCCGGGTGGGACGTTATGACGGGATTGCCGCCGTCGTCGAGATCCTCAAGGGCCATCCGCTGTTCGGTCATGTCACGCTGACCCGGTCTGAGCGATCACCGATCGCCGCACTCGTCACGGAACTGCTCGAAGGCACGGACATCTGACCCGCCGAGTGGGGACATCTGCCCTGTGGACGGGAGCTTTCGGGGGCAGATGTACCCACTGGCCTGTAAGCGTGTGGTGTTTTTTGCGGCAGCGTGTGGTGTTTTTGGGGCAAGGGGCGCAGAGGTTTTGGGGCGGGCGGCAGGACTGTTCAGGCGCTTGGCCCGACGTCCCAGCTGATGTGACTGCGGACATCGGTGAGCCCCATGCTGACCTCCACGAAGAGATCGTCCAGCATGTACTCGTCCACGCCCAGAATTTTCAGCCAGTGCCCGGCCCCCGTGGTGGGACCATCCAACGACTGACTGGCGACGCAGACTCCGGTGCCGGCGTCGATGCGAACCGCGGTTCGTCCGGGATACAGCAACGGATGCTCCGCCACCACCGGCCGGTACGACGGGTTCGGCGTCAGGATGCTCTCCAGCGCCGGCCGGCCCTCATGATCCACGAGGGCAATGGGACCCGGTTCGGTCACGTTGGCAAAGGGGAAATCCAGCGGAACCGGGGCATCGCCGGCGAGCTCCACCGGGTCCAGCAGTGCGGGGAACCGGCCGTCGCCGAACCGGGGCTCACCGTAGGCGGCTTCCGGACGACGGCGGACCAGGCCTCCGTCGTCGTACACCGGTGTGACCAGATGGGCCGGCAACAGCCAAGGCTTCCGGCGGCCGCTGATGAACAGGCCGTCCTTGGAATCGTTGATCCCCGTGGTGCTGTGCAGCAGCGTGCCATCCGGGGTCTCCACGCGAAGTGCATGCGGACGGCGGAGCCAGCAGTTGACCGTCGCATCGGGTTCCTGGACGGCGCCGGTTTCGTCCGTGCTGCCCGGGCCTTCTGCGCCGTCTGCGGCGTCTTGGCTGGCTTGGCTGGCTGATTCGTCTGAATTGGCTGGGGCACCTGGCTCACCTGGCTCGGCTGGGTCGCCCGCGGCGTCCATGGCGTCGAAGGCCCCGGGCGCCTGCCGGAAACGCAGTTCAAAGCGCAGGCTCTGCCATTTCCACGGTGATGACCTGCACAAGTCTCTGAATTGCTCCACGGGCCCAGTCATATCCACAGTTTACTCAGTCATGTCCACAGCTTTCCCGGGTCTGGGCGCGCAGGGCACCGTCCAGTAATATCCAGCTATGATCACACGCCTGACCGGGCTTTGGACGGACCATCCAGTGGCGGCCTGGTTGGTGCTGCTGGCCTGCGCCGGACTGGTGTTGGCGGCCGTGCGGCTGACCGTGATTGACATCCGCAGTCACCGGCTGCCGGACCGGATTGTCTTTCCGTCCTTCGGGGCGGCAATGGTGCTTCTGCTGGCGGCTGGTTTTGCCGCCGGCGATTTCCGTACCGCGGTCCGGACGCTGCTTGGGGCGATGGTGCTGGGGGCCTTTTATCTACTGCTGCGGCTGATTTACCCTGCCGGAATGGGACTGGGAGACGTAAAACTGGCTGCCCTGCTGGGACTGTATCTGGGCTACCTCGGCTGGCCGCAGGTGCTGTTCGGCACGATGACGGGGTTCCTGCTTGGAGGCCTGTGCGGCATCGTGCTGATCGTCACGCGGCTGGGTGGCCCGAAGACGCAGATACCCTTTGGTCCGTTTATGCTGGCAGGCGCCCTCGCCGTCATGCTTGTCCCCGCCGGTTAAGGTGGGGTATGCCTACCCCCGGATTCATTTTGGCCCTGCGAGAAAAGATTGGCCATGATCTGCTGTGGCTGCCCGGTGTGACGGTGGCGGCGTTCGACGACGGCGGCAGGGTGCTGCTGGGCCAGCGCGCCGACACGGCGCAGTGGACTCTGATCACCGGGATCCTGGACCCGGGTGAGGAACCCGCGGTGGGCGGTGCCCGTGAGGTGCTGGAGGAGACCGGCGTTGTGGTGCTGATCGAGAGTCTGGTCGCGGTGCACAGCCAGCCTCCCGTGGAATTCGTCAACAAGGACCGCTGCCAGTTCATGAATCTGGTGTTCCGGGCCCGTGCGGTGTCCGGTGCAGCACGGGTGAATGACGACGAGTCGACGGCGGTCGGCTGGTTCGGCCTCGATGAACTACCGCCGCTGGGGGAGGCACATCTGCAGCGGCTGCAGTGGGCCCTCGATTTCGCCGGTGAGACGTACTTCTCGCGCTAACGGTTCGCGGCCTCCTTAAGCCCGTGTCCGCCGTCGTCCATCAAGTCCGTTGGACCTCCGGTCAGCACCATGACCAGCGCCGTCATTAGTGAAGCGCGGTCGCTGGTGCGGCAAATTCCTGCCGCGGATACGGCTACTGCGGCGGCCGCGTCATGGACAGCACATCCAGGGAGGTGTCCAGCTGTTCTTCCGTCAGTTCCCCGCGCTCCACGAAGCCCAGGGCCACGACCGCCTCGCGGATGGTCAGCCCTTCCTTGATGGCGTGCTTGGCAATCTTGGCGGCGCTTTCGTATCCGATGAACTTGTTCAGCGGGGTGACGATGGATGGGGAAGCCTCGGCCAGGAAGCGGGCGCGCTCCACATTCGCCTCAATGCCGTCGATCATCTTGTCCGCCATGACGCGGGTGGAATTAGCCAGCAGCCGGATGGACTCCAGCAGGTTCGCGGCAATCACGGGGATACCCACATTAAGTTCGAAGGCGCCGTTGGTTCCCGACCAGGCCACCGTGGCGTCGTTGCCGACCACCTGAGCGCAGACCTGCAATACCGCCTCGCAGATGACAGGATTGACCTTGCCGGGCATGATCGAGGAGCCGGGCTGCAGGTCAGGCAGCGAGATTTCGCCGAGCCCGGTGTTGGGGCCGGATCCCAGCCAGCGCAGGTCGTTGCTGATCTTGCTCAGTGACACGGCGATGGTGCGCAGCTGGCCGGACATCTCCACCAGGCCGTCGCGGTTCGCCTGCGCCTCGAAATGGTCGCGCGCCTCGGTCAGCGGCAGGCCGGTGTCCTGGGCCAGCAGTTCGATGACGCGTTCGGAGAAGCCCTTGGGGGTGTTGATACCGGTGCCCACCGCGGTGCCGCCCAGCGGGACCTCGGCGACGCGCGGGAGCGAAGCGTTGATGCGTTCGACGCCGTAGCGGACCTGTGCGGCGTAACCACCGAACTCCTGCCCCAAGGTCACGGGGGTGGCGTCCATCAGATGGGTGCGGCCGGACTTAACCACGGTGGCGAATTCCTCCGACTTGCGCTGCAGCGACGCGGCCAGGTGCTTGAGGGCCGGAATCAGGTCCTTCGTCAAAGCCGAAGCCGCTGCCACATGTACTGAAGTCGGGAAGACATCATTGGAGGACTGTGACGCATTCACATGGTCATTCGGATGAACGGCCTTGTCGCTGCCGGCCTCCTGGAGCACCCGGTTGGCCAGGGAAGCGATGACCTCGTTGGCATTCATGTTCGATGACGTGCCGGAGCCGGTCTGGAAGATGTCAATCGGGAAATCGCCGTCGTACTTCCCCGCGATGACGTCTTCGGCCCCTGCTTCGATCGCCCTGGCAAGCTCGCCGTCGAGCACACCCAATTCTGCGTTTGCGGTGGCGGCAGCCTTCTTTACGCGGGCCAGCGCCTGAATGTGTGCGCGCTCCAAGGTGGTCCCCGAAATGGGGAAGTTCTCAACGGCACGCTGCGTCTGGGCGCCGTACAGGGCATTGGCCGGAACCCGGACCTCGCCCATCGTGTCGTGTTCGATGCGGAACTGCTGATCGGATTCTTGGACGGGGGTCTCCGGTGTCTGCGTCATGACACCAAGAATAACGCCACCTGTAGGCAGGCCCGAAACCGGGCCATTTGCCGCTGCGGAACCGTCCCGATCCGCAGCGGCAAATGGCTCCGGTGTCTCCTGTCGTCCGCCTGTCGCGTGCCTACCACGTCCCGAAATCACAACGTCCCGAAATTCGAGACCAGGTCAGCGCGGCCCTCCTGCAGCCGGTATGCAAGCCCCACGACGGCGGTCCGCTGCTCCGCCACGGCTGAAGCGATGATCGGGGAGTTCTCCACCAGGCGCTGGGCCGTCTGTTTGACGTGCTCAACCACCATGTCGTTGACATCGTGCTTGTCCCGGCGAAGCGAAGTGAGTACGGAGGGGGTGATTCGTTCCACCAGGTCCCGGATAAAGCCGACCGGCATGTCCCCGGTCTCAACCGCTCCCTTGGTGGCCGTCACGGCGCCACAACTGTCATGGCCCAGAATCACGATGAGCGGCACATGAAGATAGGCAATGCTGTACTCCAGCGAGCCGAGGACTGTGTTATCAATCACATGACCTGCTGTACGGACCACAAAGGCGTCGCCCAATCCCAAGTCGAAGATGATCTCCGCCGCCAGCCGGGAATCGGAACAGCCGAAAATTACCGCAAACGGATTCTGCGAGTTCACCAGAGTGGCCCGGTGGGAGGCATCCTGATTCGGGTGCGAGGATGAACCGTCAACAAAGCGCTGATTACCCTCGCTGAGCTTCTTCCACGCCTGCGCCGGTGTCAGGTCGGCGGAGGGAGCGTGCACCGCACCGTCCTCGGGGCCGCTCACTTGGCGCTCCCTGCGGCCGGAGCAGACGCGCTGCCGCTGGCCTGCTGCGCGTCGATGGAGGCGGTCGCGGCGGCTGCCAATATATCAAATTCCGCCAATGTGGCGCTTCCACTGAGGACCAACGTAGTTCCTTTGTAGTTGAGGATCAGGCTCTTATTTGACCCGGGCTTGTCCCGCAGTTCCCAGTCCTGCGGGCCGACCCTGCGGTCACCGGTCACGGGCGCGTTGTCGGTGGCTTGGGCCACCCAGGTCGGGTTGGCGTTCGCGCTCTGCTTCAGTGAGATGAACTGCTGGGCCGCCGATACATAACCGACATCCCAGAAGGCCACCTCGGTTGGGCCTGCAGAGTTCCAGCGCGCGTAATTGGCGCTCCAGCCTTCGGGTAGCACCGCAGCCGCCGGGGCAAAGCCGGCGGCGCCCTTGGCTTGCCCGGCAACCACCGGAACATCCACCCCGGGCCGGTAGGCGGAAGCGTTCTGATGAGGGTTAAGGAGGATGATGGGCAGCACGACGGCGACCGTGACCAGCAGCGCCAGGATCATGCCCATAACCGATGCATTGGCGCGCTTCGCGGCGGAGGCCGGGATGACGGGCCTGACCACGGCGGGCGGCACCGCGGGCGTCGCGGCGGGGACTCGATCCGGTCCCGCCGAGGGGGGATTGGGCCCCGATGAATCCGTGTCGTGTGTTTGAGTCACCCTTCTATAATCGCCTATCCGTGCCGGGTTCACACCTTCTGGATGACTCGCGGGATGACTCGCTATGAATTCCGGCTTCGATCCGATGGGCGGACCGGGCAGCAGGCCAACTATGATGAAGGCGGAGGGAGACCGGCGGAGCCGCCGCGCTCCCACGTACTGAAGACCGCCAGCAGAACTCAAGGATGAGGTTACTCGTGTCCGAAAACAATGACGAAGCCCAGTATTCGACCCTTTCCCCGGCCTTGGCTGTAGGAGATGACGAGCCGGACCGGAACCTTGCTCTGGAATTGGTCCGGGTCACCGAAGCGGCCGCAATTGCCGGTGGTCACTGGGTCGGTTTCGGGGACAAGAACAAGGCCGACGGCGCCGCCGTCGACGCCATGCGTTCGCTGCTCTCTACCGTCCATTTCAACGGGATTGTGGTGATCGGCGAGGGTGAAAAGGACGAAGCGCCGATGTTGTATAACGGCGAGCAGGTCGGTGACGGATCCGGCCCCGAATGCGATGTTGCCGTGGATCCCATCGACGGCACCCGGTTGTGCGCATTGGGCATCAACAATGCACTAGCGGTGCTGGCGGTGGCCGAGCGCGGCACCATGTTCGACCCCTCCGCGGTGTTCTACATGGAGAAACTCGTCACCGGGCCGGAAGCGGCGGAAGTGGTTGATCTCCGGCTGCCGGTCAAGGAAAACCTGAGACTGATTGCCAAGGCCAAAGGTGTCAAGGTCAACGCCCTGACGGTTATGGTGCTGGACCGGGACCGTCACCGGCCGCTGGTGCAGGAAATCCGCGATTCGGGTGCCCGCACCAGGATGATCATGGACGGCGACGTGGCCGGTGCCATAGCAGCGGCCCGCTCCGGTACAGGCGTCGACGCGCTGATGGGCATCGGCGGTACTCCGGAGGGCATCGTCGCAGCCTGCGCCATCAAGACCCTGGGCGGCGTCATCCAGGGACGGCTGTGGCCAACCAGCGACGAAGAGAAGCAGAAGGCCATCGATGCCGGTCATGACCTGGACGGGGTGCTGTCCACGAATGATCTGGTCAGCAGCGACAACTGTTACTTCGCGGCCACGGGGATTACCGATGGGGACCTGCTCCGCGGAGTGCGCTACGACAAGAATAAGGTCCTGACGCAGTCGATTGTGATGCGTTCCAAGTCCGGTACCATCCGCTTCGTCGACGGCGAGCACCAGTCGCACAAATGGGAGTCCTACGCCCGCATGGCTTAAGGCCCCACTCCAAGGTCGCCTCCGGCCGCGCGGCGGCCGGAGGCATGGTCTGCGGATTGACCACGGATTGACGACGACGGCGCTCCGTCCCGGTTTTCGATTAGGGCCGCCTGCGGCCGGACACATGAAGTCGGTCACCCCTCCCGGAATGGACGTCCTTCGTTTCGCCCGCTCCGGTTCCGGACCTGCTTCGCCCGCTCCGGTTCCGGACCTGCTTCGCCCGCTCCGGTTCCGGACCTGCTTCGCCCGCTCCGGTTCCGGACCTGCTTCGCCCGCTCCGGTTCCGGACCTGCTTCGCCCGCTCCGGTTCCGGATCTGCTCATGCCGGAGGAATGCTGCCCCTATCCGTCATGAGGCTCCCAAAGCGAGCCGGATGGGCTGCCATCGGGTCTTATATTTGGCTCCTCTGGAAGGCATTCTGTCCTGCGGAGCCGCCGGCATGTTCTTACAGACGAACTCGGCGGGGGCCTCGGAGGGCTCCATCCTGCCACTACAGGACAACAGTGTTATTCGTACAAGGAAACTCGCAGATACTACTATTTACTCCCGACAGCGCGTAGTATAGTATACATGTTCGATACATTGAGTTCCGGTTCCGCAGGGTCCGCACACAACGCGGCCGGCACACCCACGTCTTGGACCCTTGGCACTGCCCACTCGGGCGCCCGGGCTGCCGCCGGTCCGGCCACCGGCCCCGTCACTGCTGGTCCTGTTGCTGCTGGTCCTGTTGTTGCTGGTCGGGTTGGGATGATTGCGGGGTGGATCACTGTTTTGGCGGGGATGGATCCCGAGGACGGGGATGACGGGGAGCGGATTGGGTTGCTGCGGGTGATGGAGGACCTCAAATCCGCTGCCTGCGCGGGGCAGGCCCGTACCGCTGCCGCGTTCGACGCGTCCCAGCGCCGCGCGCAGGCCGGGGCGGGTATCCCGGCCGCGGAGCTGGGCAAGGGCATCGGGGGGCAGATCGCGTTGGCGCGGCGGGAATCCCCGCAGCAGGGAAACCGGCTGCTGGGCCTGGCCCGGATCCTCGTGACCGAGATGCCGCACACCCTCACGGCCCTGAGCAGCGGGCTGCTCAATGAGTGGCGGGCGGTACTGCTGGCCCGGGAGACCGCGTGCCTGAGCGCCGATGACCGGCGCACCGTTGATGCCGGGCTCGCCGCCGACACCGGGGCGCTGGCGGGGATGGGGAACAACAAGCTCGTCAACGAGGCCAAACGGGTCGCGTACGCCCTTGACCCGCAGTCCGTCACCGCGCGGAACGCGAAGGCCGAAAACGACCGGCACGTCAGCTGCCGGCCCGCCCCGGACACCATGACGTACCTGACCGGGCTGCTCCCCGTCGCTCAGGGCGTGGCCGTGTACGCGGCACTGGCGAGGGAAGCGGATTCCCTGCGCGCGTCCGGAGACGGACGCGGACGCGGGCAGATCATGGCCGACACCCTCGTCCACCGCGTCACCGGTACCCCCGGCGGGATCACCGGCGTTGAGATCCAACTCGTCATGACAGACCGGACCCTCTTCCAGGGCGACAGCGAACCAGCCTACCTCCCCGGCTACGGCATCGTCCCCGCGCAATGGGCCCGGAACCTCACCCGCCGCCCCCACACCAACAGACCCACCAACGGACCCGCCACCGGACCCACCAAACCCGGTGGATCCGCCGGCAGCTCCGGCGGGGAGATGCCGGACGCGGCGATGCCGGATGAGCCGGGGATCCGGGTGTCGCTGCGCAGACTGTTCACCGCCCCGGGGACCGGGCAGCTCGTCGGCATGGACGCGAGGTCCAGGTTCTTCCCGCCGGGACTGCAGCGCCTCATCCGGACCAGGGACCAGACCTGCCGCACCCCCTACTGCGACGCGCCGATCCGGCACGCGGACCACATCATGCCACACAACCGCAAAGGCGCCACCAGCGAAATCAACGGGGAGGGAACATGCGAACGCTGCAACCTCGCCAAGGAAGCGCCCGGCTGGTCCTCCATCCCACGACCCGGACCCCGCCATACCGTCCAAATCACCACCCCCACCGGACACACCTACCAATCCACCGCACCCGCCCTACCCGGCACCAGTATGTCGGTGCCCGGGAACCCCGGAAGCAGCGGCACGGAATATGGGACGGGCTCTCTTCGGACCGTTGCGGGCCCTGCTCTCAGGAATACTCCGGGCTTCTGTCACCACAACTACGGTGTCTCTGCTGTCAGGAATACGCCGGGCTTTCGGTACCATAACCACGGTCACGCAGCGGGGCTGCGGATCAGGGTACCTCGCAGGCGAGCTGACACCGGCACTTGGCGATGACGGAAGGGGCGCGGGCAGTTCGTAAGGAACCTCCTACCGTGGGGAACATGGGACTCGGCGGCACTGGCGGGCCACGATTGGTACGAAGCCGGCACACATAATCAGCGCATTAGACCCGGCTGACGACGGCGTCCTTCCAGCCATCGAATTCGGAACGCCTCAGCGGCTGGTGTCGTTCCGGCAGTCGCCGCTCGGTTATAGGGTGCCGAAGCCCCTGCATCCGAACGCAACCTGGCGCGACTCGAATCGGTCAATATGGGTGGTACAGGCAGCGGGGCGTGGAAGGATAGGTCAGTGCAAAATAGCACCCAGTAAGACGGCGCAGAGTAAGACAGCGCAGCGCAGAACGCAGCAGGACCGTGCGGCGTCGGAGAGTGGAGGATGGAATGAAGGCAATAGGTATCAAGGCCCCGGGCGGACCGGAAATGCTCGAATTGCGCGAGGTCCCGGCGCCCGTTCCCGGTCCCGGAGAAGTGCTGATTGACGTTGTTGCCGCCGGCATTAACCGTGCGGACGTTCAGCAGCGGCGGGGGTTCTATCCGCCGCCGAGGGGCTCTTCTGACATCCTGGGGCTGGAGGTGTCCGGCCGGATTGCGGGCTTTGGGACCAACGTTGCCAGGGCATTCTCGAAGGGGGACAAAGTGGTGGCGCTGCTCGCAGGTGGCGGTTATGCGCAGCAGGTGGTCGCGCCCGCGGAACAGGTCTTGCGCATCCCCGATGGCGTGGATGTGGTCACCGCGGCGGCCCTGCCCGAGGTCGCGGCCACGGTGTACTCGAATCTGTTCATGACCGCGCAACTTCAGCCTGGTGAAACGGTGCTGATTCATGGCGGAACCGGAGGCATCGGCGTCATGGCCGTTCAGCTGGCGAAGGCTTTGGGCGCGACGGTCGCCGCCACCAGCGGCAGTGCGGAAAAGACCAGTACCCTCACGGCATTTCTGGGAGTGGACATCGCCATTAATTATCGTGAGCAGGATTTCGTCGCGGTGTTGCGCGAGCGCACGGGTGGGCACGGCGCGGACGTAATTCTAGACGTTGTGGGCGCGAAGTATCTGCAGCGCAACGTGGATGCGCTGGCTACGTACGGTCGGCTGGTCGTCATCGGTATGCAGGGCGGGACGACGGCGGAACTCAACTTGGGCCAGTTGGTGTCCAAACGCGCGGCGATCATTGGTACCACTCTGCGGGCGCGTCCGACGGAAGAAAAGGGCGCGATTATGAGCGCCGTCCGGGAACATGTGTGGCCGTTGATCAGCAGCGGCAAAATCAAGACTCTGGTGGACAAGACTTTTCCGATGGCGGAGGCGGCCCAGGCACACGCCTATTTTGATTCCGGCGAACACATGGGCAAGGTTTTGTTGATCGCCTGATCGCCTGGCCGTGTCAGTTTCGGAAAGGACAAAAGGCGGACTCTCTCGATAGCGTTGGCCGCACACGAAGATCGAATGTGCGCATTTATGTAACGGTGTGCGCTCGAACCCAGCGACTTCGCGATGATTGCGAGGTCGTCTGGCTGCACGTCGAATTCCTCGGGTGGGCTTAGTAGATGAACTCTCAAACCCAGTCCATCGCACTCGTCCGCGAATGCGTTCACGGTGTAGGTCGCAGACGGACGCGACCACGTTCCTGGCGTGAGCCGGTTGACGAATCACTGCCCTTCAATAATAGTTAGGGATGTGCCTAAGTATTACGACGAGCTTGACGCCGTGCTCCGCGCTCTCGCGGATCCGACGCGTCGGGCCGTCGTGGAACGGTTGGCGAAGTCCCCAGCCGTCGTGTCCGAACTCGGGGCACCGTTCTCGATGGCGTTGCCGTCGCTCATGCAGCACCTGTCCGTCCTCGAGAACGCGGGACTGGTCACGTCGCAGAAGCACGGACGCGTCCGCACCGTGAGCCTGCGACCGGGCGCCCTCGAC
>NZ_JASISR010000020.1 GCF_030063245.1 Paenarthrobacter sp. PH39-S1
TGAACAGGTGTCCTTCTCTGTCTGGAAAATTTTGGCTTCGCAACTACTATTTTCCCAGCTCAAGGGGCACTTGTTCGGTTTAACACACCCCTGTCAAAAAGTTCTTACTCGCGGATCCGGGTCTGAATCGAGGAATTCGCGGCCGCTACCGTTCGCCCGATTGCAGCAAAAGGAACCTTGTGGGAGATCAGCAGAATGGGGAACCCCCGGCGGTCCGCCTCATCCAACATTGCCTGCGATAGCGGCGGAGACATCAACTCGTCGCCAATGGCGATGGCCGCCAGCCGTGAATCGTCGAGGCGGCCAATGAACGAAACCTGCTCCCCTGCACCGCTGGGGACACAGAGCCCTACGGTCATGAGAAGCTCATCCGGGCCAAGCCACTGAGTGGGATCAGGCATTTCACAGCTGTGAGCCCAGACAACTTCGCGGTCCAGGCCTCCCGCCCCCGCGACGACCCGGCTGCCCAGGGCTGGTATGTCCGTCAGGCTCCGGATGCGCAGCGGCTCATTCATTCTCTGATCCTACTCATGTATGAACATTCGGCGGAATTCATACAACTGTCTAATAGTGCGGTCCGGCGCCTATGGGTAATGTCGACCGAGGCATCAACCGTGATTTCCATCACGCAATAATGCAAACCCCACCTGTCAAAGGAGACGTTATGGATTCCCTGGCCATCATGGATGAGGCACCCGTCTCGAAATTCCATAAAAAACTTCTGCTCGCTTGTTGCGGCGGACCGTTCCTCGACGGATACGTCTTGAGCATCATCGGGATCGCGTTGATAGGTATTAAGGCGGATTTCAATCTCGGCAGCGTGGAAGTCGGGCTCATCGGCGCGGCCTCGCTCGTGGGCATTCTGTTCGGCGCGACGATCTTCGGCAACCTGACCGACAGGATCGGACGCGAAAAGATGTATGCCCTCGACCTCACGGTGCTGGTCGCTGCATGCTTTCTCTCAACGTTTATCCAGCTCGGATGGCAGCTGATAATCCTGCGCTTCATCCTTGGGCTGGCCATCGGTGCCGACTATCCGATCGCAACGTCCCTGTTGACAGAGTTCACGCCGACGAAAAAACGCGGCTACATGATCGGCATGGCGGCCTTCTCATGGTCCCTGGGGGCGGGCTTTGCATACGTGGTTGGCACCACGGTGGTGGTTTCCACCGGCGGCTACGGCGCCTGGCGCTGGTTGTTGCTCAGCAGCGCGATTTTAGGCGTAATCGTCGTGGCCCTGCGGCGGGGGATCCCGGAATCCCCGCGCTGGCTGCTCCTGAAGGGGCGCGTCGCCGAGGCCGAAAAGGTAGTCGAAGCTGTCTACGGCAGGAAACTCAATCTCTCGACTCAGACGTCCGTAAACAAGCAGGAGGAGATGACGGGCCGGGCCGCCTTCAAGGCAATTGTCTCCGGCGGTTATCTCAAGCGGACAATTATGTGCGGGACTCTCTATTTGACGCAGATCACCCCCCAGTACGCGCTGCTCACGTTCAGCCCACTGATACTGGCAGGCTTCGGCATCGCCGACGGACCGCTGGGTCTCGTCGGTGAGCTGACCATTACCATCCTCTTCGCGGTCGGTTGCCTTCCGGCCATGAAACTGGTGGAAACAAAGGGACGCCGGCCCATGACCGTGATCCCGTTTGCCTTGATGCTGCTCCCGCTGGTGGCACTTTGGCTCTTCCCGAATGGCCCCCTCTGGTTCGTTATTTTTGCGTTCTGCTTCTACGCATTCACGTCAGGCGGTCCGAATATCACGGAGTGGATCTACCCGAACGAACTGTTTCCCACCGAGATCCGTGCCACCGCCGTTGGCGTCTCCGTCGGCATCAGCCGGATCGGGGCGGCCACAGGTGTCTATCTACTGCCCATAAGCCTCGAGCAACTCGGAACAGGGACCACCATGATGTTCGGCGCAATTTTGACTCTCGTCGGTTTGCTCGTCTGCTACGCCTGGGCGCCCGAAACCAAAGGCAGAAGCCTTGAAGACACCTCCGGGCTTCCTGTCACCGAAGCTGAACGCGGCAAGGCTCCTGCGTTAATGGCATCGAATGCGCCGCAGGGCTAGCAATGTTGAGGCACGGACCCCCTCTCCGTCCCGAGCCGGGCTGCCGGCCCGCTGTCCGTCCTCGTCTCTTCCCTATCCTCGTTCCCCGACTCGGCTCCCGGCACGGGCTCCCCACCCCCGTTACGGCCCCGGACTCGGCTGCGGTAATGCCCCGGGGCGTTCCCCGGCCCACCCCCCCGAGCCTGGCCGACAGGCGGGCATTAGCCTGCGCGGAGGAACGTTCGGCCGCTTGTTATACGCACCTGGCAGCAATAGTGGCAAAGTAGACGGCCAGATCCGAGATCTCCACGTTGGCCAGCCGCTGAAGCCGGGCATGCAGCAGGGAGGTGTGGGTGGTCTCGGCTGCCCTGACGAAGCTGCCGCCCTCACGGCTGCGCCGTGTCTCCACCGATTCGGCCCCGCCCAGCGCGCCCAGGCCCTCCCGCGCGGTGACCACGGCGTCACCAAGACGCTTCGCCAGTTATGCTTCGCTGGGCAGACGCGCCGGGGCAAGGACACCGAGAATGATCGCATCCGTCAGCGGTTGGGCCACCTGCTCGGCCGGCCCGCCGCCGGCCAGTTGCGCGAAACCGCCGATCTGGCCCCGGGGCCGCAGGCGGCCGGTTTCTCGGGCCGGCATCTGCTTCCATAGGTTTACCTCAGCCGACGCAAAGTGCGGCCAATCCGTCGCAGGCGGATCTGATTCCGGTGGATCTGAATGGCCAATCAACGACGAGCGAATGCGCCGGTAGGCCGATTGACCAATACTGGATAGAACGTCCAATGAGGATCCCTAAGACCGTTGCTAAGCTTCCAAACCACCGGACGTGACAAGCCGGACGCCACAAGACAGAAGGACAAGGCAGCCCCTTCCTGCCCTGCATCCTTGGAGATGCAGCCCGTACAGCAAAAAGGACACAAATGCTCCCCTCCGCGCATTGCGCAGAACCGTCAGCCGGCCCGCTCGATGGAATCGTCGTCGCCGATTTTTCCCGCGTCCTGGCCGGTCCGCTGGCCACCATGAATTTGGCCGATCTGGGCGCCCGTGTGATCAAAGTCGAGCGGCCCGGGACCGGGGATGACACCCGCCATTGGGGGCCGCCGTTTTCCGCGACGGGGGCAACGTATTTTGAAAGCGTCAACCGCAATAAGGAATCCGTCTGCCTGGATCTTGCCGACCCAGCCGACCGGAAGCTGGCGCGCAGCCTCGCGCTCAGGGCCGATGTCATCGTCGAGAACTTCATGGTGGGCGGAATGGAAAAGCTCGGGCTCGGCTATGAGGGGCTCGCGGCGGAGAATCCTGGTCTGGTTTATGCCTCGATCACCGGATTCGGCAGCGCCGGCGGTGCGGCGCTGCCGGGCTACGATTTCATTGTCCAGGCACTGGGCGGTCTGATGAGTATTACCGGGGAAGCCGACGGCGGCCCGGTCAAGGCCGGCGTTGCGCTGGTCGACGTGCTCACCGCCAAGGACGCCGCCATCGGCATCCTCGCCGCGCTCACCGCGCGCAGATCCACCGGACGCGGGGCGCGGCTGGAACTGAATCTGCTCTCCAGCCTGCAGGGGGCACTGGCCAACCAGGCCCAGGCATATCTGGGCGCGGGCAAAATCCCCGGCCGGATGGGCAACGACCACCCGTCGATCGTGCCCTACCAACTGCTCCAATGCGCCGACGGGCCGTTGGCAGTGGCCTGCGGCAATGACGGTCAGTTTGCCCGGCTCACGGCGGTGCTGGGGCGCGAGGAGTTGGCCGTCGATCCACGGTTCTCCATCAATAGCTCACGCGTTGCGCACCGGCTGGAGCTGGTGGAACTGCTGGAGGGCGTGCTGAGCAGCGCGCCGGCGGAAATTTGGCAGGCCAAGCTGACCGGCGCGGGGGTCCCGGCCGGCCAGGTGGCTACCATCGCCGAGGGCCTGAACTTCGCGGAGTCGCTGGGCCTTGGGCCAGTCATTGACGTCCGGAACCCGGCGGGCGAAACGGTCGGGCGGCAGGTCCGCCATCCGATCACGTGGACGCCCCCGCTGCCGCCGCGTACTCAGGCCCCGCCGGCTCTGGGAGCCGATGACAAGGCCATCCGCAGCTGGCTTTCGGCGGATTAGAAACGGATTGCGGCTTCACCGCCCGGCGGGGCCTGGTACGGCCCGCAGCGACAGCCACAGATTGGCGGCGACGTCCGGATCGTCCAAGTCTGCGTTAAGAAGTCCGGCCGCTATGGCGATCCGGTGCCGGAGCGAATTCCTGTGCACGCCCAATGCCCGAGCGGTGACTTCCCACTGCCCGCGGTGCCGCAGATAACTGCGCACGGTTTCCACCAGATCCGCCCGTGGGTAAGCCCGCAGCTGCGCCACCCACTGCTCGGCCTGCCGGTCGGCCGGAGTGCTGCCGGCGCCGACCAGCTGCCCGGCGTCGGCCCGGCGGGCGGCATCGGTCAGCTCCGCGATATTGTCCGACGCGCGGTGCAGCGACATGGGCCGGCTCAGTGCGGCCGCCAGATCGGCGGGGAGCGCGCGCGGGGTCAACCGGGCCGAGGCGTTTGGTCCCCACGAATTGGCCGCCGACCCCGGCTGCAGCTGTCGCCGCCGGCCGGCAGTTGAATCGGACGCTGCCTCCGGGCCGCGCCAAGCCGGCCCGGCGTCGCCCTCGACGGTGGTCTCCGCTGCGCTGCTCCACGGCGGCTCGGCGTCGAGGATCAGCACGGTCAGGCCGCCGGACGTGTACCCCAATCCGGAGGCGCGCACCGCCGGAATGAGTCCTGACCAGGGATCCCCCTGTGCCAGCGAGGCCAAACCGTCCAGCGTTCCCGGGATATTCAGGGCGCCTGCAAATCCAGCTGGGGCGCCGGCGGAGGCGACGGGGTTGCCCGCGGAGGCGACCACGTCGGAGGAGCCGGAT
The DNA here is from genome assembly GCF_030063245.1 of Paenarthrobacter sp. PH39-S1. GTDB lineage: Bacteria > Actinomycetota > Actinomycetes > Actinomycetales > Micrococcaceae > Arthrobacter_M. The sequence continues at coordinate 4,941 of NZ_JASISR010000020.1, forward strand.
CCGTCGAAGGCGTCCGGTCCGGCCCGGATGACCAGGAGCCGGACCTGCTCCGGCGGCGGAGCCATGCCTAGATCCGCCGCGAGCGCACGCCCGGCTTCCACATGTCCTTTCAGGATCATCTTGGCGACCGCGGCCCCCAGTGCCGCGCGCGTACTGGCCATTTCCAGTTCCTGCTGCGCCTTGAGCGAGAGCAGGACGCAGACCGTCAGAATGACCTGCCGGTCAGCTTTGGTCAGCTTCCGGACGGCGCCGATGGCCAGGAAACCGGCGATCTGCTGCCCCACCAGGACGGGATATTCGACGACGTCGGTCCCGTGCAGCGCGAATGTTGCAGCCGAGTAAGTGGTCGCCATGTTTAGCCGCGAGGTCTCCTGCCGGAGCTGCGGAACAACACCCAGCGCCGTGGCCGGCCAGATGGTCGCCGGCCCGTCCGGCGACGGCAGGTACACCACCCAGCCGCCGAGGGCCTGGGCCAGTGCCTTCACCACCGAGATCAGGGCATCCGGGCGCGTGGCCGCGCGGGCCAGTGCTGTTTGGGTTCCGAGACTGGCCGCCAGGTCCGCTTGTCCGCCGCGGGCCATCAGGTCCCAGTAGGCGCGCGAAACGGTCATGAAGGGTGTGCCCGCCGGGACAACCAGCAGCGGCATGCCCTCAGTTTCGCAGGCGGCCGTCAGTGCCCCCGGCACCACGTCGATACCCGCACCCAATCCCAGACCAAGAGCGGCTATGTTCCGTTCCACCAGCCGCCGCACATATCGCAGCACGTTCTCCGCGCTGCCCGAGACGGGGATGCCCGTGGTCAGCAGCAGCTCACCACCCTCCAGATACGGCGTGGGATCCTCGAGCTCCGAAATGTGCACGCCGGAGATCTGCCGGCGTGCCGGTTCTGTTCCGGTGGCCGGGCGGAGCGAGCCGCCGAGGCTACCGCACAGCTGCGCCAAGCTGATCATGGTGGCTGTCCCTTTCCTACTGCGTCTCCTACTGCACCGGATCTTCTCCACCGTTAAGGGACAGTGTATCCAACAGCGGGGTCCAGTTTAGTCGATTCATCCAATGCCGGCGCCGCGTCGAGTGACTAGTTTGGATTCCATGACAACCAGCCTGTCGCCGCTCCCCCAGTCCCGCCACCTTGCCACCGCGCTTCCCGGGCCCAAGTCGGCACTGCTGCACAGTCAACGCGTGGAGCAGGTCACCAGCGGGTTCGGCATCACGCTGCCGGTCTTCATCGACCGTGCCGACCGCGGAATCCTGCAGGATGTGGACGGCAACCGGCTCGTCGATTTCGCTTCCGGGATAGCCGTTACAAGCGTGGGTGCGGCGAATCCGCAGGTCCGGGCCCGGGTGGCCGAACAGCTGGAACGGTTCACGCACACCTGCTTCATGGTCACCGAATACGAGTCCTTCACCGAGGTGGCCGCCTGGCTCAACAAGCACACGCCCGGCGACTTCGAGAAGCGCACCGCCCTGTTCTCCACCGGATCGGAGGCGGTGGAAAATGCCGTGAAAATCGCCCGCGCTGCCACCGGGCGACAGAAGGTGCTGGTCTTCGACGACGCCTATCACGGCCGCACCATGCTCACCATGGCGATGACCGCCAAGGAGAACCCCTACAAGAAGAACTTCGGCCCGTTCCCCACCGACGTGTACCGCGCACCCATGGCCGCGCCGCTGCGGTGGTCGACGGGCGCGCACAACGCCACGGCTGAGGCGTTGGCCGGCGTGGAGCAGACACTTGCCGAACACGACGCGGAGAACTTTGCCGCCATGGTCATTGAACCCATTCAGGGCGAGGGCGGTTTCATTGTTCCGTCGTCAGGCTTCCTGACCGGTCTGCGGCAGATCGCCACCCGCCACGGCATCGTCTTCGTGATTGATGAGATCCAGGCCGGCATGGGCCGCACGGGTGCCCTCTTCGCGAGCGAGCATGAAGGCGTGGTAGGGGATCTGATCCTCACCGCCAAGGCGCTGGCCGGCGGGCTGCCGCTCAGCGCGGTGACCGGCCGCGCCGAGCTGATGAACGCTGTCCACACCGGTGGCTTGGGCGGCACCTACGCCGGCAATCCGCTGGCCTGCGCGGCGGCTTTGGGCGTCTTCGAGGCATTCGCCGATGGCACCCTGCTGGCGAACGCGCGCGCCATTGAAGCAACGGCCCGGGCTGCCCTCGAACCGTTACTCACCGGCACCGCCATCGTTGCCGAGGTGCGCGGGCGCGGAGCCATGCTGGCCGTCGAATTCGCCGATCAGGATACGCTGGAGCCGCTACCGGACCTTGCCAAGGCCATTGCCCAACGCTGCCACGAGCAAGGGGTCTTGGTGCTGGTCTGCGGCACCTACGGCAATGTGATCAGATTGCTGCCGCCGCTGGTGATCGGCGAGGAACTGCTGGCCGACGGTCTCCAGGTTCTTGCCGAAAGCATCCTGGCGGCGGACCGCGAGCCGGTTGCCGCCGTCGTCGTTTAGCCGGCCGGCCGCACCCGCAACTCAGCCGTCCCTCCCCACAGAAAGCAAAAACCATGCCAGATGCAGTTGATCTGATCAATATTGATTCCCTCCTCAGCGCGGACGAAATTGAGCTTCGCCGGTCCGTCCGTGCGTTCGTGGACACTGAAATCAAACCCAACATCGCCGGCTGGTACGAGGACGCTGTCTTCCCTCTGGACATCGTTCCGGAAATGGCCAAGCTGGGGCTCCTCGGCATGCACCTGAAGGGTTACGGCTGCGCCGGCCGATCCGCCGTCGACTACGGTCTTGCCGGCATGGAACTCGAGGCCGGCGACTCCGGTCTGCGCACCTTCGTCAGCGTGCAGGGTTCGCTGGCCATGAGCGCCATCCACAAACACGGCTCGGAGGAGCAGAAGAACGAATGGCTGCCGCAGATGGCCGAGGGTGTTGCGATCGGCTGCTTCGGCCTGACCGAACCCACTGCCGGCTCCGACCCGGGCGCCATGAAAACCTTCGCCCGCCGGGACGGCGGCGGCTCGGACGCGGACTGGGTCATCAACGGCAGCAAGCGCTGGATCGGCCTGGCCTCCGTCGCCAAGGTTGCCATTATCTGGGCGCAGACCGAGGACGGCGTCCGCGGCTTTGTCGTCCCCACCGACACCCAGGGTTTGACCGCGACCCCGATCGAGCCCAAGCTTTCCATGCGCGCCTCGATCCAGTGCGACATCGAACTCTCCGACGTCCGCCTGCCCGCCGACGCCGTGCTCCCGCACGCCAAGGGACTGCGCGGGCCGTTTGAGTGCCTCAACGAGGCCCGCTACGGCATCATCTGGGGAGCCATGGGTGCCGCCCGGGACAGCTACCTCGCGGCTCTGGAGTACGCCAAGGAGCGCTTGCAGTTCGACAAACCGCTGGCCGGGTACCAGCTCACGCAGGAAAAACTCGTCAACATGGCGCTGGAAATCAATAAGGGCACGCTGCTGGCACTGCATCTGGGAAGGCTCAAGGATGCCGGGCAGCTGAGCCCGCACCAGATCTCCGTGGGCAAGCTCAACAACTGCCGGGAGGCCATCACGATCTGCCGCGACGCCCGGGCCATCCTTGGCGGCAACGGCATCACGCTGGACTACTCCCCGCTGCGCCATGCGAACAACCTGGAATCCGTCCGCACCTACGAGGGAACCGACGAGGTGCACACCCTGATCCTGGGCCAGCACATCACCGGCATCCCTGCCTTCCGCTAAGAACGCCTTCCCCTAAGAAAGAGGGACCATGACCGACGTTATTCAACTCCGGCATTACATCGACGGCGCCTGGCTCGATGGCACCGGTGCGGCCATCAGCAGTTTCAATCCGGCACGGCCCGAAGAGTGCGTGGCGCGCGGGCTGCAGGCACAGGCCGACGACGTCGATGCCGCCATGGGTGCAGCGGCACGGGCCGCGCGCGGGTGGGCACGCACCCCCGCGCATGACCGTGGCGCCGTCCTGCTGCGGGCGGCGGCCGTCCTTGAGGAGTCCGCGGAGAGCTGGGGACTCGAACTTGCCCGCGAAGAGGGCAAGACGCTCGCCGAGGGCAGGGGCGAGGTGCGCCGGGCCGCGCAGATCTTCCGCTATTACGGGAACGACGGCGACCGAACGGCCGGGGAGATCTTCTCCTCGCCGCGCCGCGGCGAGAAGATCCTGGTCACCCGCAAACCGCTCGGCGTCGTCGGCGTGATCACGCCGTTCAACTTCCCGATCGCCATTCCTGCCTGGAAAATCGCCCCGGCGCTGGCGTACGGCAACACCGTGGTCTGGAAGCCGGCCAGCGCCGTGCCGCTGTTGGCCATGCGCCTGGCGCAGGCGCTGGACGCCGCGGGCCTGCCCGCCGGCGTGCTGAACCTGCTGATCGGCCCCGGCTCGATCGGAAACCAGCTGGTGGAGCACCCGGCCCTGGACGGCCTGACCTTTACCGGCTCCACCGGCGTCGGCCGCCGGCTGGCCGGTGCTGCGGCCGGCCGGGGAGTTCCCGTCCAAGCGGAAATGGGCGGCAAGAACGCGGCCGTGGTGCTCGCCGACGCGGACCTGGAACTCGGCGCCGATCAGGTCATGCTCGGCGCCTTCCGCTCCACAGGCCAGAAGTGCACGGCCACCTCCAGGCTCATTGTCGCGGACAGCGTTGCGGACGAGTTCCTGGCCATGCTGCGGAACAGGGCCGAATCGCTCATCGTGGGCAATCCCGCCGATCCGTCGGTCCAAATGGGGCCGGTGGTCAACGACGGCGCCCGCAAATCCATCCAAACCGGCATCGATACGGCGCTGGCCCAGGGGGCAACGCTGGTCACGGGCGGCCGCCCCTACAGCGGCGGCGAGCTGGCCGCCGGCTACTTTATTGCCCCGACCATTGTGGAGCTGCCGGCTGCCGGCGCCGCTGCCGGACCGGTGGATGCCTGGCGGGAGGAGCTGTTCGGCCCGGTGCTTTGCGTCCGCCGGGCGGCCACGGCGGACGAGGCCTTCGAGCTCGCCAACGACAGCGAATTCGGGCTCTCGGCTGCCCTTTTCACCCAAGACGTGACCCGCGCCCTGGAAGCGATGGATGAGATCGACGTCGGCATTCTGCACGTGAACTCCGAATCGGCCGGCGCGGACCCGCATGTGCCGTTCGGCGGCGCCAAGAAGAGCGGCTATGGGCCTAAGGAGCAGGGCCAGTCCGCCAAGGAGTTCTTCACGCACACCACGACCGTCTATCTGCGCGGCGGAACCCCCGGAACGTGAGGAAGCCCGGCGCGTGAGTTTCTCCCGCATGTGAGCATGTCCGGCCGTGTGAGCATGTCCGGGCAGCGACGGCGCTGGCTTCCGCTGACCGGGTTCGGAAACCGTCGCGGGAAGACAGGCAGACGACAGACAGACGACAGGTATCCGGGTGACGGACGCTGAGTCGGCGAATCACCGTTCCGCGGGCACCGCATCGAGCACCAGTTGATCGTCGTCGGCGAGCAGGTCATGCGCCAGTTGCTCCAAGCGCTCCGCCAGCTCCGGGTGCTCCCCCGGGTCCCAACCGGCCAGCAGCTCCGTGAGCCCGTCACGCCGGGCCGTGGTGAGGCGGTCGACGGCGGAACGCCCGGCTGGCGTGAGCGTGAACTTTTCGCCGCTGTCGCTGCGAATGTGGGCAGCGGCGTGCGCGCCGCCGGGACGGCCGTCAGAGCCACGACGCGTGCCGCCGTCGTCGGCCCCGGCATCCACATTGGGAGCGCCCCGCCCGCCCGCGGCCCGGGCTTTCGCAGCCCGATCGTCGGCAGCCGGGGCGCCCCTTACCGAGATGCCCGTGACCAGCTCGTTCCGGAGCAGCTCCTGCACCAGGGGCTCCAGATCCGTTTGGCCGGTGTGCAGACCGCTGGCCAGCGTGGACAGACTGGCGGCCGGCCGCTCGGCAAACCTGTAAAGCAGCCACACGGCCCCTGGCTCCACATCGACGTCGGCCTGCTGAGCCAAATGCCGGTACATCTCCGCCCGGTTTTCGTGCTGCAGCAGGTGGTTGAGCTTGCGCTCCACTTCCTGCAGCGATGTGCGTCCCTCCGGCGGAATAAAGGCCTCGGCTGCATCGGCGTCCACCGTGGCCCGCAGCTTCAGCTCGGGCAGCAGCAAGGTGAGCACAAAGGCCAGCGCACCAACGGGTGCGGCGATCAGGAACACGGTCTGCAGCGCGTTGGCGTACTGGGAAATGAATTCGTCGCGCGCACCCGGCGGCAGCGCCGCCAGCTGCGCGGGGTTGATGTTCGCCCCGCTCAGGCCCGCAGGCAGAGTGTGTGTGGCCAGCACGGCGGCGAAAATGGCCCCAAAAACGGCCGAGCCGAACGAGCCGCCAATGGACCGGAAGAAGGTGGCGCCGGAGGTTGCTGTGCCCAGATTGGAGTAATCCACGGCGTTCTGCACCGCAATCACCAGCACCTGCATGACCCCGCCGATGCCGATGCCCAGGATGAACATGAACAGTGAGACCACGATGGTCGGCGTGTTCTGATCCATGGTGGAGAACAGAAACAGGCCCACGGTCATGACGGCGGTGCCGGCCACTGGAAAGATCTTGTAGCGGCCCCACCGTGATATCAGCAGGCCCGAACCGATGGACGTCAGCAGCAGGCCCCCCATCATGGGCAGCAGCTGCAGCCCGGAGCTCGTGGCGGCGTCGCCCCGGACCACCTGCAGGAACAACGGCAGGAACGTGATGGCGCCGAACATGGCGAAACCGACGATAAAGCCGATTCCGCTGGCTACCGCGAAGACCCTGTTGCGGAACAGGCTCAGCGGAATGACGGGCTCCTTGGCACGGCGCTCAATCAGCACGAACAGCACGATCAACACCGCGCTGGCCAGGGCGAGGCCGATGATGAACGCTGAGCCCCAGGAGTATGAGGTGCCACCAAGGGTTGTCACCAGCACCAGACCGGTGGCTGCTGCGGCGAGTGCTGCGGTGCCCAGGTAGTCGATCTGTCGTTTGACCCGTTCCCCGGAGCCGGGCAGCACCGAGGCCACCACGATCAGTGCCGCCGCTCCGATGGGAATATTGACGTAGAAAACCCAGCGCCAAGACAGATGGTCAACAAACAGGCCACCGATAAGGGGGCCGATAACGCTGGTGACTCCGAAGACTGCACCGAAATATCCTTGGTATTTCCCGCGCTCCCGGGGCGAAACCACGTCCCCGATGATGGCCTGTGCACCCACCATCAGGCCGCCGCCGCCCACACCTTGGATGGCGCGGAAGGCGATCAGCTCGCCCATGCTCCCGCTGAACCCGGCCAGCACAGAGCCCACCAGGAAGATCACTATGGCGGCCTGGAAGAAGATTTTGCGACCGTAAAGGTCTCCGAGCTTGCCCCAGAGCGGGGTCAGCGCGGTGGAAGCCAACAGGTAGGCCGTGACGATCCAGGACAGGTGGTTCAGGCCACCCAGATCCCCGGCGATGGTGGGCAGGGCCGTCGCAACGATGGTCTGGTCCAGCGCGGCGAGCAGCATGCCGAGCATGAGCGCGCCGATGATCAGCAGGCGGGCGCGCCCCGTCACCGGTGCCCGCTGCGATTTCTGCCCGGCCATCCCGAACTCCGTTCCGTGTTGTTCCCACCGCGCAGCCGCTGTGCCGTGGCTCCGCTTTCTCTGACTGCGGAGTCGCGCTGGCAACGGCGGTGCGGCCGACGCCGGCGGGCTTGGCGTCGGTAGTGCCATGCTAGCCCCGCGTGACGGGGCTTCGGAAGACTTCGCAGATCCTTCACGGTGGGCCGCCCGGCGCCGCCCGCCCTAGCTCCGCCGTCGCGCCCGCCCCTAGTTCCGCCGTCGTAGGCTGCTGGTTCTGAATCTGAGGTGCCGTAGCATGCCTATCTGGCGAGCTCAGCCAGTGCGAGGATCACGGGCTCGTCCTGGCGTTCCGCGTCAAGTGGGGTTGTCGATTGGGTTGTCGATTCGGATATCGCCCCCGGCTGAGTCAAATTTTGACCATATTTGTCAAATTTTGACCATATTGAAGGGGCGATACTGCATTGAAGGGGCGATACTGCGAAATTGAAGGGGCAATACTGCAAAAATCAGGAGACACGCCGTGTTTTCGACAGCGATTCTGCTTGAAAGTGATCAAACTTAGACGGCCCCAGGGCTCCTACCCTGGCTGAGCTGACCGGACAGGCATGGTGCCGTAGTTGTCGCTGTGGTCGTCATTTTCCCGCAGCCTGGCGCACCGAACGACGGCGGTCCTAATGCGCGCCGTCCGCCCCGCATTAGGCTGGAAGAATGTCGCAACGGAAGAATCCACCCGGTGGCCGGGGCCCGCACAAAGAATCCGGACCGCCCGAGCCCCCGCAGCCGCGGTCATCGCCGTCTTTCCGGCGCCAACCAGCGCGGCCGGATGCCGACGATCTCCTGGCGAGCATCAACGCCGCCGCCGGGTTCGAGAATCCCTTGCCGCTGCTGGAGCTCGCGAGTTCGACGCTGGCCGTTTTGGAGCCGGACCGGAACGATCCTTCGGTGCTGCGGCAGCCGGGGTCGGCGGACCGGGCGGGATTTCTGAACGCTCTGCTGGGGGCCGGCCTGCCGGAAACGGAACTGCTGCTGGCCGCGATCCATGCGTTGTCCGCTGATGACCTGGAGCGCGCCCGGATCGCCCGCACGCTGCGTGCCGAATTGACCGACGCCGATAATCTGCTGCAGCAGTTTGCCGGTCTGGTGCTGTACCGGGCGGTGGAACAGTCGCACGTGCTGGGCGACGGCGATAACGTTCTGCTGGGCGTTCGAACGGCGGCCGGCTACAAATTCACGCTGGTGATCTACGTCGATCACAACATGGGGACTCTGGTCAAAGACGCCTTCGCCATTCCCCAGCCCGTCGCGGAGGTGATCACCGGCATGAAGAGCTACATTTCGGAGCCGGGGAGCCTCTGGGCGGAGCTCTCCCCGGCGGACGCCCGTACCCGCGTCGAGGAAGCCATCAGCCGCGGCGCCCGCACAGTTTCACCGCTGGAGACGGATTCATGGCCGGGCGTTCGGCCGCTGACCGAAGCGGTGCTGCGGGCGGCGCCCTCCGGTGGGCACGGCTATCAGCGGCCCGAGTGGAGCGAAAATCAGCTTGAGGCACTGAGCGGGGAATTCTTCCGCTCCCCGTTCGGCCGGGAGCTGGACACCGAGGACCACCGGGCGCTGCTGACGATGGTCCTCTGGTTCGGCACAGCTTCCGGTCCCGGGGACCCGCTGCGCTGGAGCCCGACCGCGGTGGAAATCGTCCTGCTGGACTGGGCCCCGGACAGGATCGCCGCGCCCCTGGAGGTTCTGCTGCTGCCGAATCTGCTGCGCGCCTTTGTCCGCTACTGCCATGCCGAGCGGGGCATCCAGAAGGAACTGACCCTGCAGACCCTGGCCGCCATCGACCGGTATCAGCCCGACTTCGTCCAGCTGATCCACACCGACCGCGGGTGGGAGCCGCCCCTCCCGGGCCCCGTCGGGGTGCTGCCGCAGCTCGACAGGGACGCGGACGCGCCGGACAGACCGTCCGGCGGCCCTGACAACTGCTTCGAAGGGTTGATGCTGGAGCAGCTGCGGCGCACCGTCGGCGGCCGGGAGGAGCTCGACAATCTCGATGCCCGTCCGCTGCCGGAGGAGGACTTCTAGTGGACGGAAATTCCCGCGGACATTCGGGACCGCGTGGCGGAGGTGCTCCGGCTCTGCGACAGCACCGGTTCTTCGTCAAGGACATGGTGGGATATTTTGGCATCGCCGGCAACGCCTCGCAGCGTGCCAACGCCTTCGTTTCCGCGGTGGGCATCAATCCCTATCAGCCGGGGCCGCTGTGCGTCGGAAACCCCGTTCGCCTGGTCTCGTCGTTCCGGCGGCGGATCGTCGCGTTCCGCGATAGCTGCCTGCCGGGGTCGTTGGGCCAGCGGCCGGATTAGCACCTCAATCAACGCAATGAATCCAACCGTTCCTGCCACAGGGGCCGCACTTGCCTGCGCAGGTTTGAACTTCGGGGCGCGCCTGCTGACCGTCCTCGGGCTGCTGCTCGTTGGAGCGGCGCTGTTTGCCCATAAGGAACCGACCCGATGCCCTCCTCCGACGCTCGGGGGCTGTCCAGCGTAAAACCGGACGCGGCGCTGCCACGTCACGGCGAGCCGGTGGGCACATCGAAGAGCTCGCGGGCCGTCCGCGTGATCCGGTCGAACCGCTCCACAGCCGGAGTGTCCATCAGAGGCAGATTCTTCAAGGCACCCAGCCGGAGCCGCTCGGTGTTACCGGAGTCCGTCTCCTCGGAAGTTCGGATCATTTGCGTGCCCGCAGGTTGTACGTTGTCGAAAGTCCCTGATGCCGATACGCAAATCTTTGACGTCCTGCGGACATCATGCCAAGTCTGGCGGTACCTGGCCGCCAAGGCGACAGCCGCGGCGTTCACCGAAGGGGAGGAGCGGCCCGGAAGCTGCGCCTCAGTCCGGCTGCTGCCCGGACGGATCTGGGGGCGCTCCCGGGATTTACGGCATTGTTACCCGATCTGTGCGAATTTTCGCCATGTCTCAGGCCAGCAGGGATTCACGGTTATCAACCTGCGAGAAGTCCGGGATCCGGGCACCGAGGCGACATGGCGGGGGGAATCAGCCGGGCGGAGGTGAAGCAGACATAGGCATGGGATTCATGGCCCCTTCATACGGTTCGCACCGCCCCTCGTGCTGACCTTGCCAGCGGACTCGACCTCTCGGGTTATCGGTAGATGAGAACACTTCCTTGCGATCGCCTCGAACGTGATTAGCGTTAGGGGCATCTACAAGGAGGCAATACGTGATCGAAATCGGGAATGCACCCCTAACCCTCGAAGATTTCATGTCGGTGGTGCGCGGCCGCGAATCCGCGTCCATCTCCCCGGCCGCAGTCGACGCAATGCAGGCCAGCGAGCAATGGGTATCGGCAATCATGGACGACATGCGCGATGGGAAAGAAGTCGCCGCGATCTACAGCATCAACACCGGCTTCGGATCCCTGGCAGGGCGCCAGGCGTTCGACACGGTGGAGGATGCCTCGGAGCTCTCCCGCCGGCTCATCATCTCCAACGCCAGCGGCGTTGGACGGCCCCTGGATGAGGAAGTGGTACGGGGCTCAATGCTCGTCCGTGCCGTCAGCCTTACCCGGGGGTACTCCGCCGTCCGCCGCGTTGTTCCCGAAACTCTGCTGGCGATGCTGGAAAAAGGCGTCTTTCCGGCTGTCCCGGAGTTCGGTTCCCTCGGCGCAAGCGGGGACCTCATCCCGCTGGCACATCTGGCCATTGTCATGACCCGGCCTGCGGGTGATGACCTGGCCGTGGACAGCGGTGAGGCATACCTGGACGGCCGGCTTGTGGACGGCATCACCGCCATGCAGGCCGCCGGCATTGAACGCATCGTCCTGGGTCCAAAGGAAGGTCTGGCGCTGGCCAACGGGACCTCGTTTTCGGCAGCCCAGGCCGCGTTGGCCCTCGCGGATGCCGAGAATCTGCTGGAGACGGCGCAGATTACGGCGGCCATGTCCATTGAGGCATTGACAGGGTTCGGGGATGCCTTCATCCCGCAGATCCATCAGGCCCGCGGCCACGCCGGGCAGATTGAGGTCGCCGCGCGGATCCGTGAGCTGCTGGCCGGCAGTGAGTTCATTGACGGCAGCGAAGAGCAGGATCCCGTCCGCCAGCCCCCGCAGGACGCCTATTCGCTGCGCTGCACACCACAGGTTCTGGGCGCTGTGAAGGATACGCTCCGCTTTGTCCGCGGGATTGTGGAGACCGAGATCAACGCCGCAACCGACAACCCGCTGGTCTTCCCCGACCTTCCGGCATCACGGACGCTCAAAGCCGTCTCGGGCGGAAACTTCCACGCCGAGTATGTCGGCTTTGCCTCGGATTTCCTTTCGATTGCCGTCACGGAAATCGGCAGCATCGCCGAACGTCGGCTGTTCAGGCTCGACGACGGCACGCTTAACCGCGGGTTGCCGGACATGCTGATAGCCAGCGAAAAGGTCGGACTGGACTGCGGTTACATGCTTCCGCAGTATCTGGCCGCCGCGTTGGTCTCGGACTGCAAAACCCTGGCGCATCCGGACAGCGTGGATTCCATCCCGACGTGCGCGAATCAGGAGGATCACGTGTCGATGGCCAACAACGCCGGACGTCACGCCCGGCAAATTGTCTCGAACATCGAAAACGTCATTGGGATCGAGCTCCTGATGTCGGCCCAGGCGCTGGAACTGCGGCTCACGGCCGCCGGCAAGGACGTCTCCGCCCTCTCGCCCAGCAGCAGGGCAGTCCTGGAACTACTCCGGTCCCACCGTTCGGCCGACGGCCGGCTGATCGACCATATTACCCAAGACACCGTCCTCTACCCCCGGGTCCGTGCGGCCGTCGAGCTCGTGCACAGCGGTGCCGTAGCCGCCGTCGTCCGTTCCACCCTCAACTAAGGAGCACCCAACCATGGCACTGAGCACCGACCAAACAGTTTCGATCACCACCAAGCATCCGGGCGGCAACGCTACCGGAATCGCGTTCGGAGAACTTCCCGCGCAAAAGCCGGAGATCCTTTACGAGGTCAAGGCACAGCGCGGCGACGAGTTGCGCTGCAAGGGCTGGAAGCAGGAAACCATCCTGCGGATGCTGGAGAACAATATGGAACTCTCCGAGCACGTGGAAAACCTGGTGGTTTACGGCGGCATCGGGAAGGCTGCGCGGAACTGGGAATCGTATTACGCGATCGTGGACTCGCTGAAGAACCTGGCCGATGACCAGACCCTGGTGGTCCAGTCCGGCATGCCGGTGGCCGTGTTCGACACCCATGAGCTTGCGCCCCGGGTGGTCATGGCCACCACGAACTTCGTCCGGCCGGACTGGAAGACGTTCTACGACCTGCAGGACAAGAACCTGACAATTTTCGCCCAGTACACCGCGTCGCCGTGGGAGTACATCGGCACCCAGGGAGTCATCCAGGGCACGTTCGAAACGCTCCGCTCCGTCGCCGACATCCACCTGGACGGCAGCTGGGTCGGGAAGATCCTGTTCTGTGCCGGCATGGGCGGGATGGGCGGCAACCAGCCCCGTGCGATGACAATGCTCGGCGGCGTTGCCATCTGCGCCGACGTCGACGAGCGGATCATCAACAACCGGATCAAGGTCGGCTATGCGGATGTGCTGGCGGATTCCATCCCGCATGCGATCGAGCTGGCGCAGGAGGCCGCGGCAGCCAAAAAACCGCTGGGCATCGCCGTGGTGGCAAATGCCACCGAACTCTTCGAGTACGCCCTGGAGCATGACGTCCGCCCCGACGTGGTCACGGAAATGACCCCGGCCCACGACCCGCTGGCCTACGTGCCGATCGGCTACACCGTCCTGGAGGCGGAAGAATTCCGCAAGAAGGACCGGGACGCGTACTTCGAAATCTCCCGCACAGCGATGGTCCGCCAGCTCACCGCGATGAACCGGTTCTTCGATAACGGCGTTCCCACCTTTGAATACGGGAATCAGATCCGGCGCGAATGCCAGCTGCATGGTTTCGCGGACGCGCTGAAAATCCCCGGGTTTGTCTCCGCCTACCTGCGGCCGCTGTTCCTGGAGGGCCGCGGACCGTTCCGCTGGACGTGCACTTCCGGGGATCCCAAAGACCTGGCGCGCCTGGACGACCTTGTCCTCGAGCTGTTTCCGGATGATGAAATTGCCACCCGCTGGATCACCCTGGCGCGGAAGCATATTCCCATTGAGGGACTGCCCGCCCGGGTCTGTTACCTCGGTTTCGGCCAGCGGAAGAAGTTCGGTCTGGCCGTCAATGAACTGATCCAGCGCGGTGAGGTGAAGGGGACGGTGGCGTTCTCCCGGGACAATCTGGACTCCGGTTCGATCATCAATCCGACCTTCGAATCGGAAAATATGCCCGACGGATCCGATCTGATCTCCGACTGGCCGTATCTCAACGGCCTGCTCAACGCCTCGGGCATGTGCGACCTGATCGCCATCCAGGCGAACTACGCGATGGGAGACTCGGTGCACACCGGCGTCACCATGATCGCCGACGGAACCGACACCGCCGCCTACCGGCTGAAGGCCTGCCTGACGGTTGACAGCGGCATCGGAGTCGTCCGGCACGCACAGTCCGGCTATGCCCGCGCCAAGGAAGTGGCCAACACAGTCGGTCCGGCGGAGGGCGTCACCATCCCGCTGTGGTGGACCCCGACGGCAACCTTTGGCCCGGAACAGGGCTGAAATGCCGGCTTCAGTCCCAAAGCACCGCGTTGATCTAGTGATCACCGGAGCCGCAGAGCTGCTTACCTGCGCCGCGGATGCGTCCGATCTTATCGGACGCATCCGCGGCGGCGGGGTAGCCGTCGACGGCGGTACCATCACCGCCGTCGGTGATGTCAGCGGTTTCAGCGGACGCCGGGAAATCGACGCGACCGGGAAGGTGGTGCTGCCGGGCTTCGTGGACAGCCACACGCATGTGGTCTTCGGCGGCGACCGCGCCCTCGAATATGCTGCAAAGGTGGCCGGCCAGGTTCCACCGTCCGGGGCCTCCGTCGGGATTGTGGGCACCATGGCTGATACGCGTGCACAATCGGTGGACGAACTGGTCCAGTCCGCGGCCGGCAGGATCAAGGAGATGATCTCCTCCGGCACCACGACGCTGGAAAGCAAAACCGGCTACGGGCTTGACACCGCCACCGAGGAGCGCCTGCTGGAGGTGAATGCCCGCCTTGCCGCCCTGTTGCCGGCCCGGATCATGTCGACATACTTGGGCGCGCACGCCATTGATCCGCAACGTGACGGCGCAGCGTGGACCGAGGACATCCTGGCCCAGCTGACGGAGGTAGGCCGTGAGGGCAGCGCCGCGTTCAACGATGTCTACTGCGATACGGGCTATTTCTCCTTAGAACAGTCCCGGAAAATTCTTGAACAGGGACAGCGCCATGGCCTGCGGCCAAAGATCCATTTGGACGCCTACAGCCACACCGGTGCCGCGGAGCTGGCAGCCGCGGTGGGCGCGGTCAGCGCCGACCATCTGAACTACACCACCGACGACGAACTGCGTGCCCTCGCGAAAGCCGGAGTCACCGGCGTCTACATGCCGTGCCTGGAATTCGCGGTGCAGCACCCCGCACCGCTGGATCCCCGGAGGCTGTATGCCGCGGGCATGGAGGTGGCTCTTGCCACCGACGTCTGTCCGGGTTCCTGGACCACCAGCATGCACCTGGCCGTGGCCATGGGCTGCCGGATCGGGGGCATGACCGTGGCGCAGGCCTTGCGGGCTGCGACCTATGGGGGCGCATGCGCCCTGGGCCTGTCCGCCACGATAGGATCATTAGTCCCCGGCATGGGAGCCGACATTCAGGTCCTGGACGTCCCGTTCTACGAGCACATTGCGTACCGCCCGGGACGCAATTCCACGCAGACCGTCATCATCAATGGATCCATCGTTAAAGGAGCGGGCGTTGAATAACTCATTTTTCTGCGAGTATGCATGGCTCGGTGGTGACAACGTCACCGCGAATGTCCTCATTACCGTCGAGAACGACAAAATCACCTCGGTGACCCCAGGCGCGCAATGTCCGCCTTCCGCACGACGGCTTATCGGACTGACAATGCCAGGCTTCGCCAACGCCCATTCGCACGTCTTCCATCGGGCCATCCGGGGACGCGGCCAGCAGGGAGTGGACAGCTTCTGGGCGTGGCGGAACCTGATGTACTCCGTCGCCGGAACCCTGAATCCGGATTCCCTGTACGAGCTGGCGCTGGCAACGTATGCGGAAATGTCCCTGGCGGGCGTAACCAGTGTTGGAGAGTTTTTTTACGTGCACCACGACCCGGCCGGGCGCCGGTACAGCAATCCGAACATCATGGGTGAGACGGTTATCCAGGCCGCTGAAGATGCCGGACTGCGGATCACGCTGCTGGATACGTGCTATCTGCAGGGCGGAGTTGACGGCCGGCAGCTGACGGGGGTGCAGCAACGGTTCACCGACGGCTCCTGGGAAAACTGGGCGGAGCGCGTCGGCCAGCTGAAGGAAACGGCAACGGCCCGCGCGGGGGCGGCGATCCACAGCGTGCGGGCGGTCCCGCGGCATGCGTTGGGTCCGGTGGCCGAATTTGCCCGGGCGCACAATATGCCCGTGCATGCCCACGTTTCGGAGCAGCCGGCCGAAAACCAGGAGTGTCTTGAGGTCTACGGACTGACTCCCACCCAGCTGCTGGCCGAAGCCGGGGTGCTGGGTGCGGACATGACGTCCGTTCATGCAACCCACCTGTCGGAAAAGGACATTGTGGCCTACGGGGCCACGGGCACGAGTATCTGCATGTGCGCGACCACCGAGAGGGATCTGGCCGACGGCGTCGGACCGGCCGGGGAGCTCTCCGCAGCCGGCGCGCGGCTGTGCGTCGGCAGTGACGCGCACATGATGATCGACCTGCTCGAAGAGGGCCGGGCGATCGAACTGGATCTTCGGCTCACCAGCGGCAGCCGCGGACACGTCAACGCCGCCCAGATCGCCGACGCGATAACTGCCGGCGGGGCTCACTCGCTTGGCTGGGATGCCGGGAGCCTTGCGGTCGGCAAGCTCGCCGACTTCACCGTGATCGATCTGCTCTCGCCGCGCACGGCCGGGGCTGCGTCGGGTGAGATGCTCCCGCACATCGTCTTTGCCGCCGCTGCCGCAGATGTCCGCACGGTAATCCGCGGCGGCACCATCGTCGTGGACCAGGGCAGGAACATCCGCGTTCCTGACACCGGCGCTGAACTCAATAAGGCAATCTCAAAGGTCATCGGCGCGCTCTAAGCAGCGCCGCGGCCAACAGTTAGGGAAAGAGGGTCCATGGAACGGCCGATGCAGCTACTCGGACAGATCTCTGACGTTGGCAAGGACTCCCGGCGCGGCGGATACAGCCGGCCGGTGTTCTCCACGGCCGAGACGGACCTGCGGGGCTGGTTTGTCGCCGCCGCACAGCAGCGCGGGCTGCAGGTCGAAACCGACCGGAACTCCATCATCTGGGCCTGGTGGGGGGAACCCGGTCCTGACGCAGTCGTCACCGGAAGCCATCTGGATTCGGTTCCGGGCGGGGGCGCGTACGACGGTCCCCTCGGGGTTGCCAGTGCGCTCTCGGCGATTGACCTGATGCGCCGGCGCGGCCAGGAGCCACGCCGGCCGCTGGCCGTGGCCGTGTTCCCCGAGGAAGAGGGATCCCGCTTTGGCGTGGCCTGCATCGGCTCACGGCTGCTGTCCGGTTCCATTGATCCGGACAAGGCCCGCAACCTCACGGATGCCGATGGGAACACGCTGGCAGAGGTGTTCCGGGCCAATGGCACGGACCCGGAGCACCTGGGCATGGACAGCGAACGCCTGGCCGGGATCGGCCGCTTTGTTGAGCTGCACATCGAACAGGGACGCGGCCAGATTGATCTGCAGGCACCCGTTGCGGTGGCGTCATCGATCCTTGGCCACGGCCGGTGGAGGCTTTCCTTCGGCGGGCAGGGCAACCATGCCGGGACAACCCTGATGACCGACCGCTCCGACCCGATGGTCGCCGCTGCCCAGGCAGTGGTCGACATCCGCCGGATCGCCGCGGCGCATCCAGGGGCGCGCGGAACGGTGGGCCGGATTTCGCCGATCCCCGGCGGTACGAATGTCATTGCCTCACGAGTGGACCTCTGGATGGACGTGCGGCACCAGGCCGACGAGGTCACGGCCGCCATCGTTGAGGAAATCCACGCCGCCGGACGCCGCATTGCCGCGGACGAAGGCTGCACCGTCACGCTGTCCGAGGAGTCGCTCAGCCCTACCGTCCAGTTCCACCCGGGGCTGGCGTCGGAGCTGCTCGGGGTACTGGGCAATGTCCCGGTGCTGGAATCCGGAGCGGGCCACGACGCCGGCGTGCTGGCCGCCAGCCTGCCTACGGCAATGCTCTTCGTCCGCAATCCCACAGGTGTTTCGCATGCGCCGCAGGAGGAGATCGAGACCGCCGACGCCGACGCCGGTGCGGTGGCGCTGGCCGATGTCCTGGCACATCTTACCGACGCGGAAGCGCCCCCCTGTTGACCGTACCGGGGACGTGTTTCCGGCGCTGGTGCACGCCGCTCTAGCGGTCGAGCACACCGGCCTAGCGGTCGAGCACGCCAGCATACTCGTTGAGCACGCCGGCGACGGCTGCATTGGCCTGCGCGGATCCGACGGTGATGCGCACCCCCTCCAGCGGAAAGCAGCGCACCCCTATCGACGCTGCGGCACAGCGGTCGGTGAAGGCGCCGCTGTCGGATCCAAAGGACAGCCAGAGGAAATTCGCAGCCGATGCCGACACCGGCAGGCCAAGGCCTCGGGCGAGCTGGATAAGGGCGTCACGTTCGCGAACGGTCTCCCGCACCTGGGCCTGAATCTCCGTGTGCTGATCCAGCGAAGCGGATGCGGCGGCGATGGCCATCCGGCCCACCGTGAAGGGCAGGGCCACCCGCGCGAGCACATCGATGATCGCCGGGGCCGAAACGGCATAGCCAACCCGCATTCCGGCCAGCCCATGAGCCTTGGAAAAGGTCCTCAGGACCGCGACGTTGGCGTGGCTCCGTATTAATTCTGTCCCGTCGAAGGCACTCTGGGCCGGGACGAACTCACGGTAGGCTTCGTCCAGAATAAGCAGGCAATCCGCCGGCAGGCCGGCCGCAAACGTGCGGAGCATAACGGGGCTCAGCGCCGTTCCGGTGGGATTGTTCGGGTTGCAGAGAATGACGACGCGCGTCCTCGACCCCACTCGTCGGGCCATCGCCGCCAGGTCCTGATCGTGGCCGATGAGCGGAACCGGCACCGGCACGGCACCGGCAGCGCCGATGATGATCGGATAGGCCTCATAGGAACGCCAGCCAAAGATCACCTCGTCCCCGGGTCCGGCAAAACCTCTGATCAGCTGTTCCAGGACCGCCACCGAACCCGCGCCGATCCAGACGTTCTTCGGATCCACGCCGCTGACCGCTGCGAGGCGCCCGGCAAGCGCGAACGGAACGAGCGGCGGGTACAGATTCGGGCTTGCCGCGGCCGCTGAAATCGCCTCGACGACGGGATGCAGCGGCGGGTAGCTGTTTTCGTTCGAGGACAGGCGGTACCGCAGGGGAACTTCCGGCGGTCTGGACGTTCCATATCCGTCGAGGGCAAGAATGTTGGGCATTCCGCCCGGACGTGGGCGCGTCGCGGTACCTGACTCATGCCGGTCCCCTGCGGCGCCAGCGCCATCGGCGTCTGCCGGCGAATGCATCATAGGACCTTGGCCAGGAAGCTCTGCGTCCGTGCATGATCCGGATTGGAGAGCACCTTTGACGGCGCCCCGCTTTCCACCAGGACCCCTTCGGAGAGGAAATGCACGGTGTCCGCCACCTCCCGTGCGAAGCCCATTTCATGGGTCACCACGACCATGGTCATGCCCGATTCAGCCAGATCCTTCATGACGTCCAGCACCTCCCCCACCAGTTCCGGGTCGAGAGCTGACGTCGGCTCATCGAAGAGCATGAGTTCCGGTTTCATGGCCAGCGCTCGCGCAATCGCGACGCGCTGCTGCTGGCCGCCGCTGAGCTGGCTCGGGTAGTTGTGCATTTTGTTTCCCAGACCCACGCGCTCCAGTAAGGCCCGCCCCTCCTCGACGGCCTGCTGACGGCGCACTCCTTTAACGATGATGGGGCCCTCGGTGACGTTTTCAAGGGCCGTCCGGTGCGGAAACAAGTTGAACTGCTGAAACACCATGCCGATCGACGCCCGGCGCAGGGCGATTTCCCTCTCCTTCAACTCATGGAGCTTATTGCCGACGAGGCGGTAGCCGACTCGATCGCCGTCGACCCACATCTGGCCGCCGTCGATCTTTTCCAGGTGGTTGATACAGCGCAGGAAAGTACTCTTCCCGGAACCGGACGGACCAATCAGGCACGCGACTTCACCGGCCGCCACCTCGAGTGATATTGCCCTCAGGACCTCGACTGCGCCGAAGGACTTACAGACGGCCGACGCCTTGAGCATGGGCTTTTTCATGACGGGCTCTCCGTATTCGCCGGGGGTGCACTGGTCGTAATTCCGCTGGCTTGCCGATTCGCTGCAGCAGCCGGACCGCTCGCGTCGTTGTCGATCTTGTCCGCCTTGTCCTTATCCACGCGAATGGCACTGAGCGGACTGAACCCGCGGCCATAGCGCCGTTCCAGAAAGTACTGCGCGACGGACAGCACAGCGGTGATGAACAGATACCAGAGGGCGGCGACAATCAACAGCGGAATGGTTTGATACGTCCGTGAATAAATCAGCGATGCAGAGGTCAAGAGTTCCGAATATCCGATGACCAAAACCAACGAGGTCTGCTTGAGCATTCCGATGGTTTCGTTCCCCGTTGGCGGAATGATGATCCGCATCGCCTGCGGAAGGACTACCCGCCGCATGGTCTGCAGCCTCGTCATGCCAATGGATTTGGCGGCTTCGGTCTGGCCGGGTGTCACCGACGAAATGCCCGAGCGCACAATCTCGGACATGTAGGCAGCCTCGTTGAGCCCCAGCCCCAGCATCGCAGCCATAAACGGTGTGATGAGGCTGTTGGTATCGAAGGAAAGCAGTTCCGGCCCCAGCGGCACGCCGAGGGCGATCCGCGGAACCAGTGCCGAGAGAAAGAACCAGAAGAGAAGCTGGACCAGCAACGGAGTGCCGCGGAAGAACCAGGCGTAGAACCACGCCGCCTTGGAAACGATGAAGTTATCGGACAAACGGCCGACGGCGACAACGATGCCCAAGGTGATGCCGATGATCATCGCCAGCACCGTCAAAATCAGTGTGTTCAGCACCCCCATCAGAATGGGATCTGCGAAAAGGTACTTGCCGACAACGTCCCATTGGAAACGTTCATTGGTTGCCATCGAGTACAGCAGGAGCGCGACAAGCACCAGCACCACGGTCGCGGTGATCCACCGTCCGGTGTGCCGGGAGGGGACAACCTGCGCCGGTTCTGCCTCCTCCCTTGTCAGGACGGCACTCATTTTGTCCCGCCGTTAATGGGAAACTCCGTGACGGCACCCTTTTCCTGGCCGTACTTTTTCAGGATTTCCCCGTAGGTGTTATCCGCAGTTATTTCCTGCATACCCTTTTGCACGGCCTTCTGCAGCTCGGTGCTGCCCTTCGGGAACACTATGCCGAACGGGCCGGACATATAGGGGCTGAGCATTTCAAGCTTTCCGCCCGATTCCTTGGCCACGGAGGAGCCTGACGTTGAGTCCAGCAGGACCACATCCACACGTCCGGTCGTCAGGGCAAGAATCGTTTGGTTCTGACCCGGGAAAATCGTGACATCGACGGCCGGTTTGCCTTCTGATTCGCACACCTTCGTTTGCGCGTCCGCATCCTCGGTTTCGGTGGTTCCCTTGACAATGCCGACTTTCATTCCGCAGGTATCAGCCAGCGTGGCAATCTTTTTGGGATTCTCAACGGTCCGCAGGATGCCGGCACCGGCCTTGAAATAGTCGACAAAATCGACTTCTTTCTGCCGCTCCAAGGTGTCCGACATCGCCGACATCGCCATGTCGTAACGCTTGGAAGCAAGACCTGGGATGATCGCGTCGAAGGAAATATTGTTAAATTTGATGGTGATTCCGAGCTTCTTCTCCAAGGCATCGGCAATTTCCCGGTCGATCCCGATCACGGTTTTGCCGTCGGTGTCGAACGTTTCAAACGGTGGATATTCCACATTGCTGGCAATGTTCAGGGTACCGCTGGACTGGATTGCAGCGGGCAGCATGCCGTGCAGCGGTGCGGCAGTGCCGGCGCTCGTGCTTTCGGCTGAGGAGCCCCCGCCGCATCCGGCCAGCGAAAAGGCCAGCGGAAGCGCCACAAGGCCGGCCGTGAGGACGGCTTTTTTACTGCGGATGGACGGTGACATGAGATCTCCATTCATAAGGTCAACTGCGTTCACGGGCGGACACCACGTGGCCGACGCTGCGACGGCCCACGTTCAACACATTTTGTGCCGAATATCACAGTCGCTGCTCCTGATGAGCATACGAACGTGCGCAGGCTGCCGACAACGACGGTTTTTCAGCCACTGAGAATGTGAAGCTCGCCGCTATCGAAACACACAGGGCTCTGCGGTTAGCCGCAGATGCACAGCAACCCCCGCTGTTGCGGGCGTCCCCGCCATACGCGGCAGCCCGAGAGCGGTCCCGCGGCACCGGCAGCTGCGTCGGCTTCTTGACGGCGTCCCTTAGTATTTGAGAATGACGAGCATCGTGCCGGAGGGTCAGTCCTCGTTCGAACGCGGGCTGGCGGTCATGATGTGCGTCGCGGCGCGGGGCGACGTGACCATCGTCGACATAGCCGAGGAGGTCGGCGTCCCGGCCAGTACCGTTTACCGATACGTCAAAACACTCCGTGGACTATCCCTGATCGAGGAACACCACGGCTCCTACATCCCCGGCTGGCGGCTGTTGGAGCTGTCGGGGCAGCACCTGACACACACCCGCCTGGCCGAACTTGGTGTCACGGTGCTCGAATCCATCGTTGAAGGCACAGCGGAGACAGCCGTCCTCACGGTCCGCTCGGGACTGAACGCCATTTGCCTCCGACAGGTGGTCTCCCCGCACCCGCTGCGGTACGCCTTCGACATCAACCAGCTTCTGCCCTTGCACGCCGGTGCAGGCCAACGGGTCCTGCTGGCCCATGCTCCTGACACAGTCATCGCGAAGGTCCTCGGATTCGGGCTGAAACGGATCACGGATAAAACGCTGACCCGCCAGCCTCTGATTCAACAGCTTTCGCATATCCGCCAGTCCGGGCAGGCCGTCTCGCACGGTGAACTCAATCCCGGTGCAGTGGCCATCTCGCGCCCGGTCTTCTCCGGCGGAGAGATCATCTGCTCGCTCACCGTCGCCGGCCCGGAAACCCGCTGCAGCAGCAACGCCTGGGCCCATCAGGCCTCTCAGGCGCTCCGCTCCGCGGCCACGCAACTCTCCAACGCCGTCGAACTTCCACGTCCAGGGGCGGCTTGATCGGCGCGGCCGCTGGAACAGGGCTCAGGCCGCGGTCCTGGGCTCAGCCGGGATGCTCAGCGCCGGAATCAATACCCGTCCCGCTACGTTATCCGTCCTTCATTTGGGCAGATTTAGGGCGGCCCAAGAATAGGAATTGGCGGGTGCATTTCGGGCCCGTTGGGCATCCGGGGCGGAACCGGGTAAGGTCCCAGACGCCCGGGTGGAAACGATAAAGGCTTTTTCGATCCCTGAGCCAGGTCTCGGCTCCGGCACGGGCCGTCCGGGTACTTTACAGAGCCAATAACGCGCCGGTAAACGCGGCCCACTGCATAATGTTGTAGGTTCCTCAGCGCGTCGCCCGAGGTGGGGAATCAGCACAATACCCGGCATGCCGGATGTCCCGCCAGGCGCGGCCGCTACGGCGCACATCCCGTCCGGTCCCGTGATGGACATCCGGAGGCTGCAACACCCGTACGAATACAGCCGGCTGTTGCTGGCTCTCTCCTCGACCGTCATCGTGTTCGGCGCCCTGGTGCTGTGGATCTTCATCGTTCTGCCCGAATTGGCGGTCCTATCTCGCGCCAGTCGTCCTTGTCCTGCTGCTCCTGGTCATCGCCATCTGGCTCGTCGTGCTGGTCCACCGGGCTCGACTGCTCGGCGGCGCCATCCTCGTCGCACCGGAAACTCTGCCCCGGCTCGCCGGCGTACCCCCTCGCCCGGCTGACGGTCCGGGCGGCGGCCGGATCCGCAGAAAAATGCAACGTCGGCACAGGCCCGAATAGCTCCACCGTCGGGAGCAGAGGAAGTCCCCGGCGGTCTCACACCCAGCTGTGCGGGGCCGGCCTCCGGCTGCCGGGCAGGGCGTTCCCCTCGCGCCATTGCCGGATCCAGTCGGGCAGTACCAGGTCTGCCGGCGGCGGTCCCGCCATCGCGAAGATCTCCTCGTTACTCACCGGCCCGTGCTTGCCGACCAGCCGGGTGGCGACGTGCGCGCGGGCGTAGATCTCGCCGTCGGCCACCATCGGGTGTTCGAAGTAAATGGCCTTATCATCGACGCCAACGACGTGAGTCCCTAGGAATAGCGCTGCCCTAATTTCAAGGATTTTCGGTACGCGATCGTTTCCGCGCCGGCCACAGGACTCCAGCCCTTGCGGCGCATTGTGCCCCACATGCCGCTGCGGGCCAGGTGTCCGAGCCGACCCAGGTCCATCAGCGAAAAATACATGCCGTTGTTGACGTGCATGGCCAGATCGAGGTCTGTCGGGAGAACCCGCATGGCCATCGAGGAGGGCTCCCAAAAGCCAATCCGGCGGCGGCGTCGGGAGAGCAGAAATATGTGCGGGAGGGTGCGCAGGAGCAGGTGCATTCCGTCCATGCTACTCGCCGGTAACTATGGCGGGCTACCCGCCCATCCATGCGGAAACTCTTTCGCCGGGCGTCACCGGCTGATCTCCTCGAGCCAGCGCTACCGCCCACGGAGGAGAACTACCGGGTGGCGATCTGGATCCAGACGCCGATGATCCACGCGCTGCCGGCCAGTGCGGCGAAACCGAATTCGGCCAGTATGCCCAGCCCGGTCGCTTTCAGCGCGGCCAGACTCGACGACAGTGCTGGGGCCAAGCCACGCTGCCGCGCCAGCTCGCTGAGAAAAAGTCCGGCCGCAAAACCAATCAGCAGCCCGACCACGGGGATAATGAAGAACCCCGCGATTCCCAAGGCCAAGCCGGCCAGCACTGACCGCCCGGGGATCTGCCGCCGTCGCATGGTCCGCCCGGTCAGCACCGCACTGGAGAGCATGCCGGCGGTGACCAACACGAGCCCGACTGCGAACACCACCCAGCCGACGGGGTTCGCCACCGCCAGGGCCCAGGCCAGCAGACTCAGCGCGATCAGGATGCTGCCCGGCAGCACCGGGATCACGACTCCGGCGGCTCCAACGCAGATGAGCAAACCGCAAATGACTGTCCAAACCAGCTGGGTGTCCATGGTGCCAGTCTGCCACTGCCAGCCGTGCGCATGCCGGGCCGGGCAAGCCAAGCCGGTCCAGCAGGCCGACAAGCCACCGCCAGCCAAACCGGGCCGGATATGCCAAGGTCTTGAACGACGACGAAGCCCCCTGGATGCGCAAGGCACATCCTGGGGTCTTCGGCTGCGAAAACAGCGGAACGGCGCGTTCAGGTGAGGACGCGCTCCATCGTGAGGTTGCCGCTGTGTCGGCGGACTTCTCCGGCCGGGACCGGTAGGCCAACGGTCGGATCCTCGCCGGAGGTTGCTTGTGGCTTGTCCGGCTGCTGCTGTCCATTGGAACAAACTGCAGACAATCAGTGCAATCGCTGCTGCGGATAGTGGACAATATGATCAAACACGCCTCCATCAAATCTCCGGGAAGTGGTCATATTGCAGAACCTGGACGCCACCGACCGCAGAATCCTGCTGGCCCTTGATGAAGACCCGCGCATTCCGGTGCTGCTGCTGGCGCAAAAACTTGCCTTGGCCCGCGGCACCGTCCAGTCCCGGCTGGAAAAGCTGTCGGCCTCGGGCGCACTGCGTGCCAACAGCAGCCGCATAACTCCGGCGGCGCTGGGCAGGGGCGTGGGCGCGAGCGTTCGGGTGGAGGTGGACCAGCACCACTTACGCGAGGCGATCGAGGGACTCAAGCGGATTCCCGAGGTGCTCGAATGCCATGCCCCGGCCGGCGATACCGATCTGCTGGTGCGGGTGGTGGCACGGACACCGGACGATCTGTATCGGGTCAGTGAAGAAATCCGGCTCTGTCCCGGCATCATGCGCACATCCACCAGCATGTTCCTGCGCGAGCTGATCCCCTATCGAATGACCGGGCTTCTCGCCTCCGAATAACGACCCTCCCGACCGGGGGACATCCGCCCTAATAGCGGGCGCCAAGGCCTGTCTCCCCACTTGGCGTGAAGTGTCTGCGGTCAGTCCACGCTCTTGATTTTGACGACGAAAACGGCTCCCAGCAGCCCGATCACGGCCGCGACTAGGTAGAGCAGTAGGTACCCACCGTTGA
The DNA here is from genome assembly GCF_030063245.1 of Paenarthrobacter sp. PH39-S1. Taxonomy (GTDB): domain Bacteria; phylum Actinomycetota; class Actinomycetes; order Actinomycetales; family Micrococcaceae; genus Arthrobacter_M. The sequence goes on from NZ_JASISR010000020.1 coordinate 30,885, forward strand.
CCGCCGTCACCAGGAGCCAGGCAACTGCCGGCGCAATGACCTGCGGCAGTGAATTGGCCACGTTGATCACCCCCATGTCCTTACCGCGATCGGCGGCGAACGGGAGCACCTGTGTCAGCAGGGCAAAATCCACCGCGAGGTACGCCCCATAGCCGACGCCCAGCACCGCGGCGCCGACCAAGGCTCCGGCCCACGTCGGGAAGAAGGCCAGAATAAGCGCGGACAGGGCAATAATGACGGAAGAACCGATCACGAATGGTTTCCGTTTCCCGGCCCGGTCCGTCCACATCCCGCCAATAACGGCGGTGATGAGCGTCATCACGGCATAGATGCCGGTCAAGATCAGCACTCCGAGTGCCGGATCCGCGTAGCGCACCGCATCCATCAGAAAGAAGAGCAGGTACAGCGTGACCAAGTGATTCCCCACATTGACCAGGAACCGCGTCAGCCAGGCCCAGCAAAAATCCGGAAAAGCGAAGGGTGAGAAGAAGCTCAGCAGGAAGCCTGGCAGCGAAAAGGCCGGCCGGAGCGCCGGATCGAGGGGCTGGTCTTCCGAGGTGAACAAATACATCACGATCCCCAGCATCAGTGCCGCCGCGCAGACCAGGTAACCGAGTCCGAAGTTTCCGGCAACCGCAGCGGCTACTCCAGCGCCGATCAGGATACCGGCCGTTGCCCCCATCGACGCAAGACCGCCGATGGTCCCGCGCTGGCGAACCGGAACGCGGTCCGGGACCGCCGCGGTGATCGCGGCGAGCGCCCCGTTGCAGCCCAGCTGGACCAGGCACCACAACGCCGTCATCGCGGCCACTGCGGGAGCGGCCATGAGCCCGAGCAGGCCGATCGTTCCCAGCAGGGAACCGATCAGCACCCAGGGGACCCGTCTGCCGAAGCGGGACAGGGTCCGGTCCGAAAATGCCCCGAACAGCGGGTTGGCCACCAGCGAAACCGCGGCGCCGCAGCCGGTCACCAGCGCCAGAATTCCTTCCTTATTGGCGGCATCGAAGTGGATGGCTTGCTGGCCCAGCAGCACCTGGATCGGACCGAAGAATGCGGCGTTGATGCCCACGTTGACCAGCACCACGCCGGCCGTCCAGCGGTGACGGACCTTCGTGACAGGCTCGTGCAGCGCCGTTCGCGTTCCGGCGGTGCCTCTGTCCGGATAACTCTTAGATGGCTGGCTCAGCGTCATGGCACTCGTTCCTCGACCAGCGGATGGACCGCCCGCTATTGGCTTCAGCCTACGGCGTCAGCCGTTCTGTGCGCGCACCCTTTCGATAATTTTCAGTGCCGCCACCGAGTCCGCCGGATCCACCGGAAGCGCGCCGCGCTCCAGCAGCGACGCCGCCAGCAGTTCATAGAACGCCGGGAAATTTCCGCGTTCCGTTGGCACGGGAATCAGCGCCCCGTCGCGGCCCAGCGTTCCCCAGTTCTCCTGCGGATCCAGGCCGTAGGCCGCACTACCGGGCAGCACGCCGGCAAGGATTTGTGCCTCCTGCAGATCGGCGCGCAACTTCGTGTACCCGGCCTTGGCGCCGAGCACGCGGAAGCGGGGGCCCAGCCGGGCGGCGCTGAAATTCATCCATAAGTGCGAGCGCACGCCGTTGGCATGACGCAGCGCCACAAAGTCGTCGTCGTCGGCCTTTTCCTGCGGCCGCCGCGCACTCAGCTCGCCGTACACACGCGTAACGGGACCAAAAAGCTGCAGCGCCTGATCGATCAAGTGCGTGCCCAGATCGTACAGCAGGCCGCCGCCGTCGTCCGCCCTTGCCGCCGCCTTCCAAGGCTTGGCAATCTCCTGCGACCAGCGCTCAATCCGGGACTCGAAACGGTACACCTCGCCGAGCGCGTCCTCCGCCAGCAGTTTGCGCAGCGTGAGGTATTCCCCGTCCCAGCGCCGGTTCTGGTAGACGGTCAGCGGTACGCCCAGCCCGGTGGCCCGGTCGATCAGTTCCTGTCCCTGCACCGACGTCACGGTGAACGGTTTGTCGACGACGACGGCGATCCGGCGGTCCAGCGCGGCGTGCGCCAACGGCGCGTGGCTGGCCGGAGGAGTGCCGAGGACGACCAGATCCAGTCCGGGCTGCGCGAACAGCTCGTCCGCGCTGTCCAGGACGCGCGCCCGCGGGTACCGGGCCCGCGCCAGGGCCCGACGCTCCGGGTTGGAAGTGACGATTGAATCCAGTGAATAGCGGGGATTGGCAGCGATGGCGGGAGCATGAAAGACGCTTCCGGCCAGGCCGAAGCCGACAATGGCGGTGCGGATGGGCTGCATGGCAGCCAGCTTACCGGGAGGCACCGATGGCACAGATGGGAGCGGACCGGGACCCCCGCTCGTATTACAGCCTCGTTAGGGGGTGGATTCCCGGGCCCTGAGTCCCTTTATTGACCATGCTCGGCGTTCCGCCTGCTCGACGGCCATGACCGTCTTCTGGGCACCTGCTGGGTGCAGATGCCCAGAACAGCTGGGATACTTTAGCTGGTACCGAGTTCAGTACGCAGCGTGGGACGAAAGAAGGCAGTCCGTATGCGTTATATCGTTGGCTATACCGAAGATGCCCGCGGCAGGGACGCCATTGCCCTTGCATCGGCTCTGGCACAAACCACCGGCGTTCAGTTGGACCTGGTTCACGTTCTCAGCAATCCGGCGCCGCAGGACGCCGCCTTCCCTCCGGAGCGGGCCGTCCAGGAATTCCTCACCGGCACCGCTGACGGATGGCTGGACGAGGGACTGGCCATGGTGCCTCAAGGGCTTCCCGCGCACAAGCACATCAGTTACGCAGACTCATTCGCCGAGGGCCTGATTGAAGCTGCCACGGAGCTAAACGCAAGTCTCATCGTGGTCGGTGCTGCCCGCAACGGATTGCTCAAGCGCTTTACCATCGGTTCCGTCGCCAATGCACTGCTGCATGCCTCTCCGATTCCAGTGGCGCTCGCGCCGTCCGGTTACCGGTCAGAGGGTGCCGTCACTCGCATGACGTGCGCCGTGGGCACCAGAGAAGGAGCGGACACGCTCTTGGATGTGGCGGTCGACGCGGCCTCACGGCGGCACATTCCCCTGCGACTGATCTCGCTGGTCGCCCTGGGCTCCGAGGAAACCGAGAGCAACAGCCAGTCCGTTGAACGCGCCAGATCCCATGCAGACTCGGTACGAACACGGGCAGCTGAAAAAGCAGACGAAAAGACGACAGTGACTGCGTTGATCGCTCAAGGAAGAACCATTGAAGCAGCAATTGAAAGCCTTGAATGGGACGACAATGACATCGTGCTGATAGGCTCCAGCAGACTGGCTCAGAACAGCCAAATTTTTCTCGGTGCGACCGCGAACAAGATGCTCCGTGCTCTGCCGGTTCCGATGGTCGTAGTACCTCGCGATTACGGAAGCCCGTGCTGAACGTCCGCGATCGCCGGAAGTGGAATATTCCGACCCGCGCGACTGCGCGCAGAGTTCAGCTACCCTCGAAGACCATCCCCTGACTCCGCATCCAACAGGGCTTCAACGGCGTCCGGTGGTGGGTTTGCCACTCTGGTCGACTGCCCAGTCGGCCGGGATCTCTGCGTCTTCGGTCTTCGCTTCCAGCACCTGCCGGAACAAAGCCATGCCCTCGTCATGCGTCTAGGCTCGACCCATGGCCCAACTACCGCCGCGTACCGCGCCGCCCCTTCCGGATGAGGAGGCGCGGTCGCTGGCCCGTGTCCTCGAGGCGGACCAGGATGTGACGATCTTCGTGGACGGCACCGTTCACCGGCTCTCCACCGGCGCGGTGGGCGCAGTACTGGACCTGCTGCAACGGTTTGCCCGCGGCGAAGGAATCGTGGTCAGTTCGGTGGAAAATCTGCTGACCACTTCCCAGGCGTCCGAAGTCGGAGGCATCTCGCACACCTATCTGCGCAGGCTCACTGATGCCGGCATCATCCCCGTGCAGTACCGCGGCACGCACCGGCGGATCCGCCTGCAGGACATGTTGGCGTGGCTGGCGACGCAGCCGAATGCACTGGAGACCGGTGGCGGGGCAACCGGGGGCGGGACAGCCGGTGGCGGGGTGACCGGTGGCGGGGCGGCCGGGGACTAACCCCTCGCCGCGGCGGCAGAGCCGGGGCCGGGGCTGCAGTGCCGCGGTCGGATCGGCCCCCGCGGTATCACAACCGCGGTATCACAACCGCGGCCTGCGCTGCCAGCGGCCGGCCTTGATGGCCAGATGGAGTTCCAACCGAATCCGCCCATGCAGCGGATCAGTCCCGAGCAGCGCCCTGATGCGCGCGATCCGGTTATAGACACTACTGCGGTGCAGATGCACCGCGTCCGCTACGTCCTGCACCGCGCCGTCGTTGTCGTACAGCAGTTCCAGCACCGGCAGGAGTTCGGCGTTGCGGTCCTGCGCCTGCAGGGTGCGGTAGTGCACGGATGTCAGCTGATCCCAGCGGCCTGCCGCCAACAGCTGATAAACGCCCGCGGACCGGTAATTGAGCAGATCGCCGAACTGTGGATCCACCGCCGACGCCTGCACAGCCACCGCGGATTGCTGATACGCAGCGGCCAGCTGCCGCTGGGCCGCGAAGGGCTCGCTGAGTCCCATCAGAACCCGGGCCGTAGCGCCTGCGCGCTTCGCCAGCTCCCGCTCATACCGCTCCAGCACGGCGGCATGGCTCCTCTCACCGTGCGAGGCATGGAACAGGATCACGGCGTGAGTGTCGGTGCCGGCGCTGAAGAGGGCGTCGTCGATGCCGATCGTGGCCTGCAGCGCTGCGGCTCGATGAATTAGGGTAGCGGCCAGCGGATCCGACCGCGCGGGTAACACCGGGGCAGGCCCGGGCCCCGCCGGGGCACCGGCGACCTCAAAAATAATCCCCAGCTGCCATGGCGCGCGTTGCAGCATCTCCTCCCGGCCGGCCGCCGCGGCAGCGGTCTCGGCAGCACACGCGGCAAGGAAGCCCTGCTCCCGCCGGCGTCGGCTCTCCGATTCTGCCGTATTTGAATCCAGCAACAACGACGCCAGCAGATCCAGACCGTCCCGGACACCGGGCAACTGAGCCAGGATCGCCGTCGCCGATTGGTCCGCCTCGTCCTGCTGCACCCAGAGGTACCCCACCCGGAAGCCGCGGACCAGCAGCGGAACGCAGACGCGGCCGAGCATGCCAAGCTCATCGTTAGCCGGGACGACGACGGGGCGCACCGCAGCCGAGATACCATGCGAGAGCTGCCACCCGCTGACATCCGCCGGAACCCGCTTGCTGAGCAGGAAATTCACCCGCACCTTGTCCGCATGCAACTGGTCCGAGCTGTAGGCGAGCAGGACGCCGTCGAGATCCTCCAGCGACAGCCCCCTGCCCAGCTTCGCGGCCAGCTGCTCGACCAGCTGCTCAACGTCGGTTGTGTGCATGCTCCAACATTACTTTTGGCCGGCGACAGCAGACGACAATTGACGTCCCCGCACACGACATATGTCGATCCCCGGGGCCCAAACGGACCGGAATACCGCCGCGGGCGCTCGGACAGCCCTGCGGCCGCCTGTACCGCGCATCACATCCGGACCTAAGCTGAATACCCGGCGGACAACGCGGCCGTCCTCGCATCCGGCCCGATCCCCGTCCCAAAAGTCCCCGTCCCAAAAGCCAGACTCAAATTTCAGTCCCAGAAGCCAGACCCAGCTACGGAGAAACCATGATCATCGCCGTCCCCAAGGAAATTAAGAACAACGAATTCCGCGTCGCCATCACCGCCTCAGGGGTCCACGAGTTTAGGGACCACGGCCACCAGGTTCTGGTTGAAAAGGGCGCTGGTCTGGGCTCGAACATCACCGATGCGGAATATACGGATGCGGGTGCCGAGCTGGTGGACACCGCGGAGGAACTGTGGAAGCGCGCGGATATGGTGATGAAGGTCAAGGAGCCGATTGCCGCCGAGTACCACCACTTCCGGCAGGGTCTGATCCTGTTCGCCTACCTGCATTTGGCCGCCGAACCCGAGCTGACCGCTGCGCTGATGGAATCCGGCGTGACCGCCATCGCGTATGAGACCGTCCAGGCTGGCCGTTCTCTGCCACTGCTGGCACCCATGTCCGAGGTAGCCGGACGGCTGTCCGTACAGGTCGGTGCACAGAGCATGACGGCGCCCGCCGGCGGCCCCGGCATTTTGCTCGGGGGTGTCCCCGGTGTCCGGCCGGCCAAGGTTGTGGTGCTTGGTGCTGGGGTAGCGGGAAGTAATGCCGCGGCCATGGCCGTGGGCGCAGGCGCCGAGGTCACCATCCTGGACATTAATATTGAGCGGCTGCGCGAGCTCGGCGCCATCTACCAGGGCAGGCTTAAGACGGTGGCATCCAACAGGCTTGAAATTGAGAGGTCCCTGCTGGAGGCCGACCTGGTGATCGGCTCGGTCCTGATCCCCGGAGCCAAGGCGCCGAAGCTGGTCACCAACGCGATGGTGTCCCGGATGAAGCCGGGGTCAGTTCTGGTGGATATCGCCGTGGACCAGGGTGGCTGCTTTGAAGACAGCCATCCCACCACCCATGAGGACCCCACCTTCACGGTGCATAACTCGATCTTCTACTGCGTAGCGAACATGCCGGGCGCGGTGCCGAACACCTCGACCTACGCGCTGACCAACGTCACCCTGCGGTACGCCGTCGCCCTGGCCAACCTCGGCGTCAGCGATGCGCTGCAGCGGGACGCCTCGCTCGCGGCCGGACTGAACGTGGCCGGCGGCAAGGTGACCCACCACTCGGTTTCCAGCGCTCTCGGGCTGGAACTGGCGGCGGATTGGTCCGGACTCCTCTGACAACAGCGCCGGCAACCGGCGGTTGGGCTCGAGCCCCCGCCGTCGGTCGCCGATCGGTGACCGCGGCCTGGCTGACGCCAGACGCGGTGGCGAGCAGCAGGAACAGTTACAGACGGCAGTCACGGTCGCAGCGGCCGGCCAATCGGAGATGACTAGAAAACATTTGATGCCTCTTTAGCAACAATGGGGCTATCCTTGGTCTGTGACCTACAAAACAGCGCGCGCCACCGATGCCGCAGAGCCGCTCCCCGCCGAAGCCGAAGAGGCCCTCCTACGGGCCGAAGCGCAAAGCTCCGGAACCGTCCACCCACATGAGTCGCTCTTCTCCGACCGCGCCGCAAATATCAAGCAGTCCGCGGTTCGGGATGTCTTTGAAATCTCCATGCAGCCCGGCCTCGTGTCCCTGGCCGGCGGCAATCCGTATCTGCAGTCCCTGCCGCTGGAAAAGCTGGGACAGGCTGCGGCAGCCATCATCGCCGAGCAGGGGTTGGAGGCGCTGCAGTACGGCGGCGGCCAGGGGACATTGGAACTCCGGCGGCAGATCTGCATGGTGATGGCCGCCGAGGGCATCACGGATGCGGATCCGGAGAACGTCGTCATCACGGCCGGTTCCCAGTCCGCCCAGGATATTGCGGCCAAGGTGTTCTGCAATCCCGGGGACGTCGTGCTGATTGAGGATCCGACCTACGTGGGTGCGCTGAACACGTTTGAGACGTACCAGATCGATGTGCAGCCCGTCCTGGTCGACGACGACGGCCTGGTGCCATCAGAGCTCCGGCGCCGCATCGCCGAACTGCGCTCCGCGGGCAAAACAGTCAAGATGCTGTATACGATTCCCAACTTCAGCAACCCCTCCGGCGTAACGCTTTCCCCCAGTCGACGGCAGGAAATCGTTGATATATGCCGCGAAGCGAACGTTCTGGTGCTGGAGGATAACCCGTACGGTCTGCTGAAGTTCGAGGGCGAACTCGCGTCACCGCTACGGGTGGGGAATGCGCGCGAAGTGCTGTATTTGGGGTCCTTTTCCAAGATTTTTGCCCCTGGTCTGCGAATCGGCTGGGCGCTGGTCCCCGCACATCTGAAGCAGCGTTTTTACCTCGCCAGCGAAGCTGTCACGCTATGCCCACCGACGTTCAACCAGATGCTCGTGTCGGCATATCTGCGGGACTTTGACTGGATGGGGCAGATCCGCACCTACCGAGCGCTCTACCAGGAACGCTGCGAAGCCATGCTCGCGGCGCTGACCGAGCTCATGCCCGCGGGGATCCGGTGGACCGCGCCGGCGGGCGGCTTCTTTATCTGGCTGACAGTCCCCGAGCACGTGGATACCTATCCGCTGCTGCGCAAGGGGATCGACGCCGGCGTGGTGTTTGTGCCGGGAGCTGCCTTCACCTCGGTCACAGGGCCCAGCAACACTCTGCGGCTCGCCTTCAGCTCCGCTACGCCGGAAAACATCTGGGAGGGTGTCCGCCGGCTCGCCCCGGTGCTGCGTGCCGCCGTCGACCGTCACCATTAACCTCATCTGGGGTACCCATTAGTGGCCGTTCCGTGGATTGGCCACAAAACACGCGCCTCAGATGATCAGTCAAGGAGCAGCGCCGGCTCTTCCAGGATTGATGCCACGTCCGCCATAAAGCGGGCAGATAAATCGCCGTCGACCACGCGGTGGTCGAAGGAACCGCCCAGCGTGGTGATCCAGCGCGGCAGCACCTCGCCGTCGAGCACCCATGGCTTCTGCTTAATCGTGCCGAATGCGACGATCGCCACCTCGCCCGGATTGATGATCGGGGTACCCGTGTCAATGCCCAGGGCGCCAATATTGGTGATGGTCAGCGAGCCGCCCGCCATCTGCGCCGGCTGCGTCCTGCCCGCGCGCGCGGTGCTGGCCAGCTCATTGATGGCAACGGCCAGCTCCTTGAGCGACAAATCCTGCGCATCCTTGATGTTCGGCACCAGCAGCCCGCGCGGCGTTGCGGCGGCGATGCCAAGATTCATGAAGTGCTTGACGATAATCTCATCCCCGGTCCAGGTCGCATTGACCGACGGATTGCGCGCCGCCGCCCAGATCACGGCCTTGGCCAGAATCAGCAGCGGCGAAACCTTGATGCCCTCAAAATCCCGCGAATTTTTCAGCCGCTTGACAAATTCCATTGTGCGGCTGGCATCGACATCCACAAAAATGCTCACGTGCGGGGCGCTAAAGGCACTCTCCACCATCGCCCTCGCCGTCGCCTTCCGCACGCCCCTGACCTGAATCCGGGAGACGCGCTGATCCGCGGCAGTGCCCAGCCCGCTGGCCCTGATGGGCTGCCAGAAGCTCCCCGCGTCGTCCCGTTCCGCGGTCCGTTGGTCCTGGTAACTGAGTAGATCCTTTTTCGTGACCTCGCCGCGCGGCCCCGTCGGGGATACATCGGCCAGATTGATCCCGAGATCCTTGGCTGCCTTGCGGACCGGAGGCTTGGCCAGCACGCGGCCGTCCCTGGTCCCGTTTGCGCCAGATCCGAAGGATGGAACGGACGACGGCGTCACTAAGGAGTCCGTGCCCGTCGCCACCGCGGGAGCCGCCATGGTGACGGACGGAGCCGCCGAGGTGACAGACTGAGCCGCCGTTGGGACGGACGGAGTTGCCGTGCGCCGCGGCCGGCGCTTGACCGCGTCGGCTTTGGGTCCTGAACCAACGAGCGGCTTCCCAACGGGCGCCCGCTCCACATCCGCCGCCGGAGCGCCATACATGGGGATCGCACCGGCCGCTTCCGCTGCGGCCCCAATTCTGATGATCGCGGTGCCGACGTCCACCGTCTGCCCCTCCTCGACCAGCAACTGGGCGACGAGCCCGGCGTAGGGCGAGGGCAGCTCAACAATGGACTTGGCGGTTTCAATCTCGACGAGCACATCGTTAATGGCAACGATATCGCCAAGCTTGACCTTCCACGAGACGATTTCCGCCTCGGTCAGGCCTTCGCCGACATCGGGCAGATTGAACGTATTCAGTGCGGACATCGGTGGCCTTCCTTAGTACGCCAGGGCGCGGTCGAGCGCCTCTAGTATCCGGTCAATGTCCGGCAGGTAATGCTCCTCCACACGGGCTACCGGGTAGGGCATGTGGAACCCACCCACTCGGAGAGCCGGCGCCTCCAGCGCATAAAAACAACGCTCACTGATGCGGGCCGCTATCTCCCCGCCGAGGCCCCCGAAGGTGGGCGCTTCGTGCGCAATGATCAGCCGCCCGGTCTTCTCCACTGACACCGTTACGGCGTCAAAATCGATCGGGGAAATGGACCGCAGGTCAATGACCTCCACGCTGTGCCCTTCCTCCGCCGCGGTATCCGCGGCGGCCAGCGCCACGGGAACGAGCGGCCCGTACGCGACCACCGTGGCGTCCGTTCCGGCGCGCAGCACCTGGGCCTGGAATGCATCAAGCCCCGGCGATTCCGTATTCACATCGCCCTTGAGCCAGTACCGTCGCTTGGGCTCAAAGACAATGACCGGGTCCGGACACGCCACGGCCTGTTGGATCATCCAGTACGCATCATGGGCATTCGAGGGTGAAATAATCCGTAGACCGGCGGTGTGCGCGAAGAGAGCCTCCGGGGACTCGGAGTGGTGCTCAATGGACCCGATCCCACCGCCGTAGGGAATGCGGATGACCACCGGCGCGCTCAGCTGACCACTGCTGCGGGTGTGGATCTTAGCCAGCTGGGTGGTGATCTGGTTAAAGCCGGGAAAAACGAAACCGTCGAACTGGATCTCACAGATGGGGCTGTAGCCACGCAGCGCCATCCCGATCGCGGTGCCGATAATGCCGGACTCGGCCAGCGGTGTATCCATCACCCGGTTCGCACCGAATTCGGCCTTCAATCCTTCCGTGACCCGGTACACGCCACCGAGTGCACCGATGTCCTCGCCCATGATCAGCGTTTTCGGATTGGCGGCCAGCGTCGCGCGGAGGCCTTCGTTGATGGCCTTCGCGATGGTCATCGTGGTCATGCTGCACCGTTTTCGGTCGTGCTCCCGGCGACAGTGCCCGCGCCCTGGTCGGCAAAGGAGGCCTCGTAATTCTCAAACCAAGCCAGTTCCTCGGCCACCAGCGGGTGAGCCTGCGCATACACGTTGGCAAAGGAGGAGCGGATGTCCGGGACGGTCATGGCCAGCGTTGTCTTGCGGACATAGGCGGCCAGCTCGTCGCCGTCGTTCTTAATGGACGCGAAGAACGCATCGTCGGCAAGGTTTTGTGCGCGCAGATATGTTTCCAGCCGGATCAGCGGGTCCTTCGCGCGCCACTTGTCCTCCTCAGCCGCCGGCCGGTACTTGGTGGGGTCATCGGCCGTGGTGTGGGCGCCGACGCGGTAGGTGTACGCCTCGATCAACACCGGTCCCTGGCCCGAGCGCGCGTGCTCCAGCGCCCATTCCGAGACGGCGTGCACCGCGAGGACGTCATTGCCGTCCACCCGGATACCGGGAAACCCATAGCCGCCGGCCCGGTTCACCAGCGGGACCCGCGACTGGACCTCAAAGGGAACGGATATGGCCCAGTGGTTGTTCTGGCAGAAGAAGACAACGGGGGCGTTGTAGGAGGCGGCGAAAACCATCGATTCGTGCACGTCGCCCTCGGAGCTGGCACCGTCACCGAAATAGGCGACGGCGGCGGCAGGCTCGGTTTCCGGATCGGCCGCCAGATCACGCTGGATCCCCATTGCGTAACCCACCGCGTGCAGGGTCTGCACGGCGAGGACCAGGGTGTACAAGTGAAAATTGTTGTCCTTGGGGTTCCAACCGCCGTTGGAAATGCCCCGGAAAAGCTTCAGCAGCTGGGACAGATCGACGCCGCGGGTCAGCGCCACGCCGTGCTCACGGTAGGTGGGGAAGATATAGTCCTGCGGTTGCGTGGCCCGCCCGGAACCGATCTGGGCCGCTTCCTGGCCGGTCAGCGGCACCCAGAGGGCAAGCTCGCCCTGACGTTGGAGGGCTGTGGCCTCCTGATCAAACCGGCGGATGGTGGCCATGTCGCGGTAAAACCCCCGCAGCTTCTCGGGAGTCAGGCGCTCCAGGAAGGGGCTGAAGGTAGCGTCGTGCCGGAGTGTTCCGTCCGGGCCCAGCAGCTGGACCATATCGTCCTCGGGGGCGGCCGTTTCCGCCGCCTGGGCTGCTTCCAAGGACCCCCCGGGCTCATCAATTCCGGCATCCTCAAACTCGGTGGTGGGTAGCTGGGCGGCGCCCATACCGTCTCCTCGCCTGCCGCATCTGCAACATCGGTTCATCAGTGGGAAGACATACGTCTTCCGGAATGTTTCCCGCAGACGCATATATTCATCTATTTCCGGATTCAACTGTAGCGGCAGGCCGGCCCTGCTGACGTTTATTAAGCGCTAGGAACGCTGCGGCGCTTTTGTATACTCCGCACAGAGTTCCAGAAAGCGGGTATTGGCTTCGGTCTCGCCGATGCTGACCCGCACGCCCTCGTCGCCGAAGGCCCGGACGGAAAGCCCCCGCTGCTCGGCGAGGGCGGCAAACCCGGTGCTGTTCTCCCCCAAGTTGAGCCAGACAAAGTTTCCCTGCGCATCGGGAATGTCCCAGCCCAAGGCCCTGAGGCCGGCCGTCACACGGTTCCGTTCATCCACAAGACTTTGTACCCTTTCTACAACCTGCCCGTAGTTCTGCAAGGACACGACGGCGGCGTGCTCAGCCAGCGAAGACACGGCGAAGGGCGTGGCCGTCACCCGCAGATACCGGGTCAGTTCGGGCCGGGACACAGAGTACCCGACCCGAAGCCCGGCCAACCCGTGCGCCTTGGAAAAGGTCCGCAGGACCACCACGTTGGGGTATTTGCGGTACATGGCAATGCCGTCCACGGCATCCTCAGCGCGGACGAACTCCATATACGCCTCGTCGATGACGATCACAACATCGGCCGGGACGGAGCCGATGAACCGCTCCACTTCCTCCGTGAACAGCACCGGTCCCGTCGGATTGTTCGGCGTGCACAGCAGGATCACCCGGGTGCGGTCCGTAACGGTAGCCGCCATGGCGTCCAGGTCATGGGTACCATCCGCTTTGAGCGGGACCATGATGCTCTGGGCCCCGGCCAGTCCCACGCAGATCGGGTATGCCTCGAAAGACCGCCACGCGTAAATGACCTCGTCCGGGCGGCCGTCCTCGTTCTGGCCCGCAAACGCGGACAGCAGCTGGTTCAGGGCACCCAGGCTGCCAGCACCCGTGACAATATCCTCGGCGGCCACGTCCAGGAACTTCCCCAGTGCAGTGCGCAGCTTGGTGCTCAGTGAGTCCGGATACCTATTGATGTCCGCGAGCGAACGCACGGCATCGAGCACGGCCGGAACGGGTCCCAGTGGATTTTCATTCGACGAAAGCTTGAAGCTCTGCAGTCCTTCGACGACGATGGGCGGTTTGCCTGCGGTATACCGGGGCAGCGTGCCCACGACGGAGCGGGGGTGAACCACAGCAGCAGCGGTGGGGTTCTCAGTTGTCATGGTTACAGCTTAATGCCGCTGGCCCGTGCCCATGTCTGGCAGGTATGGGATTATGGCGCATGGGTAAATTCATTGTCCGTGTCCTGATCAATGCGCTGGCGCTCTGGATCGCCAGCGCACTCCTGCCTGGTCTGCAGATCTCCTCCACCGGCGCGGACGGGCTAATTCCGGGCAACAGCACCGCAGGCACCGTACTGGCCTTCGTCGCCATGGGGCTGATTTTCGGCGTGGTCAACGCCCTCGTCAAGCCAATTGTGAAACTGCTGTCCCTACCCATCACCTTTATCACTCTGGGTCTGTTCACCGTCATTATCAATGCCGCCATGTTGTGGCTGACCTCCTGGCTGAGCCATTACACGCCCGTTCGCTTCACCATCGACACCTTCCTGTGGACCGCCGTGCTGGCGGCGATCGTGATCAGCGTTGTTTCGATGATCGCCATCGCCCTCACCGGCATCAACAGGAGCCGGGTCAGCAGGCGCAGCTAGACGGCGTCTTTACCCTGCGTCTTTGGTCTTTTCGCCTTGCGTTTTCTGCCTGTTTTTGTCTGTGCCCTGGTAGACGAATTTGCGGTAGCTGACTGCTCCGGTCAGCGCCGCCGGACCCAGGAATTCCAGCAGCGCCTCCCTGTGCGCCAGCACCGAGACGTTCAGGCTTCCATCCAATTGGTCCGCGTCATCCAGATAAGAATCCAGACTGTGCGCCCCGGTGACCAACTTCCCCGGATCCAGCCATGTGTTAACCCGCCGACGGTCGGTGGTAACGGTGACCCAATCGGCGGACTCAGGCGCCACTGCCAGGTCCAAAGCCGGGACCACATCGTCGACATTTTCCAAGGCCAGCACCTTGATCCCCGGCTGCACGTTCTGATTGGCCGCGGGGGCGCCGGCTATATTGAGGATCCGCACGTTAACCTCAGCGAGGAACGCCGGGTCGGAGGCCATGGCTGCCGCGTGGATTCCGCCGCCACTATGGCCGTTGATCATGACTCCTTCCCCGGGCATGGCGCCGGCATCCCGGAGCGCACTCTTGACCCACTCCTGGACCAGGATCTGATGTTGTGCAAAGTTCGCCCGCTGGGCCGACGTCATTGCTTCCACATCCCCTTCCACGTCCCAGGGATTGGCACTGTCCAGCGGCCACCACTGCTCCGTCCCGGGCAGATCGGCTATCCACGCCACGGAGCCGTCGCCGCGGTCGACCCGCTTGATCACGATGGCCGCGGGCGCCACCGAGTAAGCGTCCTGAGAACCGGCCAGTGCGTCGTGCAGCGTGGGAGCCATGGTGCCGAGGGCGAAGTCGGCTTGGGCGCCGGTCCCCCACTCTGCACCCTGCCTCTCCGACGGCCGGGGTACCGGTCCCTGGTCGGTCGGACCCGGGCGCGTCGGAAATCGGAGTGCCGGACGCTGGGCGGCATTCCATTCAGACGGTGGGACCCGCCGCATCAGCAGGTCTCCCAGCATGAATACACCGGCTGCGTCCATGAAGTGCCGCAGCCCGGTCGCTGCGGCCACACCAGCCGGCTTCAGCACCCCCGTCCGGCCCGGACCGGAAGCGGTCTGCGACGGCAGCCCAGGCGGAAAACCCAGCAGGCCGGCCAGGTAATCGGGTACATGCCCCATTACGTCCTCTGTCACGTCCCGCAGTCCTCGTTTCTGCACATCGACTCCCAGTGAGGTGGCTTGGTACATGGCCACAAACGGGGCCAGCGGCAGCCCAAAGACGCGAAGCAGCAGGCCGCCCATGTTGGCGTCAGCTGACTTCTGCCACTCCAGCCCCGCCATGGCCTGGTTTTCCGCATCCTGATAGCGGACTACGGCGGTCCGGGCATTGTCGGCCGTTTTCTGCAGTTCAACGCGGCACTCACGGCAATCTGCTGCAGCGTCACGGAGGACCGGGATGAGGCCAAAAGGTTGGGCACCGCCGATGGGTGTCGCGCACTCCGCATAATTTAGGGCGCCGGCTGCCGTCCGTTCCACGTCAGCCAGTTCGTCGGCAACGCGCTGCAGCCCGGAACTTGCCAGGACCATCTCGCTGAGCACGTAGCTGACCGAGCCTGCTCCTCCGCGCACGGTATAGCTGCTGGCCGGCGCTACGGACGGTGCAGCCAGGACAGGGCCGCCGACAGGCCCTTCCGGTGCAATATTCTGCGGATCCGTCAGCCAGCCACGGATCTGCCGATTCACGGCAACAGCCCCGAAGCACCGGACCAGGTAAGGCGACCGGAACCCGTCGGACCGCCCGCCCCTGCCCTGCCCACCGGTGCCAAGACGCCGCCGCCGGCTAAAATCCCAGAGCCAGCCAAACTACCCAGTGCGGACTGTCCCGCTGTGCCATCGGACTCCTCCGCGTAGAGCTGGGACGCATAGCGGTGCAGCATTTCCGCGCCGTCCCGCAGCATGCCCGCGGCGTCCTGCATCCGCCGCTCCCGCTCCGCCAGCAGGTTCCGGAACGCGGTGGCGGCCGGCGATTGCCAGCGCAGCTGACCGGCGCCATGCACCCGGCACCTCAGCCCGTCCATATCTTCCGCCGCCCTGAACAGGTCACCTGTCAGGCGCGCTACGTCATCGGCCCGTGGCGCGAGCCGTCCCGCCGTCGTCATCAGTCCTGCCCCTTCCCCGTCCCCGCCATCGCCATCAGTCCTGCCCCTTCCCCGCCATCGCCATCAGTCCTGCCCCTTCCCCGCCATCGCCATCAGTCCTGCCCCTTCCCCGCCATCGCCATCAGTCCTGCCCCTTCCCCTTCCCCGCGTCCGGCCGTGCCGTGCCTGTGCGGCCGGCCCCTGCCCGCTGCCTGACCGCGGCTTGTACCAGCCTCGCGGTCTACTGCTGACGACGCTAGACCGGCAGCTGCTGACCGACCAGAGCGGCCACCAGAAAGGTGCCCCCACTCCGTCGTTTGCAGGGCTGTGCAGGACGGGTTCACCTCAAATCCTGGTTTATGCACTGCAAGGAGCCGCCCAACCGTCGGGCTGCGGGACTTCGTGAAAGAATTGCGGTATGTCTGAAACCGCTACCGCCGCTGAATCTGCCACCCGCACACCCTCCGGACGGGTGGCTTTAGCCGCCGCCGATGCGCGCATTCCGCTTGGCCCGCTCGATGGCCGGTACCAGCGGGCGGTCGCACCGCTGGTGGACTACCTCTCCGAAGCTGCGCTGAACCGGGACCGGGTGGCCGTCGAGGTCGAATGGCTGATCCACCTCACGTCGCACCGGGTGCTGCCCGGAACCGTTGAGCTGGACGCCGATCAGCAAGCTCAACTGCGCGCCATCGTGACCGGGTTCGACGCCGGCTCCGTGGCGGAACTGGCCGAAATCGAAAAGGTTACGGTCCATGATGTGAAGGCGGTGGAATACTACCTCGGGCGAAGGCTGCCGAGCATCGGAATCGAAAATCTCACGTCGCTGGTTCACTTCGGCTGCACCAGCGAGGACGTCAACAACCTCGCCTACGCAATGGGCATCAAGGGCGCCGTGCAGAATGTCTGGCTTCCGGCCGCCCGGGCACTGGTGGCCAAAATCACGGAAATGGCGCAGACGAACCGCGGCGTTCCCATGCTCTCCCGTACGCACGGCCAGCCCGCCACACCAACGACGCTGGGTAAGGAGCTCGCGGTGACGGCGCATCGACTCGGCCGGCAGCTAAAGCGCGTGGAAAACACTGAATATCTGGGCAAGATCAACGGAGCCACCGGGACCTATGCCGCGCACTACGTCTCTGTGCCCTCGGCGGACTGGGAGCAGGTCTCGCGCAGTTTCATTGAGGGGCTGGGCCTGACCTGGAACCCGCTCACGACGCAGATCGAGTCGCACGACTGGCAAGCCGAGCTTTACTCCGACATGGCCCGCTTCAACCGCATCCTGCACAACCTCTGCACGGACGTCTGGAGTTACATCTCCATCGGCTACTTTGCCCAGGTTCCTGTTCCCGGCGCCACCGGGTCCTCGACCATGCCGCACAAAGTCAACCCGATCCGCTTTGAAAACGCCGAGGCCAATCTGGAGATGTCCAGCGCACTGCTGGATACCCTTGCGGCCACGCTGGTGACCAGCCGCTGGCAGCGGGACCTGACCGATTCCTCCAGCCAGCGCAACATCGGCGTCGCCTTCGGTCATTCACTGCTGGCCATCAACAACGTACTGGGCGGCTTGGACCGGCTGGACACCGCCGAGGACGTGCTGGCGGCCGATTTGGACCAAAACTGGGAGGTGCTGGGCGAGGCGATCCAGATGGTGATGCGTGCGGAAGCGATCGCCGGCGTCCCCGGGATGGAAAACCCGTACGAACGGCTCAAGGACCTGACCCGAGGGCAGCGTGTAAATGCCGCCCGCATGCAGGACTTCGTCTCCGGGCTGGGGCTCTCCGCGGACGCCGAGGCGCGCCTGTTGGCCCTCACCCCCGGCGGCTACACGGGCATTGCGGACCTTCTCGTGAATCATCTGCGGGATTAGTCGCTGCCGCACATACTTCAGCACCGCCGGTTCAGCACCGCCGGTTCAGCACCGCCGGTTCAGCACGTCCAGGGGCAGGCAGTCCGGGGTCAAGGCAGGCAGTTTGTAAGGCCCCACGGCGGCACTCACCAAGCGTTTCCGGCGCGACAGTGCCGACGTCGGATACTCGGCGTCTTATAATCCTGTAGGTTTATGAGGCCGCCCAAGGTGGCGGCTACGAGCACGTAGGCGGCCCGTGGGCGTCCCTCAAGGTGGCGGCTACGCGGTTGCTTTCGACCTCGAACCGGGTTAGTAGCCGCACCATGTCGCTGCGGTCCTCGGCGTTCCAATCTTCCAGCAGCTCATCGATGAGGGAATTTCCCGAACGCTGCAGTGCCTCCCCTGCCCATTGCCCGGCCTGGGTGAGCACGATCAGCGAGGCCCGCGAATCCATCGGGTCCCCGGAACGACCAACGAGTCCAGCCTGTTGAAGGCGCGCGGTTATCTTGGAGATGTTGGAGGCTCCGGTAACCATCCGCTCGGCCAGCGCCGAGGGCCGCTGGGCACCGGAGTTGTTCAGGATGGTGAGCAGCGTCAGGGCCCCCGGGTCCAGCACCACGCCCTCGCGCGCGGCGACCGCGGTGGTGAAGTCCGGCGCCGTCCATTGCGCCAAGATCCCGTTCAGGACCTGGATTAGCGCCGCATTCTGCTCCGTTGCGGCCATGGCTAGGCCTCGGTTCCGCCGTCTACGCGCAGCACGACGCCGGTGATGAAGGCGGCCTGGTCCGAAAGCAGGAAGGCGGTTGCGTTGGCGATGTCCTCCGGCTGTCCCAGGCGCTTCATCGGGATCTCTGCGGCGTATCCGGCCTTGGCCTTGGGAGGCAGGGAAGCCAGCGCGGCGGTTTCAATGGCGCCCGGCGCCACCGCGTTGACGCGGATGCCCAGTGCCGCGTTTTCCTTGGCAACGCTGCGGGTCAAGGAAACCACCCCGTGCTTTGCCGCTCCATAGGGAGTCAGTTGGGGTGTGGCACTGATGCCTGCCAGCGAGGCGATGTTCACGATGGAACCGCGTCCCTGCTCCAGGAAGTGGGCGACCTGGGTCTGCATGGCCAGAAAGGTGCCGCGCAAGGTCACGTTGATGGTGCGGTCCCAGTCCGCGGCGGTGACCTCCTGCACGGGCTTGGGCATGGCCCCGACACCCGCGTTGTTCACTGCCATGTCCAAGCGGCCGAAGCTCTCGATTGCGAAGGGAACCAGAGCGTTGACCTCGTCCGC
The DNA here is from genome assembly GCF_030063245.1 of Paenarthrobacter sp. PH39-S1. Taxonomy (GTDB): domain Bacteria; phylum Actinomycetota; class Actinomycetes; order Actinomycetales; family Micrococcaceae; genus Arthrobacter_M. The sequence goes on from NZ_JASISR010000020.1 coordinate 49,853, forward strand.
TTCGGCGACATTGGCATGCTTGTAGGCGGCGCGTCCGCCGGCGGCCTCGATGAGCGAAACGGTTTCGGCGCCGGCCTCGTCGTTGACGTCTGAGACGATGATCGAGGCACCGTCGGCGGCTAGGTGCAGGGCAATGGCGCGGCCGATTCCGGCTCCGGCTGCGGTGACAAGTGCTACCTGGTTCTCAAAAAGCATGAGAAAAGCTCTTCTCCTTGGGTCGAATTTACTGTCGCATAGACAGCATATACCCGGGAGGTGCCCAGCGGAACACCGGCCCGGCAAACACCTCGTCCGGTAACCTCCCGGTATCACGCCGCAATCGAGGCGCAATGCCCGGGCGGACCAACGTGCCCCGGAGCAGGACGAGGCTACAGGGTGACGACGCACAGGGGAGTGTTGAAGTTTTACCCGGAGACGACCTCACGCCGGGATTCCCAGCGCCGTAGCAGCATGGCGATCAGCACCGCCGCGGCAATTCCAATCACCGTGAAAATGACACGCTCAAGGGTCAGCTCGACACCGCGCTCGACGTCGCCGAGAGAGGCGAAGATCAACAGCATCGGTGTCAAGGCCAGCGCCTGCATCAGGTAGGCCCCTCCCATGGAATACCAGACGAGGAAGAACAGGCACAGCACGGCGACAATGACAGCGCCCCACACGGGCAGGAACAGCACCACCAGCAGGGCCACCACGGCCCCCAGGAAGGTGCCGATGAGGCGCCCGTTTAAGGTCTCGCGGCGCTGGTTGGGCAGTGGTCGCAAGGCCATCAGTACGGTCACGGCGATCCAGTAGCCATGGGGGATGTTATTGGTCAGGCTCCAGAACATTATCGCCGCGCACAACAGGCCCACTGCGATGCCGTGCTCCCAGGCAGTTCGCTTTTCCACGGGCAGGGTCGAAGCCTGGAACTTCAGCATGCGGGTGATGAAGGCACCTACCACGCCACCGGCAAGAATCCACAACGCCGCGGACCACCAGCTGAGGTTGATAGGACCCGGGCCAAACAGGATCACCATGATCGGCGTCAACGAGAGCAGCCCGGCGGAGCGCTGGTTGGTGACCGCAAACAGGACCGCAGAGATGAACATAAGCACCGCGATGGCCCACGGCGTTGAACCGGCCCATGCCGCCAACCCGCCAAGTGCGGCGCCCAGGACCACCAGCAGCGCCGCCTGGCGCGGTCGACTCACCGGAGTGACCGCCATCCCCAGGCCCATCGCCAGGCCAAATCCCATGCTGGCCGAGGACCCTCCCAGCACGCTCACGATTGCGGAAGGAATCAGGATTGCCACTAAAAGCTTTAACGTTATCGGCAGGGTTCCCGGTTGGGGGCGGCTAAAAATCACCATGGTGTCGTTACCTTTCCATGGGCCGGCGGGTAGCAGGTGCATGAACCCTCCGAGGATGGATTTGGTGAAGAGATCGGCATTAACAACCACCATACTGGTGCGAATCCCTCTCGATCCCACGATGGAACACCATTATTTTTCTGGCACGAATCACCCCCGGCAATCCGTCCCGTCTGCTACACCTGCAAGATGTGCGGGGTGGGCCAGGACGCTGGCCGCGCATGTCCGCCCCTTCACAATTGGACGTGGCGTGGTGTTTTCTTCGGTACGGGCGGCGGCCGCCCAAACGTCGCAAAAAAATGTGACAGCGATCGTTGGAAACCGCAGGCTGCCGATTCTCGATTCGAACCATCCTTGAAATCCTTCGTTATCGAGAAGAGCTCCACCCAGCTCTGTGGCTCAAGGGTCACACCAGGCTTGACCGTAGTCCGCCCGGCGGTTGGCAGGCGCCATCGCACGGGCGGTCCAGCTGCTCTACGGAAAGTACTTGACTAAATGGAAAAAAGTTTCCTCGTACGGCGCGCCGCTGCTGGCCGCTGCTATGGGTGTTTGGGCCGTTGCGACGGCAAGCATCTGGCCGATGTTTCAGAGGTCGACCAAAGTCGGGTTCACGAAGCGGTTCCTGACATCCCTGGCCGCCTACTTCGCCCTGTACGGGGTTGCATTGGGTGTGGGGTCAGTCTCTCCCGGGACGGCAACCTGTGGTTCTACATATCGTCCGCCATCGTCTTGGGCGGCATCGGCCTGGCCGCCCCCTTCCGCGAACTGCGCGCATGAGCACTGCCTCGGATCATCCCCGTCACAAGCTCAATGAGCTCGTCCACTCACCGGTCCGCTTTTCCATCATGGCAGCGCTGGCTCGTGCGGAATCCTTCGACTTCAAGGACCTCCGTGACGCCATCCAGGTCAGCGATTCCGTCCTCAGCAAACAACTGTCCGTCTTGGAAAAGGCCGGCTACGTAAAGATCAAGAAGACTTTCGCCGGGAAGATGCCGCGAACCTCGGCGAGTTTGACCGCGAACGGACGCGAGGCCTGGACTGGACACCTGCAGATCCTGCGGGACATTGCGGGGGCTAATGCTCTGTCAGCGGTTCATGCGGATGGCGAGGAGTTTATGGCCCTCCGGGTTCTTGCCCGTGAGGACTTCTGTGGCTTCTTTCGTTGGTGTTGTCATCGGGGCAAAATGACCCCTCGCCAAGGTCCGGCTCGCCGTGGCCTTCATGGGCAAGCCGGGGCCGAAAGGCTGAAGATCGCAGCCAATGCCCGAGCGGAAGGCAAAACAGCACAGCAGGCCGCAGAACTCGTGCATCACCGCCGAACTCATCGACTATCCATGGCGCGCCGCCGTTCCTGTTCTCCGCGGGCCGACGTTGGTCCCGTGGAAAGATGTGCCCCTTTCCACCGGATCTCAAGGGGCAAATGGCCCCGCTAGGCAGACTTGTCGACGGGATGGCGGCTTCGTCGTTTGCGCCGAGGGCCGGCGAGTGCCTGCTCGGCGGCCGGGAAAAGGAGCCGTGCTCATTTGAGCACGGATGAATTGCTCATATGATACTCTGAAGCAAAGTTCCTGCAACCGAGGAGATTCGATGACGACACTGGCCTCCGCCGCCCTGCCTGTCCTGGCCGAACGCATCGGCGCCCCTGCCACACCGGGGTATGACCGCAGCACCCTGAAAACCGGTATTGTGCATTTCGGCATGGGCGGCTTCCACCGCGCTCATCAGGCCATGTACCTGGACCGGCTGATGAATCAGGGGAAAGCCCTGGACTGGGCCATCTGCGGCGTCGGTGTGCTGGCCCACGATGAGAAAATGAAGCAGGTAATGGCAGATCAAAACTGCCTCTACACCCTGCTGCTGAAAAATCCGGACGGCACCCGCGAGGCCCGCGTCATCGGCTCCGTTGCGCAGTACCTGTTCGCGCCGGACGATCCGGAGGCGGTGATCGAGAAGATGGCTTCCTCGGAAGTGCGCATCGTTTCACTTACCGTGACCGAGGGCGGCTACAACTTCCACCATGTCACCGGGGAGTTCGACGCCACAAACCCGGACGTGCTGCTGGATCTGCAGCCCGGCGCCGCGCCGCGGACAACCTTCGGTCTCATCGCCGAGGCCCTGGGCCGTCGGCGCGCGCGCGGCATGACGCCCTTCACCGTGATGTCCTGCGACAACATCCAGGGCAACGGGGACGTGGCCAAGAAGATGTTCACTGCATTTGCCTCCCTCAAGGACCCCGAACTCGGTGACTGGATGGCGGCGAATGTTCTGTTCCCGAACAGCATGGTGGACCGCATCACCCCTGTCACGACGGATGCCGACCGGGAGGCCATCGCCGCCGAATTCGGCGTTGAGGATCAGTGGCCCGTGGTCTGCGAACCCTTTGAACAATGGGTGCTGGAGGATCATTTCAGTCTGGGCCGGCCCCCGTACGAGGATGCCGGGGTGCAGCTGGTGGAGGACGTCGAACCCTACGAGCTGATGAAACTGCGGCTGCTCAATGCCAGCCATCAGGGGTTGTGCTATTTCGGCTACCTGACCGGCTATCGTTACGCCCATGAGGTCGCTCAGGATCCCCTGTTCGCCCGGTTCCTGCTCGATTACATGGATCAAGAGGGCACTCCCACGCTCGCCGAACTGCCGGGCGTGGACCTGCCGCTTTACAAGCGCACCCTGATCGAACGCTTCTCCAATGCATACGTCCGTGACACGTTGGCGCGGCTGTGCGCGGAAAGTTCGGACCGGATCCCGAAGTGGCTGCTGCCGGTGATCCGGATCAATTTGGAGAACGACGGCGACATCTTCCGTTCAGCGGGCATCGTCGCGTCTTGGGCGCGGTACGCCGAGGGCGTCGACGAAAACGGCGGGGTGATCGACGTCGTCGACCGCCTCAAGGGGCCGCTGATGGCCGCGGCCGCACGGCAGCACGAGGATAAGCTCGCGTTTCTGGCCAACCGCGAGGTCTTCGGCGACCTGATCGACAGCGAGCGCTTCGTCGCCGCCTACCTGCAGACCCTCGATACGCTGCACACCGCGGGCGCACGCGCGGCCGTAGCGCAGCTCGTCGGGTAGCTGACGCTCCTGCCGCCGGGCGGGGCGTCCACATAGCCGCCTTCGCACCCGCGGCTCCCTGCCGTTACACCTCTGCGGCTAAACCCCGTAGACGGCCAACCGCGCCTGATTGTAGCGGCCGCGCACCTCGGCGCCCCATCCGCCGTCGGGCTCAAAGGACGCCTCGATCCGGCGCCCCCACGCCGGCAATTCGCCGGTGGCGGCCCAGACAGCTTGGCGGGCCGCACCAAGAGCCACATATTCGTTGGCCACCGGCACCTCGACGGGCAGCCCGAAAACCGTGGCCGCCGCCTGCCGCAGCGACCGTGATTTGGCCCCGCCGCCGATCAGCAGCACCCGCTCGGCGGGCACCCCGTGCTCCTTCATCCGGTCAATCGCGTCGGCCAGCGAATTCAGCACGCCCAGAACCGCGGCCCGGGCCACATTTTCCGCGGTCATATTCGACCGGCTCAGCCCCAGCAGGCTGCCATGGGCGTCGGGCAGGTTGGGCGTGCGTTCGCCATCCAGATACGGCAGCAGCATCAACCCCTGCGCAGCCGGGTCGGCTGCGAGCGCCATCGCGTCAAGGGTGGTCAGATCGATCTGCAGCATCTGGGCCGTCGCCGACATCACCCGCGCCGAATTCAACATGGCAAGCAGCGGCAGGTGGTTGCCCGTGGCATCCGCGAACCCCGCGATGTGTCCGCTCGGATCGCGGGTGGGGGTGGTCGACGTGGTGAAGACCGTCCCCGACGTTCCGATGGATACAACGATTTCCCCCGGCTGCAGGCCCAAGCCAAGGGCGGCGCCGGCATTGTCTCCGGCGCCCGCGCCCAGCACGGCGTGTTGCAGACCCCAGGACGGCAGCACCGGGCCGCCCTGGCCGCCGGGTGTGAGTACCGGTGGCAGCTCCGGAACCCGGCCGAAGTAGCGCTGCAGCAGCTCGGGCCGGTAACTGTCCGTGACGGGACTGAAATATCCCGTCCCCGAGGCGTCGCTGCGGTCCGTGGTGAACCGCCCGGACAGCTGATAGTTCAGCCAGTCATGCGGCAGCACCACCCGCGCCAGGCGTGCGGCGGCCGCGGGCTCGTTCCGCGCCAGCCACGCCAGCTTCGTCAGCGTAAAAGAGGCCACCGGCACCACATTGACGGCATCCACCCAGGCCTCGGCACCGAGTTCGGCGCGCATGGTCCGCGCGTCGCCGGCGCTGCGGATGTCGTTCCAGAGCAGCGCGTCAAAGACCGGCTCGTTTTCTGCGTCCAGGGCCACCATGCCGTGCTGCTGGGCGGCCACGGAAACGCCCGTCACGTCCCCGCCCAGCCCCGGAATTCCGGCGCTGTGCCAAGCCTGGCGCAGCGCCGACGTCCAAAGATGCGGGTCGACGGCGGTCCCGTCCGGATGGGCGGCGGTGCCGCTGGCGACGATGCGCCCGGTTCCCGCATCGACGGCCAGCACCTTGCAGGACTGGGTTGAGGAATCGACTCCCACAACCGTCGTCACAGTTTTTCCTTGAGCTGGTATTCCTTCAGGTCTATTTCCTTCGAGTCGATTACTTTCTGATCCGTTTCCTGCCGGCCTTTTTCCTTGATCAGCGCGGTGGCGAGGGATTCGTCCGCGACCAGCGTACTGACTATGCCTGCCGCAGAGGCGGCGCGGACGGCGGCGGCGCGTTCGGCCCCGTGCCCGACGGCGACGACCATGGGTGTGCGCTTGAGCTGGCTCAGACTGACGCCCAGGATCCGACTGTCCAGTTCGGTGACCACCGCCGATCCGGCCGCGTCGATGAGGCGTCCGGAGCATTCCGCGACCGCGCCGCCGGTGATGCCCTGCTCGCGTGCAGCGTTGTCCACCCGGTCCCAGACGGTGGATAGGCTCGGCGCCCAGGCACCGATGGCAATGACGGCAATATCCAGCTCATCGGCCTTCCGCAGGGCATCGGAAATTTCCGGCTGCAGCTTCAGCCCCGAGGCCATGGCGGCGCTGTCCACGACCAGCGGCGCCCACAGTGGCCAGGTGCGGCCGTTCGAGGCCTGTCCCAGCCGCTGGATCAGCTCCAGCGGATTGCCGTCGCCGGCCACCGGCAGCGCGCCCGCCAGCTGAACCACATCGCATTTGGGCAACTCGGTGACATACCGGGCGGCGAGGTCCAGGGTGCGGGACCAGGAAATCCCAAGAGTCATACCGGCGCGGACGCCGCCCATCAGTTCCCGGGCCACGGCGCGGGCCAGGATGTCGCGCTGCTGGACCTCGTCGCCGGCGGTTTTGACCACTACGAGTTTCCGGATACCCAGCCAGGCCGCCAGCTGATGCAGATCCTTCGGCGGCATGGAACCCGGCGTGCGGACCTCGATCTTCACGATGCCCTCGGCGCGCGCCTCATCCAGCATCCGCGCCACCTGGAAGCGTGAAATTCCGTAGGTAGTGGCTATCTCGACCTTGGATCTATTGCCCAAATAGTAGTCCCTGCCGATGAGGGCAAGAAGCTCTTCATGCGTTGGCTGGGGCACGGGATTCTTCTTTCGGATAATGCGGATGAGCATCAGGTCTTGCTCAAACGAGTCTATATGACTAGAGTCACTTTACAAATGAGCAACTGTTCGCTCTCAAATGAGCACGACGATTGAAGGGGCCAATGAAATTTCCACACCACAACGCACGTCGCCGGCGTCCGCAGGACGGGAAGACCCGGCTCGGGGCCCTGCTGGCGGGCGCCGCCGCCGTCACCCTTGCGCTGTCCGGCTGCGCCCCGGCTGCCAGCGGCGAAGGCGCCAAAGCCGACATCGTCGTGGCCATCGTCGCCAACCCGCAGATGAAGGACGCCATTTCCCTGCAGGACGACTTCAAAGCCAAGCACCCGGACGTTAACGTGAAATTCGTGACGCTGCCCGAGAATGAGGCCAGGGCCAAGATCACCGCATCCGTGGCCACCGGCGGCGGCGAGTTCGACGTCGTCATGATCTCCAACTACGAAACCCAGATGTGGGCGAAGAACGGCTGGATCGAGGACCTCCAGCCGATGGCCGATGCCACGTCCGGCTACGACACCGCGGACTTCATCCCCACCATCAAGGATGCGCTCAGCTACAAGGGTGACATGTATTCGGTCCCGTTCTACGGGGAATCGTCCTTCCTGGTGTACCGCGAGGACCTGTTCAAGCAGGCCGGGCTGACCATGCCGGCGCACCCCACCTGGGCCGAAGTCAGTGCCCTGGCCCAGAAGCTCAACGACCCATCGAAGGACTTCGCCGGCATCTGCCTGCGCGGGCTCGCTGGCTGGGGCGAGGTCATGGCGCCGCTGGACACCGTGATCAACACCTACGGCGGCCAATGGTTCGACAAGGACTGGAAGGCCAGGCTGGACTCGCCGCAGGTCAAGTCCGCCGTCACCGACTACGTGGACCTGCTGCAAACGGCTGGCCAGCCCGGCGCCGCAACCAGTGGCTACGGCGACTGCATCACCCGCTACAGCCAGGGCAAGGCGGCCATGTGGTACGACGCCACGGCCATGGTCTCCAGCATTGAGGATCCCAGTTCCTCGCTGGTGGCGGGCAAGTCCGGGTACGCCCCGGCACCCGTGAAGGACACCAAGTCCGCCGGCTGGCTGTACAGCTGGTCGCTGGCCGTCCCGACCACCACCAAGCACAAGGCTGCGGCCTGGGACTTCATCTCCTGGATGACGAACAAGGACTACATCAAGCTGGTGGGCAACAAAATCGGCTGGGAGCGGGTACCCCCGGGGAGCCGCCAGTCCACCTATGAAATCCCCGAGTACGCGAAGGTGGCGCAGGCCTATGCCAAGCCCACCCTGGATGCCATGTACTCGGCCACGCAGGAGACCAGCATGGTCAATCCCGTCCCCTACCCGGGCCTGCAGTTTGTGGGCATCCCCGAGTTCCAGGACCTGGGCACCCGGGTCAGTCAGCAGGTCTCGGCCGCGATTGCCGGACAAAAATCCGTTGAAGACGCACTCAAGCAGGCGCAGCTCTATGCGGAATCCATTGCGCAGTCCTACGAACAAGGAGGAAAGTGATGGCCAGCACTCTCGTTGACCGGCACAATCTCAAACAACACAAGCTCAAGAATGCCACGAATGGAACCAGGCATTCCAAGGTGGAGGGCTGGCGCCGGCGCGGTCCCTTGCTGCCGGCCCTGGTCTTCACGATCATCGTCACTCAGCTGCCGTTCCTGGTCACCATCTGGTATTCGCTGCGCAACTGGAACCTGCTGCGTCCGGACGGCAACCAGTTCACCGGCCTGCAAAACTATGTGGACATCTTCCTGGACTCCACATTCCGCAGCTCCGCCCTGAACAGCATCATCATCACCCTGGGCTGCGTCTTTGCCGCCATGGTTCTGGGCATCATCTTCGCGCTCCTGCTCGACCGCAAGTTCCGCGGCCAGGGCGTGGTGCGCACCATGCTCATCACCCCGTTCCTGATCATGCCGGTGGCCGGTGCCACGCTTTGGAGCGTCTCCATGCTCAATCCAAGCTTCGGCCTGGTGAACTGGGTGATCTCCCTGGTGGGCATCCCGCCCGTGGACTGGACGTCGTCGTTCCCTGTGGTCTCCATCCTGATGGCCCTGGTCTGGCAGTGGACGCCGTTCACTATGCTGCTGGTGCTGGCCGGCCTGCAGTCGCAGCCCAAGGACGTGCTGGAAGCGGCGCAGATTGACGGCGCCAGCTGGGGCAAGACGTTCCTTTGGGTCACGCTCCCGCAATTGCGCCGCTACATTGAGCTCGGCGTCCTGCTCGGCACCATCTACGTGGTCAACACCTTCGACCAGATCTACCTGATGACCGCCGGCGGCCCCGGCACCGCCAGCGCCAACCTGCCGTTCTACATCTACCAACGGGCTTTCCTGGGCTTCGACATCGGCCAGGCAGCCGCGATGGGTGTAGTGGTGGTCATCGCCACCATCATCATCGCCACGTTCGCCCTGCGCCTCATCTTCCGCAGCTTTGACACGAAGGACTAAGCCGTGACCACCACCATGACCCCCCATTCCACCGCTCCGTCCGCCGAGCGGAGGTCCCGTGAAGCCCGACGGCGGCTCAGTGGTTCCGCGATCACCACCGGCACGTGGGTGCTGGCGTTCATCTTCTTCGCCCCGGTGATCTGGCTGGTGATGACGGCCTTCAAGCAGGAATCGGTGGCCGCCTCAAACCCGCCCGTCTTCTTCTTCGTGCCAACGTTCGACCAGTTTGCGGCCGTCCTGGGCAACGGAGCGGGCAGCTACTTCCTGAATTCGCTGATCGCCACCGGCGTGTCCACGGTCTTCGTGATCCTGCTGGCAGTGCCGGCGTCGTACGCGTTGAGCATCCGGCCGGTGAAGAAGACCCAGGACGTCCTGTTCTTCTTCATCTCCACCAAGATGCTGCCCGTGGTCGCCGTGATCATGCCCATCTACGTGATTGCCGGACAGATCAAGGCCCTGGACAACATCTGGACGCTGGTGGTGCTGTACACGGCCATGAACCTGCCCATCGCCGTGTGGATGATGCGCTCCTTCTTCCAGGAGGTCCCGGCCGAGGTTTTGGAGGCGGCCGCGATGGACGGTGCCGGCCTGATCAAGACCCTGCGCACCATCCTGATGCCCATGGTCACGCCCGGCCTGGCCGCGACGGCCCTGATCTGCGTGATCTTTGCCTGGAACGAGTTTTTCTTCGCCCTGAACCTCACCGCCGCCAACGCGGCCACGGTGCCCGTTTTCCTGGTCTCGCAGATGACAAGCGAGGGCCTGTTCCTGGCCAAGCTGTCGGCGGCCTCCGTGCTGGCGTCGCTGCCGGTCGTGATTGCCGGCTGGGTGGCGCAAAAGCAGCTGGTGCGCGGCCTGTCCATGGGAGCGGTGAAATGACGACGTCGATGAAGGTTGCGGTTCTCAGCGGTCCCTTCGATGCCGGTCACGGCAGCGTGCATGTCGAAGATCGCCCCATCCCGGTGCCAGGGCCCAAGGAGGTCCTGGTCCGGATCAAGTCAGTGGGCGTCTGCGGATCGGATACGCACTATTACCGGCACGGACGGATCGGTAACTATCTGGTGGACCGGCCCCTGGTGCTCGGCCATGAGCCCTCCGGTGTTATCGTGGCCCTCGGACCTGGAGTGCTGAACCTGGCCACCGGGCAGCGGGTGTCGCTGGAACCGGGGGTCCCGGAGCCGCTTTCCTCGCAGACGCTGGCCGGCCGCTACAACCTCGATCCCGGTGTGCGGTTCTTTGCCACCCCGCCGGTGGACGGTGTGTTCGCCGAGTATGCCGTCCACCCCGCGGCGTTCTGCCACCCGGTGCCGGATTCCGTGTCCGACGACGCGGCCGCCTTGCTGGAGCCGCTGAGCGTTGCGATCGCCGCCGGCCGCGCGGGCAAGGTGGGGCTTGGCGACAAGGTGCTGGTGGCCGGTGCGGGCCCGATCGGTCTGCTGGCGGCGAAGGTCGCCCAGCTGGCCGGCGGCGTCGTCACCCTCACGGATGTCCGCGCCGAACGCCTGGAACTGGCGGCGCACTACGGTGCGTCGCATAGTTATCCGGCACGCGCGGCCCCGGCCACCGGGCCCGAATTCGACGTCTTCATCGACGCAACCGGAGCGGAACCGGCGGTACTGGACGGACTGGCCCGGTTGGCTCCCCGGGGCCGGTGTGTCCTGGTTGGGATGGGAGCCGACACCATCGCCTTGCCGGTGCAGCTGGTGCAGGGCCGCGAACTCGTGATCACCGGAACGTTCCGTTATGCCAACACCTGGCCGGCGGCGATCGAACTGGCGGCAAGCTCCGCGGTGGACCTGGACGGACTGGTCACCTCGGTGCACGGGCTCGATGACGTGGAAGCGGCCTTGACCGTCGGAGCCACCCCCGGCGCACTGAAGGCGGTAGTCCACCCCTGACGCCAATTCAGCCAGGGTCCGCATGACCCGCACGTCTCTCATGACAAGCGCTGCACCGTCGGCCGGTGCCGCCGGTAAACGTTTGCGAAACAGGAACCAGCAGCCGGGACACGGTGTTCGCGGGGGAGCCGCTCATGGGACTGGGGCAGCATTTTCCGCGCGTTCTTGGCCGTGTGGATGCGGCGGCCAAGTGGCATCGGTTTGATGGTCGGGGAATGGTGCCCAGCAGGGTGAAGGCGTCGGTGAGGAAGAACCCAAGACTGTCCTGCTGAAACACTTCGAAGAGATCAAAAGGGCGAACTTAATTGGGCAGCCTGCCGCGTCCAGCTCGAACCCCGTCACAACCGTGAAGACGCCATCGTTAACGTGCTCCATAGCCGCCTCATCGAAGTGCAAGCTCAGGTATCCCGCATCGAAAACCTTCGGCAGCGAACAGAAATGGTCGTCAATAGCGTTCGCTCGTTGGCAACGATGACCAGCGAGAACCTACAGCGAGCGGATGTTCCGCGGGAAGAAGTTGGTCGTCTGACACGGGAAGAAACCCGAGAGGCTTTCCTCCGGCCACTCGATGGAACCGGCAGAACGGCCCGTTCGGATCTTGTAAACGCCGTAATGGACGACGTTGAGGGCTATCCATACATTGTGCAACTGTGGGGACATTGTGCAACTGTGGGGGCCGAACCCTGGGAAGAGGCGGAAGACATCACAACAGACTCCATGACTGCCAGCCTTCTAGTAGGACTCCGTGAGACTATCTTCAGGCGATTGGATCATGACTTCTACTCTCCAACGATCGATTCCCTAACCCCTGCCGAACAACACCTACTGCAACTCACAGGGGATTGCGAGTATCCGCCGTTGCGAACCGCCGATATCCATCGGGTGACATCCCGCAAGCAGGGAAATGTCAATGTGCTCATGCGGCGGCTTGCAGACCAAGGTGTTGTTTACAGGCTTCAAAAGGGCACCTACGAATACACCGCACCGAAGCTCCACGAATAGTTGATATGACGTAAATCGCGCGCCACCTGGAAGTGATTCTGACATCCTGCCAGCCGCAAACCGATGCCGTCCGCTAGTCTCACGAACACTGGTTGATGACACTCCCGCCGACTACCGCCAGCACCGGCCGTTGTAGGGGCAGATGTGACGACTCGCCGTTTAGTATCCGGCGGACAGGACCGGTCAGCCGCCGGCCACGGACTGGATGATCATCAGCTCCTGCCCGGGCTGCACCTCGGTGTCCGTCCCGCGGAGCCGGCGGACGTCGTCGTGCCCCAGATAAATGTTAACGTAGCGGCGCAGCGCGCCCGTCTCATCGCGCACCCGCCGGTCGAAGACAGGAAACTGAGCACCGATCGTGTCCAGCAGCGCCGCCACGGACACCGCCCCCTCCACGGCGAGCAGGAGTTCTTCCCTCCCGCCGGTGAACGGGCGCAGCAGACTGGGGACACGCACCAGAACGTCCGCAGGCTCGGTCATGGCATTCCTGGGTTAACCGGCGACGACGGCGGCACGGACACAGAGCACATCGGGCAGGTGAGAGGCGACTTCCGTAAACGTGGTGCCCTCATCCGCGCTGGCGTACACGGACCCGCCGCGTGTCCCGAAGTACACCCCTACAGGCTCTGCCGTATCCGTCGCGGCCGCATCTCGGAGGACTACGTTGTACTCGGACTGCGGCAGGCCCGCATCCGCGCGGATCCAGCTGGCTCCGGCGTCGTCCGTGCGGTGCACCGCAAGCTTTCCGTCCGGCGGAATCCGCTCGCCGTCGGCCTTGATCGGGATCACCCAAGCGGTGCCGGAACGCCTCGGGTGCGACAGCATCACAAAACCGAAGTCCGCCGGCAGCCCGTCCGCAATGGAGGTCCAGCTGTCCGCATTGTCATCGGAGCGGTACACCCCGTGGTGATTCTGTGCGTAGAGCCGCTCCGGCTGTACGGCGTCGCGGGCGATCTTGTGCACACATTGGCCGAACTCCGGCTGCGGATCCGGCATGAAATATGCCGAGATACCGTGGTTCCGGGCCTCCCATGATTCCCCGCCGTCGGTGCTCCGATAGACGCCTCCGGTGCTCATGGCGACATGGACCGTCTGCAGGTCCGCCGGGCTGGGCAGCACCGTATGCGCGGCCGCACCGCCGAAGCCCGCGCCCCACTGGGGCCGGTGCGGGTGGTCCCACAACCCGCGGTTGAGCTCAAAGTGCTCGCCGCCGTCGGTGGATTTCCAGACGGAGATCGGTTCGCAGCCCGCCCACACCACGCCCGGGCGGTCGGCGGAATCGGGCTGCAGCTGCCAGATGCGTTCCAACGCGGCCCCGGTGTCCGGCGGAAAGGCGATCGCAGCCTGCTCCGGCTCGGTCCAGTTGGCGCCGAAATCATCCGAATGCACCACATTGGTTCCCCAGTGTTCGGAGCGTGCGGCCACTAGAATGCGCGTCCGGCCCCCCCGGGTGTCGATGCCGATGCCGGGAATCTCGTTCATCAGGAAATGCGGGCCGGTGAAATCCCAGGTCTTGCGGTCCTTGCTGGTGCCCACCCAGAGACCCTTTTTGGTGCCGATCGCCAAAACCACGCTCGCGTTGGTTGCCATGCCCCCCATTCGACCACCGGGGAGGGCCCGACGCAACAGTTTTTTCGGTCCGGGTCAAAATCGGCTCAGGATCTGGCCCCGGGGCAAAAATTGCCGCGCGGCGGCACGTGCAGTTTTCAGGGGCAGATGTCCACATTCGACTGGCGGGAGTTCAGGGTTTCGGACCGGGTTTCGGGCAGCGTCTCCAGGTAGTTGGCGTGCTCCAGTTCCGGATGGCGGGGGCCGCGTAGTTCATCCAGCCTCACCAGCACCACCCCGGCCACGATCAGCGCCCCACCGAGCAGCTGGATGGACCGCGGCAGCTCACCAAGCAGCAGCCAGGCCCAGATGACCGCGAACAGCACCTCGAACAACGCCACAAAGGAAGCCACCTTGGACCCGAGCCCCCGTACCGCCACTATCCCGGCTATGTACGCGAAAACGGTCGTCACGAGCACCAGTCCCAAAATGGGAACCAGCCAGCTGACCTGCCGGCCGGCGAAGATTGCGTCCCCGGTGGAGAAGGTCAGCGGCATCGCGCCAAGCCCACCGAGAGCAAAAATCAGTCCGGCGCCCACCGCCATACCGCCGCCGGCCATGAGCACCGGCGGCACGTTGTCGTCCGACCGCGCGGACATGATGAAGAACGCTGCTGAGCAGACGGCCGCGGCCAGCCCCCACAGAACGCCCTGCAAATCCAGCTTCTGTGCCCCTGCAAGGTCGAGCACCAGTACCAGGCCCCCCATCGCGCACACAGCGCCGAGGACCGTCAGCACCCGAGGTGACGTGCGTGTGCGCAGCCAAACCCAGCCAACCAGCAACACGGGGGAAAGGTATTCCAGCAGCAGCGCAACGCCCACCGAAAGGTGCTGAACGGCGTTGAAGTAGAAGAGCTGACAGAGGGCAATCGGCACAATCCCATACAACGCCACCCGGCCCAAGGACCGCCGCACGGTGTGCCATCGCCGGACCAGGGTGACAAGCACGGGGGCCAGAAGGACGACGGCACCGCCGCCAATGCGTACCGCCACCGCCGCGCCGGGAGACCAGCCGCTTTCAAAGAGGGACTTGGCAAACGAGCCGGAAAGCGCAAAGGCCGCCGCCGAAATTAGGGCCACCAGCAATGCGGAGGATGCCGGGCTGCGGGTCTTGCGTATCGTCGTCATCAGGTCATACTCCGGTGTCGGTCCTGAGCGTCCTCACCAAGGGGACGTCATGAGTAAAGCGCGGTATGGTAGTGACTCTACGACTATGTTATGTCAGGAGTCAAAGTGGTATTCAGCAATGACACCGAGATTGCGCTTGGATCGGCGGCAGCGCTTATCAACACCGGGGAACGCGATGCCGACGCCCTGGCGACTGTCCATGATCTGGAGGTGTTCGTCGAGCAGGAACAGTTTTCCGGCCCGCGCACGCGCAGCCTTGCCGAGCTTCGGTCGGTCCGGCAATTAAGGTGTCAGTTGCGGGAGATCTGGACGGCAGAGGAGGAGGACGCCGTGCGGCTGACCAACCTGATCCTCGCCAATGCCCGGGCGTTACCGCAGTTGGTCAAACACGACCAGTGGGACTGGCACCTGCACGCAACCGCGCCGGAGGCCCCGCTGGCATTGCGGATGGGTACGGAAGCGGCAATGGCCCTGGTGGATGTCATCAGGGGCAAAGAACTGGGCCGGCTGCGCATCTGCGCGGCCGGCGACTGCAACGCAGTGGTGCTCGACCTTTCCAAAAACCGCTCACGGCGCTTCTGCGACACCGGCAATTGCGCCAACCGCACCCACGTGGCGGCATACCGCCGCCGACGCAAATCGGATCAAATGCCGGCCTGAACCGGAGCCGCACCGGACAAAGGCGAATCTGGCGCATCAGACGCGGCACCGGCCAGTTGGCGGAAGGTGGCTCCGCAACTGTCCGGCGCCGGCCCGCCGTCGGATCAGGTCCGCATTATTTGTTGGTCCCCGCGGAAACGGATCCTTGCAGTTGGCGCTGGAAGATCACATACACCACCAGCACGGGGACCACGGTAATCACGACTGCGGCAAACAGTGCGCCGAAATTGACCGCGTATCCCGCCTGGGACGCAAACGCGGCCATGCCTTGGGACAGGACGTAGTGCCCCACATTGGTGTTGAGCGCGACCGGAATGAGGAACTGGTTCCAGAGTCCGAGGAAATTGAAAATCAGCACCGACGCCAGCCCCGGCTTCGCCATCGGCAGCATGACCTGGAAAAAGGTCCGCCATTCCCCTGCCCCGTCAATGGCCGCCGCCTCGCCGATCTCGTGGGGGAGCGTCTTAAAGAAGGAAAAGAGGAAGAACACGGTGAACGGCAGCGCAAACGCCACGTAGACAATGATCAGGCCCGGGAGGGTATTGAGCAGGCCAATGTTTTTAAGGATGAAGAACAGCGGAACGATGGCCAGAAAGATCGGGAATGTCAGGCCGGCGAGCATCAGGTAGTAAATGGCGCGGCTGCCCGGGAATTTAAAGCGCGCCAGCACGTAGGCGCACATTGCGCCCAGCACCATCACAATGATCAGGGCGAAGCCCACCACGATGATGGTGTTCACAAAGTAGCTGCCGATCCCCGCCGTGGTCCAGGCCGAGACATAGTTGTCAAAATTCCACTGCCCGGGCAGGGAGAACGGGGAGGCAAAAATCTCCCGCGTCGTCTTGAAGGACGTCATCAGGGTCCACAACAGCGGCAGAATGACGATCAGGGACCAGATGATGAGCATGGTGTGCGAGACGGCTGCGACGGCCTTGTCGCCGGACGTTTCCTTGGACTTCCCCAGGAGTTCCATGGGTACCGCACGCCGTCGTGAGGTCTGTTTGAGCGACATCATCGTGCGTCATCCTTTCCGCCGGTCAGCCTGTTGACCAGAAACACCAGCCCGGAGAACGCCAAGGTTACGGCCGCCAGGACCACTCCCATGGCACTGGCGTAGCCGAACTGGTTCTTGGTGAAGGCGGTGGAGAACAGCTGCTGGGACATGACCAGCGTGGAGTTGTTGGGGCCACCGCCGGAATTCATGACCTGCATGTAAACGAAGGCGTCAAGGGCCAGGATTCCCATGTAGACGTAGGCCGTCTGGATGTTGTCCCGGATCAGCGGAACGGTGATGCTGACCATGGTGCGGACCCTGCCGGCGCCATCGATCCTGGCCGCCTCAAACAACTCCGCGGGGATGCCCTTGATGGCCGCGACGAACAGGACCATGTAGAAGCCGATGAAACCCCACACGATGACAAACATCGTGGCGACCATGGCGGTGCGTTCATCCCCGAGCCACGGGAAGGACTTGAACTGGTCTAAGCCGAGTGAGGTCAGGATTCCGTTCACCAGACCGTTGCTCGGATCATAGATCTGCGTCCACATGATGCCGATGATGATGGCAGGAATGACGTAAGGGAAAAACGAGACCACGCGGTAGAAACTGGAGTTCTTCAGGCCCTTGATCTGTCCGCGGCTGCTGCCCCCAACGGTGACCAGGGTGGCAAGAATCAGGCTGAGGATGATGGTCACCAGGGGCAACACAATCACCAGAATGATGTTGTTGCCAAGTGCCTTCATAAATGTGGCGTTGTGAAAGAGCTTCACGTAATTGTCCAGGCCGATGAAGTTCATATTCGCGGTGAACCCGGACCAGTCGGTCATGGAGTAATACGCGGCCTGGACGAACGGCGAGATCACGAAAATAACGTATACAGCCAGCGGCAGGCCGAGAAAAACAACCATGAAACTGACCTTGTCGAAGGTCAGTTTCTTCCGGCGGGACCTGATAGCGGCGGGCTTGCCGCTATCAGGACGCACCTGGGAACTTAGATCAATCACTTCACTTCACTTCAATCTTCGTTACTGAACTGTCGTTGCGCACGTCATCGGTGATCTTCTGCAGGCCGGAAGTAAGCGTCGCCGCGTCCGATTTGCCGTCCAGGAAGGTGTTCCACAGCACCAGCTGGTCCTTGTTCATTCCGTACAGGTCAACGAAACCCCAGGTGAAGATGTTCGACCCCGCGGCGTCGAGCAGCTTGGTCTGGGAGACCAGGGCCGTGGAGCCGAACCCGTCGGCCGGGACCGTGCCCTTGACGATGCTCGGGGCCAGCTTCGTCTTGGCGAAGTTGGTGGCCGCATCCTTGGACAACATGGTGCGCAGCAGTTCCTTGCCGCCGGCAACATTCTTGCCCTTGGACGGAACGATGAAAGGCTCGCCCGCGGCACTGTGCATGGCCTCGTACGGCATCTTGGAGGATGAGGTGACCGTGAATTCCGGCGCCCCCGTCATCTTGAAGCCGGGCTTGGTCTGGTCCTTCATTTCGTTTTCAATCCACGAACCCGACGGGTACAGCAGAGCAGACTCGTCGTTGCTCCACTGTGCCTGTGCCGCCGTGAACTTCGTGCCGGAACCACCCGGCTTGAAGTAGCCGGCCTTGACCGCCTTTTCCATCGCGGCGAACACGCTTTGGATGGCCGGCTGGGACCAGCACTTATCCTTGAGGTTGTCCACGGCCAGGCGGACCTCGTCGCCGCCTTCCTTGATGGCGGAACCCAGGGCCAGGGTCTGGTAGTAGGTGGCCGCTTCCTTACCCCAGACAAAGAGGTACTTGTCCTTGGCCTTGGCCTTGGCGCCGAGGTCAAGCGCCTCGTCCCAGGTCTTCGGGACCGTCCAGCCGTTGTCCTGGAACAACGAGGCCGAGTACCACAGGGCGTATATTGTCAGCGCGTAGTTCAACGCAGCCAGCTTGCCGCCGAAGGTTCCCGGCGCCTCTACCCCCGCATACAGGGTGTCCTTGATGACCGTGCCCTCGAGGTTCTTAACTTCGAGGACGGAATTCAGGTCCTCCAGCTGGTCCAGGATCGCACTGAACCCCATGGCGCCTTCACCCGAATTGTCAATCAGGTCCGGCGGGTTACCTCCGACGAAACGCGACTGCAGTTCCTGCGCGATGGCCGTCGAGGGCGCTATTTTGGCGGTGCTGCCCGGATGGTTCTTCTCCAGCAGCTTGCCCGCGAATTCGACATAGTCGATGCCGTAGCCGCCCTTGAAGATGACCGCATCAATGGTGGAGTTATCCGCCATGCCGAAGGGGTTCGTGTCGGATACCGGGCCCGCGGCCGTGGAGGCGGCGGGCGCGCCGCCTCCACCGCCCGCGCACGATCCCAGCGAACCGGCGACGGGCACCAGGACCGCCGCAGCCAGGACGCCCCGGAGGAAACCACGGCGTTGCAGAGTTTTGTTCTGGATGTTCATTGTTTTAGAGCCTTCCATTATTGGTGCGAAACGGGTTCGATCTAATGTTTTTGGTTCGTCCGGCGCCGCATCCCTGTCTGACAGGATGCTGAACGGCTCCGGTAATTCCGCAGGTCATGCCTCGCGCCTGATTTTGCCCTGATAGAGGTTTTCGAGGCCCTTGTTGTGTTCGTCGCCACCCGGAATATTCGCCGAAATATACAGGGGCGGTGTCTTCCCCGCGGCCGCGAGCCGACGGGCCGTTCCGATCGTCAGCAGCTGTGCAATGAACGCTGCCGTGATCGATGAGACGGCGCCGACACCCCCTATACCTGGAAGTTCGAGTGTGGTGTCGCCGTAAGGAGCCTCGTTATCGATGACAACGTCGGCGATCTCACTGAGCCGCATACCACTGGGGTGCTTGGTCTCGACGGCATTGGTATGCCGTAGGCTGGTGACGGCGATGACCTTGTGTCCGCGGTCTTTCGCCAGCAGCGCCAAGCCCACGACCGATCCGTTGACCCCGGAGTTCGAGGCGATAATAAAGACGTCCGCCGCGCCGATGGGAGATATATCGAAGAGTTCGTCGACGACGGCGGGGTCCCTTTCCAGCGAGGAGCCGCCAAGAGTGCCAGCTTCGCGGCCGCCCCTGAGGACGACGTCGCGCAGGGCGATCTTATTGGTCGGGATCAGTCCTCCGGCGCGGCCGGCGAACTCCATCGAGAAGGCCTCGGAGTGACCGGTGCCAAACGTTTGCACTACGCCGCCGGCTTCCAGGGCGTTGACTATCAGATCCACCGCCCCGTCCAGACCGCCGGACCGGGCCTCCGCAGCCAGCTGGTCCAGTCTGCCCGTGACCTCAAGCAGATACCGGTCCACCACGTCAGACATGGTTCCTCCTCTTTCGTGCCGACGTCGCGGTGTACAGACTGTCGTGTTGATCCACCCTTGAGGTCGACCGGGTAGACCGACGGTGCGGTGCGACGGCCATCGCGGAGGAAGCAAGCTTCGTCGTGGTCTGCGTGAAGTTGAGCTGGGCCACGAGCAGATAGAGCAGATCCAGCACCAGCAGCTGAACGTGCTTGGCCGAAAGATCGTCAGGCTGAAGGAACTGCTCGTGGACGGAGGTAATGATCTGCAGGTCCGCCGCCTCCGCAAGCGGGGAACCCGGGTTGTTGCTCAAGGCCACCGTCATGGCTCCGGCCGCACCGGCCTGCCGCAGCATTTGGATGGTCTCCTCGGTCCGGCCGGTGTTGGAGATACCGATGGCCAGACAGGTGCTGTCCTGGATGGCGGCGCTGGTCAGACCGGCGTGGGCCTCCGACCAATGGTGTGCATTAATTCCGATCCGGTATAATCTGGACTGCATCTCTTTGGCCATCAACGCACTGCCACCGATGCCGTAAATGTCCACATGAGTACTGAGCGCGATCCGCCGGGCGATCTTATTCATCAGCGCCATGTCCATGACCGTCGCTGTTTCGCGCAGTGACCGAGTGTGTGCGTTGACCAAAGTACTGAGGACGTCCTCCGGAGCATCATCCGGACCAAAGGCGCGGCCGATGTCCACCTTCCAGGATTCCTTGGCATCGCTGCGTCCTGCATCCCCGGCAATGGCCACACGGAAGGGGACGTAGCCGGTGTAGCCCAGGAGCCGGCAGAACCGCGTCACGGTGGCCGCGGAGGTCCCCGTCTGCTCGGCCAGTTCCAAGATGGACAGTTGGATCGGCGCCGCCGGATGCTGGAGCAGATATCCGGCGACCTTAGCCATGGCTGCCGGCATTTCGGGTAGCTTGGCCTGAATGCGGTTCACGACACCCACCGCAGTACCAGCCCCACCAGCAGACGTGAACGTTGACATGAATGAAAATCCGTTTCTCGATTTCGATCGATCCTTGAAAACTATTCTCAGACTCGATGTGTGTCAAGTCATAATGTAGACACGGAATGGTAACGATGCAGAATATTCTTGCCTTTGACGCCGGAGGAACGTCCACCCGCGCCGTCATATTGGACCGCTTGGGCAGCTGCCTTGGCTACGGCAGGGGTGGCAGCGGAAACCCTGTTTCCAGCGGATTTGCGGTCGCGTTGGCCTCCCTGCGCGGGGCACTGGAAGGCGCCGCGGCGCAGCTGGGAGCGGCGTCCGGCGGCTACTCTTCGGCGGTCATCGCGATGGCTGGCTCGTCCGTGCACACTTCGGCGGACTTGCTCTCTGGAGAACTAGCGGCGCTCGGGCTGCGGGGAAGCCTTGTGATCGAAGCTGATCTATTGGCGACGTTTTTTTCCGGGACCTTTCATGACCAAGGGTATGCACTCGTGGCGGGAACCGGCGCGGTGGGAGCACGAATCAAGGACGGCAGGCTCGACGCCGTGGCGGACGGAATGGGCTGGCTGCTCGGCGATGCCGGATCCGGGTTCTGGATCGGTCATCACGTGGTCCGAGCCGTCACCGCAGCGGTGGATGGACGCGGGCCGCGGACTCTGCTGACCGCCGCACTGATGGATGCCCTCGGCATCGACCCGGGACTGGCCACGATCATCCAAGGACGCCCGGCGGCGGCCCAGCAGATGGTCGACGCGCTCTACGACCTGCGGCCGGTGGAACTCGCCCGCTTCGCCCCGCTTGCTTTTGAAGCCGCCCAGAACAAATCCGCACCGGATCCAGTCGCGCGGGAAATACTGGAAGGCGCTGCCAGAGCCCTATCCGCCACCCTCGGTGCCGTGATTGATCCATCAACCAGGGGACCCGTCGTATTCGGCGGCAGCATCCTCAGCAGGGATTCCCCGCTGGCGTCGTCGGTGGAGCGGTCACTGCCCGGCCCCGCACTCGAAGGCGCAGGAGTGATACGGGTCGCCGACGGCGTCGTGGGGGCCGCGGTGCTCGCGTTGCGGCACGCCGGGGTCACCGTAGACGCAGCAGTCTATTCCCGGATCGGCAACACGTTGGCGGCCCTTCGCGGACCCTAGCTGGCTACTGCCGGGAGCCGCCGTCGTCGTTACGCGGCTTCTGCTGCCGACGCTGGTTCTGAGCCAGCCGCTCAGCGGAGGTGAGATTCACACCTGATCCCTTGCCCAGGTGTTGGGCGTTCTCCTTGTAGCTCATGGACAGCATCGCGGCCACGACCAGACAGACAATGAAAGCGACGCCGAACGCGATGGCCGCGAGATCCCAGCGGGGCGTATGCGCGGTGCCTCCAGTTGAGAAAACCAGCGTCACGACCCCCGCGATCAATCCCAGCACAAAGGAAAACCCCAACGGCGCCTTTACCGAGATCCGCGGTTCCCCGGGCGTTGCCGGTCTCTTCTCCGCCACGTCATGTCCTCCTGTTGTTTCCGGCGCTGCCGGTGCTTTGCCCGTTCTGCAGGGCGGCACGCGCAAATGTTGTCCCGCGGCAGAGCCCACCCGCAAGTTCTACGCGGAGTAGAAGGCCCGGTATCTCTAGTTTACGGCCTGGCCGGCTTCCCCGCGTCGAAGCGGATGGTCAGGCCGGCCAGCAGCAGCAGGGCTCCGGTGACGATCGAGCCGCCGCCAGCCACGCCAAGGAGAGCGTGCGGCCCCAGCTCCGTGAAAAAGGGAAGCACCACAGCCGTACCGATGCCCACAATGCCTGCCGTGAGCCAGTCCCGCGCCAACAGGTGTCTCCCGCGGTATTTGATGCCCAGGTAGAGCTCACCGAGCCCGAGCACGAACAGCCCCGCCGCCCCGATCCAGGCCACAAACGAGTTCGAAGCATGGAAAAAAAGGATGAAACCGCAGGCTGCAAGGACGCCGGCAGGCAGCGCCAAGGCAATGAAGTTCTTGTTCGTTTTGGCCAAGCGTAGGTGCTGCAGCAGCCAGCTCAGGGAGGCGGCGGAGGCCAGGAAATACAGCCCGATTGCCAGTCCCATCCCGGCGGTGTTCGGCGCGGCCCAAAAAACCGTCACCGCGCCGAAAACCAGACCCACAAGAGCGCGCAACAGCACCGGTTTCCACAGCGACGCCGGCTGCGCCGGGCTGCCGGCGTCGGGCAGGAGAACGGGTACGGGAGGTTCAGTCACCGTGCCAGTTTAGTCGCCCTAGCTAGGTTCCCGCGCAGTTCCTGATTCCCGTCGACTCCAGTATGCAAATGTGCAATCCCTAATGTGCCCCGGCTCGCATCCAGCGAGTGCTCCGCGCCCGTAGCCCGAGGGTCAACGCACGCGCGGCCATATAGCCCAGTGCGAAGGCCGCCCACAGCCAGCCCAGCCCGCCCGGCCCGGTTCTTGCTGCAGCGCAGACCCAGAACAGCAGCGGCAGGTAAACCAACAGATTGGCCACGCCGGCCAGCGCCAGGTACCGGGCATCGCCGGCTCCTATCAGCACGCCGTCCAGCACAAAGACAAGTCCGGCGAGTGGTTGGCCGATGGCGAGCACCAACAGGGCCGACGCGAGCGCTGCATGCACCCCATGGTCCGGGGTGAACAGCCACCCGGCCCAGGGCCCGGCCCCCAGCAGCAGCAGTCCGGTTCCAGCCCCAAAGACCAGTCCCCAGCGGACCATGGTGCCGGTCAACTCCTTGACTCGGAGCACGTTCTCCGCGCCGAGCTCCTTGCCGACCAACGCCTGTGCCGCGATCGCAAGCGCGTCCAGCGCGAACGCTAAAAAGGTGAAGATCGTCATGGCCAACTGATGGGCTGCCAAATTCACGGCCCCCTGCGCCGTGGCCACCAGCACAGTGGCCAGGATGGCAATCCGCAAGCTAAGCGTACGCAGCATC
The DNA here is from genome assembly GCF_030063245.1 of Paenarthrobacter sp. PH39-S1. Taxonomy (GTDB): domain Bacteria; phylum Actinomycetota; class Actinomycetes; order Actinomycetales; family Micrococcaceae; genus Arthrobacter_M. The sequence continues at coordinate 73,658 of NZ_JASISR010000020.1, forward strand.
AGCCAGCTTCCCACCCGCGATACAGCACGAATTCCGGCCCAATCAGGAGCCAACTGTACCCCGTGTTGCCGTGCAGCCCGGGCCACGATAACCAGATAGACCCCCGCCATACCCCACTGCGCGATGCTGGTCCCAAGCGCCGAGCCAGCCACCGAGAGGCCCAGCCCGAACACCAGCAGCAAGTTCAGTGCGATGTTGACCATAAAGCCCACACCCGCCACCAGCAGCGGCGTCCGGGTATCCTGCAGACCCCGCAGCACGCCCGTTGCGGCCAGCACCAGCAGCATTGCGGGCAGCCCCGGCATCGAAAACCGAAGATACTCGACGCCGAAATCCAGAACAGGGCCGCTGGCTCCCAGCAAACCCAGGGCGGGCGCGGCGAGCGCGTACCCGGTTATCGCGAGCCCGAAGCCCAGCAGTACCGCCAGCCAGAGCCCGTCCCGCCCAACGGCGAGCGCGTCAGCCAGCCGTCCGGCCCCCAGCAATCGGGCGACTGCCGGCGTCGTCGAATACGCCAGGAACACCAACAGCCCGACGGCCGTCTGCAACACCGTCGCCGCGAGTCCGACGCCAGCTAGCTGGTCCACGCCAAGGTGCCCGACAATCGCCGAATCGGCGAGCAAGAAAAGTGGTTCCGCAATCAGCGCGCCGAAGGCGGGGACCGCCAGATGCAGGATCTGTCGGCTAATAGTAGTTGTGGGCACCGGACAATGCTAGCCGTCAGCGACCGACCACCTGGCCGTCAGAGCGACCATGGACGCCCGGAGTTCCCGCAGCAGCGGCTCCACGCTCAAAGTGCGCGGCCACGCGGGACTGTCGGGCAGCCGTTGAGCTAGCACCAGATAAAAATCGGCCGTCAGCAGCGGAAAGTCCTGACCGGGCACTCCTCCGTTCCGGCCCTGCTGGCCCTCCGATTCGTCGTCGCTGTTCTGGCACTACTGCCCATTCGATGACGGTCATCTTCACTCCCATGCTCGAATCCGTCGCAGCCCGACGCTGGCTTCCACCGGCGTATTTCGTCGCCGCGGTCGTCTCCGTCGTCGTCAAAATGGCCATTGGCGGCGAAAGCCTGGGCCCTCCCCCCGTAGCCGGCGCCTTCCTGATCATCGCCGCCAGCTACGCCGGCCAGCGAATCGAGACAAAATTCAGGACAGGTCTGCCAGCGAAGCTAGAAGGAGCCGGTGCCGGCGGAGTCAACGGCCATGTTGGAGAATCGGGAATAGTGGCCCTGGAATCCGACGACAATGGTCTTGGTGGGACCGTTACGGTGTTTGGCCACGATGACGTCAGCCTCCCCGGCCCGCGGTGATTCCTTGTCATAGATATCCTCGCGATGCAGCAAGATCACCATGTCCGCATCCTGCTCGATCGAGCCCGACTCGCGAAGATCGGAGATCATGGGCTTCTTGTCCGTACGTTGCTCCGAACCACGGTTCAGCTGCGAGAGTGCAATGACAGGGACCTGCAGTTCCTTGGCGAGAAGCTTCAGCGCGCGGGAGAACTCGGAGACCTCTTGCTGGCGCGATTCGACCTTTTTGCCGGAAGACATCAGCTGCAGGTAGTCCAGAATGACCAGCTTCAACCCGTGCTGCTGCTTAAGCCGACGACATTTCGCCCGGATCTCCATCAAGGACATGTTCGGGCTGTCATCGATGAAAAGCGGTGCATCATTCATCCGAACCATCGTGGTGGCAATCTTGGACCACTGATCGTCCTTGATGGTTCCTTTGCGCAGATCCTGCAGGCTGATGGTGGCTTCGGCTGAGAGCAGGCGCATGGCGAGCTCGTTGCGGCCCATTTCCAGCGAGAAGACCACCGTCGGCAGGTTGTGCTTTATCGCCGCGGAACGGGCCCAGTCCAAAGCGAATGTAGATTTGCCCACGGCCGGCCTGGCCGCGATAACTATCATCTGCCCGGCGTGCAGCCCGTTGGTGAGTTCGTCGAGTTCGTAGAATCCGGTAGGCACGCCGGTCATGCCTTCACCACGGTGCCCGGAGGCTTCAATTTCGTCGACGGTTGATTCCATCACGTCCTTCAGGGCGACGTAGTCTTCCGCGGAGCGGCGCTCGGCGACGGCGTACACCTCAGCCTGGGCGGCGTTGACGATGTCTTCAACCTCGCCGTCGTTCGCGTACCCGAGCTGCACGATCTTGGTGCCGGCGTTTACGAGCCGCCGCAGGACCGCGCGTTCACCGACGATTTCGGCGTAAAAGCCGGCGTTGGCCGCGGTGGGAACGGATTGGATCAGCTGGTGCAGATAGGCCGGACCGCCGATTTTGGAAATTTCCCCGCGCTTGGTCAGCTCATCCGCCACGGTGACCGCGTCCGCAGGTTCACCACGCCCGTACAGATCGAGGATTGCCTCATAGATACTCTCGTGCGAGGGGCGGTAGAAGTCGTTGCCGCGCAGCACCTCGACCACGTCGGCGATGGCATCCTTGGAGAGCATCATGCCGCCGAGCACGCTCTGCTCCGCAACGAGATCCTGGGGCGGGGTGCGGGCAAAATCCGGTTCGCGGAGGGTCCCGACCGAGTCCACATTCGTCGTTGACATCGGTAATGCCCCTTTCGTGCCGCGCAGGTCTGCCGACCGTGAACCGACAAGATGCCGGACTGTTCCGCGGATACCTCATTCCTAACAGCCGGCACCGACAAAGTGCGTTGCTGGGAAGGGATCCTCAGTCACGGTAGACCCTCAGCGCAGGACAGCCAACCCGAGCCTGTGGATAACTTGTGAATAGTGCGGGCGTGTCTTGTGCACAGGCTGGGGAGAACGCTGTGGATATCATTAATTATTCCGCGCTCATACGGCTCTGACCTGCGACAACGTTCCCCACAACCTGTGGAGGAAAAGAAGTTTTCCTCCAACCCTCATCCACAGCTTACGTGTTGACAAAGCGTCGCACTGCCGATAGCCGGCGGCGTGCAAATGGCGAAGTATGCACCCCTGGTATCGCCATTGGATCCCGTCGGGGGCGTCTGACCATGGCATATTCCCGTACGGGCATACGCCCGGCCGATGAGCGTCTGACCGCCGGTCGCGAGCAGTCAGATAATCCGTTGCGAGCATAGGATTGGCTGCGCCGCACCGGACCGTTCGCAGCTGGCCAAAGGTGGCATATGCTCGGGTTATGGACTGGTTCATTGTGGTGCTCATCGCGGTCGTCGGAGTCATCGTGCTTGTCTGGGCAGCCAAGGCGGGCCGAACCGGGAAGAGCGGTCTCTCCGACGCCGACCGTTATCAGCAGGAGCTGGCGCGCAAGGCGCAGGCGCAGATCCAGGCGTCGGCGCGCTCGGCCGCACAGCGCCCGGCCCATCCGTCCCAGCGTACCGGTTACTCTCAGGCCAACGCTTACCGCACGTCGCCCGCTCAGGGACAGAACGAAACCCATGGCCAGAACGTCGCCCGGGGTCAGAATGAATCCCACGGGCAGAACCTTAGCGGCCGTAATGGGGGCCAGAATGGTGGTCGCTTTGCCGGCCAGGACCAGCCCATGTCAATGGATCCGCAGCTGGTCTCACAGCTTCAGGCGCTAGTTCGCAACGGCAGCAAGATGCAGGCCATCGCGCTGCTGCGCTCCAAGACGGGTGTTGGCCTCATGGATGCGAAGACGTTCGTGGACCGGCTCGGGTAACAGCGGAGCGGGGTAACAGCGGGCGCTGAGCCTCCACCGCTGGGTCTCGCCGTTAGATCCCAACCGTCCCACTGATGCAGGTTCGGCAGCGTCCGCCCACCCAGATGTCCGTTCCGTCCGCCTCGATATAAATCCGTCCAGCCCGGCCCAACACGGTGCCCTGCGAGGCAACGTAGCGCGTCGGTGCCCGCCCGGAGCCGATCAGCCATTGTGCGGCTCCAGCGTTGAAGCTGCCGGTGGCCGGGTCCTCTGTCACCGCGTCGTTGGCAATGAACGTACGCACTTCGAAGTAAGTCTCCGATCGTGCTGTGTGTGGCCCTATGATCCCAACCTTGAGTCCGTCGAGCGCGCCATAGTCAGGGCGGACGTCGAGGACCTGCTGCGCCGAGCCAAGCAGTACGCCGATCCACTCCGGTCCATTTATCAGCCACGAGACGTCCAGCAGCTCCGCAGCCGCCAGACCAAGCCCCGCAGCAAGCGCACCCATCGTGGCTTCGTCCGGCGGTCCCGAGCGTGTCAGTGGCGGGGCCGCGAAGGCCAGCCGGTCGCCGTCGTGCTTCACCCTCACCAGACCGGCGGCACATTCCTGGATGAGCATGTTCCCACTCTTAGCCACTCCACCGGCCGCCAACCAGGCGTGCGCGGAGCCGAGCGTCGGATGTCCGGCAAAGGGAAACTCTTCAGTGGCTGTGAAGATCCTGATCTTATAGTCGGCAAGGGGCTCGCCAGGCGGCAGCAGAAAGGTGGTTTCGGAAAGGTTGGTCCAGTTCGCGAACTGCTGCATCTGATCGCCGCTGAGCCCCTGGGCGTCCAGCACCACGGCGAGCGGATTTCCGCGGTACTGAGAGCCGGAAAAGACGTCAACTTGGGCAAACGGTCGCAGGGTCACGGCCACAGGCTATCAGGCCTAGACTGAGCCCATGGTGGACGGCATCAGGGGGACGGACGGCGGCGGCACCGGAACGGGTGACGACCGCGCCGAAGCGGACGACGACCGCGACGCTCGTCAGCGGGCGGCGCTGCGGGCCGCGCTGGCCGAGAATCAGCGGGAGCAGGCGGAGGGGAAGCTGAGCACGCTGGAGCGGGTGCAAAAGCTTATGACCAGCGACGCGTTCACCAGCTATGCCACCTTTGGACGTGCCGGCACCGATCCGGAGGGCACCGATCCGGAGGGCAGTGGTCCCATCGGGGACGGCAAAGGGCCCCTACCCGATGGGTAGAGGCCCTCGCCTTCAAACCTGCGGGATCCCCAAACTCGCTTGGAGTCCCTTCAACTGTTGATCGATTAGCTGGAAACGACGTCCAGGTTGATCACAGCGGCAACGTCCTCATGCAGACGGACGTTGGCGGTGTAGGAGCCAACACTCTTAATGTGCGCCGGCAATTCAACCTTGCGCTTGTCGATCGTGCCGAGCCCGGCAGCCTCGACTGCCTTGGCTACATCTTCGGCCTTAACGGTACCGAAGAGGCGGCCGGATTCCCCGGCCTTGACGACGAGCTTGACCGGCTTCGCGGACAAAGCAACGGCCTGGGCCTGGGCAGCTTCAACCGAAGCATGCGCACGAGCGGCACGGCCAGCCTTGATCGACAGAACCTGCTTCTCGCCACCCTTGCTCCAGGTCAGGGCGAAGCCGCGGGGCAGAAGGTAGTTACGGGCGTAACCGTTCTTCACCTCGACGATATCGCCGGCGGCACCGAGACCGGTGACTTCATGGGTCAGAATGAGCTTAGACATCTAGTTATCCCCTTCGCTTAGCCGCGGCCGGCGCCGGAGTAGGGCAGCAGCGCAACTTCGCGGGCATTCTTGATTGCCTGGGCGAGCTTGCGCTGTTCCTGAACGGTGACGCCCGTGACGCGGCGCGCACGGATCTTTCCCCGGTCGGAGATGAACTTGCGCAGCAATGCTACGTCCTTGTAGTCGATGACGGTGACGTCAGCGGCCTTCAAGGGATTGGACTTTGGTTTGGGCTTACGGAGTTCAGCCTTTGCCATCGTGGAGCTCCTTAGTATTCGTGGAGCCCGTGGATATGGATCCACGGGATGGTTTGCGACGGCAGCTGCCGTCATGAATAGTGTTTAGAAGGGAGGTTCCGAGGAATCCGGACCCGCACCCCACCCTGCAGAACCACCGGAGGGCGCGCCCCACGGGTCGTCAGCCGGAGCGGACTGGCCCGATCCCTGGCTTCCGCCGCCACTCCAAGCCGGGTTTCCCCCACCGGAGTTGCCGCCGAAGTTACCGCCACCGCTGTTGCCGCCGAAGCCGCCGCCACTGTTGCCTCCGCCACCACCGCCGGAGCGCTGGGTGCGGTTGACCTTGGCATTGGCGTAGCGCAGCGAGGGGCCGATCTCGTCGACCTCAAGCTCCATCACGGTGCGTTTTTCGCCTTCTTTGGTCTCGTAGGTACGCGACTTCAGCCGGCCGGAAACGATCACGCGGGTGCCCTTGGTCAGGGACTCCGCAACGTTCTCGGCAGCCTCACGCCAAACGGATGCGCGCAGGAACAGCGTTTCGCCGTCCTTCCACTCATTCGACTGACGGTCAAAGGTCCGCGGAGTGGATGCGATGGTGAAGTTCGCTACTGCCGAACCTGACGGCGTGAACCGCAGTTCCGGATCGCTGGTGAGATTCCCAACGACAGTAATAATGGTTTCGCCTGCCATCTGCTCCTGCTTCCTGCTGGTGTGTTCCTACGGATGAAAACGCTGAAAAGCTGAAACCGGAATTACTCGGCAACGACCTTCTGGTCCTCGGGACGGATAATCTTGGTGCGCAGGATGGTCTCGTTGAGACCCAGCTGGCGGTCAAGTTCCTGCGTGGTAGCCGGAGCTGCGGTGAAGTTCACCACTGCGTAAATACCTTCGGTCTTCTTCTTGATCTCGTAAGCCAGTCGACGACGGCCCCAGATGTCTACCTTTTCGATGGTTCCACCATCGGTGGTAATGACACTCAGAAACTTCTGAAGCGACGGCTCAACGGTACGCTCTTCGACCTCGGGGTCGATGATTACCATCAGTTCGTAAGGACGCATATGTGAACCCACCTCCTTTGGGCTAAACGGCTACGGTCTTTCCGTAACAGGAGGTTCATTTGCGGTGACTGGGCGGGCTACGGACAGGAGCAAGCGGAAAACCCGCTACCGGCCGCCAGCACAGACTTATCTATATTACCGTAAGTACGACGGCGACAGGACCGGCTGTGGATAGCGGTCGGCACGCAACCCAGCGGCGGGTCAGCAACGCACCACGTCCGAAGCTGGCCTTGGATGAGGCGATAACCGCGCTCGACAAATCCCGGAAATGGCTATGCAGGACGCGTACTACCGGCAGGAAGCCTTCCGGCTCCTGTAACCTCGGCTCATACCTGAATATCGATGATTGGGGGCGCACTGGCGCGCAGCGGTGAGGAAATCCGGACGGCTCTGGTCAGTTTTGCCGGCACATGGAGACCGTACGCGGGCAGTGAGAAGGCGGAGGCCCAGACCGTCCTCAACGAGCTCTTTGAGTCTTACGGCTCCAATCGTCAGACCGCCGCGCTGATATCCCCCTGGGCTGTTGATCTGCGGCGATGCGGGCCTGCCACCACTATTCCGGCAGGGGTTTGCGCGCTGTCTCCGGAAGGAAGATGTAGACCACCAGGGAAATGGCGGTCAGGACCATTACGTACCAGCCGAACAATCCTGGGTTGTTCCACTCGGCGAAGAGGGTGCCCATGAGCGGTGCCGTACCGCCAAAGAGAGCGACGGCCAGCGAGTAGGGGAAGCCGATGCCTGCGGCGCGGACATGGGTTGGAATTGTCTCGGCATTGATCGCCGCCGAGATGGAGGTGTAGCCGCTGAGGACGAGCATGCCGAGCATCATGACGCCAAGCGCGCCCCAGAAGCCGGATTTGGACACCAGATACAGACCGGGAATGATTCCGGCCGTGAAGATCGCCGCAAATCCTATCAGCAGCGGCCTGCGGCCTATCCGATCCGAAAGCGCGCCCACCAGCGGTTGAATGAGCATGAAGAACACCAGGGCGATCGTCGACATCAACAGCAGCGGGCCCTGGCCCAGCGAGCCGTTGGCCTTGGCATATGTGGGCAGGTACGTGGTCCAGGTGTAGTACGTGATGGTTCCGGCGATCGTGATGCCCACAATCAGCAGGGACTGCCGGGGATACTTGATCAGCGCGTCGAAGACCCCGGCCCGCTTGGTCTTTTCCGGTTCGATGAATGTTTCCGCGGCGCCGCGCCGGATCCACAGGCCAACGAGGCTGAGAACCGCACCGAGGATGAACGGCACGCGCCAGCCCCAGGCATTCATGCCGGCTGAACCGAGGTTGAATACCAGGGCCGCTGCCAGGCCGGAGGCGATGAGCTGACCGAACGTGGTGGAGACGTATTGAAAGGAGGAAAAGAATCCCCGCCGGTTGGCGGGCGCGGACTCGACCAGGAAGACCGAATTGGCGGCAAATTCGCCGCCTACCGAAAGCCCGGAAATCATCCGGCCCAAGATCAGGATGATCGGGGACCAGACCCCCACCGCGTCAAACGTTGGTGTAAGGCCCACAATGAGGCTGCCCAGACCCATGGTGAGAATGGTCAGTGACAGGGTGTTTTTTCGGCCGATCTTATCCGCCAGATTGCCGATGAAAAGCCCGCCAATGGGCCGCAGCAGGAACGCCGCAGCGAAGATGGCGAACGCACTGAGCAGGGAAGCGGTGGGATCATGCGATGGGAAGATCTGGCCGGAAAAGTTCACTGCCAGAAAGCTGTAGGCATACCAGTCATACCATTCGACGGCGTTCCCGACACCGGCTGCGGCGATCTGCCTGACGCCGTTGCCGGTACCCGTGGGATTGATGGTTGTGTTCGCCGCCATGTGATGCTCACCGTCGTTCGTGAATTCGTGCCGCCGCTGACTCTGGCCACGATACGCCCGCCCGTCAAGACCCGCGGATGCGCACTGCCCGGCCCGCAGCAACTTGTGGGAAGATCGGGCCATGGCGATCACATCACTTCGGGCACGGCGCGCGCATCTGCGTTTTGCGATCATGATCCTGGCCGGGATAGTTGCCGGCCTTGGTACCGCGTTTTTGGGAGAGTGGATCTATGCCCCGGCGGTGGGCTGGGCGGCTGCGGCGCTGATCTACAACCTCTGGATCTGGCTGACCATCTCCCGGATGGATGCGGATGCCACGGCCCGGCATGCCGTGGAGGAGGATCCCCGGCGCTCCACCGCTGATCTGCTGATTCTGTTGGCCGCCCTGGTCAGCTTGGCCGCCGTCGTTCTGGTCATGATCGCGGCGCAGGACGCCAAGGGCATCGCCAAACTGCTGCTGGCGCTCCTCGCCTTGGGCACCGTGAGTCTGTCCTGGCTCCTGGTGCACACGCTCTTCACTCTGCGTTACGCGGAAATCTACTACTCGCGGCGCGTGCCGAAGGGAATCAGCTTCAATCAGGACGAGCCGCCGCAGTATACGGACTTCGCCTATACCGCCTTCAGCCTGGGCATGACGTACCAGGTCTCGGACACGGACATCCAAACGCGTGAAATGCGCTCCGCCGCGCTCCGGCACAGCCTACTGGCCTACGTCTTCGGCACCGGCATCCTCGCCACCACCATCAACCTGGTGGTCAGCTTGGCCCAGTAGCGCGCCGGTCCCCGCGCGGCCGTGAACTCAGCCCACGGCCCAAGGTCGGGGCTCAGACCACCGCCGCTCAGGGCACGGTCCCGAAGAAGACCTCTGCCACCCGGGCCAGCCGGAAGGGATCTTCCACCCCGCACAGTTCCCGGGCCGAGTGCATCGACAGCAGCGGCATGCCGACGTCGACTGTCCTGATGCCGAGCCGGGTGGCCGTCAGCGGTCCAATGGTGGAGCCGCACGGCATCACATTGTTAGAAACGAATTCCTGATATGGCACCCCGGCACCCCGGCATAGGCGCGCCCAGACGGCAGCCCCGGCACCATCCGTAGCGTAGCGCTGATTGGCATTGATCTTCAGCAGCGGGCCGCCGTTGAGCACCGGACGGTTGGCCGGATCGTGGCGCTCCGGATAGTTCGGATGCACCGCGTGCCCGGCGTCGGCGGAGACACAAAAGGAATTACTGAAGGCGCGGCGCCGTTCGCTCACCGTCGCACCGAGCCCGTCGGAAACCCGGGTCAAGACATCCTCCAGGATCGGACCGCAGGCGCCGGAGCGGGAGGCGCTGCCCACTTCCTCGTGGTCAAAAGCGGCGAAAACTGCGATCGGGCCGTCCGCCGCGCCGGCTTCGGCGGCCGCGATCAAGGCAACGAGGCCGGCATGGACGGAGGTCAGGTTGTCCATCCGGCCAGAGGCGAAGAGCTCCCCCTTCGCCCCGAGGACGGCAGCGGCCTGCGTGTCGGCAATGACGACGTCGTACCCGCCGATCTGCGCCGGGTCCAGGCCGGCCTCGGCCGCCAGCAGCCCGAGCAGATCAGCGCCGGCCGGATCGCCGAGTCCCCAGACCGGATTCATGTGCTGCTGCTTGTCCAGCACCAGCCCGTCGTTGACCCCGCGGTCCAGGTGAATGGCGAGCTGGGGGAAGCGCAGCAGCGGGCCGGTGGCCACCAGCGCCTCGGTCCCGTCAAGCGCCACCAATCTGCCCGCCAGCCTCAGTTCGCGGTCCAGCCAGGAATTCAGCAGCGGACCGCCATAGACTTCCACGCCGGCCTGCAGCATGCCAAACCTGCCTGTGGTGGGCTTGGGTTTGAGCTTGAAGGACGGAGAATCCGTGTGCGCACCAAGAATGTTGAACCCGGTGACCGCCGTGGCATGCTCCGGCGTCAGCCAGGCTATGATGGCACCGTCGCGGATGAGGAAGAACCGCCCAGGTCCGCCGGTCCAGGCCTGCGATTCAGCCAGTTGAGTGAACCCGGCGGCGGTCAGCCGGCGTCCCGCCTCATGGGCGGCGTGAAAGCTCGACGGCGACGAGCTGATGTAGGCGCCCAGGTCCAGGATGTGGTTCACGGCTTCAGTCATACAACGATTTAACCAAACATCCCTCCCCCCTGCAGCTACAGCCGATGGTTCACGAACCCGGATTGAATTCCGCCCATCACACCTTGCCGCTGGTATGCGGGGATAGGCGCGGCTACCGGCGCCGATGAAGCGATCGTTCAGTAGTCGGGGTTGCTCGGCACCACCAGGCCGGTCTCATACGCGTAAACCACCACTTGGACCCGGTCCCGAAGGTGAAGCTTCGTCAGAATCCGGCGCACATGGGTCTTCACCGTCGCCTCGGACAAAAAGAACGTGTGCGCGATCTCGGCATTGGAGAGGCCCTCCGCGATGGCCTGCAGGACCTCGGTCTCACGTCGGGTCAGCTCGGCCAGCAAAGGGTCCTTGGACTCCTGCCCGTTCCGCGGCGGCCGGGATCGGACAAAATTCTCCAGCAGCCGCTGGGTGACCCGCGGGGCCACCACGGCATCCCCACTGGCCACCAGATGGATAGCGCGAATGAGTTCGGCGGGGGCAACATCCTTGAGCAGGAAAGCGCTTGCCCCCGCCTGCAGCCCCGCGAACGCATATTCGTCCAGGTCGAAAGTCGTCAAAATGATGATTCGGGCGCAGCCCCCGCCCGCGGTGATCTTCCGGGTAGCGGCAATACCGTCCATAATGGGCATCCGCACATCCATCAGGACCACATCGGGCCGCAACAGCGCCGCCTTGGCTACCGCCTCGGCACCATCGCAGGCCTCCCCCACCACGACGATCGACTCCTCACCCTCCAGAATCAGCCGGAACCCCATTCTCAGCAGCGGCTGGTCATCAACCAGCAGCACCGAAACGGCGGCGTCTGCCCCAGGCGTGCCGCCGTCGTCGTCGTGCGCAGGCAAACTCATGGTCTCCTCAACGGTGGGCCAACGTTCGTGAAGTGCGGACGGACTCTCGATTCGAGAGTCACCGCGGTCAGGTGTTCAGGACGGCCTCAACCACCCACCCGCCGTAGGGGCCCGGGCCGGCCTGCACCGTTCCAGCATAGATGTTGGCCCGCTCCCGCATGCCGACAATCCCCTGCCCCGTACCCACGGAAGGGACTTCTGACGTGCTGCCGCGCCCGTCGTCGGATATCCGCAGCCGCACCTGGCCGCCCCAATGCGTAATTTCCACCTGGACCCGTGAAATTGAGCGGCCGTAGCGCAGCACATTCGTCAGCGACTCCTGCAGGATCCGGTAGACGGTGAGCTGAAAGGCGGGGTCCGTCGGGAGCGCCGGTCCGGTCCGGGTCAGCGTCAGTGGCAGACCCGCCGTCCGAAAGCCGTCCAGCAGACCATCGATGCCTGCTCCGGCCGGCAGCGGTGGTCTCGACTGCGACGTCAGTGATCCGTCCGCCCGCAGCACGCCGAGCACCCGGCGCATATCCGCGAGAGCGGTGCGTCCCGTCTGGGACAGTTCCGCAAGCACCTGGCCGGCGCGCTCGGGACTGCGTTTGACGACGATGGCGGCCCCGTCCGACAGCGCGATCATCACCGTCAGCGAGTGCGCCACCACGTCATGCATTTCACGGGCGATCCGGTTCCGCTCGGAGACTGACGCCAGCTGGGCATTGCGGTCCGCCCAGGCGCGCAGGTCCATCTCATGCTCACGGTCCCGCCGTACGTTCAGTCCGATTCCGGTGGCGACCACATTGGACAGCAGAACGACGGCGGCGGCAATGATGCCGGTCAGCGCCAGGTTGTCGGTCCCCTCTGCAACCATTCGGGTAGGGAGCCTGAAGAGGAGGAGGAACACCAGCAGCAGCGGGAGGCTGACCGCCGCCGTCGTGATGAAGCTGAAAACCCGGCCGCGCTGCACCGCGACGGCGTACAGCCCGAACCACAGACTCAGGCTGGCGTTACTGGAGAGCGGGTCCTGGACCAGCAGCACCGTTTCGATCACCGCCAGCAGGACGACGACGGCGACAGGCCGGCGCCGCCGGAACATCAGCAGACCGGCGGAGACGACGGTCAGAATCAGGTGCAGAAGCTCACCGGCGATCAGCCGCGGGATTACCGTGGACGCGGACAGCAGGAGGTAGACGGCGACGATCACGAGATCCATGACCAGCGGCCGTTCGTAAAAGTACCGCCGGAACGCTCCGCGTCGCCTCGCGGTGAGTTCGGCCGGGGACACGGCCGCTATGCCGTGCCCGCCATGCAGTTCGGCAGTGGCACCGTCGGCCGTTCGTTCCGCCGGTGCCCCCGCCTGCTCTGTGGTGCCCATGGTGGTGAGCTTAGGTGCCCTGTTTCCCCGCGGGCTAGAGGTCACGCTTTTTGAGCGTGACCACGGCCGGAATCAGGAAGACCAGGATCCAGGCCAGGAAGATCAGGCCACCGTCCCCCGGATCGATAAAGGCATCGCGGTGCCCGATCTCCAGCATCCTGCCGCCGGCCACGCTGGGCACGTACTCATTGACATGCATCCAGAATTCCCCCGGCACCAGGCCGAGCAGCGAGGTGGCGAACGGCAGCACGAAGAACAGCGCTACCAGCACCATGATCCCGCCGGCCGAATTGCGCAGCAGCGCTCCCAGCGAGAGACCGATCAGGGCGACGCCGGCAACGTACAGGCCGCCCATGAAGATCCCCTGCACCACGCCGTCGCGCTGCAGGCTCATGCTGACCCCGTAGGCGTGCAGGATCGGAATGGAGATCAGGAAGGTGACGAACGCCGCGACAAGCGTGAGAGCATAGGCCACCACAACCAGCACAATGGCCTTGGCCGCGAACGCCGGCAGGCGCCTGGGAACGGCTGTCATGGTGGAGCGGATCATGCCGGTGGCGAACTCGGAGGAAATGAACAGCACCGCCAGGGATCCGAGAATCAGAATGCCGATTTGCAGACCGGCATTGGGGACACCGTAAATCTCGAAAGCCGGCGGCAGACTCTGTTCCGCCATGGCCTCGGTCAGCTTGGCGCCGCCCGCACCCTGGGCCGGCCCCCTATCTGCCGCGCCGCTCATGAGCTGCTGTATCACGGTGCCGCGAAGCCAGGCCGCCAACGTGCCCACGCCGATGACGGCCACGAAGGCGCAGAGCACCAGGAGTTTGGTGGACAGCAGCGAGCGGAACTTGATCCACTCGGACTTCAGCACACCGCCGAAGGTCAGTCCGGCCGAACCGGCGGTCGAGGGGACGGCCGACTTGGCCGTTGTTGAGGTACCCATAGCTCTTACTTTCCTTCCGCGCGGTCGAAACCGCTGCCGGTCATCGGACCGGCGTTCGTGCCGGCCGGGGGGAAGCCGCCCGGGGCGGGGACTGCAGCGGCGAAGTTACCGGGACCTGAACCCGAGCCGGGGCCGCTGTCGAGTGGATGGGAGTGGTATTCGACCTCGTCCTTGGTCAGATCGAAGTACGCCTCCTCCAGCGAGGCGTTCAGCGGGGTCAGCTCGTAGATCAGCACCCGGTTGTCCAGCGCGATGCGGGCAATCTGGCGAGCATCAAGGCCGGACACCTCCAGTGTCTCGTTTTCGCCGCTGTTGACACTCACACCGTTGCCGGCGAGCAGAGCGGCCAGCTCGGAGACCTGCTGCGTCCGTACCCTGGTCCGGGCCTGCTGGTTGCCGGCGATGATGTCCTTGATCGGGGCATCGGCGATGATCCGGCCACGGCCAATGACGATCAGGTGATCCGCGGTCTGGGCCATTTCGCTCATCAGGTGCGAGGAAAGGAAGATGGTTTTGCCTTGGCCGGCCAGGTACCTGACCAGGTTGCGCACCCAGAGGACACCTTCGGGGTCCAGCCCGTTGACCGGTTCATCAAGGATAAGGGTCTGCGGGTCACCCAGCAGGGCGGCGGCAATGCCCAGACGCTGCCCCATGCCCAGGGAGAATCCGCCGGCTTTTTTCTTCGCGACCTCCGCCAACCCGGTCATTTCGATGACCTCGTTCACCCGATGGTCCGGAATATTGTGCGTCGCCGCCATGGCCAGCAGGTGGTTGTAGGCGCTGCGGCTGGTGTGCACGGCCTTGGCATCGAGGAGCGCGCCAACTTGGTGCAACGGATCGTGATGTTCGGCGTAGGGGCGGCCGTTGACGATGACAGAGCCGGCGGAAGGGCGATCCAACCCGACTATCATGCGCATCGTGGTCGATTTGCCGGCACCATTAGGCCCGAGGAAACCGGTGACCTGGCCGGGCCTGACGGTGAAGGTCACGCCCGCCACGGCGGGTTTTTCACCGTAATGCTTAGCGAGGTTTGTTGCCTCGATCATGTGATCATCCTCTTTGTGTAGATCTGCCGGCAGCCTGGTGGCTGCGGTCTGTCGATTTCAGCCTCAACGCTACTCACCCTCCGGGCATTAAACGTCTGCCTGGGGGATGATTCAGGGTCCGCTCCGGGTAATCCGCAGGGATGACATCGGGATTTCTCCTCGGATCGGCCCGGGGCCGGCCCCGGTCCAGGCCCTCCGAAATCTACCGGGAACTGATGGAGGCAAATTTCCGCACGCACAGCGGCACGAAGACCGTCAGCATCACGAGGGCGCCGATTATCACGGTGGGAATGGCATGCTGCATAGGCCACGTATCCGGAATGGGCGCAGTACCTAGGTTCCCGAACAGCTGCCGCGCGGCCTGTACCAGGGCCGAGACCGGATTCCAGTCCGCGAATAGCCGCAGCGCAGTGGGAAGGTTGCTGCTTTGAACGAAGGCATTGGAAATAAAAGTCAGCGGAAACAGCACCACAAAGGAGGCGTTATTAATGGTCTCCGGACTCTTCACGCTCATCCCCAGCAGGGCCATCACCCAGCTGAAGGCATAGCTGAATAGCAGCAGCAGGCCAATGCCGGCCAGAAAATGCAGCACGGAGGAGTTCACCCGCCAACCCACCGCAAGACCGGTGGCGATCATGATCAGCATGGAAATTGCGTTGAGCAGCAGGTCACTGTTGGTGCGCCCGATCAGCACCGCCGAAGGACTCATTGGCAGGGTCCGGAACCGGTCAATGATGCCGGCTTTCAGGTCCTGGGCCATGGCGGAGCCGGAAAACGTTGAACCGAACACCACCGTCTGACCGAAAATCCCCGCCATCAGGTACTGCGTGTAGTCCGTCCCCGTCACCGCGATGGACCCTCCATACACCTGGCTGAAGAGCAGCACAAACATGATCGGCTGGAGTACAGCGAAGAGCAGCATGTCCGGCGAGCGCTTCATCTTGATCAGATTGCGCTTCGTGACGATCCATCCGTCGGAGAGCCACAGTGCCGCGGGATTGAGCCGGATCTGGGGCAAAGTCGTGGTCATTGAACCCTCTTTTCCGTGACCTTCTCCGGTCCACTGGCGTGGTCAGTTATTTCCTGGCCGGTGCCGTGCCCGGTGAGTCTGACCCGGATCCGCGAGTAGTGGCTTTTTGAGGCCGGAATTCTGGCGGGGGCGTGAATTTCGGCAACTTTTGGGTCCGGGCATGACAAAAGCCCGGTTGTCGTGTCGGGTGGGCGGAGGCTCCA
>NZ_JASISR010000021.1 GCF_030063245.1 Paenarthrobacter sp. PH39-S1
CACCGCCTCGGGTTCAAACCCCCGGAACCGCTTCCTGGCCCCGCCGTTGGCATCCATCGGCTCATCAACGGCCGGAGGCACGAGGGGCCCCACGAGCGACTCGGCGAACAAACCATCCTGGGAACCGACATCCATACCCCAATTCTCCCAGCCCCACATCCGGCAGCCCGGCTAATCCGCCGGCGTTTTAAATAATTCGCCGGCGTTTTAAAACTAGGACGGACTACTGACCCACGCACCTAGGTTTCGAGCCGGTCATCGGCCGGGTCTGGATCTGTTTCATGTTCGGGCTCCTTCGGGTCGTGCACTCAGCCTATGGTAAATCCGTACTTAGTACGATAACGGTTTCGTGCCAAGCACGCGCACGGCTGTCCTTTTCCGAAGTCGTCTGCACGGTGCGGCGGTTGGAGCCGCATTTCAGTGTCAGTGGTTGATCCTTCAGCAGACAAAGATGCGGCCGTGCCTAGACCGGATGTGTCGAAGATCCTGGCCGCCCAGCACGATCTGGACTTTCCCGCTTAGTACGTGGAATGTCGCGGGACGCTTACCGCCGCTCCTCCCGCGACACGATCAGCATTGGCGGCTCGCTCCGCCTTAGCGAGCTCGTCCCCGCGCAGCCGCACCGAGACGACCGTCGAGACATCCTCGACCACGCTGGCCTCCCGATGAAACGGAGGGCTGCACTTCGGCCAGACGCGCATGGAGTCTTCGCCGTCTCATGCCGATCGGTGTCCGGGCACTTGTCCCTTCGTGGCGCGTGAGCGGCCAGAATAAAAAACTCAGGATCCGCTACCTAGGACCTTCATCAACCGACCTTACAGATCAGCCGATCATCTGCATGAATTCCCCTTCGGAGAGCACCTCGATGCTTTGCCCGCGGCCGTGCAGTTCCAGCACGCGACGGGCTTTGGAGGTCAGGCGACCGCTGCGCAGATCCGCCGCCACGAAGCCGTCCCCCACCACCAGCACTGTGGTTTTCCGGGTGACGGAGCTGGCCGGCTGCGCGCCGAGCCCGGCTGCACGCTCCTTCGCGGCGCCGCGCGGCAGCTGCAGATTGCCGGTGAAGACCACCATCTGGCCAAACAGTGGATGGTGCGGATCGGCGGCGGCGTCGGCTTCCGGATTCGGGCCTTCCTCCAGCCAGCCCTGCCAACCTTGCCAGCCGGAGGCTGCCGGGGCTTCACTCAGACGTTTGAGGGCGGTCCGCGTCGCCTTGGAAACATCATCCAAGCCGGGGAGATAGGCGTCCGCGCGCGGCAGCCGCAGTTTATGCACGGCGAACAGCTCCGCAACGCTGCCCGCGCCGTTGCGCCTGGCGATGTCCACCATGATGCCGGCGCAAGCCCGCGCATCCTCAACCGCATCGTGGTGGTTGACCAGCGGCACCCCGGCCGCCTCGGCCACAAACGGCAGGGAATAGGACGGCAGCGAATAATTCCGCCGGGACAGCATCACCGTGCAGGCGTAGTCGAAGGCCGGTCCGGGCAGTTCCGAGACTTCCAGCGCGGACCGGATCACACCCATATCAAAGGACGCGTTGTGGGCCACCAAGACATCGGCCCCGATGAAGCCGCCGATCTCCGCGAACAGCTCACCGAACCGGGGCGCGGCCGCGACCTGGGCGGAGGTGAGACCATGAATCTGCACGTTGCGCGGGTCGAAATGGTCATGGCCGGCGGGGGGCCTCATCAGCCAGGACGCTTCTTCAACTATTTTTCCGTCGCGGACCTTACTGAGACCCACGGCGCACGGCGAACCGCGGAAGCCGTTGGCGGTCTCAAAATCGATTGCAGTAAACTCCAAAGCCACTGGGCAAGATTACCCCGCCTGCCGCGGCACGGGAGAACGCGGCGCGGCACGGGAGAACGCTCGCAGCACGCCGATCCGGCTAGCCCAGCAGTGAGACAATGATGGGCGCCGTCGAAGATTGACCACTTTCAGCAAGAGTCCCGGCCGAAAACCCGGCGTGTCTCCTAAACCTTCGGCGTGTTGCCGCGGAACATGGTCAAACTTTGACGCATCCACGATGCGATGCCCCAATCGACCTCGGAAAATCAGGACGAGCCCATAATCCTCACTCCGGCTGAGCTAAACCGGATATGCGCTCGCAGGCGTCTTTCGTTCCGCCGCCGTCGGTTCACCACGAACCGAGGTGGCGGACCGACGAGTGTTGGATCGGCGGTGACCGGCGCGATGCTGACGGGTGACGTCATGCCGGGACGCGAGGAGGGTCGCCGCTGCGGCTGATCGTCTTGCGACCCGAGGGCGGACGCGCGAGAGTGGTTCCATGCCGCATGCAGAACATCACGACCAGCACAATCCTCCCGCCGGAACGGCTGCGCCCGGGCCGCCCCCAGCGGCCGGCAACGGCGCAGCGAGCAAGGCCGGCCAGGAATTCTGGGATGACTTCTACCAGGCGCGCCCGAATATCTGGAGCGGACGCGTCAACCCGGTGCTGGCCGAAGAGACCGCCGGCCTTGCCTCAGGCAGCGCACTTGATCTGGGCTGCGGGGAAGGTGCCGATGCCATCTGGCTGGCGCAGCATGGCTGGCGCGTTACGGCGATCGACGTGTCCGCCATCGCACTCGAACGCGCCGCAAGGCACGCCCAGGCAGCCGGAGCCAGCGACCGCATCACATGGGTGTGTGCGGACCTGTCTTCTTGGACGCCTCCGGAGCGCTATGACCTGGTCTCGGCGCACTACCTGCATTCTCCCGAGCCGGCCGGTTACGCCCTGCTGCAGGCCGCCGCCGCCGCCGTCGCGGTCAACGGAACCCTGCTCGCCGTCGGGCACCACCCCGACGATGTCCTCCCCGGATCCGGTCCCCCCGGTCTGTGGACGCCCGACCAGCTCGAGGCGAATCTGACCCTGCCACCGGACCGGTGGCGCATCGACGTCCGGGAGTCGCGACGGCGCCCGCCCGGGGAATCCACCGGGACGTCGGGAACGCACTCAGCCGGGCACCGGGACGCGGATTCGTCCCCGGATCTTCCGGCCGGGGATCCCGGCGCCGGACATTCGAACGCCGCCAGGCACCGCACGGACAGCATCCTGCGGGCAACGCGGCTCCGCTGACATCCGCGCTAGGCTGGCCCGATGAACGCGGAAACGGCGCCCCCCATCTGGTATCTGTTCGACTACGGCATGGTGATTTCCACTGCCCCGGAACCGGAGGACTGGGAGGCCCTGCGGGAAGCCGCGGGCCTTCCGCTGGAGTCCCGGGACAGCAGCTACTGGCTGCATCGTCACGGATTCGACGCCGGCACACTGACCGCCCAGGACTACTGGACCCGGGTGCTGGGCCGGGAAATCGGTGCGGATCTGACGGCACGGCTGGAGACACTGGACGCCGATCAATGGTCACATCTGAATCCGGAAACCCTCGATGTCCTCGAGGATCTGCATCTGGGCGGTGCGCGCCTGGCTTTGCTGTCCAATATGCCAGCCGGGATGGCCGCGCAATACTCCCGGAGCGCGCCGTGGGCCGGTTACTTCGACAAGCTGTTTTTCAGCGGCCAGCTGGGTCTGGCCAAGCCGGACCCGCAGATCTTCAGGGATGTGCTGGCGCATTTGGGGACGACGACGGCGCAGGTCACCTTTGTGGACGATGTCCAGGAAAACATCGACGCGGCCGCCGTGCTGGGCATGCGGACGGTGCTCCACCAGCCGGGGATTAATTTGCGGGCCGAACTGGGGCTGTAGGACGCCGGACAAAACCGGGGGTCGCCAGCAGGCCTCCGTCGCAGCGGACGGCCAGCACGTCAATGGGCAGCTCCGAGCTGAAGCGGTGCAGAGCCGCACTTCCCCCTGCAGTGATGGCCGTGGCCAGGACGTCGGCCGTAATGATGTCCGCGGCCCGGACGGTGACCTGCACAAATTCCATCGACGTCCCGGGCCGGCGCCAGATATGCTCCCCACGCTCGGCGCTGCCGGAGGTGGCGACCGCCGGAAGGGCGGCGGTCGCGGCGATGCTTCCCAGCAGGGATGTCCGGTCCGCCGGGTCCACAATCCCCACCTGCCACCCTCCGCCGTCGCCCGCGGTACCCGAACAAAGCACATCGCCACCTGCATTAAGGCACCAATCCCGGTGGCCCTCGCTGTGCAGCCACTCCCCCGCCACCGCAGCCGCCCAGGCCTTGACGACCCCGGACAGGTCCAGCACACCGTCGGGCCGGTGCGGCGTGAATTCCCCATTGGTGACGGTCCGCCAGTGCAACGCCAACGCGTACATCCGCCGCACGGCGGGGCTGGAATCCGGCAGCGCCACGGCCCCGGCAGCGATCCGGCTCAACTCGGAGTCCGGCCGGTACAAACTGAATCTGCGGTCCGCGTCCGCGAAAATCCGCTCCACGCCGTCGGCCCAGCGCTCCTGCCGAGGCCCTTGGGACAGCGTCACGCTGACCACCGTTCCCATGGTTCTGAGCACCTGGACGGCAGCGGTTTCCATGGATCCGGCCGACAAGGTTTCAGCCCCGGGAGTTCAGGCTGAATGACTGATCGGTCTGGAAGTGCGCGGCGTCCAGTGCCGCCTGCAGCGAGGTCAGATAGCCCTCGCTGGTGGCGGTCGCACCGCTGATGCTCTGCACGGCGGCGGACTGCGCTGCCAGAACCTGACTGCGGAGCACGGGGGCGGCATAGTTACTGATCTGGGCCGAGCGCTGGTCCCGGTCCGTCAGCTGCAGCGCGGTCACATCCTTGATCGTCCCCGCGGCAATGGTGACCTGGACCTGAACCGCGCCGTAGCGGGTGCTGGCGCTGGTGCCCTTGAACGTGCCGCTGACCGCGGCATTGACGCCCTGCCCGGACGCAGCGGAACCCGTGGTAGGACCGGGTGCGGCGGAAGGGGCCGCCGTTTCGGGCGCTCCGCTCCCGCCGTCGTCGGCGTTACCGGAACTACCGGAACTACCGGAACTGCCGGCGCTACCTGTATTGCCGGAACCGCCCGGCAGGGAAGGACTCCCGACGACCGCCGCCGCGCCGACGTGGACCTGGTCCGCACCGGTTCCGGCCTGCCAGCCGAGCAGGATAATCCCCGCCGACGCAGCAGAGGCGATGATGACTGCCCGGGCCCTCACCAGCTGAACCTCTCATGATGGATGGCCTCAGCCGGCACGCCGGCCGCGCGCGCCTGCGCCATCACCTGGGCGCTCCACTGTACGGGACCGCAGACGTACGCATCGGACGATGCCAGCGCGGGCGCATAACTGAGCAGCGAAAACCCTCTGTCCGCGGAGGCCGCCGGCAGCCAATGCGCCCGATCCGACGGTCGCGGGCCCGTCTCCAGATACAGGTATGCACCGCGGCTGCGGCACAGCTCGTCGATCTCGGCCAGCAGATAGAGCTCCTCCACCCTGCCGGCCCGCAGGATGACCGTGGCATCGCCGGGCGCAAAATCCGCCTCCTCCAGCAATGACCGGATCGGAGCGACACCGATTCCCGCGCCGACCATGACCAACCGTTCGCTGGTGCGCACCGTTTTGCTGAAGATTCCGTAGGGGCCCTCGACCACCACCTTGGTCCCAGGGCGGACGGTGAGCAGCTTCCGGGTCCCGCTCCCCAGCCCGCGGACGGTGATTTCCAACACACCGGCGGACGGCGCCGCCGAGAGCGAAAATGGGTGCGCGTGCCACCACAGGTCCGCTGACAGAAAACGCCACTGGAAGAACTGGCCGGCATGCACCGAAAGGGATTCAAGTCCGGCGCCGCTCATAGTGATCGTCACCGCATCCGTTCCCGCTCGGCGCACCCCGCTGACCACCAGCCGATACCGGGCACTGCGGGCCAGGGGAACCGCGATCCGGAAGACCAGGATGGAGCCGGTAACCGCCAGATAGAAGACCAGCCAATAGAGGCGCTGCCACGTCCCCGGCGCAAATACGGCACCATTGCTGAACTGATGGGGCAGCGCCGCCAGCACTGCGAGATAGGCGAGCAAATGAATTCCCAGCCAGGCCTCATACGGGAACCGGCGCTGCACGGCGACCACTGAGGTCACGACGACGGCGAGCAGCAGTCCCAGCCCCATAAACGCCAAGGGCATGTCGGGTACAGTCAAAAAAAGCGTCAGCACCTCGGACACCGGATTGATTCCCTCGGTCATCCCGTAGCCGGCGATCAACAGCCCGGTGTGTGACAGCAGCAGGTAGAGCACCGGCTTTCCGAGCTTCCGGTGCAGGGCAACCGCTCGGTCATGTCCATAGGCCCTGTCGATCACCGGCAACCGCGCAGTGAGCAGCAGCATCACGAGCAGCAGATCGGTGCCGACCAGACCCGCCGCGATCCCCAGCGACGTCAGGGTCTGGCCCACGGAGACAAAGCCGGCGGCCACGTCGTCGGCCAGGAACAAGGCGATGACGATGGCCACCGAAACCCAGCTGGCGATCAGCAGACTGTCCCGGCGGAGCAACCGGCGACGGGACGCCAGCACGCGGTCCGGCCCGACGCGTGGGGCGGGCCGTGCTCCAGTCCGCGGAAATGGTTGAATGGCCATGCACTAACTCTCGCGTCGCCTGCTGTCAATGACCCCAAGGAAACCTGTGGGCCTCCTGTGCGGTGCATGTATGGATTTACCCTCCGGACCCACCCTCGGGCGACGCCTCGGACCTGCCCTCCGGACGCAACTTCGGCCTGAGCGCGGGCGCCCCCTCCCGGCATCTCCTCCGACGCATCTCATCCCGCGGGCTGAGCCGCTCCGCGCAGGTGTGCCGTAACCTTGGAGGGTGATTCCTTCAGCTATCAGTAACTCAGCCGCGCCCGCCATGCTTGGGTCCGGCCCCGCTCCCACCGGTTTCCTGCCGCCGTGGCTGGATCCTGCCGTCATCCTAGACAACCCCGCGTGGGGGCCCTGGGTCGTCCTGCTGGCCTGCGCGATCATTTTCGCTGAAACGGGGCTGCTGATCGGCTTTTTCCTGCCCGGGGATTCACTGTTGTTCACCGGCGGTCTGCTGGTGGCCACGGGAGTGATCCAGTTCAATATCTGGGCCGTGATGGGATTGCTCATCCTCTCCGCCTTCATCGGCAACCAGGCCGGCTATCTGATCGGGCTGAAGGCCGGACCCGCCATCTTCAACAAACCCGATTCCCGGCTGTTCAAACGTGAAAACGTGCAGAAGGCGCACGCGTTCTTTGAAAAGCACGGCGGTAAAGCGCTGATTCTGGCCCGCTTTGTGCCGATCGTGCGGACCTTTGTGCCCGTGATTGTTGGCGTGGCAAGGATGGACCGCCGGCATTTCCTCATCTACAACGCCATTGGGGCCGTGCTGTGGGCCGGCGGCGTAACCCTGCTGGGCTTTATCCTCGGCGACCGGGTGCCGTGGGTGCAGAAGAATCTGGACCTGATCTTTATTCTCATCGTCCTGGCCTCCATCATCCCCATCATCGTGGAATTCATCAAGGGGTTCTCTGCCAGCCGCAGGGCCAAGCGCGCCATCGACAGTTGACGCCCGCACCCATCCAAGCCACCCCGCCCTCCCCGCCGTTCCCGCAGGGCGTGCCCAAGTAGGTCGCAGATATCGCACTCAAAACCCGGAATGAGTGCGATATCTGCGACCTACTTGGGTTGGAGGGCCGCAATGATGTGCGGCAGCAGCTTCCGGAAGGCCTGGCCGCGGTGGCTAATGGCGTTTTTCTCCGCGCGGGCCAGCTCGGCGCAGCTGACGCATAAGCCATCCGGAACCAGGATCGGATCGTAACCGAAACCGCCGTCTCCGCGCGGTGCACGCAGCAACACCCCGGGCAATTCGCCGTGCTCCACCTGCTCAACGGCCAGGAGTTCGACGGCGGCAGGCGCGCTGCCCCCGCCGGCACCGGCCGCCGTGCCCGGCACCGCCAAAGCCGCGGCACAGACAAACCGCGCGCCGCGGTGCGCATCGTCGATGTCCGCCAGCTGGGCCAACAAGAGGGCCATATTGGCGCCGTCGTCCCCGTGCCGTCCGGCCCAGCGTGCGGAGAAGATCCCCGGCGCACCGCCCAGCACGTCCACGGCCAGCCCGGAATCGTCGGCCACGGCCGGCAGACCCGTCGCCTCCGCAACGGTCCGCGCCTTCAGCAGCGAATTCTCTGCAAAGGTCACCCCCGTTTCGGCCACATCGGGCGCCCCGGCCGCCGCCGCGTCCACGACTTGGGTGTCGACGTCGAGCCCCGGAATCTGGCCGCGCAGCAGCTCGCGGAACTCGCGCAGTTTGCCCTTATTGTGCGTCGCCAGCACAAGCCGCGGTTCGGCTGCGGCCATGGTCACAACCCCAGCGTGTCCCGCTGGATCTGCGACAGCTGCCGCGTGCCCAGCAGGGCAAGATCCAGCAGCGCGTCCAGCTCGTCACGGTCAAAGGGCGCGCCCTCGGCCGTTCCCTGCACCTCCACGAACTTCCCGGAGCCGGTCACCACCACGTTCATGTCCGTTTCGGCGCGGACGTCCTCCACATACGGCAGGTCCAGCATCGGAATGCCGTCAATGATCCCGACCGAAACGGCGGCCACCGTGTCGATCAACGGCTGGGCGTTGCGGGCAATCAGCTTGTTCTCCCGCGCATAGTGGATCGCGTCGGCCAGCGCCACGTAGGCGCCAGTGATCGCCGCGGTCCGGGTGCCGCCGTCGGCCTGCAGCACGTCGCAGTCCAGCACAATCGTGTTCTCGCCGAGCGCCTTGGTATCAATGATGGAGCGCAGCGAGCGTCCGATCAGCCGGGAAATCTCGTGCGTGCGCCCGCCAATTTTGCCCTTGACGGATTCGCGGTCCGAGCGCGTATTCGTCGCCCTCGGCAGCATCGCATATTCGGCCGTCACCCACCCCCGGCCCTCGCCCTTGAGCCAGCGTGGGACGCCCGGAGTCAGCGACGCGGTGCACAGCACGCGGGTGTTGCCGAACTCGATCAGAGCGGACCCTTCGGCCTGTTGGGACCAGCCACGGGTGATGCTGATGTCGCGGAGCTGATCCGGCATGCGGCCGTCCGCACGGATCGTCGAGGTTGCCGCAGAAATTTCGCCTGTTGTCATGGTTCCAGCTTAGCCAATCCGCGCTGCGGTAAAGTCATGCCGTATGGACAGACAGCACGGCACCGTTAAGCTGCCCAGCGGCGAGGCAGTCCCCCGGCTCGGTCAGGGAACCTGGTACATGGGCGACGACGGCGGCGCCAGGGAGCAGGAAATCCGCACCTTGCGCACTGGTCTGGATCTGGGGCTGACGCTGATCGATACGGCGGAAATGTACGGTGA
The DNA here is from genome assembly GCF_030063245.1 of Paenarthrobacter sp. PH39-S1. Classification (GTDB taxonomy): domain Bacteria; phylum Actinomycetota; class Actinomycetes; order Actinomycetales; family Micrococcaceae; genus Arthrobacter_M. The sequence goes on from NZ_JASISR010000021.1 coordinate 9,212, forward strand.
CGGCCGTGCCGAAGAACTCGTCGGCGAGGCCATCGCCGGCCGCCGGGATGAAGTTTTCCTGGTCAGCAAAGTCCTGCCGTCAAACGCCAGTGCGCGCGGCACGTCGCAGGCCCTGGCGGCGAGCCTGAAGCGTCTGCGCACGGACTATCTGGACCTGTACCTGCTGCATTGGCGCGGCGGCATCCCGCTGGCCGAGAGCATCGGCGCCCTGCAGGCGCTCGCCGGGGCCGGGAAAATCCGGCACTGGGGTGTCAGCAACCTGGATACCGACGACCTGCGTGAGCTCGACACGGTACCGCACGCCGGGCAGCTGCAGACCGATCAGCTGCTGTACAACTTGTCCCGGCGGGGCATTGAATATGACTTGCTGCCGATGCTGGCCGAACGGAATGTCCCCGTGATGGCTTACTCGCCGATCGAACAGGGGAGGCTGCTGGCGCACGCGGAGCTGCGCCGGATCGCGGCTGAACACCCGGTTGGGGAAAATGCAGCGGTCGCTGCGCAGATCGCCCTGGCGTGGCTACTCCGGCGCCCGGATGTCATCGCCATCCCGAAGGCCTCCTCGGTGGAACATATACGGCAGAACCACGCGGCCCAGGACATCGAGCTCAGCGGCGAAGAACTTGCCGCGCTCGATGCCGCTTTTCCGCCGCCGGTGCAGGCGGAGCCGCTGGAAATGCTGTAAGCCGCGGTCCCGGCCAGATTGTGGCCCATCCCGGTCACGCATCTGGTCCACAGACGACGGGAAGATGCCGGCATCCGCCGGCCGGTTCAGATCGTGTAGTGCACGCCCGCCACGGCCACCGCCACCTGGCCGTCGTATTCCGGCTGCGCCTCGGCAATGATCCGGTTGGGGTCCGTCCAGACCGGCAGATGGGTCAACAGCAGCCGACGCGCATTCGCCTTGGCCGCGGCCTGGGCCGCCCGCTTCCCGGTGAGATGGACGTCCTTGATGGCGTCGTCTCGGCCTTCCTCAAAGGCCGCTTCACACAGGAACAGGTGCGCATCCCGGGCCGCTTCGACCAGGCCGGGGCAGGAATCGGTGTCACCGGAGTAAGTCAGCACGGTGATCCTGTCCACCCCGGTGCCGTCGTACTCAGTCGCTTCCACGCGGAGGGCGTAAGCCTCCTCCACCGGATGGTTCACGGCATAGGGGGTGATCCGGAACGGGCCCAGCTGCACTGTTTCGCGGTCGGTCCACAGCCGGAAGTCGAATTCCCCGCTCATCCCGGGCACCGGGTCAAGCCCATAGGCGGTGGCCAGCCGGACCGCCGTCGCCGATGGTCCCCAGACCGGGATGCGGCCGGCCTTCCAGCCGTTCGGGTCCCAGCGGACGGCCACATGCAGCCCGCACAGATCCATGCAGTGGTCCGGGTGCAGGTGGGTCAGGAAGATGGCGTCAATGTCCTGCAGATCCATGTATTTCTGCACGGCCCCCAGTGCACCGCTGCCAAGATCCAACAGAATGCGCCAGGGCCGCACGCCGTCGTGGGCGGTCAAGAGGTAGCACGACGCCGGCGACTGTGGGCCCGGGAACGAGCCGCTGCAGCCCACAATGGTAAGTTTCATGGCTGCTCACCGGCCCCGCCGCCGTTGTGAACGCCGCCGGTGTAGGCGCCACCGGCCTTTACGCCGCCGGCGTAAACGCTTCCAGCGAGCCCGGCGTTGGAGGTCCACGGCCGGGCAGGGGAACGGGCGGCGGCCAGCATTTCCGGGCTGACCCGGGCCATCGAGCCCGTCGGATAATGCGCGGCGACGTGGTCCACCTGTTCGACGCTGAGCACCTCAGGACCAAGGAAACGGCGTGCCAGCACCTCGAAGGCGCCGGCATCCCCGGTGGCCAGGAAATTGTGCACCGGCGCAGCGGCCGCGGTGCGCTCCAGATCGTGGCTGACCAGGGCACGGTAAACGTCCTTGGCGGTTTCCTCCGCGCTGGAAACCAGGGTGACGCCGTCGCCCATGCAAAAGGAAATGACGCCGGTCAGCAGCGGGTAATGCGTGCAGCCGAGCACCAGCGTGTCCACATCCGCGGCCTTGAGCCCGGCCAGATAACCCTGCGCGGTGGAGAGCAGCTGCGCGCCTGCGGTGATCCCGGATTCAACGAATTCCACGAAATCCGGACAGGCCACGGAGGTGATCTGCAGGGCGGGAGCGGCGGCGAATGTGTCCTCATAGGCGCGCGAGCCGATGGTGGCGGAGGTCCCGATGACTCCGACGCGGCCGGTCCTGGTGGCCGCCACCGCACGGCGCACCGCGGGCTGGATCACTTCGATGACGGGAATCCCGTACCGCGCGGTGTAGCGTTCCCGGGCATCGCGCAGCACGGCGGCGGAAGCGGAATTACAGGCGATGACCAACAGTTTGACGCCGGAGTCCACCAGCTCGTCCATCACGCCAAGGGCGTTGGCACGGACCTCTGCAATGGGCAGCGGGCCGTAGGGGCCGTTGGCGGTGTCGCCGACGTAAAGAATGGATTCATTGGGCAGCTGATCGATCACTGCCCGGGCCACCGTTAGCCCGCCAACGCCGGAATCGAAAATGCCGATGGGCCGGGCCGAGCGTTCGGATCCGGAGGTATCCGTCCCTAACCGCGTGACGGCGGCCCGGCCGGGACCTGCTGCAGCGGCGGGAAGGGAGCTGTGACTCGATGCTGAGCTCATGATCGTCCCAGACTAGATGCTCCCGGGCTCCGGCGTGAACTTTCGCCGGCGTCGGCTTGGTCACACCGCCAGGCCGTGCTGATCTCAGTCACCGTCCTTCAGGCTCAAGAGCATGGCCTGGACCAGCGCTTCCTGCAGCCAGGAGACGAAGTTGTAGACCAGCGCCAGGTAAGAGTCGACGTCGTCGGCCTGGGACCAGTCCTGCAGCTGGTGAATCCGTTCGGCATCCGCTTCGCCACGGATGCTGAGCCGTTCGGCGAGCACAAGCCGGACGTCGTTGAGCGCCATGGCCCAGTGCTTGGCACGCTCGCCATCCAGGACCAGCTTGTCCGAGTCCAGGTCCAGGGCAGCGGCCCGCAGGGCACCGATTTTGGTCTCCCGCAGCGAGCGTTCGGTCAGCTGCCGGAACTCCAAGGCGGCGCCGGCAGTTGCCGCGTCCACGGCCTTGACCACATCGGGAAGCAACCGCTTGAGGGCCGGATCCGTGGGAACGCTCACGTCCATGTCCAGCCCGATCATCGCAGCCAGCGGGTCTGCATGGGCCGGGGAATCCGGTTCCAGCATGTCCACAATGTCAGCAAAAAGATTGCGGAGCAGGTCGCGCTCGGCATGCTCCAGCTGCCCGGTGATTCCCTTGCGGCCGTACTTGAAGGCTTTAGCCACCGGTCAGCCCCTCGCGTTCATGTCGTCTTTTTGCACGGTGGCCCACAGCCCAAAACCGTGCATGGCAGCGGCGTCGGCCTCCATCTTTTCCTTGCCGCCGTGCGCCACGGCGGACCGCCCCTCGGTGTGCACCTGCATCATCAGCTTCCCCGCCTTAGCCTCCGAATAGCCGAAGTAGCTCTGGAAAACGTAGCTGACGTAGCTCATCAGGTTCACCGGATCATTCCAGACAACCAGCACCCAGGGAATATCAGGGGCGCTGCGCTCTTGGACATGGGTTTCCCGGGCAAGATCGGGAGCGGTGCTGACGGTCATATGTCCATTCTAGTGCGGCCGCATTAGAGTGAATTTCGTGACTACCACGCCCCCTTGGGACCATCCCGCCACATCTTTGTACACGGACCACTATGAACTGACCATGCTGCAGGCCGCATTGCACTCGGGAGCCGCCCACCGCCGGAGCGTCTTCGAGGCGTTTGCGAGGCGGCTGCCGGACGGTCGCGGTTATGGGGTGGTGGGCGGCACCGGCCGGCTGCTGGAGGGAATCGAGCGGTTCCGGTTTGGGGCGCCGGAACTGGAATTCCTGTCCCGGAATAAGGTGGTCAATGACCAGACGCTGGCGTGGCTGGCCGATTTCAAATTTTCCGGCAGCATTTACGGCTACGCCGAGGGGGACGCATACTTTCCCAACTCCCCCATCCTGATTCTCGAGGCGCCCTTTGCCGAGGCCTGCGTGCTGGAGACCTATGTGCTCTCCGTCCTCAACCATGACAGTGCCATCGCCTCCGCCGCCTCCCGGATGGTGGGCGCCGCCGGTGGACGGCCGTGCATTGAAATGGGCTCGCGGCGCACGCAGGAGGAATCCGCGGTCGCCGCGTCCCGCGCCGCCGTCATTGCCGGATTCGCCAGCACCTCGAATCTGGAGTGCGGCCGCCGCTATGGCGTGCAGACCGTTGGGACCGCCGCGCATTCCTTCACACTGCTGCATGACACGGAACGCGCGGCTTTTGCGGCGCAGCTTCAGTCCCTGGGCGCGGACACCACCTTGCTGGTCGACACCTACGACGTCGAAGCTGCGGTGCGCACGGCGGTGGAACTCGCGGGCCCTGAGCTGGGCGGAGTCCGGCTCGATTCCGGCGATCTGTTGGCTCAGGCCCGGGAGGTGCGGACGCTGCTGGACTCGCTGGGAAACACCGGGACGCGGATCACCGTGACGTCGGATCTGGATGAATATGCCATTGCCGCGCTCGCCGCCGCCCCGGTGGATTCCTACGGTGTGGGCACGTCGCTGGTGACCGGTTCCGGCGCGCCCACGGCGAGTATGGTCTACAAGCTGGTCAGCCGCGAGGCCGACGACGGCACTTTCGTCCCGGTGGCCAAAGCGGCCAAGAACAAAATTTCAGTCGGCGGGCGTAAATACGCGCTGCGCCGGCGCGATGCCCGGGGTACCGCCACGGCGGAGATTGTCGGCATCGGGCACCCGCCGCAGGACGACGGCGACGACCGGCCGCTGATGCACGAATTCATGATCGACGGCGTCCGCGCGCCCGGCTGGACCGGCCGCGAGGGTGTGCTCCGCGCCGTCGAACAACACCGTGCGTCGATGGCCGAGCTGCCCGGAACGGCTCGACGGCTGCAGCGCGGTGAACCGGTAATCCCAACGGAATTTGAGGTGGCGTAATGGCACAGGCATTGCTGATTGTCGATGTTCAGAACGATTTCTGCGAAGGCGGTTCGCTGGCCGTGGCCGGCGGGGCGGCGCTGGCCGCGGAGATCAGCGAGCTGCTCGATGCCACCACGGATTTTGACTATGTGGTGGCCACCCAGGACTGGCATATCGATCCTGGTGCGCATTTCTCCGAGTCCCCCGACTTCGTGCACAGCTGGCCGGTCCATTGCGTGGCGGACAGCCGCGGTGCCGCACTGCATCCGGATCTGGACACCGAAACCATCGACGCCTATTTCCGCAAGGGCCGGTTTGCTGCCGCCTATTCCGGATTTGAGGGTCTCTTGGCGCCGGAGGATGAGGTGCGGGCGGGGGAACGCTCGGCCGGAGATTCCGACGAGAACGACGGCGATGACGACGCCGGGGCGGAGGGTGCCGTCACGCTGGACGACTGGCTCCGGGAGCACGACGTCGACGCCGTCACCATCGTGGGCATCGCCACCGACCACTGCATCCTGGCCACCGCGCTGGATGCCATCGAGGCCGGCTATGACACGACCGTCCTGACGGATCTGATTGCCGGTGTCAGCGCCGGGCCCACCGAAGCCGCACTGGACAAGCTCGCCGCCGCAGGAGTGGAGCTTCGCCGCTCCTGACCGGGACCGCAATCCCCATCGACTGAGCAGCAGCCCGGCCAAAACCCAGAGCCCACCAGCCTCAGGTGCTGGAGCCGGCTGCACGGCTGAATGGACCATCAACCCAGGCCTACTTTCGGCCGATGAACCAGCCCTGCAGCTTCTTCAGCCGTTCCTGCAGCTGCCCCTCGTTGGCCTGCGCCACCGGCGGCCCGCCGCATTTGCGCCGCAGTTCGCTGTGCACCATGCCGTGCGGCATCCCCGATCTGGCGGACCACGCGGAGACGTTCTTGGCAAGCTCGTTGCGCAGCTCCGTCAGCATCCGATGGTCGATCACGGCCGGGGCCGCCGAAACCGCTTCCACAGCACCTGGCGCCTTGCGGCGCCGCGACTGCTGCTCGGCCTGGCGCTGGCGCAGCAGGACGCTGACCTGATCGGCGTCCAGCAGGCCTGGAATGCCGAGGAAATCAAGCTCATCCTCACTGCCCATCTCACCCCCGGTGCCGAACTCGCCGCCGTCGAACAACACCCGGTCAAAGGACGCCTGCGACTCCAGCGCCTCAAACTTGAATTTCTCCAGCGTGTCCGAGCCCTTTTCCTCCCGGTTCGCCTCCAGCATCTCGGCGTCCTCGGTGACAAACCCGTCCGGCTCGGTGTCGGGGCGGTCCAGGGCGTGGTCGCGCTCAACCTCCAGCTGGTTGGCCAGCGCCATCAGGTTCGGCACCGAGGGCAGGAAGACCGACGCCGTCTCGCCCCTCTTGCGGGCGCGCACAAACCGTCCCACCGCCTGGGCGAAGAAGAGCGGTGTCGCCGTGGAGGTCGCGTACACGCCCACGGCCAGACGCGGGACGTCCACCCCTTCGGAAACCATCCGCACGGCGACCATCCAGCGCTTCTCCCCGGCCGAAAACTCCTCGATCTTGTGCGAGGCCTTCGCGTCATCGGACAGGATCACTGTCGGCGATTCCCCGGTGATCTTTTTCAGCGTGCCGGCGTACGCCCGCGCATCATCGTGGTCGGTGGCAATCACCATCGCACCGGCGTCGGGGACGGAGCGGCGCACCTCGGTGAGCCGCTTGTCCGCGGCGGCCAGGACGGAGGGAATCCATTCGCCGGTGGGGTTCAGCGCCGTCCGCCAGGCCTGCGAGGTAATGTCCTTGGTCACCGGCGCCCCCAGCGAGGCTGACATCTCCTCACCGGTCCCGGTGCGCCAGCGCATCTGGCCCGAATAGGCCATAAACATCACCGGCCGGACCACATGGTCCTTCAGCGCCTCCCCATAACCGTAGGTGTAGTCCGCCCGCGAACGGCGGATCCCCTCCCGGTCCTCGACGTACTCAACGAACGGAATGGCGGCGGTGTCCGAGCGGAACGGAGTCCCGGTCAGCGCCAGGCGCCGCGCGGCCGGTTCAAAGGCTTCCCTGATCCCGTCACCCCAGGACAGCGCGTCGCCGCCGTGATGGATCTCGTCCAGAATCACCAGGGTCCGGGCTGCCTCGGTCTTGGCCCGGTGCAGCATCGGCTTGCTGGCCACTTGCGCATACGTCACGGCCACCCCCACGAAGCCGCGGCCGTGCTTGCCGTCGGCGTTTTTGAAGTTCGGATCGATCGCGATGCCCACCCGGGCCGCCGCGTCCGACCACTGCCGCTTCAAGTGGTCGGTCGGTGTTACGATCGTCACCCGATTCACCACTCCGCGCTCAATCAGCTCCGCGGCGATCCGCAGCGCAAAGGTCGTCTTTCCTGCGCCGGGGGTTGCGACGGCCAGAAAGTCCTGTGGCTCCGTGGCAAAATAACTTTCCATTGCCTGGGCCTGCCAGGCGCGCAGCTTCGGGGCGGTCCCCCACGCAGCGCGTTCCGGATACGCCGGGGGCAGCGCGGGGCCGCCAAAAAGAGTCTCTGTCACAGCTGGTTGTCCCCCATCATGGCGCACGGAACCAAGACCCGTCCCGTGCCGTCAGCGGTCACCTGCGGGTCTGCATCATCCGTCAGCACTTATTTATCGGAGCCCGGCTTGTCTTTGCCTTTGCCGGGGCGCAATCCGTTATAGATGGCCTTGCACTCGGGGCAGACCGGAAATTTTTCCGGGTCACGTCCGGGCGTCCATACCTTGCCGCAGAGGGCGATCACCGGCTCGCCTGAGAGGGCGGATTCCATGATCTTTTCCTTGCGGACGTAGTGCGCAAAGCGTTCCCGGTCCCCCGGTTCCACGTCTTCGCGCAGTTCCTCGCGCTCAATGGTGGCGGTGGAACCGCCAGGGCCGGCCGGAGTCCGCATCGGATCAGTTTCGAATGGATCTGGAGGCATACTCATGCCTTCCATCTTATCCTCTGACTCAGCTGCGGCCATGCGCTAAACTACGACGGCGCCGGCCCGGCCGGGGTTCCCAAGCACCTGCCGCCGTCGTGCTTCGAGCGCCAGCACCGCGGACCGCCAACCAGAGCGGCGGTATCAGCCGCCGTCGTACTTTGAGCGGCAGCACCGCGGTACGCGCCAACCAGAGCGGCGGATTCAGCCGCCGTCGAACGTTGCGTGCGGGTCGACGAACGAGGCGTGCCGTAGTGGACCCGACCGGCAGAGCTGCCCCCACACCCCCAAACGGACGGACGCGTCCGCTGCACGCCACGTGCCAAGAGGCATCTGTCCGCAGCTGGTGCCCGGGCGCCCGTCGGGCCCGCGCGATCCAGCGGCCAGGGGTCAGAATCCCTGCCACTCCGGCTTGTTGTCATAGGTGTGACGGTAAAAGTCCGCAAGCTGCAGCGATGACGCCGCCGCCTCGTCCAACATGACCGTGGCATGCGGGTGGAACTGCAGCACAGAGGCGGCGCAGATGGCGGCGACCGGCCCCTCGATGAAATCCCGGACGGCCTGCGCCTTGTGGGCCCCGGTGGCCACCAGCAGCACATGCCGGGCGTCCATGATGGTGCCCAGCCCCTGGGTGACGACATGATGGGGAACCTGGTCCAGGTGCTCAAAGAACCGCGCATTGTCCTTGCGGGTCTGTTCCAGCAGCGTTTTGATCCGCGTGCGCGATGCCAGGGACGAGCCTGGCTCGTTGAATCCGATGTGCCCGTCCGTGCCGACGCCAAGAATCTGCAGGTCCACGCCACCGGCGGCCTTGATGGCGACCTCGTATGCCTGACACGCTGCCAGGACATCATCGGCGGAGCCGTCCGGGCCATGCACATTCTCCGGCGCGATGTCCACCCGGTTGGTGAACTCGCGGCGGATCACTTCCCGGTAGGACTCATGATGGCCGGCCGGCAGCCCTACGTACTCGTCCAGCGCAAAGCCCTGCGCCCGCGCAAAGCTGAGCCCGGTCTCGTCGTGGCGGCGAGCCAACTCATCGTAGATCGGCAGCGGGGACGAGCCTGTTGCCAGACCCAGCACGGCCTCCGGTTTGCGGCGAACCAGCGCCTCGATGGCGTCCGCGGCCCGAGCGCCGATTTCCTTACTGCTGGGGAGGATTACTACCTCCATGGATCCCTACCTTTCCTGGCCGGGTTTAACTCCGGCACAGCATGTGACGATGCCGACAAAAAACGTGCTCTTCTCGAAGATATCCCATGTCCCATGTGCACGCCACCGCTAGGCGTCCCTGGACACCGCCAACAGCAGTTCCGGTGCCCGCCGGGTATACAGCCGTCCGCCAACGCGGAGTCCGCCGGCGAACAGCACCCCGCCAAGGACCAGTCCCACGGCCAGGGCCAGCCAGGCGAAGAGCACTTGCCGGGTCCCCTGGGCAACCACGACCAGGACCAGCTCAGGCAGAACCAGCACACCGAAACCGGCAAACCCGGCCAGCTGCATTAGCCCTGCGGCAAATCCGTTCCCGGGGCGGGACTTGAACGGGCTGTCGCCGGGGGCCGGCGCGTTGAAGGTGAACCGGGCGGAGAATACGCTGACCAGCCCCAGCCCGCTGAGCAGGGTTCCGATCATCAGGCCTAGGGAACCGGGCAGGAACGCCCAGGTTCCATTGACCGCTGCACCGACCAGCGCGTAGAGCAGTCCCAGCGGCAGCGCCAACACCGCACAGGCCAAGGCTCGCCCGGCGCGGTCGGCCGTACCGCTGACACCGGTGGCAACGTGCAGCGCAAAGGCCGTGTTGTCGTAGGAAATGTCCGCCGAAATCGACCAGACCAGCAGGCCGACGGCGATGGCTGCGGCGAAGTCCAGCACCGCGTAGTTGCCGCTTCCGGCCCCGCTGATCATAAAGACCAACGGCAGGACCGGTGCAATGATCAACCCCATGGAATAACGCGGATCCCTGAACCAGTAAGTCAGCGACCGGGCCGCCACCGCTCCGGTCGGTGTGCCGGGGAAGAGCTTGAAGAAACCGAGCCGACCGCCTCCGCGACTCACCCCACTGCTGTGGGCCGGGGTGACCAACGCCTTGGCCAGCGAGATCTTCCACAGCCAGGTCAGGGCTGCCAGCGTTCCCACGGCCATGAGGAATTTAAGCCCGGCCTCGCCGTAGGCGCCGGCGGCCAGGTCCGCAGGGACGGACCAGGCCGCACCGAGCGGCGTCCATGAAACGGTCCGCGCCAACGCCGGAAGATACTCAGCCAAGTTGGTCAATCCCTGGGACAGGCTGGTGATGATCGGGCCCAACAGCACCAGCGGAACAATCAGCACCACACCGCTCAGGTCCTTGAACCGCCGGGACGAGGCCAGATTGGCGCTGGCAGAGGTCATCGCCCGCGAGGCCACGATGCAGGTGAGGACCGCCAGCACGGCGCAGACCAGCGCCGCCGGCATCGCCGCTGGGTGTTTCCACCACGTACCGATCGTGCCCAGCGCCGCGAGCAAAGTAATGGCTCCGGGGACCCCCAGGAAACCGGACAGGGCCAGACCGGTCAGCAGCTCCCGCATTGGAACCGCGAAGGTGACAAACCTCGCCGGGTCGAGCGTCGTGTCCACGCCGGCCGCCAGGACGGGAATCACCAGCCAGCCGACGAGAACGGCCGCCCCGGCCAGGACGACCACGGTTTTGGCCACCTCAAGCTCCACGGCGCTGAGGGCGGCGAGACCCACGATGGCGAGCACGAGGATGCCCAGACCATAGAGACCAGCAACCACAATGCCCACCAGCTGCATCGGAGAGCGGCGCAGCGAATTACGCAGCAGTAACAGCTTGAGCCTCAGGAGGTGCGCAACCATGTCAGCCCCTCGGTCTGGTTGCGTCCGCCCACCAGTTCAACAAACTTATCTTCCAGGCTCATGGCACCGCGGACGTCATCCACCGTCCCCGCCGCCAGCACGTTTCCGCCGGCGATCACCGCAACGTGGTCGCACATGCGCTGCACCAGATCCATGACGTGGCTGGAAACAATGACGGTACCACCGGAACTGACATAGCCCTGCAGAATGTCACGGATGTTCGCCGCCGAAATCGGGTCGACCGATTCGAACGGCTCATCAAGGACCAACAGCCGCGGAGCGTGGATCAGCGCGGAGGCGAGCGCGATCTTCTTGGTCATCCCCGCGGAGTAATCAACCACCAGAGTGCCGGCGTCCTTGGCCAGATCGAGCGCCGCCAGCAGGTCTTTCACGCGTTCCGCCACGGTCTCCCGGTCCATCCCGCGCAGCAGCCCCGCATAGGTCACCAGCTGCTCACCGGACAACCTGTCAAAGAGCCGGACGCCGTCTGGCAGTATTCCCATCAGCTTCTTGGCTTGCAGCTGGTGGTCCCAGACGTTGACCCCGTGCACCCAAACGCTGCCGTAATCCGGGCGGAGCAGTCCGGTGGCCATGGACAGCGACGTGGTTTTACCGGCGCCGTTGGGTCCAACGAGTCCGTAAAACGAGCCGGACGGCACGTCCAGGTCGATGCCGTTGACGGCGATTTTCCCGCCGAACCGCTTGGCCAGTCCCCTGATGACGAGTGCCGGCGGGGCGTCGATCCCGCCCGTAGCGGCCGGCAGGGGGGCAGGACGCGGCGGGGAAGCGGAATTTTTCGGGGCGTCGGTCATACCGCCACGCTAGCAGCCGACCCGGCAGGGGCAAGACATCAAAAAGGATGATTTCATCCCGGCCCCGCTCCGCCACCGCTAGTATTTCCCCCTGTTGGCGGCCGCCCTTTCGTACTGCGGAGCCCACTGCAGATCCGCACCCAAATCATGGGCCGCGCGCTGCCACCAGTGCGGATCCCGCAGCGCCGCGCGCGCCAGAAAGATGCCGTCCGCCTGGCCGGTGGCCAGCAGGTGCTCCGCCTGGTCCGCAGTCGAAATGAGGCCGACGGCGCCGACGCTCAGGTCCGTTTCGCGGCGGATCTGCTCGGCGAAGGCCGTCTGGTATCCGGGGCCCACCGGGATCTTCGCCCCGGGAACGGCTCCGCCGCTGGAAACATCGATCAGGTCCACCCCATGATCCGCAGCGCGGCGGGCCAGCCGGACCGAGCTGTCCGCATCCAGACCGCCGGATATCCAGTCCGTAGCGGAGATCCGCAGCAGCAACGGCATGCCGTCCGGAATGCGGGCGCGCACGGCGTCAATGACGTCCAGCGTCAGCCTGCTGCGGCTTTCCTCGTCTCCGCCCCACGCATCCGTGCGGGTATTGACCAGCGGACTGAGGAACTGGTGCAGCAGATAGCCGTGCGCCGCGTGGATCTCCACGGTATCGAAGCCGGCCAGCACGGCCCGGTCGGCGGCAGCGGCAAAGTCATCGATGACGGCATTAATTTCCCCTTCAGTCATGGCCCGCGGCGCGGCATAACCGTCAAAGGACTCATCCGTGGCGCCTACGGCTTGCCAGCCATGGTCCGTTGCCGGCACGCTCCCGTTGCGTCCGGAGAATGGCCAGTATGTGGAGGCCTTCCGTCCGGCATGCGCCAGCTGCACACCGATTTTGGTCTGTACCGAGCCGGTGGAGTGCACAAACTCCGTGATCCGGTGCCATGCCCGGCCCTGCTCATCGTTGTAGATGCCGGCATCCCGCGGGCTGATCCGCCCCTCAGCGTTAACGGCGCTGGCCTCGGTGAGGATCAGTGCCGCTCCCCCGGCGGCGAACTGCCCCAGATGCATCAGGTGCCAGTCCGTGGGAACCCCGGGGGCTGCCTCCGGATCGGCGGAATACTGGCACATCGGCGAAACCCAACCGCGGTGCGAGAGGTCCATGGAGCGCAGCGTCATCGGGGTGAAGAGTTTTGAGTTGGTCACACCGAGGGTAACGCCCCTGCTGCGCCGGACATTCCGCCCGCACATCGCAACATGGAAGGCTTCGTCCCCGCCCCGCATCTGAGGTGCTGACATGGGGGTGTTTTGCCGGAAACGCCCCAGGGCCGACGCGGGCATGCCGATCGATGACATGCTCGAGGGCCTGAGCCCGGATCAGTGGGAGCAGCCGTCGCTGTGCGCGCGATGGCGCGTCCGGGATGTTGCGGCGCACGTAGCCATGACGCCGACCGCACCGACGGTTCCGGTCCTGGCCGCGGCGTTGGTTCGTGCGGGCGGCAACTTGCGGATGGCCGGCGCGCTAATTGCGATTGATCATGCGCGGGCGCCCAACCGGGACCATCGTTGAGGAGTTGCGTCAGGACGCGGCGGCTCGCGCGATGCCGGCGATTACCATGAGGACAACCTCCTCATGGACGCACTGGTGCACAGCCAGGATATCGCCGTCCCGCTGGGAATTCGGCGGCCCATGCCACTTGACGCGACGCATGCGGGCTTCGAGCCTGCCCCGGCTCCGGGGACCCGGGGTCGGCCCGGTACCGGCTTGAGCCGAACCAGTGCGACCAGCAAAGGATACTAACAGCAGCGGAGCGCCGAGAACGTCCCCAGTCTACGGACGGGCGAGTCCGTCAATACCGTCTTAAACTCCTGCTGCGAGCGCACACCGAATTCCAGCGGGGTGCAGCCGGTCCCACCAGTCTTAAGCGATTGCGTGGGCCTAAAAGAGCGCGCGGGCCAGCGTCTGCCGGGCCTTCGCCACGCGCGGATCGCCCACGCCGACGACGTCGAACAGTTCCAGCAGGCGGACCCGTGCAGTTTCACGCTCGGGACCGAAATGGCCGGCAATGAAGGAAAGGATCCGGCCGAAGCCCTCCTCCACGTGGCCGCCGACAATGTCCAGATCCGCTACGGCCAGCTGAACTTCCGTATCATCCTTGTCCTCCGCCGCCTGGCGGCGCAGGACGTCGGCGCGATCGGTATCGATCACGGCGGTGCGCTGCATAAGCTGCACCTGCGCCAGACCGATCTTGGCGTCGGCGTCGGCAGGTTGTTCCGCCAGGGCCTGGCGGTACGCCGTCCCGGCCGCGTCGTAGTCCCCGGCCTCGATGGCGTCGTAGGCGGCCTGGTGCAGCGGCGGCAGCGCCGCGGCAGGGACCTCCCCCTCGGCGCCTGCCTCCGCGTCCTGCCCTAGGCTGCCGTTAACGCCATTGGCGGCGGCCACCTTCAGCAGCTCGTCGAGCAGGCGCCCGACCTGTTCCTGTGGCATCTCGCCCTCGAAAAGGGGTACCGGCTGGCCGTTGATCAGCGCCACCACCGTAGGGATCGCCTGGGCGCCGAAGGCCTGGGCAATCTGCGGGCTTGCTTCGGCGTCGACCCGGGCCAGCAGCAGCCGGCCGGCATAACCGGTCACCAGCCGCTCCAACATGAGGTTCAAACTGCTCGACTGCCCCGACCAGGCAGCGCCCAACGACACCACAACGGGCACCTGAGCGGAGACCTGAACGAGCTCCTGGAAGCTCTGCTCGGTGACATCGACCGCGTAGGCGCTGGCGGGGGCACCGCCCCCGGCCTGTTGGTCCTCCGGCCCGGCGTCGGTACCCGGCGGGGCAGGAACGGGCGCCGCGGGACGCGGATTCTTCAGCGCGGACAGGTCCACCGCGCCGCGGAGGTTGATGCCCGAGGCGAAAGCGGGATTGACAGGAAGGGAACCTGGTTGACTCATGGTTTTACTCTATCTGTGGCAGTACCGCGGGCGTAACCAGTGGACCTCCGGACCGCGGTCCGGACCGGGCCCCGGGCCGCGCCCGGACCGAATGGCCAGCCCGCGGACCAGCCAGCGAAGACCTACTTGAAGCTGGCACCGATCAGGCCGCGGGTAGCCGACAGCAGGATCATATTACCCGTGGAACCGGCCGGCGGGACATAGAGGACCACGGGTTCGCCGAAGTTGAGCACAAACCCCTTGGTCGTTTCCGTGCCACCGGCGAAGACCGCCGCGTCCGCTCCCACGGTCAGCTTGGCCTCGGCCTGGGACGTTGCGTCGACATTAAAGTGGACGTCGGCAATCACCAGAGCGCCGCCGTCGGCCGTCCGCAGAACGCGGCCGGTACCCGGCACCGGAGTGTGCGAGAAAGCGTACGTCGCGTCCGGACCCTTCGCGGCAATGTCGGCTTTGTAGGAATCCACGTCCGGTATATAGACGGGATCGGTGATCTTGTCCTTCCACTGGCTGTCCGACTTGGTCAACCGGTCGCTCAGTGCGGCCAGCGCCACATCCGGGGACATTTGGAGCGCGGTCTTGTCGTCCATAGCCAAGGTGCCGGCGCCCTTCTTGTCGACGCCGGGGAAGGTCTGCCCGGGCAGCAGCGGTGTCGCCTGATCCAGCCGGTAGGGGTCCCGCGGCGTGTTCTGCACCAATGTCAGCAGCTGAGGGACCGGATTGTCCCCGCCCTGGGTGACCGCCATGACGGTGCGCGGCCAGGACCGGCTGGTGCTGACCACCTTGGTCAGCAGCTTCGAACTTGCCACCGGCGTGACGGCCGGGTAGTCGGCGACCTGCGAGCGGATCCTGTAGTTCGCGCCGCGCAGTTCCAGAGCCGAACCGGATACCCGGTCCTGCAGCTTTCCGGCGTCCTTCGCCGCGTCTCCGCCGGCCACCGTATTGGCGACGGCGTCAAGAATACGGCTGAATTGCCCGTCCAGCAGCACGGGAACCTCGGCCGGAGCCGATGCGTCGGCCATTGCGGTGCCGGTGCCCGACGACGACGGCGACGGCGAACCGCTCGTCGCAGCGCTTGGGGAGGCGGAGCCGGTGTCGGACGACGGCGGCGTGGTCGCGGCGCTGGCGGCCGGAACCACCGTGCCGGTCAACAGCAGTGCCGCCACAGCGGCCGTGAGTGGAGCCCGCCCCGCGAAAAGAGATTTCCCGGACTCACCCTTGGATTTGTCCGCCGGCCTGTCAACGGGCTTTTCGTCCGGCTGGCCAGCGGGCTTGTCCGCGGATTTTTCGGCCGGAGCGACTGCCGGCCCATCAACAGGGCCGCCGGCCCGCGCATCAGTGGACCTGCTTACGGACCTACTGGCGGTCTTCCCCGACCGCGTCCCGGTGGCTGGCGTCCCCACCAGGCTGCGCCGGCCCCTTTTGGGCCGGAACAACAGCATCAGCACGCCAGCGACCAGGATCAACGCCCCGATCACCATCAGCGGGACCGCCCACGGCGTGTCGGTGTCGTTGGGTGCGGTCAGCGAAATATCCGTTGGAGCGGCGGCGGTGCCGTCGGAGGCGATCAGCAGCGACCAGTTGCCATCGGCCGGCGGTGTCCACTGATACCTCAGCTCGCCGCTGGCGGTTTCCTGCTGGGTCCACAGATCGGATCCGGTGGGGTTGGGAACGGTGGCCTCGCCCTCGGTGCTCGTTGTCGTGAGAGTCTTGTAATCGGAGTCGGCCCCCGTTACGCTCAGGTGCGCGGCCTTGCCAACCCAGGCGTCAACGTCGTCGGAACGGCCCGCAACCAGCACAATAGGACCGGCGGACTTCACATGGAGGGTGACGGGGATGCCGTGCAGGGTCCGGACGCCGGAATCAACAACGGTCACCGGAGCGCTTTTCGCGCCCTGGGCCACAGATGCCGTGACGGTATCCGGCGGGAGCCAGAGAGTCCGCTGCCCGATCCCGAGCCCCAGGAGCAACAGGCCCAGAATGGCCAGGGCAATTGCTGTCTTAGAACGCACTAATATGCCTAACGTCGGCTGAAAAAGACGATTTTTCTTCCCATAAGCCTAACCGTTTTGCTATATCATGGGGATTTCCGAAGCGTTTTAGGGCTGTTTCGACCCCGTCATACGCCGCTCCGGCGGAACCAGCCGCGGCCGGGCGGACCCGCGCTGACGCGGATGTACAGCAGATGCCGCGGGAGTGTGCGGCCCCAATGAGGCATTGCTCACCCTTGTCCGGCTGATAATGTTTGGCACGAAGAGCCACCGGTCCCGATGCCTGCCTCCGGTGACCCGTAACGTCAAATGTGAAAGCAGCGAACCCTCTTGAGCTCAGCAGATGATCCCATCCAACCGCAACAGGACCCCGTCCCGGTGGAGGTCGCGTCGGTCCTGACCTCCGCGCGCCCCGGATTCTTCAAGCGGTCGATTGTTCAGCTCCACCGTCCCATTCCCGGTGCCCAGCCGCGCCGCCGGTTCGAAATGCCGCCCGAGGCCGCACCGGATTCCGCCGGTCCGGCGGAATCCGAGAACACCAGATTCGGCGCCCCGGGCCCACGGATGTCCGTGCAGCACCCGATCTACATGGGCTTCATGGCCGCCGTCGGAATCGGCCTGGCGCTGTTCCTTTACTACATGCTCACCAACACCGCGCAGCTTCTGCTGTGGATCCTGGCCGCGCTGTTCATCGCATTGGGGCTTGATCCGGTGGTCCGCTGGCTCGAGGCCCGCAAGGTGCCCCGACCCCTCGGCATCCTGATCTCGGTGGCGGTCCTGGTCGCCATAGTTGCCGGGTTCTTCGCCACCCTGATTCCCACCATCGGGGAACAGACGACCCAGCTCATCGACAGGGCACCCATCTGGATCACGGACTTCCTGAATTCGGACTTCTTCAAGAACGTGGACAGTCAATACCACGTGCGCGACAGGATCACTGAGTCAGTCGCCAAGTTCTTCCAGGATTCCCAGGCCGTGGGCGGCATCTTCGGTGGCGTCGTGGGAGTCGGCAGCACCATCGCCAACGGCCTGTTCGGCGCGCTGGTGGTCCTGGTTCTGAGCCTGTATTTCCTGGCATCGCTGCCGGCGATGAAGCGCTGGGGCTACCGGCTGGCGCCGCGCTCGCGGCGTGCCAGAGTGCAAAGGCTGAGTGAAGAAATCACCCGCTCGGTCGGCAATTACGTGATTGGGCAGGTCTGCGTCGCAGTCATTAACGCGACCTTCGCCTTCATTCTGATGACCGTTCTTGGCGTCCCGTTCAGCGTTCTGCTGGCATTCGTCGTCGCGCTTCTGGCCTTCATTCCACTGGTCGGCGGTATGATTGCCGCCATCGTGGTGATCCTGGTTTCGCTCACCGCGGGCTGGCAGACGGCGGTATTCTTCGCCATCTTCTACTTCGCCTATCTGCAGTTCGAGGCGTACTTCATCTCGCCGCGGATCATGCAGAAGGCGGTGGCCGTGCCGGGCGCCGTCGCGGTGATATCGGTGATCGCCGGCGGCAGCCTGCTGGGGGTGCTCGGCGCGCTGATTGCCATTCCCACCGCCGCCGCCGTGATGCTGCTGATCAAGGAAGTGTACATAGCGCGCCAGGATAAGCATTAGGCGCCGCAGGCACGACGGCGGACGGCCAGGCCAGCGGGCGGCTGACGTCGGGTGTCCGGGCACCCAGGGACTGCAGGCCCGCTATTGAGCCGCCGATGACAGCGGCCCATCCCATTCGCCGGGCAGCACCGTGCCGGGAGAGCCGAGCACCGCGGACGCAATCTCGTTCAATGCCCTCGCCGTGAATTTCTCGCCGACCCACAAGTGCTTGCCACCGTCGATGCCGATGACCGCGGCCTGCGGAATCCGGGCAAACCGCGCGGCGGCCTCCACCGGGCGAAGATAGTCATCGAATTCGGGGACCAGCGCGGTCAGTGGCTTTCGCCCGGCGGCCCAGGCATCCAGGTCCTCATCGGTGGCCCGATGCAGCGGGGGCGACAACAGCACCGCTCCTTCGACGGCGCTGGCCACGGGTTCACGCGAGCCGTATTTGAGCACCAGCTCGGTGCCGAAAGACCAGCCGACCAGCCACCGGTTCGGCAGCCGCCGTCGGAGCGCAAAATCCACCGCGGCTGCCACGTCGGCCCGCTCCGAGATACCCCCATCGAACGATCCGTCGCTCTGACCGCGCGGAGAGGATGTGCCTCTGGTGTTGAATCGCAGCACGGCGATCCCGGCCAGTGCCGGCAGCCGGTACGACGCCTTCCGAAATACATGGGAATCCATGAACCCGCCGTGCGTGGGCAGCGGGTGGAGGGTAATCACGGTCCCCCTGATCTCTCCCGACTCAGGGACCGCCAGCTCTCCCACCAGGCGCAGCCCGTCGTCCGTCGTCAGCTCGATGTTCTCGCGCCGGGCCGGGAGCACGGAAGCGGCACGGATTAGCTCCGGCACTCCCGATATGGAATATACAAACGATGCAGGGTCGAAAGTCATGCGTCTCAGTTTAGCGGCGCCAACAGGCACATTACGCCCATCAGCGGCGGGTTGGCGGCGTGGTCGGCACGAAGTGGCAAGGACGCTTAAACCGTTCAATCGAAATCAATTGAACGCCGCCTGCGCCTTGCAATCACTCGCCCCCGATCTTGATACCTGGCCCGATTCCATACAAATCGGAGGATTTCCCCCTGCACAGGGACCGGTGATTACGGGGGGGGGGGGTCACAGCTTGGGTCCCGACCCGGTTTTGTCAGTGCCGCTGGATAAAATTGAGGCATGAGTACACAAGGAATGGCAGGCGTGATGGACACCGTGGAACTGGCGGCGGCCGTTGACGTGGTCAGGTCCTTCGTTGCCGGTTATGCCGGCAGCGCCCTGGTAATGACGAAGAACTCGGTGCTGGCAAGCGCCGACCTGCTGGAGAGAATGTTCCGCTACGTGCAGCAGGGCCAAATCATTGCCGCGCACGCCATAGACACCCAGAATCTCCACGCCACCGGGGATACTGACACCGCCTTTACCTGGGACAGCCCGGTAACCGCCTGCGACGCCGATGCCCATAATGATGCCGACACTACAGAAGTGCCGGCCCCGTTCGGCGGTGAGCCGGCCTCGTTCGGCTGGGACACGGCTCCGGCGGGGGAGCCAGCTGCACCCGACACGACTGCGCCGGACACGACTGCGCCGGACACCACTGCGCCGGACACCACTGCGCCGGACACCACTGCGCCGGACACCACTGTGGCGGGAGCAGTGTCCGGCGGAAGCCCTGGGTCCCACGGGACCGGCCAGGTCGTTGCTGCAGCTGCTGCTCCCGCGGGTTCCCTCGTCGGCGCCGTGCCCGCTCACGGGGAAACGGAGGCGATGCCGTCTCCAGGGACGGGCCCGGCGATTCGGGCGGGACGGAAGAAGTCGCCGTACCGCAGTGTGCAGGAATTCCTGGTCTGCCGGCTAAGGATCTCCTACTCGGAAGCGAACCGCCGGGTGTTCCTGGGCCGGGATCTTCTGCCTGCACTGTCCCTTACTGGGGAAATGATTGCGCCGAAGTTTCCGGCCCTGGCAGCTGCGGCGGCCAGCGGGGACGCATCCATTGAGTCCCTGATCAGGGTCTCCCGTGCCCTGCACAAGATGAAGCTCAAAACCGACCCGCACTCCCTTACCATCATCGAGGGCGCACTCGCCGAGCAAACGAGGCTCACGGACCCGGATTGCCTGGATCCGCAGATCCGTCAATGGGTACTGGGGGTCGACCAGAACGGGACCTCACCGACAGAAACCGAGCTGCAGGCCAGGCAGGGCGTGCACTACAAAGGCCTGTACCGCGGACTCCACCACCTGGAAATCCATGCGGACCAGACACAGTATGAGACGCTACTGACGGTGATGAATACCGGCACGAACCCGCGGTCCTTGACAGTCGTGGAAAGCGCGATGGATACCCGCACGCGGCAGCAACGCCTGCTCGATGCGCTGGTGACCGGGTGTGGTATCGCGCTACAGACCGGTGACCTGCCTGAAGCGGGCGGTCACCGGCCCAACATCATGGTAACCATCGATTACCATGAACTCTTCAACCGGCTGGAGACCGGGCGCTCGACGGGCCGGTTCGCCTTCACGGGGCCCGTTGACGCCGGCAACATCCGCCGGCTTGCCTGCGATGCCAATCTGATCCCGATCGTGCTCGGCGGGAGTGGCCAGATTCTCAACTACGGGCGCCGGCGACGATTCCATACCCGGGCCCAGCGTCTGGCGATCATTGCAAGGGACAAAGGCTGTATTCGGCCCGGCTGCACGATGCCCGCAGCATGGACCGAAGTCCATCACATCGATTTCTGGGAAAACGGCGGGGAAACCGATGTCAACACAGGAGCTTTAACGTGTTCCTTCGATCACCATGTCGTCCATGCTGGTCAGGCGAAGATCATCCTCATCGATGACATACCTCATTGGGTGGCATCTCCGGAGGTCGACCCTGCCCAAAAACCGCGCCGCAACAGATTCTTCAATCCACCCGCCCTCTCCGGTCCCGTGCCGTGACCGTTAACCAGTCCAATGGCGCGGTCATGCGCGAACGCGCCCCGTCGTGCCACGGCCAGCAACCGCGCAAGGTTCCGCCACGACCCGGCGCTGCGCGGATTCGGCCACAACCGGGATCGCCGGGAGATTCATTCAACGGTATTTGTAGCTTCGTGACTGCCAGCAGTTGGTGTGCCAATGCCGGCGGTCCGTCAGGGCGGATGCCGCGCCGAAGAGGGAGTCTTCCTGCCACACGACCAGGTGTGCCACGCCGGGCTGGACGGGCCTGTGGCAGCCCGGGCAGGTGTAGATTTTGGCGGCGTTCCGCGCCGTGACGGGCCGCACCATCCACTCGCCGTCGGGCGCGGACTCGCGGTGCGGGAAGCCCGAGCGGGCCCGCTCCAGATCGAGGTCTTCGGGAGCGGCGTTCTGCTGGGCCGCCCTGCCGCCAGCGGCGCGGCGGGGGCGGTTGGAACGGGGCATGGATCCATTCTGCCTTAGTTCAGCCAGAAGCCGGACGGACTTGGGACCGGTCGGAAGGATGCGGACCCGGGCGGGACGGTAGAGTACTGTGCGTGCGTTTAGTTATAGCTCGTTGTTCCGTAGATTACGTCGGCCGCCTTAAGGCTCATCTGCCGTTGGCCATCCGGCTGCTGTTGGTCAAAGCGGACGGCTCGGTCCTGGTCCATTCCGACGGCGGCTCCTATAAGCCGCTGAACTGGATGAGTCCCCCGGCGACGGTCAGGAGGACGACGCCGGCACAAACAGAGCTGGAGGAGGGCGTCCGGGAGCAATGGGTGGTCCAGTCGGCCAAGACCGATGACCGGCTGATCATCAATATATATGAGCAGCTCCATGACAGCAGCCACGATCTGGGAGTCGATCCGGGCCTGATCAAGGACGGGGTTGAAGCCGATCTGCAGCGTCTGCTGGCCGCGCAGATCCATACTTTGGGCGATGGCTTCACGCTGATCCGCCGCGAGTATTTCACGGCAATCGGACCGGTGGATATCCTGGCCCGGGACGCAACGGGTGGCACTGTCGCCGTGGAACTCAAGCGCCGGGGCGATATTGACGGCGTGGAGCAGCTGACTCGTTACCTTGAGCTGCTGAACCGGGACCCGCTGCTGGCGCCGGTCCGCGGCGTGTTTGCCGCGCAGCAAATCAAGCCGCAGGCCAAGGTACTGGCCGTTGACCGCGGGATCGAGTGCCTCACGCTGGATTATGACGCTATGCGCGGAGTGGATGACACCTCCTCTCGGTTGTTCTAGCGGGATTCAAGAGCCGACCGGCAGGCTGACTAGAATCGAAGCATGACTTCAACTGCATCGCCCGGGCAGGACAGCGGCAGCCTGGACAGGAAACTGTTGGCCGGCACGCTGGTGACGGACGGGACCATTACCGACGACGGCGTCCTGGCCATCGAGGGCGACAGGATTATTTACGCCGGCCCGGCTTCCGGTTATGACAGCTCGGTTTTTGACGGTGCAGGTTTTGACCGTGCAGGTTTTGACGGTGCAGGTTTTGACTGTGCCGGTTTTGACGGTGCGGACACGACGGCGGCCGGAAGCCCGGAAGGCTCCGGCGGCATCGAACGGCTGGAGCTGCCCGGCGGCTCGTTGATCCTTCCCGGCCTGATCGACGTTCACAACCACGGCGGCAACGGCGGCGATTTTCCGGGGGCAGAGGAAGCCTCGGCACGTAAGGCGGTGGATTTCCTGCACCGCAGCGGCACCACGACGCTGCTGGCCAGCATGGTGACCGCATCGCGGGAGGACCTATTGAGGGGAATCGGCGTATATCTCGACATGACTCTTGAGGGGCTGCTGGCGGGCATCCATCTGGAAGGCCCGTTCCTCTCGCACGCCCGGTGCGGGGCTCAGGACCCGCAGTGGCTCCGTGAGCCCGATCTGGAGCTGATGGCGGAACTGATCGACGCAGGGCAGGGTGAGATTGTCACGATGACCTACGCACCCGAGCTTCCGGGGGCGGCCGCGCTGGTGGACCTGCTGACCGTACATGGGATTACGCCGTCCCTGGGACACACGGACTGCGATACAGCCACGGCGGCGGCGTCGCTGGCGCAGGCGCGTGACGGCCTTTCCTCCACGGGCTTCGACGGCACGAGCGGGAGGCCGACCGTCACCCATCTGTTCAACGGTATGCCGCCGATGCATCACCGCTCCCCCGGTCCCGTGGCCGCGTGCCTGACCGCGGCCAAATCCGGCTATGCCGCCGTCGAGCTCGTCGCGGACGGCACCCATCTCGACCCGCAGACGGTCCGAATGGTGTTCGAGCTGGTCGGCGCCGCCAATGTCCTGCTGGTGACGGACTCGATGGCTGCGGCCGGGCTCTCCGACGGCCGCTACATGCTCGGTCCCTCACCTGTCACGGTCACCGGCGGGGTGGCCACCCTTGACGCGACCGGCTCGATTGCCGGCGGCACCGCGACGTTGCTCGATGTTCTGCGGCGCACGATTGCCGCGGGGATACCGCTGCAGGACGCGGTGCTCTCGGCAACGGCGGTTCCTGCCGGTGTCCTGGGGTTGTCGGACGAGGTTGGGGGGCTGCGGCGTGGGCTGCGCGCCGACGCCATCGTGGTGGATGCGGACCTGAGGCTTTCGGCGGTGCTGCGGCAAGGGGCGTGGCTGCAGGCCTGGTCCTGAGCGGTACTGTATCTCATCAGCCGCTAGGTCGTCGGTCCTTTGTCACACCTCGACCGCTTAGGACAGATTAGAATACCCATTTCGCCGGGGAAATTGACCGAAACAGTTAACAAATGGGGGAATACTTCTCCCGTTCGTTGACCGGTGGAATGAGTCATGTAATGCTTATCCCAGTCTTTGTGTACGTGGTTTTCGTGCTCGCAAGACGTGTTGCGAGCGTGGAGCTCTCCGGATGAACGGACGTCCGTTTCACCCGGCTTTCCTCCCGCGGTGTGACTAGGTTCCGGACGAAATGTGCGGAGCTGAACAGTTCCAATATGAGGAGAAATACATGGCACAGGGAACCGTCAAGTGGTTCAACGCAGAAAAGGGCTTCGGCTTCATCACTCCCGATGATGCAGATGGCGACGTGTTCGTTCATTACTCTGAGATTCAATCCGGCGGCTTCAAGAGCCTGGAAGAGAACCAGCGGGTTCAGTTCGAGATCGGTCAGGGCGCCAAGGGCCCCCAGGCCACCGGGGTAACCCCTCTCTAAGTGCCGTCGGTCCCCTGACCGTGCCGTTCTCCGGCAGTGTCAGGGCCAGCGGACAGACGATCCCCGGCCGGCGCCGGGGATCGTCTGTTTAATTATCTGCAGCTTAAATACCCGCGGCGGACCGCTCAGGTGTTCCCTTGTCTGCAGCTTAAATTCCTGCATTGGACCGCTCAGCGGCAACATGGATCCGGAAGCATACGGGCTCTTCGGCGGAAGCTGATGACGGTCCGCATTGGGACAGCGTCAGGAGACCAGCGTGCGCAGCAGTCGCGCAGTCTGCCGGACCGATAGGTCCGGCAGATACGCCGAAGACAGCGCCCGTCCAACCGCCGGCAGCGTCAGCGGATCGGGGTACATCATGTACAGGGTGCGGTATTCCGGCTGGAAACGGGATTTGAAGTGCGCCAGTGAACGGAATCCGTACACGGGTTCCAAGGCCTTTCCCACAATGTTGAGCAGCCGTGCCAAGGCGGCGTCCTGCAGCGGCAGGTCCGCGCCGCCGGATCGCGCGTCTCCAGATCCCGCGTCTCCAGATCCCGCGTCTCCCGCCCCAGCGTCTCCCGCCCCAGCGTCACCGGATCCAGCGTCACCGGATCCCGCAGCCCCGCCGCCGCCTCCATCTCTGGTTTCGCCGCGTTCCGGAGCCAGCGGCGAACCGGACAGCGAAATGACCTCCACCGAGTCGCGCAGCTTCAATACGGCGGAGGCAATGAGAAACTCCATCACGCCGGAGAAGCCGTCGCTACGGCGCCGCATGAAGTCCAGGGTCCAGCTGACCACGGCCCCGTCGGCAAACACCGGGAGCCAGCTGGCGACCCCGTGCACGCTGCCGTCCCCGTCCACGGCCAGCGCGCAGAGCACGTCGTCGTCCTTCAGCTCCTCAAGACCACCCAGGGTGAAGCCCATTTCCGGAACCGGCTTCCGGGCGGCCCATTCCTCGGAGACCTCGGAGAGCTGTTGGCGCAGGTGGCCCGGCAGCTCCCGGTACGAGGACCACCGCACGCTGATGCCCAGTTTCCGGGCCTTATTCAGCGCGGTCCGGACGTTCTGCCACTCTTTGCCCTTGAACTCGAGCTCACCGATGCGCAGCCGTGTTTCCTGTGCCACCGGCGCCCGGTTGAATCCCGCGGCCCGCAGCTGCGGCCACAATGTCCCGGTCACGGAGTAAAAGCACGGCGTGAGCGCCCGTTCGGCGCAGTAGTCCAGGAATCCTTCCACCGCGCCGACCTGCGCCGCGGGTTCGCCGAACGGTCCGGCCACGGTCAGGGCCACGGTGCCGTGCTCCTGATAGGCGAGCCCGGCCTTGCCGTCGGCGGTAAACCAGTATTCGTTGTTCCGCCACAGCGCCATCCAGGAGAGGGAATCGCCGCCGGTGCGGATCAGCCGGCGAGCCCGGTCCAACGCACCTTCCTCCCGCAGCCGGCGCCGGCCCTGCAGCAGGAACGCGGTCAGAACCCCCAGCAGGACCACGGTCCAGAACAGTGGACCGCAGAGATGGAAGAGCAGCGACTCCAGTGCGTCCCGGCGGGCGAAGGCGCCCCCCAGCTGTTCCGGGAGCGGCAGCGGCAGATACTGGCGCGCCAGCTCGGCCAGCAGCGGACGAAGCCCCCCGGGCGGCCGTTGCAGTCCGCCGTTTGAGATCCACGCGGCACTGTAGCTGCCTGTCAGCGCCAGTCCGGTGACCACAATCAGCGCCAGCAGACGCTGCCAGACCCGACGAGAGGTAAACACCGTGAACCGCCGACGGTACAGAAACAGCACGACGGCGATCAGCAGGGGAGTCAGCGCCACCGGCAAAAAATGGGCGAAGCCGGAGCCCAGCATCGTGGTGTGCGAATGCGGCACGTAAAGCGGGACCCGGGAAATGAGCCAGAGGTAAGTGAAGGAAAGGGCGGCGACGAGGGTCTGGACGCCGACGACGATCCAGACAGCCAGCCGGTGTCCACGGCGCAGACCCTCGGCGCACACCAGCAGCAGGAGCGCGGGGACGACGGCGAGTCCCAAGGTCAGGGTGCCACCCAGGCCGCCGGCCGTCTGCGCGAGCTGCAGGCAGGACGCGTCGATGGTGGAGCCACAGCTGGCCTGCAGCTCGTTCACCGTCGGCACGGGGTTGAGCACAATGTCCCGCACGATCGTCAGCGGTCCCGACGGGCTCTTGGCCACCGCCGCCAACAATGGACCGGCGGCGAAGACCGCCACCACGATCGAGAGCATATTCCTTATTTCACGGGCGGACGAACGGTGGAACCGGATCTCCGCCGTGTCCGTCGTGGTCCACCGTCCAATGGCCAGTCCCGCCAGCGCACCGGCCAGCGCCAGGACCGTTTCCGCATGTCCGACGTACAGGACGAGCATCAGGGCGACGGCGAACACTCCGACCCGCAGCCGGCGTCGCCACAGCGGGCCGAGCCGGGCGGCGGCCGCCAGTGCACAGGCCGCCACCGCTGGATAAGGCCCCAGCTGTGCCGCGTCCGCCATCTGTCCCAGCCAGCCGTCCCCGGCGTATCGTGCCAGCTGCGTGACCACCGAGAACACAAGGACCGCTGCGACATTCCCGCCGAAATATGTCAATGCCGCCGGCAGGGAACCGGCCCGCCGCTCAAGCAAACCGACGGCCCCGGCGATGAGCACGGTGGACACGATGTACGCCGCCGGATTGGTGGCGAAGAAGATGGCCGTGAACAGGGTCCACCAGTGCCCATCCCGGTAATGCTGCAGCTGGCCGCTGATCTCGTTGAGCTGGCCCGACCCCGGTCCGGCCAACAGGCTGCCGGTGAGGGCGGCCAGCCCCCAGAAAATCACCAGGACGGCCACCGTGAAGGGCGTGCGCCGGAACGGCCAGCCCAGCCGCTTACTCCAGCGTGCTCGGCGCTGCGCCGCAACGGCACCGGTGGCCAGGCCCAGTTTTGTCAGCAGGTCCACGGCAGAACTACCGCCAGGTTCCGATGCCTATGACTGGGCCGGCTTCCAGCCAGGACGACAGGCCGGCGTAGGCGTCGAACTTCATGGCCATCAGCATTTCCCGGCCCTCGTAGCTCAAGGTGACGATGACGACGTCGGGCTGTACCTTAATGCGCTCGGATTCAGTGGGCTGCCGGCGCCCCAACAGCACGATCGAGCTGCGCCGGAAACTGTACCGCGCCCGCGGGCTCAAGGACAGCAGCCGGAACCATTCCAGGTCCGCATCCTGATAACGACAAACCCCCATCTGCCACCGGTCTCCCGGCGAGCAAATGGAGGCGTCTACCGTGCCCAGGGCGCGCTGCAGTTGGAAGCGGCGCACCCCGAACAGGCACAGGACAAAAACAAACAGCAGGAAAAGCGCTGCGATGGCGATGAACGTGGTCCCAGGATCGTTCATCTGCCGGAAGCTATCGGATCCCCGCGTTGGCTGAACCGGCTGAGTCTTCCAACTGAGCGTTATCAGCAACGATGACGACCCGGTCGCTGTCCACCGAGAAGAACCCGCCGTCAACGGTCACGGAGATCCGGGCGCCGTCAACCGGCTCGATTGCCAGTTCACCTTCGGCCAGAATAGCCAGCAGCGGAGCGTGTCCGGGCAGGATTCCGATCTCGCCGTCGCTGGTGCGGCCCTTGACCATCTTCGCTGCGCCGGACCAGACGAAATGGTCCGCCGCAACGATTTCAACCTCAAGTTGAGCCATCTTACTTGGTCGATTCCTGGATCGCTGCCCACTGACGCTCGACATCATCCATGCCACCGATGTTGAAGAACGCCTGCTCGGCAATGTGGTCCACGTCGCCGTTGCAGATCGCGTTGAAGCCCTCGATGGTGTCTTTGATCGAGACCGTGGACCCTTCGACGCCGGTGAACTGCTTGGCCGTGTACGTGTTCTGCGAGAGGAACTGCTGGATGCGGCGCGCGCGCGCCACCACGATCTTGTCTTCCTCGGAGAGCTCATCAACACCGAGGATGGCGATGATGTCCTGGAGTTCCTTGTTCTTCTGCAGGATCTGCTTCACGCGTACAGCGGTGTTGTAATGGTCGTGACCGATGTACTGCGGGTCGAGGATGCGGGACGTGGAGCTCAGCGGATCCACGGCCGGGTACAGTCCACGCGAAGCGATTTCACGGGAAAGTTCCGTGGTCGCATCCAGGTGGGCGAACGTGGTAGCCGGGGCCGGGTCGGTGTAGTCGTCCGCGGGGACATAAATGGCCTGCATCGACGTGATCGAGTGACCCTTGGTTGACGTAATGCGCTCCTGGAGCAGACCCATCTCGTCGGCAAGGTTCGGCTGGTAACCCACGGCGGACGGCATCCGGCCCAGCAGGGTGGACACCTCGGAACCGGCCTGCGTGAAGCGGAAGATGTTGTCCACGAAAAGCAGCACGTCCTGGTTCTGCACATCGCGGAAGTACTCCGCCATGGTCAGCGCGGAAAGCGCCACGCGGAGGCGCGTTCCCGGCGGCTCATCCATCTGGCCGAAAACCAGCGCGGTGTCCTTGAGAACGCCGGCTTCCTCCATCTCCACCCAGAGGTCGTTGCCCTCACGGGTACGCTCGCCGACACCGGCGAAGACGGAGGTACCGCCGAAGTTGCGGGCCACACGGGTGATCATTTCCTGGATCAGCACCGTCTTACCCACACCGGCACCGCCGAACAGGCCGATCTTTCCACCCTTGATGTACGGGGTCAGCAGGTCGATGACCTTAATGCCGGTTTCCAGCATCTCCGTCGAACCCTCAAGGGTCGCGAAGGCGGGAGCCTTGCGGTGAATTGGCCAGCGCTCGGTGATGCTCAGCTCTGAGGCATCCACATCCAGCGGCTCGCCGAGCACGTTGAAGATATGGCCCTTGACGCCGTCGCCCACGGGCACGGTGATGGGGGAACCTGTATCCACGACGGCGGTCCCGCGGACCAGGCCGTCGGTGGCCTGCAGGGAGATGGCGCGGACGAGATTGTCACCCAGGTGCAGCGCGGTCTCGAAGGTGATGGTGCGGGTAACGCCGTCGAGGGTTACCGAGGTGGTCAGGGCGTTGTAGATTCCCGGGATTGCGTCCGAGGGGAATTCGACGTCGACAACGGGGCCGATAACGCGGGCAATGCGCCCGGTAGCACGGGCCTTGGAGGCTACCTTTTCTGTGCTGGTGACAGTCATCTCTCTCGCTTCAATCAGTAGATGGCGTGGGGTTAAGTCTAACGGGTCGGAACCTGGCTCCGGTCGCTGCGGTGTCAGGACGCGTTCAACGCGTCCGCACCCGCCACAATCTCGGACAGCTCCTGGGTGATTTCGCCCTGGCGGGCTGTGTTACGCAGTCGCGTGTACTTCTTGATCAGATCGGTCGCGTTGTCACCGGCGGACTTCATGGCCCGCTGGCGGGCGGCAAGCTCGCTGGCCGCTGCCTGCAGGAATGCGTTGAAGATACGGGATTCGATGTACCGGGGAAGCAGCGCATCGAGCACCCGTTCCGTCTCCGGCTCGAACTCGTACAGCGGCAACAGATCCTCGGCGGTGGATGCCTGTTCCTCCACGACCTCAAGGGGCAGCAGACGCACCACGGTGGGAACCTGCACAACCATGGACTGGAAGCGGGTGGAAACGACATGGATCTCGTCCACGCCACCCTTCTCATAGTCCGTCGCGAAGGCCTTCAGGACGGCCGCTCCGACGTCCTGCGCGGTCTTGAACTCCGGCGCATCGGTGCCACCGGTCCAGACCCGCTCGAATTCCCGCCCGCGGAAGTCGAAGTAGGCCTGTGCCTTGCGTCCGATCAGGAAGTATTGGATTTCCTTGCCCTCGGCGGTCAGCAGCTCGGTCAGAGCCTCGGCCTGTTTGAGCACGCTCGCGGAGTAGGAACCGGCAAGGCCGCGGTCCGACGTCACAATGACGACGGCGGCACGGCGGATCTGTTCCGGTTCGGTGGTCAGCGGGTGGTCAATTTCGGACTGTGATGCCACAGCCGAAACCGCGCGGGTGATGGCGTTCGCGTACGGCAGGGAAGATGCCACACGTGCACGGGCTTTGCCGATGCGCGAGGTGGCGATCAGTTCCATCGCCTTGAAGATCTTGCGCATCGACGTCGTCGAGGTGATCTTCTGGCGGTAGACCCGGATCTGGGCTCCCATAGTCTTCCTTTCCTGTGCTCCCGGTGGTTAAGCCTGTCGAAACCGCTCAAGGGTTCCGACAGGCTCAATCAGCGAATGAAATCAGCGCTTCTGCTTGACGATTTTCTCTTGATCAACGTCGGAGCCGGACAGTGCGTCGTGCTCCTCATGTCCGGCACCCACCAGGCGGTCGTCGCCCTCGCCGAAGAAACCCTTCTTGAACTCCACAATGGAGGTCTTCAGCGCTTCGGCGGTGTCGTCGTCGAGCACATTGGTCTGCGCCAATGTGGTCAGCACCGACGAGCTGTGCCGCAGGTGCTCCAAGAACTCGGCTTCGAAGCGGCGAACGTCCTCCACCGGGACATCATCGAGGTAACCCTTGGTGCCAGCCCAGATGGAGACCACCTGGTCCTCGATCGGGAACGGCGAGTACTGGCCCTGCTTGAGCAGTTCCATCAGCCGCGCACCGCGGGTCAGCTGCTGGCGTGATGCGGCGTCCAGGTCCGAGGCAAACATGGCGAATGCCTGCATGTCGCGGTACTGGGCCAGGTCCAGCTTCAACGTTCCGGAAACCTTCTTCATCGACTTCACCTGCGCAGCGCCACCCACCCGGGAGACGGAGACACCGACGTCCACGGCGGGCCGCTGGTTGGCGTTGAAGAGGTCCGACTGCAGGAAGATCTGGCCGTCGGTGATGGAGATAACGTTGGTCGGGATGTAGGCGGAGACGTCGTTCGCCTTCGTCTCGATCAGCGGCAGGCCCGTCATGGAACCCGCGCCGAGCTCGTCGGAGAGCTTGGCACAACGCTCCAGCAGACGGGAGTGCAGGTAGAACACATCGCCCGGGTAGGCCTCGCGGCCCGGCGGACGGCGCAGCAGCAGCGACACGGCGCGGTAGGCCTCGGCCTGCTTGGACAGGTCATCGAAGACGATCAGGACGTGCTTGCCGCCGTACATCCAGTGCTGGCCGATGGCCGAGCCTGCATACGGGGCCAAGTACTTAAAGCCGGCCGGGTCGGACGCCGGGGAGGCGACGATGGTGGTGTACTCCAGCGCTCCGTTGTCCTCAAGGGTCTGCCGCACCGCGGCAATGGTGGACGCCTTCTGGCCGATGGCCACGTAGATGCAGCGGACCTGCTTCTGCACGTCCCCGGAGGCCCAGTTGGCCTTCTGGTTGATGATCGTGTCAATGGCGATCGCCGACTTACCCGTCTGGCGGTCCCCGATGATCAGCTGACGCTGGCCGCGGCCGATCGGAATCATGGCGTCGATCGCCTTGAGACCGGTCTGCATCGGTTCGTGGACCGACTTGCGCTGTGTTACGCCGGGAGCCTGCAACTCCAGTGCGCGCCGTCCCTCGGCCTGTATCTCGCCCAGGTCATCAATCGGGACGCCCAGCGGGTCAACAACGCGGCCCATAAACCCGTCGCCGACGGGTACGGACAGAACCTCACCGGTACGGTGAACCTCCTGGCCCTCTTCGATGCCGGCGAAGTCACCAAGAACAATGACGCCGATTTCGCGTACGTCAAGGTTCTGGGCCAGCCCCAGCGTTCCGTCCTCAAAGCGCAGCAGCTCGTTGGCCATGACGGAGGGAAGACCCTCCACACGGGCGATGCCATCGCCGGCCGAGGTTACTCGGCCAACTTCAACGCGCTCGGCGTTGCCAGGCTCGTAGGACGCCGCAAACTCGTTCAACGCATTACGGACGTCGTCGGCGTTGATGGTCAATTCGGCCATCTGCAGTCCCTGCTCTCCTATTTCGCGATCACCGTTTGTTCACGATGACCTAGCTTTGACCGGTGCGGCTCAGATGACCGACGGTCGGTTTCGTCTCTTGCTGTTAGTGCCTAGCCGGCCAGCTGGCGGCGAAGCTCGCCGAGCCGGGAGATTACCGAAGCATCCACTACTTCATCCCCCACCCGCACGCGTACTCCCCCGATCAGCGTCGGATCAACGATGGTGTTGATCTTCAGCTCACGGCCGTAAAGGCCGTTGAGGCCCGCCTGCAGCCGGTCGGTCTGCTGCGCCGTCAAGGCGCGGCTCACGCTGACGTTGGCAATCCAGCGCTGCTGACGCCGCGCAGCCAGGACACCGAAGCGCTCAATGAGCTTCGTGACCTTGACCCCTCGTGGATTCACTATGGCCTGGCTGATCAACGTCCGGGCTTCCTCGCCTGCAGCAGGAACCAGCTTCAGAGCCAACGCGGTTTTAGCTGCATCACTGGCCTGCGGCTCCGCCAGTGCCCGCTGCACCTCGTGGCTTGATTCAACGGTCTGGTTGAAGGCGAACAAGTCGTTTTCCAAACGCTCCAGCCCGGTGAGGCCGGAAGCAGCGCCACCGGAGGCAGATCCGCCTGCAGCCGGGGCACCGGAAACTGCGGTTCCCGTCCGGTTTTCCGCAACGGCAATGGCCACGGTTGCGGCCACGGTTTCGAGTGCATCGCCGATGTCACGGGCAGCCGCCCAGCGCGATGCCGCAAGCTTGCCGACAATATCGCTCGCCTGCGCGGAGACCTTGCCGTTGACCAACTCGGCGACCAGTGCCGACTTCGAAGCACCGCTCCGGGACGGATCCGTCAGCGCGCGCCGCAGACCGGCCGAGCTGTCGACCGCACCGAGGACGCCGAAAAGCTCCTGCGCCAACGCCAGCGAGCCGGTTGGAAGCTGCACCTCCAGTTCGGCCAGCGCCGTGGTCAGCGATTCGCTCGATACACCTGCCATTACTGGACTGCACCTGCGTTCTGCGTCGGCGTGCTCTGCTCTTCAAGGTCCGCCAGAAAACGGTCGACCACTCGGGTGGAACGCTCGTCGTCGTTGAGCGACTCGCCCACAATGCGGCCGGCAAGCGTCGTTGCCAGCGTGCCAACCTCGGCCCGCAGGGACACGACGGCAGCCTGACGCTCGGCGGCGATGGCCACCTGTGCCTGCTCCGTGATGCGGGCGGACTCGGCCGCAGCCTTGTCCTTGAGATCGGCCAGAATCCGGGCACCCTCGGCACGGGCTTCCTCGCGGATGCGATTGGCTTCGGCGCGGGCGTCCGTGAGCTGCTGCTTGTATTCACTCAGCGCCGCGGTTGCCTCGGCCTGTGCTTTCTCGGCCTTGGCAATGCCGCCTTCGATGGCTTCCGTGCGCTCGGCGAAGGTCTTCTCGAACATCGGTACAACAAATTTGAACACGATGAACATGAGGACCGCGAAGCCCACGGCAACAACCAGGATTTCCCACCCGTTAGGCACCAGGGGATTCTCGGCAGCCGCTTCAGAGGCGGCGGAAATCATGAGGTTTTTCATATTTCGCCCGTCCTATCTACTCGCGATTGAAGTGTTGCTGTCTCTTTACTTGAGAACGAACGCGAACACGAGGCCGAGGATGGCGAGGGCTTCGGTCAAGGCCAGGCCAAGGAAGGCGATGGGCTGCAGTACGCGCTGAGCTTCCGGCTGGCGCGCTACACCATTGATGTAGGCCGCGAACACCAGACCCACACCGATGGCTCCACCGATCGCGGAAAGGCCGTAGCCGACGAGGTTGATCGAGCCGTTGATTGTGCCGTTCATAAAAGTTCCTTTCAAGATGCCCGCAGGCAGGTTGTTTGGTTCGATTTATCCCCCGGGGGAAATGCTGGAAAGTCAGTGCGTGTCCGCGTGGACAGCGCCCTCAATGTAGATCGCCGTGAGCAGGACAAAAACGTACGCCTGCAGCACCATGATCAATGCTTCAAGCATGTACATCGCTATCGATCCGGCGAGCACCAGGACTGAGGCACCCTTCATCAATACACTTTCCTGCATGATGAGGAATTCAATGCCGGAGCCAGCAATCAGCACGATCAGGTGTCCGGCCAGCATGGTCGCGAACAAACGCAGGCTGTGCGTCATCGGGCGGACCAGGAAGTTGGAGATGATTTCGATCGGAACCACCAGCGGCAGAATGTACCACGGCACGCCCGAGGGCACAACGGCCAGTTTCAGGTAACGAAGGCCGTTCGCCTTGATGCCGACGCCGATCCAGATCACGTAGACAAGTGCCGCGAGGAAATAGGCTCCACCGACATGCGAGAAACTGGGCAACTGGATGAGCGGAATGGCGCCGTAAATGTTGTTGATCAGGATGAAGAAGAACAGCGAGAACAGCAGCGGCACGTACTTCATGAAGTCCTTGCCGCCGATCACATCCTTGGCCACCGAGTTGCGAACAAAGTTGTAACCCACTTCGCCGGCGAACTGCAGTTTCCCCGGGACAAGTTTGCCCTGCCGTGCCGCGGCCACAAAGAACCAGGAGATCAGGGCAACGGACAGGAGGACCAGCAGCATCTGCTTGGTGAACTCGAAATCTCCGATGGTGAAGAGCGGTGCCAAGTGGCTGTTGACGCCGGGCGGGTTGAACGATCCACCCTCTTGGGCGGGGAGCGTAAGCGCGATCAACGCGTTTCCTCTCTGCAGGGTCCGTACTCGGGCATGGGCCGGGGAAGCGGGCCTGCGGCCGCACCGTTACCCCCGGTGATGGTGAAAACTTGTGGCATTACGGGTGCTCAGATTTCTTTGTGCCCTCGACCGGCTGCGTTCCGGCAGCATCATTGGTGCGGTTGCGGAGGAGGCGGCGAGCGAAGGACAGATAGAAACCGCCGGCCAGACCTACGAAGGCTCCGGCCAGAACGAACCAGTTGGTTCCCAGCGCATTATCCAATCCCCACCCTATCAAACTCCAGACGAGGGTTCCGCCAAGTACGTAGCTGAAAACGGCCAGTCCGGCGTTGTACCCGCCGTTGCCGGCGGGATCGGTGGTGCCCGACGAAGCGACCGAGACCCGCTCCCCGGCGCGGCCGTGCACGCCGTGGCTGCGATGGTGTTTAGACACTTTGCCCGTCCTCCGGCGTACTCCTGTTATCGGCAGCGAGAGTCCCGGCGCGGTGGGGCGCGGGATCATTGTAGAGCTGGTGGCGGGTGCGGCTGAAGGCGAAAACTTCGGTCGCCTGCCAGACAAGGACAATTACGACGGCGGCAATAAAGAACCACGTGCCGTTCAGCCAGCCGGGGGCACCGAAAAAAAACAGCACCGCGGCGAAGCCGACAACCTTGACGAGATAAGTGACGAGAAAAACGCCGATGGCTCCCGAGGGGTTTTTTCGACCTACGAAGTGACCCACCAATAAACTGATGGCGAAGAAAAGCACCACGACTGCGGCCCCGAAGAGTACGCTGAGCACCCCCATTCCCCCGCTGGTGACGGCGGAGACGGCCGTCAGGATGACGACGACCGCCACGGCGGACACCGAGCAATATGCCAGGATGCGCAG
The DNA here is from genome assembly GCF_030063245.1 of Paenarthrobacter sp. PH39-S1. Taxonomy (GTDB): domain Bacteria; phylum Actinomycetota; class Actinomycetes; order Actinomycetales; family Micrococcaceae; genus Arthrobacter_M. The sequence continues at coordinate 44,780 of NZ_JASISR010000021.1, forward strand.
CCACGGGGACGAGGTGGGTCCGGAGACAACGATCCGGCCCGGGGGCACTTGGCCGCCGGTGGCACTGGAGTCGTTCATGAAAAAACCAATTCTCTTCAGGCTTTGGGCTGGAAGCCAGCGAAACAGGCGGCGTTTTTGCGCCGCTTGAAATTCTACACGAGATAGAACTGATGCCCGCGCAACGACAGCCGACTCAACGGCTTCCGGCACAACTGCTTCCGGCTCAGCGACTGCCCGCACAACGGCTTCGCCGTCGCTCTGGTGCTGCCGGCCGGCGGACAGGATCTCATGCTACCCCTGCGCAGCCGCGCGGCGGCGGATAATCCGCTGAAAAATCGTGGGCGTGCGCAGATACAGCAGGACGACGACAGCGCAGAGAATCCCCATCGGCACCGACGCCGCCGCGCCACCCCTGGCTGCCAGCACTCCAAGGATGCCGGTCGCCACCGTGGCGGCTGTGACGACGGCCGTCGCCTGCAGATGGCTGAGCCCCACGATGGTCAGCCGCTGGTAGGCGTGCTGGCGGTGCGGCGCGTACCAGCGCTCCCCCGCGGCAATCCGCCGGATCAGCGTGACGAAGGTGTCCGCCAGATAGATCAGCACGGGCGAGAAGATGTACTCCACCGAAACGCCCGCCAGGAACGCCGCGACGGCGGTCACGGAAACCGCGGCGCCCAGCAGATAGCTGCCCACATCCCCGAGGAACACGGCACCCCGGCCCAGGTTCCAGGGCAGAAATCCAGCGAACGCCGCGCCGATGGCCAGCCCCGCGTAAACCAGCCAGTCGTGCCCAGTGAAGTGTCCGGCCAGGGCATAGAACACCCCGACCACCAGGCCGTGCAGGCCGGAGATGCCATTGATTCCGTCCATGAAGTTGGCAACGTTGATGTAGGCAGCCACGGCGATGGCGCCGGCCGGGATCCACCAGAAGGCGTGTCCGGGCGCCACCGTGGCCAGAGCCGCGGTGGAAACCAGGCCCAGGCCCAGCTGAAGGGCGGCCCGGATCCGCACGCCCAGCCCGCGCAGATCCTCAATCCAGCCGATGGTCGCCGCGGCCACCATCACGGCCAGGGCCACCAGCAGGGTAACGCGGTCAGCCGGGTCCAGCGGCGCAAAAAGGGCCGCAATCATCGCCGCGGCCAGTGCCCCGGCAACTGTGATGCCCATGCCGCGGATGGTGGGGATGCTGTGCGACGACCTGTCCGAGGGGATGTCGAGCACGCCGCGCCGCAGCAGCCAGGGCTTGACCGCCAAGGGCAGCAGCAGACTCAGGGCCAGTGCAAGCGCCGCAACCAGGACGGCCACTATGCGCCCGCTGCCAGATCGTCGTCGGACTCGTCCAGCTCCTCGGCTGCCGGTCCGGACTCCAGCCTGCAGCGCCGCAGCCAGGTGTCCAGGCTGAGGACCTCGGGAGCCAGCGGAACGGCAGTGGTGTGGGAAATCTTCGGATGCAGGGGTTTGGCATCATCCTCACCCATGCCGACCAGCTGTTCGTGCATCTTCTCACTGGGGCGCAGCCCGGTGTAGACAATCTCGATGTCCTTGCCGGACATCGCGATCATCCGCTGCGCCACGTCCAGAATTTTCACCGGCTCGCCCATGTCAAGGATCAGCACGTCGCCGCCGTGGCCGATGGCACCGGCCTGGATCACGAGCTGGCAAGCCTCGGGAATCGTCATGAAAAAGCGGGTCACGTCCGGATGCGTGACCGTGACCGGACCGCCGGCTTTGATCTGCTCGGTGAAGAGCGGCAGCATGGAACCCCGGCTGCCGATCACGTTGCCGAAGCGCACAGAAACGTACCGCCGACCGGTCTGCTGCGCCATCCAGGCCGTCAGCTTTTCTGCCGCCCGCTTGGAGTGGCCCAGCGCCGTCGTGGGACTTGCTGCCTTGTCGGTGGAGACGTTGACATAGGTCTGCACCGACACGGACTGTGCCGCGCGGAGCACGTTAAGCGAACCCAATGTGTTGGTTTTCCAGCCCTCCTCCGGGTACTGCTGCAGCAGCGGGGCGTGCTTGAGCGCGGCGGCGTGGAAGACCACCTCCGGACGGCGTTCACGGAAGATCCGGTTCAAGGCCTCCGGGTCGCGGATATCGGCCAGCACGGTGTCCTTGCCGTTGAGCAGGCCGTGGCCGGAAATGGAAATCTGGGTATGCTGCAGACCGGTTTCATCATGGTCCAGCATGATCAGTTCCGCAGGGCTGAAGCCGGAGAGCTGGCGGCACAATTCGGAGCCGATCGATCCACCGGCACCGGTGACGAGCACCCGCTTGCCGGCCACGTAGCCGGCGATCTGATCCAGCTTGATGTCCACCGGACGCCGGCCGATCAGGTCCGCGACATCAATTTCACGGAAATCCGACAGCCCCGCATTGTCCCCTGCGAGCATGTCCTTCAACGGCGGCAGCACCAGCACCCGGATGTGCAGCCCGGCGACGGCGTCGGAGATCTCCCGCACCTTGGCGGCCTCCACATGCGCGAAGGCCAGCACCAGCACCGTCGCCTTCGTCCGGCGGATGACGTCGGGCAGGTCCTCGCCCCGGCCCAGCACAGAAACCGAGGAGAGCCGCAAATGCTTTTTGCCGGCGTCGTCATCGATCAGGCCAACCGGGAAGTACGGCGACTCCTGATCCTGGAGCATACGGTTAATCAGGGAATTACCGAGGAAACCGGCACCGTAAACCAGCGTTTTCTGGGTACCCTCACCAGGTTTGGATTTGCCCTCCACATAGAGCCGCTTCAAATACCGGATGGCGGCCATAAACAGACAGGCAAAGGGGAAAGCGATGGCACCGACGCTGCGCGCGATGTGGATTTCACTGACCAGCAGGTACAGGAAAATGAACATCACTGCCGCCACGATCAGGGTGACGACGACAAGAATCCTGGCCTCATGAAAACTGCCGAAGGCATATCTGCCGCGGTACAGCGCCAAGGTCCAGCCCGCGACCAGCTGTGTCACGATGGCCACAATCATCAACATGACCGTGCCGCCGACGTGGATCAGCGTGACATCAAGCTCGTACCGCAGCAGCAGCGCCAACGCGATGGCCACCACCCAGGCCAGGGAATCCAGCGCAAACTGGGACCATAACCATAGCGCCGGCCTGCCGTCGGATTTACTGTCGCTGACCACACTCACGCTCTTTTCCCATCCTTCTGGTGGCACATAGAACCGCCTCCTCCTACTACCCCGGGAAGCGCTGCTGCCGGATCGGTGCCGGACCACCCTTCTAAAAGTACATCCAATGGTCGGTCTGGCTGCGCAGCGGGCCGGGGCCTGTCGCCATCCGTGGTACTGGTGTGGCCGTCATGCATGCGGACGGGCCGCTCCGGCAATCAAGCGCCGGTAGGCTCCCCTCCGACACGCTGTCGGCAGGAACCGGTACCCGCCACGCACGGCAATGTTGCGCAGGTACTGGAACCGGGACGTGTAGCCGGCCGCAAAGAGTCTGGACTGCAGGGCCAGTTCAGCCCGGAAGACAGCGGGGCCGCCGCGGCGTTCGTATGACCCGGCGCTCACCCGGTACAGCACCAACGGTTCGTTGACATTTTCCACGTTGGCACCGGCTGCGAGCATCCGCATCCACAGCCAGTAATCCTCAGCCTGCGGGACGTGCTGGTAGCCGCCCACCCGCTGAGCCGCGGATATCCGGAAGACCGCCGTCGGGTGGTTGATCGGGTTACGCATTATGGCAGCCCGCCGGATGGCGGTCCGGCCAACGGCCACCGTGCGCAGCGCCAGCAGGTCCGATTCGCTGTCTCCGACCTCCTGCATGCCCGCCCCGACGAGGTCGGCACCGGCGGCAATGAGCGGCAGCTGACGCTCAAAACGCTGCGGCAAGGAGACATCATCCGCATCGGCCCGGGCCGCGATGTCATGGCTGCAGTGCGTCAGACCGATCGACAGTGCGGCGGTCAGGCCGGCGTTCTCCGCGAGGACAATCCGCTTGACCGGGATCCGGGACCCGGCGGCGAGTCCATCCAGGACCACCGCAAGCTCAGCGTCCACCGGCCCGTCCTGGACAACCACGACCTCGTGCGGCGGCATATTCTGCTGCCAACTGCTGGAGTCAAAGGCCCGGCGGAAGCGCTCCGCGGAGTCACCGGCGTAGACCGGCATCAACAGTGTGAAGGGAAGTTCAGCTGCCAAGGTCCCGGTCGGCTGTCCCTCTTGCAGGGGTTTTTGGTCCTGCTGCAGGGGTTGTGGCACGGATCCGGCCTCACCGGGCAGCTCCGAAATCGGATAGATTCCGGCGAAGACCTCCCTGTTGGGCCGGGGCGGCCGGGCGGCGTCGCGCAGTCCGCGGGCCAGTCCGTCGAGCAGGACCCGGCGGTTCCCGGAGCGGGAAATCGCCCCGATCCACATGCGGATGGTGGCACCGAGGTAAAGGAACTTCTCCCAGCCGGCCAGCGACCTTGAGCGGCTGAATGTCCAGAGTTTATTGCGGACGTCGTAGTAAAAACGCGGTCCGGGATCAACGTCGGAGCTGCCGAATTTCGCCGTGTGATGGATCACCCGCGATGCCGGGACCTGGATCGCATCACCGAACCGGGCCAGCCTGCTGGTGAATTCAAAGTCATCGTTCCAAATGAAGTAGTCCGCAAGCGGCAGTCCTGCCTGACGGATCGCCGAACCGCTCATCATCGCGGAAACAAATGACGCGGAGCGGATCGGTTTTGCCCGGACCCGCGCAGCGGCCCGTATTTGCGCCGCCGTCGCGCCGAGCCGCTGGCGCATCGAATTCATCGGATGATCGCGCCCGTCCACCCAGACCACACGGCTGGCCACCAAGGACGGTCTACGTTCGGGAGCTGGCGAATAGTCCAGCCACGCATTCACCAGTGCGCGCAGGGATTCCTCCTGCGGCTCCGTATCATCGTCCATGACCCAGACAAGATCCGCTGCATGCTTGATCACGGCGCGTTCGATTCCGGCGGTAAACCCGCCCGCTCCCCCGAGATTCTTCGACAGTTCCAGCAGATCCACCGGGTAGGGCAGTTCAGCGTCGCGGACGAAGCCGGCCGAGCCATCCGTGGACGCGTTGTCGACGACCACCGCCACATCCGGCAGAAGCGAACCGGTGGCAATACCGTCGAGTGTTTTGGCGAGGAGCTCCTTGCGGTTGTAGCTGACTACTACAGCAACAACGCGCGGCTCATCCACGCCGAGATACGGGGAATTCATTCCTCGTCAAATACCTTCCAGCCGTCCAAAATCGGTCATCCCGGCTGGCCGAGGGAACCCCCTGACGCCTTCCCTGAAAGCGAACGGCCGCCAACGGGCCGGTAGCATCGTTTCGGTCACCGGTAATCAGTCTAACCCGGGACTTTTTTCAGCCTGCCCGGCACCACACCGATACCGGTGAGTTCGGTCGTCGCGCCGGCTTGCTTTACCCCCGAAACGCTGTAGCGGGGGCCGGGACCTGCAATTGTGCTTTACCCGTGACCGCCTGAGCGTTACCGAGGAGCCGTCGGCCGTGGGATTGCTTCCTCATCCGCCGGCGGCAGCCGTTGCCCGGCAGGCGACCGAGACGCATCGCCGGCAGCGGAAGGCTGCACCGGTGGCATGACAGCGTCGGCCACGGCAACGGGGGCGTCCGCGGCAACGGGGGCGTCCGCGGCAACGGGGGCGTCCGTGGCAACAGGTGCGCCCGCGGCAACAGGTGCGCCAGCGGCAACGGGGGCGTCCGCGGCACCAGCGGCAAGTCCGGTCAGCTCGTCCGACTGAGGTTCCTGCACCACATAGGGTTCCGTCTCGGTCGCCGGTGATTCCGGCTCCGTCGGGGCGTTCGGTACGGCAGCGTCTGTCGGTTCGACGTGTGTTTCTCCCCCGGCAGCGCCTTCCAGCTCCACGGGAGTGTCCAGCCCTACCGGGCTTTCCGGCACCGCCGGTAGCGCGGCGTCGGCTAGCGGGACTGCCGCGGCTTCGGCTAGCGGGACTGCCGCGGCTTCGGCTAGCGGGACTGCCGCGGCTTCGGCCGTCACCGGCTCTGCGCCGTCGTCGGCCGTCACCGGCTCTGCGCCGTCGTCGGCCGTCACCGGCTCCTCACCCAGCCCAACAATGGACGGCACAACCTCGCGCAGCCGCTCCAAGGAGATAGCCCCGGCCCGCACCACGCGCAAAACCTCCGCGGTCGCGTCAACGATGGTTGATGGCAGCGGCTCGGTACCCTCGAGCGGCCTGAAACCGGCCTCCAGGTAGACCTCTACTGATTCAGCCAGCTGGACCCGGGCTTCCGACGCAGTCTGTGCCGCGGCCTGCCCCGTCCGGTTGGCCGACGAAACCGCCAGCGGACCGGTAATGGTCAGCAGATCCAAGGCGAGTTTGTCGTCGGGCATGCGCAGGGCAACGGTGCCCATCGTGTCACCCAAGTCCCAGGTCAGGGACGGCTGCGCATGGCAAATCAGCGTAAGGCCGCCGGGCCAGAAGTGCTCTGCGAGCTTGCGGGCATCCGCGGGAACGTCCGCCGCGAGCCCGTCCATCGTGTTCAGCCGCGGAATCAGCACCGGCGGCGGCATGGAACGGCCGCGACCCTTGGCCGCCAGCAAGGTGGCAACCGCCTGCGGGGAAAACGCGTCCGCGGCGATCCCGTAGACGGTGTCCGTGGGCATGACAACAACCTGCTTGGCGGCGATCGCCTTTTGCGCGTGGGCCAGTCCCTCCGCGCGCTGTTCATTGGAGGTGCAGTTATAGGATGTGGTGCTCACGTAGCCATTCTTTCATCATCATCGCCATTCCCCGGTGCCTGCGCTCCGGACTCCGCTGGTGGCGCGGTCCCTGCCGTTCAGGTCGCGGTGGGTGCGGATGTCAATCCAGCAACCGGAAGCCGCCAGCAGGGATGCCATCTGCTCCGCCTGAACTTCCGCGTGTTCCAGCACAAAGTATCCGCCCGGTTTGAGCAGCCGCGCCGCTGTGGCGGCCGCGGCCGCGGGCAGTTCCATGCCGTCAGCGCCGCCGCCGTAGAGGGCAAGCTGCGGATCATGGTTGGCAACCTCGGGCTCGCGCGGAACCGCGCCCGCGGGGATGTACGGCGGGTTGGACACCACCACCTCACACCGACCGTCCAGCTCCGGAAAGGCTGTGCGCAGATCGCCTTGGACGAGCGACACCGGGAGCGCGGCCAGGTTCCGCTGCGCGAAGGCGTAGGCCTTGGCACTCAGTTCCACGGCGTATACCCGCGCCCGGGGGACCTCATATGCCACCGATCCTGCGATGGCTCCGGATCCCGTGCCCAGATCGACGACCACCGGCGCGCCGGGCATGTCCGGTGAGTCCTGCACGTCCTGGCCGCCCGGCACGCCGGGGCCACGTGCTTCACTTGAGCCGTATGACCCTGTTGCACTCGACGCTTGCGCCAGCACTTCTGCCAGCCGGTCCACGGCCAGCTGCACCACAGATTCCGTCTCCGGGCGCGGGATAAAGACCCCAGGCCCCACGGCTAATTCAAGGTGGCGGAAGTACGCCGTGCCGGTCAGATGCTGCAGCGGAACCCGCCGAGCCCGCTGCTCGACCAGGGCCCAATAGTTATTCGGCTCGGGGGCATCCCCAAGCAGCAGGGCACGGAGCCTCCCGAGGCCGACTCCCAGCAGATGATCCGCCAGCAGCTCGGCGTCAACTCGAGGCGAGGGAACGCCGGCAGCACTGAGTACCGCGGTGGCCTCGGCGACCGCTTGGGCCAGCGTGCGCTGAGGCTCCGGAGGGTGTTTACCCGCCGAAGTCCGGGCTGGCGCCTTGGTCTCCTGCCAGTCCCGGGCCGCGTCGACTGCGTCGCCGACCCGGGTCGCGTCCAGGGGGTTACCAGCCCGGGTCGCGTCCAGGGGGTTACCAGCCCGGGTCGCGTCCAGGGGGTTACCAGCCCGGGTCGCGTCCACCGGGCTGGCGGCCTGCTCCGGGATATCCGCGTTGTCCGCCGGCATTTACTCGCCGATGGCGTCCAGCCGCGCCTGCTCGTCCATCTCGATGGCCGACTGCACTACGGGTTCCAAGTCCCCGTTCATCACCTGGTCCAGGTTGTAGGCCTTGTAGCCGGTCCGGTGGTCAGCGATGCGGTTTTCCGGATAGTTGTAGGTCCGGATCCGTTCGGACCGGTCCATCGTCCTGATCTGGGACTTGCGGACCGCGGAGTTTTCGGCGTCTACGATAGCCTGCTGGTGAGCCAGGATTCGAGCCCGGAGCACACGCATGCCGGCCTCGCGGTTCTGCAGCTGGGACTTCTCGTTCTGCATCGCCACCACAATACCGGTGGGAAGGTGCGTGATGCGGACGGCGGAGTCCGTGGTGTTAACCGACTGACCTCCGGGGCCGGAGGAACGGTAAACATCGATCTTCAGATCGTTCTGGCTGATCGCGACCTCCTCGGGCTCGTCCACCTCGGGCAGAACCAGCACGCCGGCGGCGGACGTGTGGATGCGTCCCTGCGACTCGGTGACGGGCACCCGCTGGACCCGGTGCACGCCGCCTTCAAACTTGAGCCGCGCGAAAACGCCCTCGGCCGGATCATTCGACCGTCCCTTGACGGCGATCGAAATGTCCTTATAGCCGCCCAGATCTGACTCGGTGGCGGAAATGATTTCGGTCTTCCACCCCCGGTTCTCCGCATAACGGGTATACATCCGGACCAGATCCGCGGCGAACAGCGCCGACTCATCTCCCCCCTCGCCGGCCTTAACCTCAAGAATCACATCACGGGCATCATCGGGATCCCGCGGAATCAGCAGCCGGCGCAGCTTTTCCTGAGCGCCCAGCAGCGCCTCTTCCAGGACGGGAACCTCGGCAGCGAACTCCGCGTCTTCGGCAGCCATCTCCTTCGCTGCGGCGAGATCGTCGGTGAGGGTCTCCACCTGGTGATAGCCCTCGACAATACCGCTCAGCTCGGCGTAGCGCCGGCCCAGCTTCCGCGCAAGCCCCTGATCCGCGTGCACTGCGGGATCACTCAGGCGCAACTGGAGTTCCGCGTGCTCATCCAAAAGCCCCTGGATGGATTCAAACATATTCAAACCTCTTTCGACTCACACCTGAGTCTAATGACGACGACTGAGTACAAAAGCGACGACGACGACGACGACGACGGCCGCCGTGTTAAAGTTTGACCATCATCCAACCGGCCGTCCCGGCGATTCCTGCCAACACGCCGGGAATAGGTGCTCAGTGCTCCCGCAATGTGGTCAGTCTTTGACGCCGGCCGGCGGCGGCCATGACAAAGCCGCCGTAGTTGTGATGGGGTGATAGTCCCCATCACAACGGAGGCGGCTTCGGCACTAACTATTTGTCGTCGTCGGAGCGCGCACCCAGCGTCGTCTTCTGCACCTGCATGAGGAACTCAACGTTTGACTGAGTTTCACGCATCTTGGACATCAGTAATTCAAGCGACTGCTGCTGCTCGAGTCCGGACAGGACCCGGCGCAGCTTCCACATGATCTTAACCTCATCCGGGGACAGCAGGTTTTCCTCGCGGCGCGTACCGGACGCGTTCACGTCCACGGCCGGGAAGATCCGCTTATCCGCCAGCTGGCGGGACAGACGGAGCTCCATATTTCCGGTGCCCTTGAACTCCTCGAAGATGACCTCGTCGGCCTTGGACCCGGTTTCCACCAGTGCCGTGGCCAAAATGGTCAGCGAGCCGCCGTTTTCAATATTGCGGGCCGCACCGAAGAAACGCTTCGGCGGGTACAGCGCGGCAGCGTCGACACCACCGGAGAGGATGCGTCCGGAGGAAGGAGCGGAGTTGTTGTACGCGCGGCCCAGTCGGGTCATCGAATCCAGCAGCACCACCACGTCCATGCCCATTTCCACCAGGCGCTTGGCGCGCTCGATGGAGAGCTCGGCAACCTGCGTGTGGTCGCCGGAGGGACGGTCGAAGGTGGAGGCAATGACCTCACCCTTGACGGTGCGCTGCATGTCGGTGACTTCTTCCGGACGCTCGTCCACCAGCACCATCATGAGGTGGACCTCAGGATTATTTATGGTGATGGCGTTGGCGATTGCCTGCAGGATGAGCGTCTTTCCGGCCTTCGGCGGGGAGACGATCAGTCCGCGCTGCCCCTTGCCGATTGGGGCGACCAGGTCGATGACGCGGGGACCAATCTTCTTGGGGTCCGTTTCCAAGCGCAGTCGCTCGGACGGGTACAGCGGAACCAGCTTGGAGAACTCGACGCGGTCCTTGAGCTCCTCCGGTGTCTTGCCGTTCACGCTGGTCACGCGGACCAGAGCGTTGAACTTCTGACGTGCGCTCTGACCCGTGTTCTGGCTGCGGTCCTCGCCGTCGCGAGGTGCCCGGATAGCGCCGACGACGGCGTCGCCCTTGCGCAGGTTGTACTTCTTCACCTGCGCAAGGGAGACATAGACGTCGTTGGAACCCGGCAGGTACCCGGAGGTCCGCACGAATGCGTAGCTGTCGAGCAGGTCCAGGATGCCGGCGACGGGCAGCAGCACGTCGTCCTCGGTCACCTCAACATCGTCGAAGTCCGGTCCCTGGCTGCGGCCGCGGCGCCGCTCATTGCGGTCGTTCCGATCATTACGGTCACGGAAACGGTCATTGCGCGGGCTGCTGTCCTGGCCGCCGGAACGGTCGTTGCGGTCCCGACGGGTACGGCGGTTGCGGCTGTTGCGCGATCCGTCGTCATCGTCGTTGCGCAGCTCGCCGCGGTTATTGTCCCCGCGCTGCTCGACGCGGCCATTGTCGCCGCGCTGCTCGTTGCGGTTGTTGTCATTACGGCCACTGCGCTGATTGCGCTGGCCGTCCTGACCGTCCTGGTTGCGCTGGCTCTCCTGGTTGCGCTGGCCGCGTTGGTTGCGCTGGCCGTCCTGACCGGTTTCGGTGCGCTGGTTACGCTGATCGGCGCCCTCGCTGGAATCGGCCGCGGAGTTTTCCTGCTGCTGCGCCGGTTCCTCGGTGGCCTTCGACGCGCTGTTCTGCCCCTCGGCCTGCGCGTCGGCGCGGGCCTCGCCGTTGCGGCGGTTACGGGTGCGCTGGGGACGGCGGTTGCCCTCGTTCTGCGCGGTGTCGGTGTTCTGCGCGGTGTCGGTGTTCTGCGCGGTGTCGGTGTTCTGCGCGGTGTCGGTGTTCTGCGCGGTGTCGGTGTTCTGCGCGGTGTCGGTGTTCTGCGCGGTGTCGGTGTTCTGCGCGGTGTCGGTGTTTCTGCGCGGCTCCGTCGTGCTGCGCAGCACGTCCGCCGGCTACACGCCCGTTGGATGCACGCCCGTTGGATGACCTGCCGTTGGACGTGTTGTCGCTGTCGCCCTGTACCGTCGGCTCGGCTGCGGCGCCGGCCTGCTCGGCCCCGGCGGCGATGACGCCATCGCTCACGGCGCGGCGGCTGCGGCCACGGCCACGGGCCGGGCGCTCGGCGCCGGCTTCGGTCTGCGCTTCGGGAGCGGCTTCGCCCACGGTTGCGGCCTCGGTTGTCTCGGCGACGGGGGCCGCCTGCTGATGCTGGGCCGCTCCGTTCCGGCTGCTGCGTGCGCCGGCACGCTTGCCGGGCTCACGCTCTGCTGCTCCGGCCGTCTGGGCAACGGCGGGCTTCGCGGCGCGGTCCGCCACGGACGAGCCCCGCTGATGGTCAGAAATCGCGGATACGAGGTCACCCTTGCGCATCCGGGAACCGCCGGTGATACCGAGCTGACCGGCGAGCGCCTGAAGCTGCGCCAGCTTAAGGCCGGCCAGTCCACTGCTCTTGGCCGGTGCTGCATCAGCTGAATTGACGGTATCGCTCAAACCTGCAGTCAGGTTTGTGGTGTCTGTCACGAAGGATCCTTCCCCCTCGAGGGCGATCTGCTTTGAGATCGCGGTGATTGGTCCCAGACCATGACCAAAGGCGCTTGAAGCACCCCGGACAGTGTGGTCTGGTCTCCGTTCCCTGCCGCCGTAGATAGCGGCAAAGTCGGTTGTGGAACACCTTCGGGCTGTAATCGTTTCGCCCGGTAGCGGGCTGGTGACGCATAGAGTGACTCTGTGGTGTCCGCGACAGGCCTGTGAAGGTGGCATCGGTAAATACCCGGTATGTGTGCAGCTGACTCTTTGTGCCGGTAACTGTTGATACAGTGACCGGTTTGTACAGTAGCTAGCTGTACAGCCGACTGATGCATATATCCGCTAGGCGGTTCCTACCGCCGATGCACTTCCACTTTAGCACCCTCGGAGTCAACATCGAGCCTTAGAACACGCCAGATACCGGCGGAATACTCCGCGTCATCCGTAGCTGTGCCGCCGGTCGTGCCAAACCCGGCAATGAAATCCGCCGCCCGCTGCGCCGCGTCGGCACCATCTGCCAGGGTCATCACCGTCGGGCCGGCCCCGGAGATGAAGGCCGCGAAGCCCTCTGCCCGCAGGGCGTCCATCAGCTCGGCGCTGCGGGTCATGGCCTGCGCGCGGAACCGCTGGTGCAGGAAGTCCTCGGTGCCGGCCAGCAGCATGGCGGGTTCATCCTTGAGCGCGTGGATCAGCAGCGCTGCCCGTCCGGCATTGTCGGCGGCGCTCCGGTGCGGGATCGACGACGGCAGCATGGCGCGGGCGGTTTCGGTGGAAAGTTCGACGGCGGGCACGGCGGCTATCGGGATGACCCGCGGTGACGGCGTGACGCGGACGGACCGGTACACCGGACCCTCCTGCCAGGAAATGGCCACGGCTCCGAAAATGGCCGGCGCCACGTTATCGGGATGCCCTTCCAGCTCCGAGGCCAGCTGCAGCACCCATTGTCTGTCCTGCTGGTCGGCCGTCGGGACCAGCGCGTTGGCTGCGGTGACGGCTGCGACGATCGCCGAGGCGGAGGAGCCAAGTCCACGGCCGTGCGGCAGGACGTTCTCAGCGGTGATCTTCAGGCCGCCGCGGCGGTAACCCAGCCGGGCGAATGCCGCATCCATGGCGCGCACGGCCAGGTGCGAGGCATCCCGCGGAAGCCCGGCCGCGCCCTCGCCGCTGAGCTCAAAGGACAACCGGTCCTGACCGGGAACACCCGTCCCGCCGTCGAGCGTTTCAACCGTCAGCGAGTCGTAAAGCGACACCGCCAAACCCAGGCTGTCAAAGCCCGGGCCCAAGTTGGCGGTCGTTGCGGGCACCCGGACGCTGACGCGCTGGCCGGCCCCGATGACCCTCCCGACTGCTGCGGATGCGTGATCCGCAACCATGCTAGGCAGCGCCATCGTCAAGCCCGAGGGCGGCGGCGACGGTGACGACGTCGAACGCCACACTCTGCGGCTCGACCGGGCTTCCGTCCGCATTCTTCAGGGCCCAGTCCGGATCCTTCAGGCCGTGGCCGGTGACCGTGATGACGATCGTCTTGCCCGAGGGCACCTCGCCCGCGGCATGCTTCTTGATGATCCCCGCGACCCCGGCGGCGGAGGCAGGCTCCACGAAGACGCCCTCCTTGGCCGAAAGCCAGCGGTGCGCCTGCAGGATCTGCTCGTCCGTGACGGAATCGATCAGGCCGCCGGACTCGTCCCGGGCCGCGACGGCGGGGTCCCAGGATGCGGGATTGCCGATCCGGATGGCCGTGGCGATGGTGTCCGGCTCGGTGATCGGATGGCCGGCCACGAACGGAGCAGCACCGGCGGCCTGGAAGCCCCACATGAGCGGCGTTTTGGTGGAAACGGCCGGCAGGGTGCCGGCGGTGGCGGATTCATAGGGAGCGGCATACTCCTTGTAACCCTTCCAATACGCGCTGATATTGCCCGCGTTGCCGACCGGCAGGACGTGGATGTCCGGGGCATCGCCGAGGCTGTCCACGACTTCAAAGGCGCCCGTCTTCTGGCCCTCGATCCGGGCCGGGTTGACCGAGTTGACCAGGAACACCGGGTAGGAATCGGCCAGCTTCCGGGCAACGTCGAGGCAGTTGTCGAAGTTGCCGTCCACCTGCAGCAGGGTGGCGCCGTGGGCTACCGCCTGGCTGAGTTTGCCCATCGAGATTTTGCCCGCCGGGACCAACACCGCGCAGGTCAGGCCCGCCGCCGTCGCATACGCGGCCGCCGACGCCGAGGTGTTTCCGGTGGACGCGCAGACTACTGCCTTGGCGCCGGCCGCGACGGCCGCCGTCATCGCCATGGTCATGCCGCGGTCCTTGAAGCTCCCGGTCGGGTTCATCCCCTCAACCTTGAGATACACCTCGGATCCGGTCAGCGCGGACAGCGCCCGGGCGTGCACCAGCGGGGTGCCGCCCTCCCCCAGCGTGATCACCCGGGTGGTCTCGGTTACCGGCAAACGCTCTGCATATTCACGGATCACTCCGCGCCACTGGTGAGCCATCAGACTCCCTCCACCCTCAGTACACTCGTTACAGAATTGACGATGTCCAGGCCGGTAATGGCCTGGACGGTTGCCGCCAGCGCGGCCTCGGAGGCGAGATGGGTCACGATCCGCAGTTCGGCGGAGCCGGGCGTAACGCCCGGGACTTCGCGGTGGATTGTCTGGCGCATTGTTTCAATGGAGACGCGGTTCTCCGCAAAAAGCTGCGCGATCCGGGCCAGCACTCCGGGCTGGTCCGCGACGTCCAAGCCGACGCAGTAGCTGGTGCGCACCGCGTCGATGCCCAGCGCCGGCACGTGGCCGGTGGTGGTTTCGGTCCGCCCGGGACCACCGAGCACCAAACGACGCGCCGCCGAGACGACGTCGCCGAGCACGGCGGACGCAGTCGGCGTTCCGCCCGCGCCCTGCCCATAGAACATCAGCTCCCCGGCCGACTCGGCCTCGATGAACACCGCATTAAAGGCACCCCGCACGGTGGCCAGCGGGTGTTCACGCGGCAGCAGCGTGGGGTGGACACGCACGCACACACCTTCGGTGCCACCGTCGGCCGCTGAAACGCTCAGCTTCTCGGCAATGGCCAACAGTTTAATGACGAAGCCCGCGTCCTTGGCGGCGGCGATGTCCGCGGCCGTGACCGAACTGATGCCCTGGCAGTGCACGTTTTCCAGGGCAAATCGGGTGTGAAATGACAGCGAGGCCAGGATCGCGGCCTTCGCGGCCGCATCATGGCCCTCGACGTCCGCCGTCGGATCCGCCTCGGCGTAGCCCAACCGCTGGGCCTCCTTCAGCGCGTCGTCGAACTGCGCACCGGTGGAGTCCATCTGATCAAGGATGAAGTTCGTGGTGCCGTTGACAATGCCAAGCACGCGGGTGATCTTATCCCCGGCCAGGCTGTCGCGGATGGGACGCAGGATCGGAACGGCCCCTGCCACGGCCGCCTCATAGGAAAGCTGGACGCCGGCGGCATCGGCCTTCTCATACAGCGTCGGTCCGTCGGCGGCCAGCAGCGCCTTGTTGCCCGTCACCACACAGGCACCGTGCTCGATGGCGCTCAGAATCAGGGTCCGGGCCGGTTCGATCCCGCCCAGGAGCTCGATGACAATGTCCGCGCTCTTCACCAGCGCGGCGGCGTCCGTGGTGAACAGTTCCCGCGGCAGCTCCGCGCCGCGCGGCGCGTCGATGGTCCGGACGGCAATACCGGAAAGTTCGAGCCGTGCGCCGGTGCGGGCGGCCAGTGCGTCCGCGTCCTCGAGCAGGATGCGCGCAACCTGTGAGCCCACGTTGCCGCAGCCCAGCAGTGCGACCTTCAGGGTCTTCACGTTCGTTGTCTTCACCTTTTGTGCCTGCACCTTCGGTGATAGTGGTGATGTCTGCTGTGGTGATGTCTGCTGTCGTGATCTCTGCGCGCCCCGGCGCAGGGAAGTGTCGAGCTCCGTCAAGGTATTAGGCCCCTAAATCGCGTGCCAGTAAGTCGTCTTCTGTTTCTCCGCGCACTATCAGCCGTGCGGCACCGTCCCGGACCGCCACCACCGGTGGCCGGGGAACGTAATTGTAGTTACTGGCCAGTGCCCAGCAGTACGCGCCCGTCCCGGGAACCGCGAGCAGATCCCCCGCTGCGACGTCATCGGGCAGATATACATCTCTAACAACAATGTCACCGCTCTCGCAATGTTTGCCCACCACTCGGGACAGTGCAGGCGCTGCCGTCGAGCTGCGGCCGGCCAGCACCGCCGAATATTCCGCGTCGTAGAGCACCGGTCGGGCGTTATCGCTCATACCGCCGTCCACCGACACATAACGCCTTGGCCGCGTAACCTGAGCTTGATCAATAGGGGCAGTGGCAGGCATTTCCACGTTAACCGTCTTCAGCGTGCCCGCCTCGTACAGCGTGAAGGTGGTGCTGCCCACGATGGCGCGGCCCGGTTCGATCGAGATCCGCGGGGCGGTGATATCGAGGGCCGTGCAGGTTTTACGGACGACGGCGGCCATGGCCTGTGCAATCTCGGCGGCCGGGCGCGGGGTGTCCGCTGCCGTATAGGCGATTCCGTAGCCGCCACCCAGATCCAGCTCCGGCAACGTGATGGCGTACTTGCTCTGCATGCGCGCCAGGAAGGTCAGCAACCGCTCTGCGGCAAGCTCAAAGCCTTCCGGTTCAAAGATCTGCGACCCGATGTGGCAATGCAGTCCGAGCAGTTCGATACCCGGAGCCGCTGCCGCCATCGCCACGGCCTGTTCCGCAGCGCTCATTGCCTCGGGGCCACCCCATGCAGCGGACAGGCCTTGTGTAGCTGAGGTAGCCGCGGTGGGGCCGATTCCCGAATTTCGCCCCGTCCCGGGCACGTCAGATACCGGTGAATCTGCGGCCATGGAGAGGCCGAACTTCTGGTCCTCGTGGGCGGTGGCGATGAATTCGTGCGTATGTGCGTGTACTCCAGGGGTCAGCCGCAGCAGCACCTTCGCACGCTCGCCGCGTCCGCCGGCGATGGCCGCCAGCCGCTCCAGCTCGGGCAGGCTGTCCACCACGATGCGGCCCAGCTTCATGTCCAGCGCACGGTTGATCTCGGCGTCGGACTTGTTATTGCCGTGGAGGCCCAGCTTGTTTCCGCTCAGCCCGGCGCGCGCCGCCACGGCCAGCTCACCGCCAGAGCAGGTGTCCAGGCGCAGGCCCTCGCTGTCCACCCAGCGGGCGATCTCGATGCTCAGGAACGCCTTGCCCGCGTAATAGACGTCCACCCCGCCGCAGATGTCCGCGAAGGCGGCCTCAAAGGAATCCTTGAAATCCCGGGCACGCCGGCGGAAGTCCGCCTCGGAGACCACAAAGAGCGGCGTCCCGAATTCCTTTTTCAGGTCCGCCACGGTGACCCCCGCCGCGGTGAGCTGACCATCAGACCCCCGGACGACGTCGTGCGCCCACATCACCGGCGTGAGCTCGTTGACGTCAGTCGGGTACGGCAGCCAAGCCGGCGCCAGCTCGGACCCGGACGATGCCCGATTCACAGGCATTGTCGGATCAGGCATTGTCGGATCAGCCACTGTCGGATCAGGCGCTGTCGGATCAGGCGCTGTCGGATCAGGCGCTGTCGGATCAGGCGCTGTCGGCACTGGCACTGCCGGATTCACGGATATCCCCTCAGCCATGGCCGGTTACATCCGCTCCGGCGCCGAAACACCGAGCAGGCCCAGGCCATTGGCGAGCACCTGCTCCGTGGCGTCATTGAGCCACAGGCGCGTGCGATTGATATCGGTGATCTCCGCATCGCCCACCGGCGCGACGCGGCAGACGTCATACCAGCGGTGGTACGAACCGGCAATGACTTCCAGGTGCCGGGCTACGCGGTGCGGCTCGCGGAACCGCGCAGCGTCGGCGACGACGGACGGGTAGGCGCCCAGCCGGGCCAACAATTCTGACTCCGTCGCATGGTTCAGTGCGCCGGCGTCGAACGCCGTCCGCTGCACCCCGGCAGCCCCGGCATTACGCGCCACCGCGCTCGTGCGGGCGTGCGCATACTGGACGTAGAAGACCGGATTTTCATTCGTGTTCTTCTGCAGCACCTCGGGCTCCAGAGACATTGGCGAATTGGCCGGTGAGCGGCCCAGCGAGTATCGCAGCGCGTCGGCGCCGAGCCAGTCCAGCAGATCCCGCAGCTCCACTATATTGCCGGCGCGCTTGGACAGCCGCGCACCGTTGACCGAGACCATCTGCCCGATCAGCACCTCAATGTTGACGTCCGGATCATCCCCCGCACAGGCCGCAATGGCCTTGAGTCGGCCGATGTATCCGTGGTGGTCGGCGCCCAGCAGGTAAATTTTCTCCGTGAAGCCGCGGTCCTTCTTCGACAGGTAATACGCGGCATCGGCGGCGAAATACGTCGGCTCGCCGTTGGCCCGAATCAGCACCCTGTCCTTGTCGTCGCCGAAATCCGTAGTGCGCAGCCAGACCGCGCCCTCTTCGTCAAAAACGTGGCCCTGGACGCGCAGCCGGTCCACCGCCGCCTCGATGGCGCCATTGTGCAGATTCTGCTCGGCAAAGTAAACGTCGAATTCCACCCCGAAATCTGCCAGTGTTTCCCGGATATCCGCCATCTGCGCCTGGTAGGCGGCGGCGCGCACCACCGGCAGCGCCGCTTCGTCGGTCAGCTCGCGGATACCCGGATGGGCGGTGAGCACCTGCTTGGCCAGATCGTCAATGTAACGGCCCGGGTAGCCTCCCTCCGGCGTCGGCTTTCCCTGGATGGAAGCCAGCACGGAAGCGCCGAAATTATTCATCTGGGAGCCTGCATCATTGATGTAGTACTCCTTGGTCACCTGCGCGCCGCTGGCTGCCAGCACGCGGGCAATGGAATCGCCGACGGCGGCCCAACGGGTATGCGCCAGGTGCAGCGGACCGGTGGGGTTAGCTGAGACGAACTCCATATTAATAACGTGGCCGGCCAGCGCATCGTTCACGCCGTAGTCGTGCCCAGCCTCCACGATGGCCTTCGCCAGGGCGCCGGCAGCGGCGGCTTCCACCGTGATGTTCAGAAATCCGGGGCCGGCGATTTCCACTTTGGCCACGCCCGCGATGTCCGCCAGCCGCGTGCTGAGAATTTCGGCAACCTTCCGCGGCGGAATACCCGCCGGCTTGGCCAGCTGCAGGGCGATGCTGGTGGCCCAATCGCCGTGCTCACGGCTCTTCGGGCGCTCCACCCGTACCTCATCGGGGACGGCTCCGGTCGGGACGATCAGGTCACCGGCGTCGACGGCGGCTTTGAGGCAGGCGGTAATGGCGGCAGAAAGTTCTTCAGGAGTCACCTGTCAATCATAGGGTGGGCCGTCCTGGCGCCCGTAATCGCGTCTGTTCCTGCGGATGGCCTCGACAGCGGCGGTGTCAAAGCGTCTGCTCTACGTCGAAAGTACGGCGGCGAATGTACGGCCGGGAACGTACGGCCGGGAACGTAAGGCGGCGAATGTACGGCCGGGAACGTACGGCCGGGCTGCCGCGGACCCGGTGGCCGTACTTCTATCCGAGGTCACCAGCTCCTCCAGGCATGGCAGGCAGCGGCGCCACGCCTTCAAGGGTTCTGCTTTCACACGTCCCGGGGACACAAGCTAACAACGCTGGTCAGCCCACAGGGACTGCTTCGTCCTCCAGGTACCGCGGCTTGCAGGCGAAAAAGGCCCCGCTGACCAGCAGTAACAGTGTGCCGAAGAGAAACAGAAAGGGAACCAGCCAGCTCCCCGTTCCTTCGTGCAGCATGCCGAAGAACAGCGGTCCAGTACACGCCAGTGCGTAACCGGCACCTTGGCTGAACCCGGAGAGAGCCCCGGCACCGGCCCGGGTTCTGGTTCTGTGGTTGATCAGCAGCAAGGACAGCGGGAAGGTCCCCGGGCCCATGCCGGCCAACACGACCCACAGCCAGGTCCCGGTAGCGGGCGCCAGCAGCAGGCCGAGATACCCGCCGGCAAAGCAGCCTAAAAACACCAGTACCAGCGGAAACGGATTCTTCATTCGTGAGGCAACGAGCGGCACCAGCAGGCTCAGCGGCAGGCCGACGCCGGCGAAGAGAGCGAGCATACTGCCAGCCTCCGCCCTGCCGAGCCCCGCGTCGGTCAAAATCCCCGGCAGCCAAGCGAACATGGCATACGTGTTCAGCGATGTGCAGCCGAACATCAGCGTCAGGCCGATGGCCAGGGGCGAGCGCCAGGAACGGATTTTGGTCACCCTGACGATGGCGGCCGACTTACCGGCCGTCGCGCTGCCCTGGCGGGTGGAGGCCGCTTCCGGGGAAACCGGCGCCACGGCGGCACCCGGCGGCACTCGATTCGGTTTGTGCCCGATCAGCATGACCAGCCAGGGCACCGCAGCCATGACATTGACGCCGGCCCAGAGCGCCAGGGAAAACTGCCAACCCGCCGCGTCCGCCACCGGCACGGCCAGCTGAGCGGGCAAAGCGGTACCCGCACTCAACACGGTGACATACAGGGCCGTCATCAGGCCGATCCGATCCGGAAAATACTGCTTGACCAGGGGCGGCAGCAGCACGTTTCCCGCGCCCAGTCCGGCCAGGGCAATTACGGAAAAAAGCAAAAACAGTCCAGTGCTGGGTACCAGCACCCGGCAGATCTGGCCGACAATGGCGACAAACATGGCAATAACTGTCAGCCTCTCCAGGCTGGCCCATCTGATGACATACGGCGTCAGGAAACCGAACACGGCGAAGGCAGCTGTGGGCAGCATACCCAGCACGCCGATCACCGAGGCATTCAGCGGCAGATCGTGGTCAATCGTTGACACCAGGGGTGGAACAACTGTCACGGCGGTGCGGAGCGTCAGTGCGACCAGCAATATCCCTGCCACGAGCAGCCAGCGGGAGCGAATTCCTTTGTTTACCACGCCCTAGACGTTACCCGGGATCCGGACGTCTCCCCTTCCTGTCCGTTCCCCACGCCATCTCCGGCCCCCGCCGTAACCGCTGCACCCGTCTTCGGGAGACGCCGTCGTCCGCGTTTCTTTGCACCGTCCGCACCTGATAAACTAATTCAGTTCCCGCAGGTGGCTCACAGTCACCTTGCCTTCGTAGCTCAGGGGATAGAGCGTCCGCCTCCGGAGCGGAAGGTCGTAGGTTCGAATCCTATCGAGGGCACGACAGAAGTCCGCAGTCAGAATGACCCCGCCAGTTCACCGAACCGGCGGGGTTTTTCGCGCCCAGCCCCAACTAGGTCGCACTTGTGGCACTCAAAACGCGGAATGGATGCGCTATCTGCTACTTAGTTGGGTCGGAGGCTGGGTCAGCGATTGGCGGAGACGGCCGATAAACTGGAGGCACAATGACTTTGACTATCCAGTACCCGCCCGAGCTGCCGGTCTCGGAGCGCCGCGAGGATCTCATGGCCGCCATCGCTGCCAATCAGGTCACCATTATCGCCGGGGAAACCGGATCGGGGAAGACCACCCAGATTCCCAAGATGTGCCTGGAACTGGGGCTTGCGGAGAAGGGTCTGATCGGCCATACGCAGCCGCGTCGGCTCGCCGCGCGGACAGTTGCGGAGCGGATCGCGAGCGAACTCGACGTCGAATTGGGCGCCGAGGTGGGTTTTCAGGTCCGTTTCACCGGCCATGTCGGCCCGCAGACGAAGATCAAGCTGATGACGGATGGGATCCTGCTGGCGGAGATCCAGCGCGACCGGCTGCTGCGCCGCTATTCGACCCTGATCATCGACGAGGCGCACGAGCGCAGCCTGAACATCGATTTCATCCTGGGCTATCTTAAGCAGATTCTGCCCAAGCGGCCGGATCTGAAGGTCGTCATCACCTCTGCCACGATTGATCCGCAGCGCTTCGCGGCGCACTTCGCCACCGCGGCGGGTCCCGCTCCGATCGTCGAGGTGTCCGGGCGAACGTATCCGGTGGAAATCCGGTACCGCCCGCTGAGCGGTCCGGCGATGGAGGACGACGACGCCGACGCCACCGATGAGGGCAACAGTGAGGACCGCGACCCGCTGGACGCCGTCTGTGACGCAGTGGATGAACTGGCCAAGGAGGCGCCGGGCGATGTCCTGATTTTCTTTTCCGGCGAACGCGAGATCCGCGATGCGGCCGAGGCTCTACGCGGCCGGGCCAAATCAGCCCCGCTGAACTCCGGGTTGCGGGAGACGGAGATCCTGCCGCTCTTTGCCCGCCTTTCCCTCGCCGAGCAGCATGCGGTGTTCACGCCGGGGAAAGGCGCCAAGGCCCGGCGCCGGATTGTGCTGGCCACGAACGTGGCGGAAACCTCCCTGACGGTCCCCGGCATTAAGTACGTCATCGATCCCGGCACGGCGCGCATCTCACGCTATTCGCACCGCACCAAGGTCCAGCGGCTGCCGATTGAAAAGGTCAGCCAGGCCTCGGCGAACCAGCGTTCGGGCCGGTGCGGCCGTGTTTCCGACGGCATCTGCATCCGGCTGTACTCGGAGGAGGATTTCGCCAGCCGGCGCGAATTCACCGACCCGGAGATTTTGCGCACCAACCTCGCAGCGGTCATTTTGCAGATGACCTCCATGGGGGTTGCCCAGGGCCCCAAGGACGTAGCGGATTTCCCCTTCGTGGAGCCGCCGGATTCGAAGGCCATTGCCGACGGCGTCACCTTGTTGCGCGAGCTCGGCGCCGTCACCGCCCAGGGCGCCATCACCGCCGTCGGCCGTCAGCTCGCACAGCTGCCGGTGGATCCCCGGCTGGGACGGATGATTGTGGAGGCCGGGAAGCGCGGCTGTGCACGCGAGGTGATGATTCTCGCCGCCGCACTGACCATCCAGGATCCGCGGGAGCGCCCGCAGGCCGAGAGTGGAAAGCAGCAGCTGGCCGCTGAAAAGCACAAGCGGTTTACCGACGAGATCTCCGACTTCACGGGCTTTCTGAACCTCTGGCGGTATCTGCAGGCGAAGCAGGAGGAGCTTTCTTCCACAGCCTTCCGCCGGCTTTGCAAGGCCGAGTTCATTAATTTCCTGCGCGTCCGCGAATGGCAGGATCTCTTCGCCCAATTGCGCCAGCTGGCCAAACCTCTCGGGATTGCGCTGGCCCCAGGTGACGTGGACGCCGTGGGACAGCACACCGATATCCACATCAGCCTGCTGGCCGGATTGCTCAGCCACATCGGTCTCTACGATCCACGCAAACGCGAATACGCCGGCGCCCGCGGCTCCCGTTTCGCCATCTTCCCTGGCTCCGCGCTGTTCAAAAAGTCCCCGGACTGGGTGATGGCTGCCGAGCTGGTGGAAACCTCACGTCTGTGGGCCCGCGTTGCCGCAAAGTTTGACCCGCTCTGGGCCGAGCAGGTGGCACCTGATTTAGTCAAGCGCAGCTTCAGCGAGCCGCACTGGTCCAAGAAAATGGGCTCCGTCATGGCGTACGAGAAGGTGACGCTCTACGGCGTCCCGATCGTCCCGCAGCGCCGGATCAACTACGGCCGCATCGATGCCGAACTCAGCCGGGAGCTGTTCATCCGTCATGCGCTGGTGGAGGGGGATTGGAACACGCATCATAAGTTCTTCCATCGAAATCAGGCGCTGCTGGCCGAGGTCGAAGAGCTGGAAACGCGGATGCGCCGCCGGGACCTGCGCGTGGACGACGAGACGCTCTTCGCCTTCTACGATGAGCGCGTCGGGTCCGAGGTGGTCTCCGAGCGGCACTTTGACAAGTGGTGGAAAGCCACGCGGCAGGATCATCCCACGCTGCTGGACTTCGATCCTGACGTGCTGATGGCCGACGACGCCGCCGGCCTCGACGAGGCGGCCTTCCCCAAGGTCTGGCGGCAGGGCGGTTTCGAATTCCCGCTCTCCTACGAGTTCCATCCCACTGCTCCCGGCTCGGCCCCGAATCCTTCCGACGGCGTGACTGCCCAGGTACCGGTTTTGTTCCTGAACCAGCTCACCGAGGCACCTTTCCGCTGGCAGATTCCCGGCCTCCGAGCGGAACTGGTCACGGCGCTGATCAAGTCCCTGCCCAAACAGATCAGGAAGAATTTCATCCCGGCTCCGGACGTTGCACGAGCCGCCACCGCTGCGCTCACCGCGGACTTCGACCCGGCCACGGAAACCCTGGAGCCCTCCCTGGAACTGGCCTTGCGCCGGCTCAAGGGACACGTCATTCCACCGGGATCGTGGAACTGGGACACCGTTCCGGTGCATCTGCGGATGACCTTCCAGGTGGTGGACCGCAACGGCCGGATCCTCGGCGAAGGTACTGATCTGGCCCGGCTGCAGGACGAGCTGGCCGGCGCCACCCGGCGCGCCATCGCGGAATCCCTCGGGGCGACACCGAAGACGACGCGCGCCCCCGGATCAGGCGACAGCCGCGGATCCAGCCCGTCAGGTCAGGCCCGCGCCGGCGCCGCCCGCGGCGGTGCCGCCGGTGCCGGTCAGCGGGTGAACGGCGAACGCGCGCGTGGAAATGAGGGTGCCGAAGGACCTGGCGGCTCCGCCAACGGGGCGGCCTCCGGCAACGGGTCAACCGCCAACGGGGGAACCGCCAACGGGGCAGCTGTCCAGGAGCGCTCCGGGCTGACCGAATGGTCCGTCGGCACGCTCAACCGGGACGTCAAGCGGCTGGTCGCCGGCCACACCGTCACGGGCTACCCTGCCCTGGTAGATGAAGGAGCCAGCGTTGGCCTGCGGATTTTCCAGACCGAGCCGGAGCAACTCGTCGCCATGCGAGGCGGCGTCATCAAACTGCTGGCCCTTCGCGTCCCCTCCCCCGACCGGTACGTGCTGGAGCATCTGAGCAACAACGAGAAGCTCACCTTCAGCCAGAACCCGCACGGCAGCGTGTCCTCGCTCATAGCGGACTGCACGCTGGCCGCCGTGGACAAACTGACACCGGAGTCACTCCCCTGGTCGTCTGCGGAATTCAATGCCCTCTACGAGGTGGTCCGCGCGGAACTGATCGATACGGTCTTCACCGTTACCGCCGTCGTCGAACGCATTCTGGCCAGTACGCGCCGGATCGAAAAGCAGCTCAAGGGCACCACCAGCCTGGCCCTGATTTCCGCGCTCAACGACATCAAGGCCCAGCTGGAGCTGCTGGTTTATCCCGGCTTCGTGGCGCGCACCGGGTATGCCCAACTAGCCATGCTCCCGCGCTATCTGAGCGCCATTGAACGCCGGCTGGAAAAACTTCCCACCAACGTCCAGCGCGACGGGTTGAATATGGCCGTAATCCAGCGCCTGGAAGATGAGCACGACGACGCCGTGTCGGCCTTGGTGCCCGGCCGCAATCAGCGGCCGGACGCCGCCCTTGTACACATCCGCTGGATGATCGAAGAGCTCCGGGTGAGCCTGTTCGCCGTCGAGCTCGGCACGGCCTATCCGGTCTCCGAAAAGCGCATCCGGACGGCATTAAACAAGGTCTTGGCGCCGGCGTGACGACGCCGCGCGTGCAGATTAAGCTGCCGCCGACTGTCCTGGACGCCGGGCCGGTGCTGCTGCGGCGGCTCGGGTACGAGGCTAGGCAGTTGACAGATGCACTGCTGAACGATGCACTAATGACAGATTCACAGCTGGAACAGGCGCTCTCCGAATGTGCCGATGTGGTGACCTGGACCTATTATCCGGCGCACCTCACCATGGAGCAGGCCCAGGCCCGAGTTGTTCGTGCACAGGAGTCCGCCGCCGCCGGCATCAGCGCCCGGTACGTGCTAGAACGCAACGGTACTGCAGTGGGAACGGCAGGTCTCAAAAACAGCGACGACGCTCCCGAAATCTTCTATGCGCTGCTTCCCGCCGGCCGCGGGCAAGGCACCGCGACGGCCGCCGTAAATTCCCTTACCGCCTGGGCGCTCTCCGCCGGTGCGCCGTACGTGGCCTTGTGGACGCAAATCGGCAACCATGCCAGCGAGCGAGTGGCCGAGCGGACCGGTTTCCGCTGCGCGGACGTGCGCAGGGCGGACGCCGGAACCGCCATCCCGGCGGAGGCCGGAAATTTCCCCGGGCCGCGGTTGTGGACCCGGTTCCCCGGTTAGATCCAGCACAGTCCCGACAATTGCCGCGAGGGCTGGTGCCGACGAAACAGTCATGCTGGCTGAGGCCGAGGAAGCGGCACGTGACGAGGCATGGGTCGTCATTTCCGAGACGGCGACCAGGGGACTAATGGGCCGATTGGCTGCAGCCATGGGGCCGCATCTGGAAGAGCTCGGAGATGGACCGCCCTCGGCCCGAATCACAGGCTTCCTGGCCGCTGGCTTTGGAGTTACAGCGCACTCCCACCTGAGCGGCAGGTCGCTTGGCGGGAACTGGCCTTCGACCTGCTCAGGCATCTGGCTGAACACGGGACGGGGCTACTCATAACCATCGACGAGATTCACGCCGTCGATCGGCAAGAACTGACGGAGCTGGCCGCCGTCGTGCAGCACCTGATCCGGGAGGACCTGCCGATCAGCCTGGTTATGGCCGGCATCCCCAAAGCCGTATCTGACCTTCTAAACGAGGATGTTTCTACATTCCTCCGGCGCGCCGATCAGGTCGACCTGCGGGACGTCCCCATTCCTGATGTCCGCGATGCGCTTGCAACGACCTTTAGCGACACAGGGGTGACGACCGTGATGATCAGCTCGATCGTGCTGCCGAAACCACCGGGGGTTATCCGTTTCTCATCCAGCTTGTTGGCTACCACATTTGGCGGCTGAGCAAAAACGGAACTCTCACTGACACGGCGGTCTCCGAAGGCGTAAAGAAGGCCCGACGACGGTTGGGCGCGACCGTCCTGCAGGCTGGACTTCGCCGTCCCGCTTCTGCGGCAGTACCTGCGGGAACATGCAGCTTCGAAGTATCAGCCGAACTTGCCCTGATTTCCGCCCCGCACGGTCCTGGGGTTCGGTCAGCCTTCCGGGACGAACTCCCCGTGTCCGGCATTCCGGAGCGCCGCCCGAAGCTTCTGCGCATTGACGTCCATAACGGCCGGATCCGGAGCGTTGTCCACCCGGCTGAAATCGAAGTCCGCCATCGAGTACGCCGGGAAAATGTGGACGTGCAGGTGCTCCACTTCGAATCCGGCGATGACCAGTCCGGCACGGTCCGCCCCGAAGGCCTGAACCTGTGCCTGGCCGATCGTCTGCGCCACGGCGGTGAGCCGGGCCAACACCGGCGCAGGCGCGTCTGTCCAGCGGTCGATTTCCTGCCGCGGCACCACCAGGGTGTGCCCGTCGGTAAGAGGCCCGATGGTCAGAAACGCCACCAGGTCATCGTCCTTCCAGACAAAGCGTCCAGGAATCTCGCCGGCGATGATCCGGCTGAACAGTGTTGCCATGATGCGTCCTTAGAGGGTCGAAGTGTATGACAAACGGTACTTCAGATCGGCTGCAACCATCCGGTCGAAGGCCTCATCCGGCATGTCGGCGCCCACCGGGTTCGGCCCCGGTGGCGACGGGCAGCCCGGCGTGGCTGGACCAGGCGGACCAGGACCCGGGGAAAAGCGCGGCGCGAATGCCGGCAATTTCCAGCGCCGCGATCTCGTGCGCTGCAGTGACTCCCGAACCGCAGTACACGGCAATGGGAGCCGCTGCCGTCACCCCCAGAGCGGCGAACCGCGCAGCCAATTCTTCGGCCGGGAGGAAACGCCGGTCCGCGGACAGGTTCTGCGACGTCGGCGCGCTCACGGCTCCCGGAATATGGCCGGCCCGCGGGTCCACCGGCTCGGTTTCGCCACGGTACCGCTCGCCGGCGCGGGCATCGAGCAGGATCCCGGTGGCCGCCCACTCCGCGACATCATTAAAACCCCTTGCCCCCATGCCCACCACGGGCATCCGGCCGGAGGACAGGACGACGTCGCCGGCAGCGGGCTGCTCGTCGTCGGTGGCGAGCGGGCATCCGGCAGCGCGCCACGCGCCCAACCCGCCGTTCAACAGCAAGACCCGGTCAAAACCGGCGTCCCGCAGCAGCCACCAGAGCCGCGCCGCCGAGGTGCTGCCGCCGTCGTCGTACGCCACCACGGTGTCGCCGTCACTGATCCCCCAGCGCCGCGCCGACTCCGCGAAAGCGCGCGGTTCGGGGAGCGGATGCCTGCCCTGCTGCGGGCTCCCCGGCCCGGACAGGTCGGCTTCCAGATCCACGTACACCGCCCCCGGGATGTGTCCGCGAAGGTAATCCGCGCGGCCGTCGGGATCGCCCAAGGCCCAGCGAACGTCCAGCAGCACCGTCCGCAGGCCCACATCCATCCTTTCCTGCAGCGCGGATACCTCGATCAGCGTTGTCATCGCCTCTCCTTCGATTCGGTTGTGCTCCGTACGCCGGCGAATGTCCGAAACCCGCTGCGCGGGGGGCGGCTCCGTGACCAGCTGCCTGCGGCCCTGACGGTTCCACGCCGGCCGCGGCCGGCGGAACATGGATCCTCCGGTCGGCCGTCAGAGCCAGTTCTTCCGTTTGAAAATTGCATACAGCCCGACCGACAGCAGCGCCATCAGGACGGCTGCCAGCACCGCACCCCACTGCGTGCCGACGCCGGGATAGGGCACGTTCATGCCGTAAAAACCGGTGATCGCCGTGGGCACGGCAATAATGGCTGCCCAGCTGGTCACCTTTTTCATGATCACGTTCATGTTGTTGCCCTGAATGGTCAGGAACGTCTGCAGCACGTTATTGACCATATCCCGGGCGGATTCAGTCCAGTCCACGGCCCGGAGCACATGGTCGTAGACGTCCTGGAAATAGGGGAGCAGCTCGGCGTTCGGCGGGGCCAGCCCCGGCTGCGGCGCGGATTGGTGCCGGAGCACGGCACTGAGGACCTCACGCATCGGAATCAGCACCCGGCGCAGGCTGGTCAGCTCCTTATGCAAACGGAAACTGCGCAGCTGGACATCCTGCGGCCGGTGGGCAAACAGCAGCGACCCCAGATCATCGGCACAGGCATCCAGCGCCTCGGCGGCCTCCAACTGCCGGTCCACCAGATAGTCCAGCAGACTGTAGACCAGGAATCCCGATCCGCGGTGACAGATGTCCGCGTTCTCCTCCGCCCGACGCAGCACCTCGTCCGCGTCAAAACCACTGCCGCCGGGGACCACCACCACCACGCTGTCGGTGATGAAGGCCGAAACCTCGGTGCTGCGCAGCCGGGGATCCAGCAACGCCCCGGACTCCTCCGGGCCGCCGTCCACTGCCGACTCCGCAGGGCCGACGTCCCCGTTTCGCACCGGGTTCTGCTCCTGGTCCACACCCCCGACCTCCTCCCCCGCCAAACCACCGCTGCCGCCTCCCCTACTGGCGCCGTCGGCCCCGCCTATACCGCCGCCGTCGGCCCTACCAGCACCACCGCCGGTCCGCCCGCCGGCGCGTGCGTTGGGTGCTTCTCCCACAGCCGTGACATAGGCAGTCAGGAAGAAATGATCGCCATACGTTTCCAGCTTGGGCCGCTGCCGCGTCCCCAGCACATCCTCGACCGCCAGCTTATGGAAACCCAGCTGGTCCCGCAGCGCCTCGATGGTTTCCGGATCCGGCGAATCCAGATCGATCCAGACCGTTGCATCCGGGTCCTTTGCCAGCCGGCCCAGCTGGTCCAACGGGACCTTTTCATCGGTGGCACGGCCGTCGCGGTAGACCCTGATTCGCAGCATTGAACCACTCTATCCGCGCCGCCCCAGTACGTTACGCTGGCGTCTATGCACACAGCCAGCAGCGTCTCCGCACGCGCCTGGGCGGACGACGCCCTGCGCCTGATCATGGCCGAAAACAATCGCTCGGCCGACACCCATCTCTACGCCGTCCCACTGCCGGAGGACTGGGGCGTGCGGCTCTACCTCAAGGACGAGTCAACCCATCATTCCGGCAGCCTCAAACACCGGCTGGCCCGCTCCCTTTTCCTGTTCGCCCTGGTGAACGGCTGGATCACGCAGGGCACCACCATCGTAGAGGCCAGCTCCGGTAGCACCGCGGTCTCCGAGGCGTACTTCGCCCGGATGCTGGGACTGCCGTTTATCGCAGTCATGACGCGCACCACCAGCACGGAAAAAATCGCCCTGATCGAGCGGTCCGGCGGCCGGTGCCATTTTGTCGACCGTTCAGATCAGGTGTACGCCGTCGCCGGCCGGCTCGCCGCTGAATGCGGCGGTCACTATATGGACCAGTTCACCTACGCCGAGCGGGCCACCGATTGGCGCGGCAACAACAACATTGCCGAGTCCATCTTCGGCCAGCTGGCCATGGAAGAGTACCCGGTCCCCCGCTGGATCGTCGTCGGCGCCGGCACCGGCGGCACCAGCGCCACCATCGGCCGGTACCTGCGCTACACCCGCCACGCGACAACGCTCGCCGTGGTGGATCCGGAAAATTCCGCGTTCTACCCCGCGTGGAAGACCGGCGACACCGGGCACACCACCGGCATGCCGTCCCGCATCGAGGGCATCGGCCGCTCCCGGATGGAGCCCAGCTTCATTCCCTCGGTGATTGACCACATGATCCAGGTGCCGGATGCGGCGTCGGTTGCGGCCATGCAGCACCTTCGCCGTCTCAGCGGCCTGCACGCCGGGCCCTCCACAGGGACCAATCTGTGGGGTGTCTGGCAGCTCATTGCGCAGATGATCGCTGACGGCGAGCGCGGCAGCGTGGTTTCCCTGATGTGTGACGGCGGCGACAGGTATGCGGGCAGCTATAACGATCCGGCGTGGCTGGCGGAAAAAGGCCTGGAGCCCGGCGCGCACGCCGCGACGATCGAGCGGCTCTTCGCGACCGGTCGCTGGGAAGCCTAACCGGCTTCTTCCGAAGGTGCGCCAAATGAAACCCCGATCGCTCGTATCCCGGAGCCAGTAGGTCTGGTCCGGGTTCCAGCCGGCGGGCACGGTCGCAAGCTCGCCTTAGACTGAAATGGCGAGACCCGCCGTCGACAGGTAGCCTGCAGCCGTGAGGTGCACGGCGTCAAAGTCGTTCTGGTGCTGTGCCCAGTCCGGGATGGCCCAGCAGCCGTCCCGGCCTGTGGTCCGGTACCAGTCGTGCCGACGGGATGCCGTGACTTCCAGAGGGTAGCGCCGATCCAACTCTGCGCATGCTTCAGGGCCGTGGATCTCGTAGATACGCGGGCCAAAGGGAACGATGATCTGTTCGGCTGTCGCGCCTTGCCAGCCAAAGCTATCTTCGACGAGCCACAGGCCAACCGGGCCGCGGCCATCAAGGGCGCGCGTGCTCTGTGTCAGGCTCGACGGCGGCCTCGACCACCACGTTCCACCCACCGTGCATTGGCGTCGGGGCCGCTCCCGTTTCGCGACAGTTTCCTCTTCGACCTGCTCGTCATGCCACTGTCGGCGGCCGCGTCCATGGGCTCTTCTTTATTGCGAAAGCAATAATGTGCCTTCTGCGGATACCCGCACAGCTCGCTCTCCGGTCTCCCGGTCTCGGCCAGACAGGGACGCTTCCCTAAGACTATTGCTTGGGCCATGGAAAAGTTTCAACATCTTCATCTCAGACGGTTGACTTGAACACCTGTTCATGTAACAGTATTGACAGCACAGTGACCCGCATCACGTTGATGCAATGTCACTTAGATTCAAGCAGATTCCCTACTGAAGAAACGGTTAGAGACAATGGCCACAGCCACCCCTAAGCCCCCGACACTGACTACGGGGGAAGCGATCGAGCCTGGAAGGATTGTCGGCCGCACCTGGGCGCCCGAGCAGCTGCACGCCTTGGCTTTAACAGACAGGGAAGCCCAGCGCCATGTCGAACACATGAGCGCACGGCTCGCGCTGGTTGACCGTGCCCATCTGGTTGACGCTAACCGCATCAGGGCGATGGTCGTGGAGAGCATGGGCGGCATCGCGGGAACCTACTACATGGTCGCCGCCCTGCTCTTGGCGGAGCTGGCCATCACCTACCCGCTGCAGCTGACGGACACCCAGTACAATCTGCTGCTCTCTCCCCTGGAGGCCGCGGAACAGGTAGCTGCTGCGGGTACGCGTCTCCCGGTGGCCGCCTGAGAACAGCGAAGCCCGAGGACATGTATAACTTTTAGCGCCGAGCAGCCAGCATGGCGAGCACCTGCCCGACGACAGCGCTCGTGGTACCGCCGGAAAGATCCAGTGCAAGATTCCGCCGGCAGTAGGGACTTAGATCCAGGCCGACCCCCAGCCCGAAGATCTCTGCGCCGTCGCTGGCTTCCTGCCCGGCCACGACATTGAGCAGGTGGTGTTCCAGATACCCTTCATCGTTGGTCAGCGCCGTGGCACCATCCATCGGACTGCCGTGCGCACGCCCAGTCCACGGCCTCGCCGTCGACCCCTTCCCGGAACAGATTCTGCTTCAGCAGCCCGGCAATTGAAGGGCGCGCCCGCCGCCACAGCGCGCCCCAGCCAGTTCCAGGGCGCGGGCGAAGACGTCCACCAAGACGGCTACCGCGCCGCTGTGTTCCTTCATGGACCCGGAGCAGTCAACCAGGAACGTCAGCGTGGCTTCGGTCCGCGCCGCGGTTCTTCCGGTCCTGAACACTCGGCGCTCCCCGGGCGAGGTGACAAGCCGGGCCAGGATACTGCCGTCGATGTGTCCCTCCTCGGCCCCGCTGTCCCAGCCATCCGCGACGCCGGTCGAGAGCAGGGCACCCAGTGCGCGGGCCAACCGGGAAACATTGTGATCCCCTGCCGCCTGATGTCATCATCCAGGCGCTGCCGTTATTCCCGCAGCTGCTCGTGACGCACCAGATCGTTGGCATGGCGCTGCTGGTCGGTAGGCAGGGGTGAATACCCGGTAACCGCCTTCCGCTGCCTCCAGGGAACCGCTGCGCCCGTATCCGGCGGTGGGCATGCCGTCGTCGTCGTGCTCCTGCTCGAAGAGCAGAGCAAAGGCCGCCGGCCGCGCTCCGGAGCGGGCGGGCCGCTCCTCCTGGGCTTCCATCTGCTCGCAGCGGGCGGAGACTACCTCAGCGATGGCGCTGGCAAACGGTTCAAAACCGGGCTGCGAAAACCGCCGGGATCGGAGGGCAGCCGGATGGGACACCGATCCGCGGAGCCAGCTCGAAGCGGGTCGATTCGATCAGGTCCTCGACGTCTGTCGGTTGGGCGGCTGGATCATGGGAACCCAACCTCCGCCGTCGCACTGCTGGTTCGGCTGCTGCTGTGCCGATGGGTGATGTGCTCCCCGACGGTGAGGTTTATGGCCCAGCCGGCGCCCAGCATGAGCGTGGTGGTGAGTTTGCTGGAGCCGAAGACCACGTTCCCGATGCCTTGCGTGAACGCCTGGGTGCCGGCGCCAAGCGCCAGCGCGTAGGCGCGTGTCATCCATGCCCGGTGGCGGGCGATGTTGCCGCGGCGGATCGCAGCGAAGCCGAGGATGATGCTCGCGGCCATACCCGAACCGAATGCGAGCCTGAGCACGTAGAGCAGCGCGCCGGTGCCGGGCTGGCGGGGGTAGAACTGTGTCATCCAGAGTGTGTCGACGTACCGTTGGGGGGTCCCCCGTCGGGCAAAGTAGTCGCTGACCTGGACCTTTGATGTGTCTGCTACAGAGGTGCCCATAGTGGGGGGTGATTCCCGGTCTTGGCCCCATCGCGCGCTCCTTAAACGGTCAGAGCTGGACGCTTTCACCCGGCGCGAGATGTCGGAAGTCGGTGCCGTAGTTGGCCCCGATCCGGGCCACGTGCCCCTCGGAGAAGCTAAGCCCCTGCTCGTTGAGCAGTGCGTCGTGGATCTGGAAAGCCTTCGGCGCCCGCACGGAGATCACGAAGTCAATGACCTCGGCGGTCTTGGACCACGGGGCATGGATGGGAACAAGCAGCGTCTGTACTTGGACGCCGTCGGGCACGGTGAAGGAATCCCCCGGGTGGTAGACAGTCCCATCCACCAGGAAACCGATGTTCGCCACGACGGGAACCTGGGGGTGGATCAGCGCGTGCTGGCTGCCGAAGCTTCTAATCGCGAACTCCGCCGCTGAAAAGGCCGAGCCGGGTTCAACGTCGTTCACTTGGTCCGCCGCCTCGGGCGCAGTCTTCCGGAGGGCTGCGGCGACGCCCGCGGGGGCGTGGACCACCAAGTCCGTGTTGGCAGCCAGCGCCGATGCCACGGCCTCGGAGTCGAAATGATCCGGGTGCTCGTGGGTGACCAGGATTGCGTCGGCACCGGCCAGAGCGGCTTCTGTTTCCGAAAAGATTCCCGGATCAATGACCAGCACATGGCCGTCTTTTTCCAGCCGGACACAGGCATGCCTGTACTTTGTCAGCTTCATGGCATCAGCCTACGTCCGCCCGCAAGCGGGCACCAGGAGACCGGTCGGCGGCACTGATAATCTGGAGCGGTGGGGCGGAAAACCCTGCCAGAAAGCGAGCAGCAGCCATGTCCGAGGAAACAACGTCCCTAGCGGCCGGCTCCGGCGCCCCCGGAAAGGACCAGGCCGGCCCCGGCAGGGAACAGCGCGTGACCAAGCAAAGGCTGGCGGTCAGCTCTGCGCTGGACAGGCTCGATGACTTCGTCAGCACCCAGGAGCTGCATCGGGTGCTGCGGAACGACGGTCTCCCGGTCTCGCTGGCAACGGTCTACCGGATCGTGCAGTCGATGGCGGAAGGCGGACTCGTTGACGCGCTGCGGAATACCGACGGCGAGACAGTGTACCGCCGCTGTTCGGTGGCCTCGCACCATCACCACCTGCTCTGCCGGAACTGCGGCAAGGCCGTGGAAATAGAGGCCCCGGCGGTGGAAAGCTGGGCCGCAAGCACAGCCGAGGCGCACGGCTTCACTGCGGTCCAGCACACGGTGGAAATCTACGGGCTCTGCCCGGAGTGCTCCGCCAACTGACCGTCCGGTTCCGGCAGTTCAGTCCTCGCCCGCCCCGCGGCCACCCAGCCGACGCACTCCGGTGGCCTGCGTCGCGTCGCGGATTTCGCCCACCAACTGCTCGATCACATCCTCCAGGAACAACACTCCCCTGGTCCCGCCGTCGGGCGCAATCACCCGGGCCAGGTGCGAGCCGGTGCGCTGCATCGTGGCCAGGGCGTCCTCAATCTCGTCCTCCATGCCCAGATTGACCAGGGAACGGACCCGGCTTTCCGCGAACGGCAGCTCGTAGCTTTCCTGCGGAATCGAGATGACGTCCTTGACGTGCATGTAACCGGTCAGATTGCCCGTCTCATCCGCGAGCACAAACCGGGAAAACCCGGTCCGGCGCACCGCGCGCTCAAAGTCCACCGGCGTCGCCGTCGTCTGCAGACTGACCAAGTCATCGCGCGGCACCATGATACTGCCCGCCGTCTGCGCGGAAAATTCCAGTGCACCGTTGATCAGCCCGGTCTGGTCGTTTACCAGCCCCCTGCGCGTGGACTCCTGCACGATTGACTGCACTTCCTCCAGCGTGAAACTGGAGGTGACCTCGTCCTTGGGCTCGATCCGGAACAACCGAACAATGTGGTTGGCCATCCAGTTCAAGGAGTGAATCACCGGTTTCACTGCCTTGCCGATGACCACCAGCGGGGGGGCCAGCAGCAGTGCCGCCTTGTCCGCCACGGACACGGAAATGTTCTTCGGGATCATTTCGCCGAAGGTCACATGCAGGAAGGTGACCACCAGCAGCGCCAGCACAAAGGCGGCGGGTGCGGCAACCCCGTCCGGGATTCCCAGCGCATGCAGCGGTCCGGCCACCAGGTGGTGAATCGCCGGTTCGGAGACATTCAGGATCAGCAGCGAACAGACGGTAATGCCCAGCTGTGAACAGGCCAGCATCAAGGAGACATTCTCCATGGCATCCAGCGTGGTTCTGGCGCGGGCGGACCCCGCCTCGGCGCGGGGCTCGATCTGGCTGCGGCGGGCGGACATGATGGCAAATTCGGCGCCGACAAAAAAAGCGTTGCCCAGCAGCAGCACTACCAGCCAGAGGATTCCGGCCCAGTCGTTCATGCCGCACCCCCTCGGCTGTGCAGATCGGCCCTGTGCACATCGGCGTCGCCGACGGTATCCGGCTCGTCGTCGGGAACCGGTGTGGGGATAAAGCGGATCCGGTCAATCCGGCGCCGGTCCATCCGCTCCACTTCCAGCTGCCCTCCGCCAACGTCGACCAGGTCCCCGACCAGCGGGATCCGGCCCAGCTCCGCCATCACGAAGCCGCCCACCGTTTCGTAGCTCGATTCGTCCGGTACACTCAGCCCGGGCACCTGCTCCGACACCTCGTCCGGGCGCATCAGACCCGGGAAGAACCATTCCCCGGCGGCACTCTGCAGCACCCCAGGCTTGGTCCGGTCGTGCTCGTCGGAGACCTCGCCGACAATTTCCTCCACCAGGTCCTCCAGCGTGGTCACCCCGGCGGTGCCGCCGTATTCATCCAGCACAACGGCCAGCTGGAGGTTGCCTTCCCGGAGTTCGGTCAGCAGCGCATCCAGATGAATGGTTTCCGGCACCCGCAGCACATCGGTCATGATGGCTCCGGCCTGCAGTTGCGCCCGTTTCCGGGACGGAACCGCAATGGCCTTTTTGACGTGCACCACTCCGCGTACGTCATCGGGCGAATCACCGATAATGGGGAAGCGGGAATGGCCGGTCCGGCGCGCGGCTTCCACGATGTCCGCCACGGACTGATCCGCCTCGATGCTCACCACCCGGATCCGCGGCGTCATCACGTCAGCTGCCGTCCGGTCCGCGAACTTCAACGTCCGCGCCACGAAGTTAGCCGTCCCGGCGTCAAGAGTGCCCATATCCGCGGATCGGCGCACCAGCGACGCGAGTTCGGCAGGGGAACGGGCGCCGGAGATTTCCTCTTTTGCTTCGAGCCCAAAAAGGTGCAGCACCCGGTTGGAGAAACTGTTGAGCAGCACGATGGCCGGTTTAAAGATGGCGGTGAAGACCAGCTGCGGGCGGGCTACCGCCCGGCCGATCTCAAAGGAGCGTGAAATGGCCATGTTCTTGGGCACCAGTTCGCCGATCAGCATCGACAGCAGGGTGGCCAGAATCATCGCCGCGGTCAGCGCCACGGGCTGCGTCACGTCGGGTGGAAGGCCGACGGCCTTCAGCGGCCCGCTCAGCAGCGCACCGACGGAGGGCTCCATGACAAAGCCGGTCAGCAGTGTGGTCAGCGTAATGCCCAGCTGACAGCTGGAGAGCTGGGTGGAGAGCGATTTCAGACAATGCAGCAGCGGAACCGCCGCGTGGTCCCCCCGGTCGATGGCGCGCTGCACCGTGGACTGGTCCAGCGCCAGCAGGGAAAATTCGACGGCGACAAAGAAGCCAGTGCCAAGAATCAGCACCAGACCTGCCAGTAAAAGCAGCCATTCCATCAGCGCATCCCCCCGGCCCGGAATTCCGACCGTTGGGCGGGTAGCGATCCGGCCCGTGCAGCCCTGCCGGAACCGGCAGGCGGGGGGCGGTCGGCAGCGCCGACGGCGGTGGACGGCGTAGAAGAACGATGGGCACGTGTGCGGGGTCTGCCGCCGTGCGCGGGATTCGAGGAACTGCGGATATTTCCACAATCCGAACCCG
This sequence comes from Paenarthrobacter sp. PH39-S1, assembly GCF_030063245.1. GTDB lineage: Bacteria > Actinomycetota > Actinomycetes > Actinomycetales > Micrococcaceae > Arthrobacter_M. The sequence continues at coordinate 81,898 of NZ_JASISR010000021.1, forward strand.
GACGCCGGCCCCTAGAGTTGCTGTCCATGAGAGTGACAGTCTACATTATGGGTCCGGCCGGCGGGTCCGACCACTGCTCCGATCGACCGGTCCGGCCGTGCCAATCAGCGGGCAGAACCGCGTCCGTTAGAGGACAGAGCCGGCGCCCAGGGCATGGAAAGTACGGCTGTGATAAACCAGCGGGCTGCCCACCGCGGCGCCGTAGTGGATGTCCAGCACAGAGGCGGCAATCAGCACCGAGTCTCCCGCTGGGGTACGGCTGAGAACGCGGCAGCGGAGCGCCCGTGACGCATCGAGCAGCAGCGGTTCACCCGTTTCCAGCCACTTCCAGTTCATCGTGCCGGTGAAGCGCCCTGAACCGGAGGAACCTGAACTGGAGCGCGCGAAGATCCGGGCAAGGGCAAGATTGTCTGCGGTGAGCAGGTGGACCACGAAGGTCTCCGCCGCCGCGATTTCTGCGGCGGACCCCGTCCGCGAGGACAGTGAGAACGAAAGGACGGGCGGCTCCGCCGAGACGGATGCAACAGAGGACGCCGTCAGACCCACCGGACCGGCAACGCCGCGGGCGGTAACTATTGCCACGCCGGCCGGATGGTTACCGAAAGCAGCCTTAAAATTGGCGGCAACCAAAGGACCTGCAAGGATCCCGGGCTGGGCGGTCATCGGAGCTTCCTTTCACTGCAGCCTTCGGCTCTATCACCCGGGCCCTGTCACTACGCTAGAACCCGGACCAGGGTGAAGGTCAAGTCAGCCGGCCCGCATGTTGCGTCTTGTGTCATCGCCGGGCGAAGCGAGCAGCAGCCATCCCGGTAGCCGGGGCGCCCGCAGGAGCGACCCGACCATCGGTACGTCGATCAGATGGCTGGGCTGGTTCAGCGAGACGAAGACGGTGGGGACCTCGGTGACATACCAGAGGATCTCCGCGGCCATCGGGGTCGACCATTTGATCCGGATGGCCGACCCCTGCGCAAAACCTTTCACATTTGCGAAGACAAAGGCCGCGTCGTATTTCTGCATAATCCCCCGTCCCCTCTTCGGAGATGATCGACACGAAGTTCACGCCCGTCTCGCCGTCGGCCTCCCGCTGCGCCGCCGCCCTAAACACATGCACCTCAAAGCCGGCACTCTCCAGCTCCTCCTTGACCAGATCCAGATAGGCCAGCGGATCGGAACGGGTGAAGTCGGAGCCCCCGGAGATGCCGTAGAGCCGGATGCGCCTGTGCGTCGCCGGGGTGATCGGCAGGTTGTTGGCCGTGTCCTTGACCAGGGTCACGGTCTTGTCCGCAATGGCTGCCGCTACGGCCCGGTGCTTCGCGCTGCCCACCAGGGCCAGCGCCTCGGGCGAGGCAACGAGTTCGTCCCGCGACGTCCGATGCAGGTCCAGCGACGCTTTCAATCCGAGGTTGCGCTTGAGCGCGTCGTGGAGCCGCTTCTCCGTAATCACCCCGGATTTGTACCCGTCCAGCATGTACTGGAAATCCTCAGCTCCGGCGCCAGTGTGGCGGGCATGATCTGCTGGTTGGGGATGCCCGGACGGTACCGGCGGGATAGCTCCGGTGCGCCGATGTGGGCGATCATGATCGACTGCAGCCGTGCCCGATCATCTCCCGGTACACGTGCCCGTAGGTCGTGTTCCATTCCTCTTAGTCAAGGGTGTTGTAGGACGTGACGACGTGCTGGTCCCGCTCGTCCATGCCGTCGCCGGGGAAATGCTTAATGGCGCAGGCCATGTTGGCCTCGCTGATGCCGTCAAAGTATTCTTTGGCCCGTTCGACGACGATCTCCGGGGTGTTGCCGAACGACCGGGTGGAGATGACGGTATTGCGCCAGTTGTAGTGGATGTCCACGATCGGCGCAAACGCCCAGTTGCAGCCGATCGCCGTGCATTCCACTCCCGCCACCTTGCCCATGTCCCGGGCGATGCTCTTGTCCGGGTGGGACCCGGCCTGCAGATGCGTACAGACAAAAGTGCCGTCATCGCAGCTGCCGAACCCACCCATTTCGGGGTTGGAGGCTACCAGCAGCGGCACTTTGGTCGTGGACTGGGCGTAGCGGATGTGCTCCTGCACGTCCGCGGCGGGGCCGGGACGGTAGCGCATACCGCCCACATGGTAGTTCTCCAGCACCCCGTCCAGATATTCCGGCGTGAACTCATTGTTGTGGTTGATGAACAGCTGGCCGATTTTCTCTTCCAGGCTCATCGACGCGATCGTGCCATCAACCCAGGCGATGGACGCGGCATCGAGATTGTAAGGCGCCGCCGCCAGATCCACGGCGAACCCTTTGCGCTGCAGCGCGCGCACTTCCTACAGCCGTGCTACGGCCTGCGCCACGACCTGGTCCACCGGGAGGTTGATGTCGGCCACGAAGCCTGCTTCGTCCCGGGCCAGTGGTTCGAGGGTGCCGAGTTGTGAATCGAGCAGGGTGGTAGGCATGAAGTGTCCGCTGCGGCCTTCCAACCGGGAGCCGAGGACCTCGCGGCTGCCGTGCAGGTGCAGGAACAGCGTTTCCGGCGCCTGCGCCCGGATCGCGTCCCGCTAGGAGCGCTTGAGCGCCGAACAGGCCAGCACCAGGCCAGGGCCGTCCGAGTCCGCCAGAGCGGTGCCGACGACGGCGAGCCAAGGCCAGCGGTCAGTGTCCGTCAGCGGGGTGCCGGCAGCCATCTTCGCGATATTACTGACCGGATGCAGGGAATCGCCGTCCACGAACGGGACGTTCAGCGCATCGGCGACAAGCGCTCCGATCGTGGTCTTCCCACAGCCGGAGACTCCCATCACCACAATCCGCGGCCCGGTGGCGGTGTCGGCACCCGTCTCGTTCCCCGTCCTGGCGCCGTTGTCCGCCGCGGCGGAATGAGAGGCGTTCACCAGTCATGCACCGTGCCGTCGGCCAGCCGGTTGTAGGGCAGGTATGCCTGCTGATACGGGAAGGAAGCCGCCGCTTCCTCATTCAGTTCGACCCCGAGTCCGGGCTTCTCCCCCGGATGCAGGTACCCGTCGGCGAAGGTCATGGACTGTTCAAAGACCGTGTTGGTCTTCTCGCTGGGCTCCATGTATTCCTGAATACCGAAGTTGTGGATCGCCAGGCCCAGGTGCGTCTGCGCGGCCAGACCGACCGGGGAGACATCGGTGGGGCCGTGGAAACCGGACTTGATCTGATATTGCGCGGCGTAGTCCATGACCTTCTTCAGCGGGGAAATCCCACCGAAGTGCGTGGACGCGGCCCGGACATAATCGATCAGCTGTTCGCGGATCAGGGTCTGGAAATCGAAGACCGTGTTGAAAACCTCGCCGACAGCCAGCGGGGTGGTGGTGTGCTGGCGCACCAGCCGGAACGCGTCCTGGTTCTCCGCCGGGGTGCAGTCCTCCAGCCAGAACAGATCGTAGGGCTCCAGCGCCTTGCCCAGTGTGGCGGCCTGGATGGGGGTCATCCGGTGGTGCCCGTCGTGGAGCAGGGGCAGTTCCGGGCCGAATTCGTTGCGCACGGCCTCGAAGACGGTCGGCACGTGGCGCAGTAGGCGCGGGTGTCCCAGTCCTCCTCGGCGGGCTGCGGGCCGCGGCCGGCCGGCTCATAGTCGTAGCGCTCACCGGTGGCCTGCGCCTGGGCCGCAACACCCGTAAAGGGCCTTGATGCCCGGGATGGAGGTCTGCACCCGGATGGATTTGTACCCCTCCTCCAAGTGATGGCGGATCGAGTCGAACAGCTCCGGCAGATCCCGACCCGAGGCATGCCCGTAGGTGCGCAGGGCCGTCCGGGAAGCGCCGCCGAGCAGCTGGTAGACGGGCATGCCGGCCACCTTGCCCTTGATGTCCCACAGCGCCATGTCAACGGCCGCGATGGCCGCCATCGTCACCGGCCCCCGCCGCCAGTAGGCGCTGCGGTACAGGAACTGCCACGTGTCCTCGATGCGGTGCGGGTCGCGCCCGATCAGCAGCGGCACCACATGCTCAGTCAGATACGCGACGACGGCGAGCTCTCGGCCGTTCAGCGTCGCATCCCCCAAACCGGTGAATCCCTCATCCGTAGTGATCTTCAAAGCGACAAAGTTCCGGGACGGACTGGTGACGATCACGTCGGCAGCGGTGATTTTCATGGAGGTTCCTTTCAACTGAGCGAGCGGGGTAAATAATTGCAGTGGGGCTAGTGTCCTGCGTCGTAAATTCGTTGAATAAGTGTTAAAATTGGTGTATGGCACGCACTGGACGCCCGAAGGCTGAACTGATCCTCACCGAGGAAGAACGCGATCAGCTGTCGCGATGGACCCGCAGGCGCAAGTCCTCCCAGGCCCTGGCGCTGCGTTCGCGGATCGTACTGGCTTGCGCGGAGGGGATGGCAAACAAGG
>NZ_JASISR010000022.1 GCF_030063245.1 Paenarthrobacter sp. PH39-S1
GAGCCTCCGCCCACCCGACACGACAACCGGGCTTTTGTCATGCCCGGACCCAAAAGTTGCCGAAATTCACGCCCCCGCCAGAATTCCGGCCTCAAAAAGCCACTACTCGCGGATCCGGGTCAGACGCGACAAGTTCGTTTTTGCTTCGTGGATGTTGACAGTGACGCCCATGACGAAGTTTTACTCAACTACGTCCGACTAAGTCCATTGTCGGTACCATGAATAAGTCCATGGCCATTACCAGCGGAAGATGCAGTCAGCCAGCAACCGGGTCGGTCTACGCCGGGACGGCCAGGTAACTCTGGGCCTCCAGCGCGCAGCTTTGACTCAACGACCCATCAAGCTGATACCAGCCGGGATGCTGGTCGAAGTCGAAGAGTCTGACCAGGTGGTACAGCTCCGAGTGCTCGTTGGAGGCCGCGAGTTCGTTTCTGCTTACATAAAATGGGGTCTCAACACGTGCCCGCGTCGTTTTGACCTCGATGAGCCGTTCCTTTCCGCTGGGCTCGAATGACAAAATATCGTAACCCAATCCGTCTCCTTGGGTTTGGGAAACGTGCTCGATCCGTTCGGCCAGCGGCGACTTGCCCAGTGCGTGCAGGCGACGGTGTTCCAACTCGACAACCGCGCATTCCCCGGCCAGTCCCAGGCTCCGGTTCCGCGCCTCGACGCCGGCATAATCCGGGAATCCAGCTCGCCCGGGGCCGGGCCTGCGGTCGGGAAGGACAACGGCCGGGGCGGACCCGGGTTCCAGTGAAAGGTCAACAGATCCCGGCCTGGCTTGGCGGTTGGCCGCTTGGATCATGGCTTCCAAGACACTGTTGTCGTTCACCTGAAGGGCAACCTCCCCGGCCAGGGATCCTTGGTAGTTGACGGCTGGCTTGTAGCCCCGGATGGGGCGCAGGCCGGACTCCATGAGCACTGCGGAGATGTTCTGGTATTTGAATTCGACGGCGCTCTCGGTGCGGTTGTTCAGCAGCGGAAGCAGGGCCCGGCGCGCGGCACTTTTCACGTAGCGTTGGCCGGCCAGTTCAGATTGGAGCATGCCGAAATAGCTGGCTACGGTGGCCGTCACCTCTGCTGCGGACCACGGTTCCGGACGTTCCCCCACCAACGCACACCTCCACATTCATGTGTGCTCCCAGGTTACCCCTTATGGCGTCGGGTACGTGGCGTGGGGTGGGCAGGCGGCAGCGCGTCGGAATGTCGGGAGGCGGGGCGACGGCGGTGGACGACGACGGCGGTAACGGTGCGGCAGGCGCGGCAGCGGGAACGCTGCTCAAGGGAACGCTGCTCGATACGATGATGGGATGCCCACTCAGGAGGAGAACGTGATCGAACTGGAAACCGCCTCCCGCGCAGCCGCGCAACTGCACGCTGTGCTGCGTCTTGCCGAATCCCGAAGGCTCAAATGCAGCCAGAAGACCCGGCGCCCTTCGGCTGCCACCGTCCAGCTGGTCGCCGATTCCCTTCCGGGGGCGGACTTCACATCGATGAGGCCATCTCTGCCTACGCCTAACCGCTGCTGCTGCAGGCAGGCAGGCAGGCAGGCGGGCTCGCCATCGTCGTCGGTTCTAAGCTGGAGCTGACCGCCAAGGGACGCGCCGCGCTGAAGAAGGAACCGCGCCGTCATCAAGGCGCTCTGGCAGGCGTGGATCCGCCGCGGCGTCATTGACGAGCTCAGCCGCGTTGACGCGATCAAAGGGCAGCGCTCGGCCAACGCGCTCAGCGCCGTTGGGCCGGCTGGGCCTGGATCCGGCCGTGCATCGGAGTGCGCGCGGACTATTCAGGCTCTACCTTGAGGATCCGAATACAGCAGCTTCGGCTACGAAAACATACACAAATGGGAGCTGCTCCAGGGTCGGTATGTGTTGGCGGTTTTGTTTGAGTACGCCGGAACCCTTGGACTTTTCGACCTGCGGTACACCGATCCGGAGGGTGCCCGCGATGATTTTCAGGACCATTTCGGCGGCGATCTGCTCGATTCCCTGAGCCGCTACGACGGGCTGAGGGCCATACGGCTCAACGGGCTGGGGGAGTACTGCCTGGGGGTATAGGCGGTGCGTTCTGCGCACCGCGCGGCGTAGCACCTGCGCAGGGAGCACTCCTGCGCAGCGTTCGGCGCTAACTCTGCGCCGGTTGCATCGGCCCCCACTCTTCGAAAGCGCGTGAGCGCGTGCCGGCGGCAGGGTGCCCGAATCAGTCGGTTCACAGTGGCGGGAGGACGTCCACCCGAAACCGGGCGCAGAAATCGATCAGCCAGTCAAGGTCGGTTCCGGCGCCAAAAACACGGACATAATCCGGCTGGATCTCCAGGTCGTCGGCCGTGACCCTGTCGCCGAAAAGTACATATGCTCGCTCGCTGTTACAGCGCCGGCTCATCCACACGGCCCCATCCAGGCCCGCACGGTGAGCTGCCGCGGCCCACTGCACCGTGTCAGGGTAACGCCAGGCGCCCGTGTCCGTGAGGTTCTTCGCCTCAATGCCCAGGGTCCGCAGGCCGGTGCCAAGAAAGGATGCCAAGCGCAGCTCCCGCCGGAGTGCAAGTTTCACAGCGACCTTGTCCGCATAATCCGAAGAGAGCAATCGACCTCCCGAAAACGGAACGTCGTGAAGCAGCCTTTCGGACACTGCAGCATCTTCGGTTGCGGCGGCGTAAAGCACTGGAACTTTCCCGGGGGTTCCAAAAAAAGCGAACCGTGACCCTCGTCCGTGACCCGGATTGAATTCATTTCCCTTCCGTCTATTGCTCAACACGCGGTAAAGCTCGGTGCCAAAGCTAAGGACTTCGATTTCAGGCCGAAACGGATGCGGTGGCTCCGGAGTCACCATTCGACGGTGAATTTCGCCTCGGCTGCTTCCGTCAGGGCATGCGGGTGATCCAAATGATCCACGGGCCTGCCTTCGTCCTCGAAATAGGACGTCGGCGAGACAAACCACAGGGCCAGGTCTTCCTCGCTCCAGTGAGATGCGCGGGCCAGCCGCACGAGCACAGCGATGACGTCGAGGACTTTGCCGGCCCTCCGATCGAACTGAAACCCGGGATACAGGTAGGCGTTCCGGCGCCGGATGCGAAGAAGGTGCCCCGCACGGTGCTGTTCCGAGGCGAAACTCCGGCCCGCCGACCGCGAGCCAAGAAGGACGGCCACCTGCGTGCTGGTGAGGAGTCCAAACTCGTCTTCCATCCTTCGCCAGGCATTCTCAGCGGCTTGGGCGCTTCTGGCCAACTGCGCAGACGTAGCGGGTTTGAGGGCGGCGAGCGCCGGACCGAGGGAATCCACGCTTCGTTGCATATTCAGCCACGCGTCAAATAATCGTTCCTGAGCCTTAGCAGATTCCGTGCCGACGCCCGTTGGTGCGCCGGCACTCTTCTCCGTCGTGTTGACGCCGCCATCCATGCCCCCCCCAACAACATTGTTCCGCCGTTTCATACGTTCCATCATATCGTTCAGAGTGCATGAAAGATATGCTGGTCTGGCCGTGGGATCATGGTCCTCTTGGCTTGATTTCTATCCCTTGGAGCATTTGTGGCGACGACGTTCGATTCCCTGCTGGGTTCATACCGTGACCTGGCGGATTCGGAGCGGATGAAGGGCAGCTACTTTGAGCTGCTCGTCGAGCAGTATCTAGGGCACGACGGCGTCCAGTCACCGCAGTACCAAAAGGTCTGGTTGTGGCGGGACTGGCCGGGGCGCAACGGCAAACCCGATACCGGGATTGACCTGGTGGCCGAGCGTGAGGACCGCGGTGTCACGGCGATCCAGTGCAAGTTCTATGCCGAGGGCCACAAGATCCAGAAGCACGATATCGATTCGTTCATTTCGGCGTCGGGCAAAACTCCGTTTAGCCACCGGCTGATCGTGGACACCACGGGAGCGAACTGGTCGCCCAACGCCGAGGAGATGCTGGACAAGCAGCACCTGCCGATCCAGCGCATCGGCCTGAGCGACTTCCGGAATTCGAACATTGACTGGTCCACGTATGAGTTGACGGATCCGTCCAAGGCTCCCCGGCTGCATGAGAAGAAGCAGCTGCGCACGCATCAGCATGAGGCGGTCAATGCCGCGATGAAGGGCTTCCTCGATAATGACCGCGGCAAGCTGATCATGGCCTGCGGCACCGGCAAAACCTTTACCTCCCTGAAGATCGCCGAACGCGTTGCGGAACAGGAGGGCCATGCCAGGATCCTGTTCCTGGTTCCGTCGCTGGCGCTGATGTCCCAGTCGCTGAAGGAGTGGTCGGATGAGACCGAGCTGCCGATGCACGCGTACGCGGTGTGCTCGGATATCAAGGTGGGGCGGCAGAAGAACTCGGACCTGACCGACGTCGCCCTCCACGATCTGCAGATCCCCGCCACCACGGACGGCAAAACGCTGCTCGAAGCCATGGGAAAGAAAACCCTCGATGAGGGCATGACGGTGGTGTTCTCCACCTATCAGTCCATTGACGCCGTCGCGCAGGCGCAGCGTGAGGGCCTGCCGGACTTTGACCTGATCATCTGCGACGAGGCCCACCGCACCACCGGCGCCACCCTGGCCGGCACCGAGGAATCGCACTTCGTCAAGGTCCACGACAACGCCATCATCGCCGGGGCCAGGCGCATCTACATGACGGCCACGCCGCGGCTGTTCAACGACGACACCAAAAATGCAGCCCGGGAACGTGACGCGATCCTGTGCTCCATGGATGACGAGGAGCTGTACGGACCGGTGTTTTACCGGATCGGTTTCGGCGAGGCGGTCACCAAGAAGCTCCTCACCGACTACAAGGTCCTGGTCCTGGGCGTGGATGAAACCCAGGTGGTCTCCAGCTTCCAGGACCAGCTGGCGGATTCCAACATGGAACTGCAGATCGACGACGTCGCCAAGCTGATCGGCTGCTGGAACGGTCTGGCCAGCCGTGACACCGGCAACGGCGGCCATCGGCGAAAAGGTCCCGCTGTGACCTCCGCCGCATGGGCTTACCGCAGGACGGAGCTCAGGAGCAGACTTGTCTCGCTGTTGACGACGCCCTCGATACCGCGGATCCTCCCGAGCACCTGATCAAAGTCGCGGAGGCTTTCGGTGCGCAGTTCGGCGACAAGATCCCAACCGCCGTTCGTGGTGTGCAGCGTTCGGATTTCGGGGATCCCGCGAAGCTGGCGAATGACCCGGTCCGTTGTCCTGCCCTCGACCGCAATAAGGGCAATGGCCTTTATCGCCAGCGGATCCAGCTCGTCACGCACTCTGGCGGAAAAACCCACGATGATTCCAGAGGAGAGAAGGCGATCGAGTCTGCTATTGACGGTGGCCCGCGCTACTCCGAGTCTTCGGGCGAGGCTTGCCACGGATGCCCTCCCGTCCTCCCGCAGCGCGGAGAGGAGCTGGCGATCAAGATCAGTAAGTGCAGCCATATACACAATGTATCTGACGCCGGTACATTGTGCGCATCCCCTCAATAAAAGTCGCACTATCTGGCAATTGATGTTGCATACTGACGAACCCTAAGGTTGAAGCAAGCGAGATCATCAACAGAAAGAGGATTGGAAATGACGCGCTTTGTCGACGTTCACAACATGGTGCGCTGGGTCGCCGCCCGTGGGCCGGAGGCCATCATCGCCGAGATGATCGGCTACCTCGAGGACGATTACCGCCGCTGGGAACGCTTCGATAAGACTCCCCGCGTGGCCAGCCACACTCCGTACGGTGTCATTGAACTCATGCCAACGAGCGACCACGAAACCTACGGGTTCAAATATGTGAACGGACATCCGTCCAATCCGTCCCGCGGGTTTCAGACGGTCACAGCCTTCGGCGTCCTGGCCAACGTCCACAATGGCTACCCCACGTTTCTGGCCGAAATGACGGTCCTGACTGCTTTGCGTACCGCGGCGACGTCCGCCATGGTGGCCAGGAAACTCGCCCGCCCGGATGCGCGCCTCATGGCAATGATCGGAACCGGCAGCCAGTCTGAATTCCAGGCTCTGGCGTTCCGGGCTGCCCTGGGCATCAGCAGTCTGAGAATCTGGGACACAGACCCCGCTGCCATGACCAAACTGGTCCGCAACCTGGTCCCGCTGGGCTTCGACGTCACCATCGCCTCCTCGGCTGCAGATGCAGTACTGGGCGCCGACGTCATTACCACCTGCACCGCCGACAAGACCGAGGCCACCATCCTCACCGCCGACCTCGTGGTTCCGGGTGTCCATATCAACGCCATTGGGGGCGATTGTCCTGGAAAGACAGAGCTGGACTCCACGGTCTTGGGCCTCGGCGACGTTTTTGTTGAGTATGCTCCACAGACACGTGTGGAAGGTGAGATCCAGCAGATGCCCGCTGATTTTGCGGTGACCGAATTCTGGCAGGTCCTCGGCAATCAGGCGCCGGGGCGCACATCCACCGCTCAGATCACCATCTTTGACTCCGTAGGCTTCGCCATAGAAGACTTTTCCGCCCTGCGCTATGCCCGGGATGCCGTCGAAGGTACGGACTTCTATGCGGACATCGACCTGGTCGCAAACCCGGAGGACCCCAAGAACCTGTTCGGACTCGTCGGTGCGCTCTCCCCGGTGGGATCCTGACCCGGCATGGATGACGAGGGCCCAAGCACGGGCCCAAGCGCAGGTCCACCGCGTTATACGATGGCCCCCGCGGCAGTACGGGCGCTGCGGCTTGTAGTGTCAGCCCCTGCTGGGATACTGGAAAGATGCAGAATCATCGGGAACCACAAGGCACCGCAACGCGGCAGATTATTCTTCTGGGCTCGACGGGTTCCATCGGCACGCAGGCATTGGACGTCATCGACGCTGCCCGGCAGGACGACGGGAGCCCGCGCTTTGAGGTTCTGGCGCTCAGCGCGGGCGGGACAAATCAGGAACTGCTGGCGCGGCAGGCCGTGCGTTTCCGGCCGCAGGCGGTGGGGATCGCCGCCGGGAATGCCAGCGGCTTTAAAGAGATGCTCGACGGCGTCGCCGATGCGGCAGGGGTGCGCTGCTATCATCCTCAGATCCTTGTTGGCGCCGACGCCTCGACCAGGATTGCCGGCTGGAAGGACACCTCGGACCGGCGGGAAGCCGGCGGCCGCGCCGCCGGTACCGGACATGCTCAGGTCGGCGCCGTCGTCGTGCTTAACGGCATCACCGGGTCGATCGGGCTGGCGCCGACTCTTGCGGCGCTGAAATCCGGTGCGCTGCTGGCCCTGGCCAACAAGGAATCGCTGATCGTGGGCGGCCAGCTGGTCAAGGACGCAGCCGGACCCGGGCAACTGGTGCCGGTGGATTCGGAACACTCCGCGCTGGCGCAGTGCCTGCGGTCGGGCAGTGCCGCGGAGGTGGACCGGCTGATCCTCACTGCCTCCGGCGGTCCGTTCCGTGGTATGGGACGGGAACAGCTGGCGCAGGTCACGCCGGCTCAGGCGCTCAAGCATCCGACCTGGGCGATGGGTCCGATGGTGACCACCAACTCGGCCACGCTGGTGAACAAGGGTCTTGAACTGATTGAGGCGCATCTGCTTTTTGACATCCCGCTGAACCGGATCGACGTCGTCGTGCATCCGCAGTCAGTGGTGCACTCGATGGTGCAGTTCACGGACGGTTCCACGATCGCGCAATGCTCGCCGCCGGATATGCGGCTGCCGATCGCGCTGGGGCTGGGCTGGCCGGACCGGGTCCCGGGGGCGGCGAAGTCCTGCGACTGGACCAAGGCGGCCAGTTGGACGTTTGAACCATTGGATGCGGCGGCGTTCCCGGCCGTTGACCTTGCCAAGGACGCCGCGCAGAGGGCCAGCACGTTCCCCGCCGTTTACAACGCCGCGAATGAGGAAGCCGTGCATGCCTTCCATGCCGGACGGATCGGTTTCCTCAATATTGTCGACACTATTGAGGAGGTCCTCAGCGAGCATTCAGCGCATTCGCAGCTCACGCTCGAATCCGTGCTGGATGCTGAGCAGTGGGCACGGACCCGCAGCATCGAGCGTTTAGCTCTCATCAGCCGATAGGCGAGCCGGAAAGATTATTGTGACAGTTTTGCTCTTCATCCTGGGCGTCATCTTCGTGGCCGTGGGCGTTGCCGTGTCCATAGCGCTGCACGAAGTGGGACATCTTGTGCCCGCCAAGCTCTTCAAAGTCCGCGTCACTAAATACATGATCGGCTTCGGACCCACGCTGTGGTCCAAGAAGAAGGGCGAGACGGAATACGGGTTTAAGGCCATTCCGGCAGGGGGCTATGTGGCCATGATCGGCATGTACCCGCCAAATCCCGGCGACGGCAGCGTCCGGCCCTCCAGCACCGGAATGTTCCAGACGCTTGCCACGGAGGCCCGCAGCATTGCTCATGAGGACGTAGGCCCCGGCGACGAAAACCGGATGTTCTATAAGCTGCCGGTCTGGAAAAAGATCGTCATCATGCTTGGCGGACCATTTATGAACCTGCTGATCGGTGTGGTGCTGACAGCTGTGCTGCTGATGGGCTTCGGTACTCCGCAGGCGACGACGACGCTGGCCGACGTCAACGCCTGTCAGGTGGCGTATGGGAAGCCGGCGCCGACCGATCTGAGCACGTGCGACAAGACGCCCGCGGCGGCTGCCGGACTGAAACCCGGTGACGTGATCACCTCCTTCGACGGCAGGACGGTGACCGGTTGGTCCGACATGACGTCGTGGATCCGGGCATCTGCCGGCAGGGATGTCCCGATTACAGTGCTGCGCGACGGCGGGGAGCTCACGCTGACCATCACTCCGGTGCTGACCGCGCGGCCGGTGACGGACGCTAGCGGCGCCGTCGTGCTCGACGACAAGGGCCAGGCCGTGACCCAGCAGGTCGGGTTCATCGGCGTGGGACCCACCACAGCGATGGTGGCCCAGCCGCCCAGCGCGGTGCTTCCCTCGGTGGGGGACAGCATGGTCAAGATCTCCGGGGTGGTGCTGAATCTGCCACAGCGCCTGGTGGGCGTGGCGAAGGCGGCCTTCAGCAGTGAGCCGCGCGATCCGAACGGACCCATTTCGATGGTGGGCGTGGGCCGGGTGGCCGGTGAGGTGGCGGCGATGGAGCAGGTTCCGTTGAGCGCCCGGATTGCCACGCTGGTCGGTTTGCTTGCCGGGGTGAACCTGGCCTTGTGTGTGTTCAACCTGATTCCGTTGCTGCCGCTCGACGGCGGCCACGTGGCCGGTGCGCTGTACGAGGCGGCCCGCAGGCGGGTGGCGAAGCTTTTCGGGCGGAGGGATCCCGGCGCCTTCGACATCGCGAAACTCCTGCCGCTGACCTATGTGGTGGCGTCGCTGCTGCTGGTGATGGGCGCACTGCTCATGTATGCCGATATCGTCAAGCCGATTAATATCTTCGGTTGATCTTGGACCCGTCGATTTACCGCGTTGGCCGCCCCACATGGATTTCACCAGCTGCTGAGCATCCCGGGCGCCTGCAGAGCGGACTCCACTCTTCAGATTCATCAGCCAGCCAAACCTCGACTTCCCGCGCTCAATCGACAGCAGGAGTGGGCCATGGCTGAGTTCCAAGGCAGTTAGTGGGTTAGGGGGCCGGCTGGCGGGTCCCTTGGCCCGGGGGCGAAGGTTGATGTTCACTTATCAGCCATTGAAGATTGATTTGTTAAAATCATCTGCATATGATTGATTTATGTTTGTCTTGACGATGGACCAGCGTGCCAGCCGACGAGGCCCCGATTTGGTTCCCGGTTTGCTGGAGATGCTTCGGGACATCCCCGCCAAGCTGGCGTTCGAGCGCTCGGTGGGTGACGAGGTACAGGGCGTGTTGACGGATCCCGGCTCAATTGTTGAGGTAGTCATGCGCGCGCTCCGCACCGGGCAGTGGTACATCGGGATTGGCGTGGGACCCGTGGACTTTCCGTTGCCCCCCAGCCCACGGGAGGCCAGTGGACCGGCGTTCGTGGCCGCGCGCGCCGCGGTGGAGCGGGCCAAGAAAACCGGGGAGCGCGTACCCTTGTCCGTGCAATGGAGCGGAGGCGGAGCCGCGTCGCATAAATCAGGTTCCTCCGAGCCCGGTCTCGACTCGGCCGACGCTGTCCAGGCCGGTTTCCGCCGCGCCGATCCGCAGCAGTTGGCGGCCTCGGCCGAAGCTGTCCTGGTCCTGACCGGCCGGCTTGTCAGAGGGCGGACGGAAGCCGAATGGCGCATTCTCGATCTGCTTCAGCCCGGAGTGCGGGGCGGTCAGGCCGCCGTCGCGGAACGGCTCGGAATCAGCCCGCAGGCCGTCAGCAAAGCGGTGTTGCGCTCCGGCTGGCAGGAAGAGCATGCGGGTCGGGCGGCGGCCGCCGTGCTGCTGAACCTTGTCTCCGATACTCTCTGACACCGTCCTGCCTTCCGGACTTCGGTAATCCTGACTTCCGGCGTTACGGACTTCCGGCGTTACGGACGTCCGGCATTACGGACGTCCGGCATTACGGACGTCCGGCATTCCTGTCAGGGGCTGACGTTAGGCTGTAGACGACCGGGACGGGATGCCGGTCAGCGAACCTTTTACCGAGAGAGCGGGTAGCGGAATGCAGGCGCTATGGATCGTGCTGACCGTTCTGACCGCGGTCGGCCTCGGATGGCCGGTCACCACCGGAATGCTCCGGCTGGCACAGGAAGCGGATGCCCAGGAGCGGCGTGCCCGGGCCGCGGACGGCCAAGAAGCCGACGGCACCCAGACCGAGCACCACGAAGCAGATGCCCCCGGAGACGAGGGTCTGGCCGATGCACCGGCCGGTGGCGATCCCCGTCCCCCTGCCGCGCGGGGCGACCGGCTCTCCGTCGACCGCCCTCCGCCGGGCGTGCTGCGCGGAGGCCTCGTGATCGGGCTGCTGGAGCGGGCTGCTGTCGTCATTGCCATCCTCGCCGAACAACCGGTGGCCATTGCCTACATTGTCGCCATCAAAGGACTCGGCCGTTTTCCGGAGCTTAAACAGAGCCCGGCCGCCAGTGAACGGTTCATCATAGGCACGCTCAGCTCCATGCTGTGGGCCGCTGCGGTGGCGACACTGGCCAAATGGCTTCTGCTGGGCGGATGATCGGCGGTTGATTCATGCCGCCCCGGCCGGCCCGGTGCGGTGTTTCAATGGCAGCGGTGCTCAAGTCGGCGGCGTGGGCGGATAAGCTGGCTTCATGAGCGCTTTTGCAGTGGAATATGTTTACAGCCCCGACTCGGCGGACGTGCGTGACAAGCACCGGCCGGCCCATCGTGCGTGGTTGGCCTCTCTGGTGGAAGACGGGCGGGTGCTGGCAACAGGCCCCTTCGTCGACGGCACCGGTGCATTGCTGATCTTCAAGACCGACACTGAGGACACGCTAAACCGCCTGCTGACCGATGACCCGTTCAATATTGCCGGCGGAATCGCTGGGCTGAAGGTCACCGAATGGAACCCCATGATGGGTTTGTTGAGCACCAGCTTGTAGTTACCTGGATCCCGTGCTGCGGTCGGGCCACGAAGCCTACAATTGAACTGAACCGCCGCCGTCAAGCCCGGGCGGCACTGGGTTCATATCGAACCAATAGGTTCACGTAGAACCACAAGGAGTACATTTTGACCTCGGTCAGCCTCGGAATGCCGGAAGCACCACCACCCGTCCTTGCCCCCCGGCGTAAGACGCGGCAGATCAGGGTCGGTTCAGTCGGCGTTGGCTCGGATTCGCCCATCAGCGTGCAGTCGATGACCACGACCCCCACTACGGACATCAACGCCACTCTCCAGCAAATCGCCGAGCTGACGGCGTCCGGCTGTGACATTGTCCGGGTCGCCTGCCCCTCCGCCGATGACGCCGAGGCTCTGCCGATCATCGCCAGGAAGTCCCAGATTCCGGTCATCGCGGACATCCACTTCCAGCCGAAGTACGTTTTCGCCGCCATCGATGCCGGCTGCGCCGCGGTGCGCGTGAATCCAGGAAACATCCGCAAGTTCGATGACCAGATCAAGGAGATTGCCCAGGCCGCCAAGGACCATGGCACCTCCATCCGGATCGGCGTCAACGCCGGATCCCTCGATCCGCGCCTGATGGAGAAGTACGGGAAGGCCACACCCGAGGCACTGGTCGAATCAGCCGTCTGGGAAGCATCTTTGTTCGAGGAGCATGACTTCCACGATTTTAAGATCTCCGTCAAGCACAATGATCCAGTGATTATGGTGCGGGCTTACGAACTGCTGGCCGAGCGCGGCGATTGGCCGCTGCATCTGGGTGTAACGGAGGCCGGCCCTGCCTTCCAGGGCACCATCAAGTCCGCCACCGCCTTCGGTGCGCTGCTCGCCAAGGGAATCGGCGATACCATCCGCGTTTCCCTGTCCGCCCCGCCAGTGGAGGAAATCAAGGTAGGCAACCAGATCCTGCAGTCGCTCAATCTGCGCCCCCGCAAACTCGAAATCGTCTCCTGCCCGTCCTGCGGCCGTGCCCAGGTGGACGTCTACACTCTGGCCGAGCAGGTAACCGCCGGGCTCGAAGGGATGGAGATTCCACTGCGCGTTGCCGTCATGGGGTGTGTGGTCAATGGGCCCGGCGAGGCCCGTGAGGCGGACCTGGGGGTAGCTTCCGGAAACGGCAAGGGCCAGATTTTTGTGAAGGGGAAAGTCATTAAAACTGTTCCCGAGGACCAGATTGTTGAGACACTCATTGAAGAGGCGATGAAGATCGCAGAACAGATGGGGGACACCGATGGCGAAGATGCTGTCAAGGGTGGTCCCGTGGTTAGCGTCTCGTAACGGCGGATCTCCTGCCGGTGCGGTGCGGGCCCTGGTCCATCAGGACACAGACGCGCTCGGCAGACTGGTTGGGCTTGACCCGGTGGCCAATGTTTTTATGGCGTCCCAGCTGGAGACGGCGGGGAGCGCCGTCCCGGCGGGGCTTGGTACCGTGGTGCTCGGTTATTTTGAGGACGACGGCGCACTCACGGGCGCCTGCTGGATCGGTGCCAACGTGGTCCCTGTCCAGGCGACGGCGGTGCAGGCCCGGTTCTTCGGCCAGTGGCTGGCTTCCTCGCAGCGGAATATTGCCTCGATTTTCGGCCCCGCCGAAGCCGTGCTGGGGATCTATGCCGAGTTGGAGTGTGCGGGCGCGAAGGCCGCGGAAATCAGAGCCGATCAGCCGCTCCTGGTCATGGCAGCCGAACCGGGACTGGCGGGTGAAC
The DNA here is from genome assembly GCF_030063245.1 of Paenarthrobacter sp. PH39-S1. Classification (GTDB taxonomy): domain Bacteria; phylum Actinomycetota; class Actinomycetes; order Actinomycetales; family Micrococcaceae; genus Arthrobacter_M. The sequence continues at coordinate 13,107 of NZ_JASISR010000022.1, forward strand.
CCGGGCTGGTGCCCAGCCGCGAAGAAGATTTCGCAGCGATCCTGCCCGCGGCTGCCGCCATGTTTGAAGAGGAGGTGGGGTATTCGCCGTTTCTGGGCGGCGAGGAGCACTACCGCCGCCGCATCGCGGCACTGATCCGGCAGGGGTACTCCCTCAGCCATCTCAACGGCAACGGCGAAGTCATCTTTAAGGCCGATCTCGGCGCGGTTTCCTCAGCAGCCACCCAGATCCAGGGGGTGTGGCTTAATCCCGAGTACCGCGGTCGTGGCCTCAGCGCCGGCTACATGGCCGCCGTCGTCCGGCTGGCTCAGTGCCACGCACCGCTGGCCACCCTCTACGTTAACGATTACAACGTCCGCGCCCGCGCCACTTACGAACGGGTGGGCTTCCGGCAGGTGGGGACGTTCGCGACCGTATTGTTTTAGATTGTTCCAGGCAGCACAAGGGCGGAACCTCTGCAGGAGGAGGACCAATGGCAGCAGCCGAGGTTGGCAGGGCGTTCGACGGGGACACCGGGGACCAATTCCGCTCGCTGAAATCCCTGCGGTTGTTGTCGACGGCACCGTCGCGGAGGTGCAGATAGCCGGTCCCGGCAGGGGTAATGCGATGGGCCCGGACTTCGCCGCCCTCAGGAACGGAAACGGGAGAAATGCCGGCCAGCGGGCGGAATTCCAACGGACAATCGGAAGGCTGCAGCAGGCCGTGGCATCGGTGCAGAAATCGTCAAGCCGGTGATTGCCGCGGTGGATGGCTGGTGCATTGGCGGGGGCGCGAGTTGGCGGCGGCCGTTGCAGCCAACCCACCACTGGCTGTGCAGGGCGTGAAGGAAGTCCTCAATTTCGGCCACGGCCGGGAAGTACAAGCCGGATTGGACTACGTGGCTGCCTGGAACTGCGCCTTTTTGCCCAGTGAGGACCTTGCCGAAGCCATGCGTGGCTTTGACGAGCAACGGCGGCACCGCGTCCCGGAGGGCGTTTCGCCGGGATCGGAAACTTTTGGCTCGTGCACCACCGGCTGTATGAACAGGTGATTGACTACAACGTCCCGTTGCTGTGGGCGAATCTGCTCTGGCTGCTGACCATCGTGTTCCTGCCGTTTCCCACCGAGCTGCTGGGCTCGGGCGATCGGCGTGACCTGGCCACGTACGCGGTGTATATCGGAACTTTGGTCTTCACCAGCGCAGCCATCTTGCTGCAGCAGGTCATTGTGGTCCGCTCTGCGGACCTGCATGCACCCGGCAATCAGCGGCCCCGTCGTTGCGGCCCTACGTGATCACCACGATCCTGCTGATTCTGGCTTTTGCCGTCGCGGTGACAATCCGGGGAATCGTTTTGTGGTCGCTGCTGCTGCTGGCTGTGGGCCGACCGCTTGAACGTCTCCTGCAGGAACTTCAGCGGCCACACTAGCGGTTGACCGGCGGCTGGTCCCCGCTCCGGGGCTGCCGTAGTCTTTATGCAACTAGTTGCCTTAAGGAGTTGCATCCGTGACGAACTATCCTCATTTGATGAAGCCGCTGGATCTGGGTTTCATGACCTTGCCGAACCGGGTGCTGATGGGTTCCATGCACGTGGGGTTGGAGGAGCTGCCCCACGGCTTTGAACGGATGGCGGCGTTTTATGCCGAGCGGGCCCGCGGCGGCGTCGCCTTAATGGTCACCGGCGGCATTTCCCCTAACGAGCAGGGGCGCCCGGCCGCCGGCGGAGCGAAGCTGAGCACCGAGGCCGAGGCGGAGCAACACCGGCTTGTCACCGAGGCCGTACACGCCAATGGCGGCAGGATCGCGCTGCAACTGCTGCATTTCGGACGGTATTCGGCGCAACCGGAACCGGTGGCCCCGAGCGCCGTGCAGGCGCCGATCAGCCCGCTGGTTCCGCGTCCACTTTCCTCCCAGGAGGTGGAGCAGACCATCGAGGACTTCGTGAACGCCGCAGCACTGGCCCAGCAGGCCGGCTATGACGGCGTGGAAATCATGGGTTCAGAAGGCTACCTGATCAATGAGTTCATCGTCTCGCGCACCAACGAACGCCACGACGCCTGGGGAGGTCCGTACGAAAACCGGATTCGTTTCCCGCTGGAAATTGTGCGCCGCACCCGCGAACGGGTGGGCCCGGATTTCATCATCATTTACCGGCTGTCCATGCTGGATCTGGTGGAGGGCGGGTCCACGCTCGCGGAGGTGACCACACTCGCGCAGGCGATAGAGGCGGCGGGTGCCACCATGATCAATACCGGAATCGGCTGGCATGAGGCGCGCATCCCCACGGTGGCCACGTCCGTGCCCCGGGCCGGTTTTGCCTGGGTGACCAAGAAACTGATGGGCTCGGTGTCCATCCCGCTGGTCACCACTAATCGGATCAATACACCGGAGGTGGCCGAGGAGCTGCTGGCCAACGGATTTGCGGACATGGTGTCGATGGCCAGGCCGCTGCTGGCCGACCCGGCTTTTGTCCTGAAGGCCTCCCGTGGGGCCGCGGATGAAATCAATACCTGTATTGCCTGCAACCAGGCCTGCCTGGATCACACCTTCGTTGGCAAGACCAGCTCCTGCCTGGTCAACCCCCGGGCCTGCCACGAGACGGAGATCGTTGTCACCCCGGCGCCGTCGGCTAAGCGGATCGCCGTTGTCGGCGCCGGCCCCGCAGGTCTGAGCTTTGCGGCAACGGCGGCCGAGCGCGGTCATGCGGTGACGCTGTTTGAGGCGGACGGCGAGATCGGCGGCCAGTTCAACATTGCCAAGCGGATTCCCGGCAAGGAGGAGTTTTATGAAACCATCCGCTACTTCGGCCGCCAGCTCCAGCTGCTCGGGGTGGAGGTCCGGTTGAACACGCGAGTCGGGGCCGTCGAGCTGGCAGCCGGCGGCTTCGATGAGATCGTTTTGGCCACCGGGGTCACACCGCGAATGCCTCAGATCAAGGGGCTGGACCATCCCAGTGTGTTGACCTATCCGGAAGTGGTCCGGGACGGGAAGGTGGTCGGGGCCAGGGTCGCAATTCTCGGCGCTGGCGGCATCGGCTTCGATGTGGCGGAGTACATTACGGCCGACGGCGAGAGCGCCACCTTGGTCCCGGAGAAGTTTTACCGCGAATGGGGCATCGATCCGGACTACGCCGATCGTGGCGGGATCCGGCCGGCCCAGCGCCCATCGACGGCCCGCGAGGTCTACCTGCTGCAGCGCAAGGCCGGAAAAATCGGTGCAGGGCTCGGCAAAACGACCGGCTGGATCCACCGGACCGAGCTGAAGGCCAGGCGCGTGACGATGATTCCCGGCGTGACGTATCACCGGATTGACGACGACGGACTGCACCTGAGCATCGACGGCGCCATGCAGGTTCTCGCCGTGGATACGGTGATTGTGTGCACCGGGCAGGATCCGCGCCGGGAACTGCAGGTGGAGTTGGCAGAACTAGCGGCACTCTCCGCGCAGGGAGGACCGGCAGGGCAGGCCGGGAGCCGTGCTTCGGTGCACCTGATCGGCGGGGCCGACGTGGCCGCGGAACTCGACGCCAAACGTGCGATCAGCCAGGGCACCCGGCTGGCAGCCGTCCTCTAACCATGTCGCTTCCGCATGCAATTCTCACGTCCCTGCTGGAAAGACCCGGCTCAGGGGCCGAGCTGGCACGGCGCTTCGACAAGTCGATTGGCTACTTCTGGCAGGCCACCCATCAGCAGATCTATCGCGAGCTGGCGCGGCTGGAGGAGCGTGGTCTGATCCGGTCCGCTGCGCGTGAAGCTACCAGGGGGCGAAAACGCGATTACGCGGTCCTCCCGGCTGGAGCGGCGGAGCTTCAGCGCTGGACCGGGCTGCAGCAGGATCCGCAGCCTGTCCGGGACGCCCTGCTGGTAAGGCTTCGGGCGGCGGCCGTATTGCAGGCAGGAATGACGCACGATGGAACCGTGCGGGATGGAAGCCTGCGCGCGGAACTGGCACGGCACCGGGGGCTGCATCAACAACAGCTGTCCCTATATCAGGCGGTAGAAGCCCATGATTTTACGACGTTTCCACCGCACCGGGAGTCCACAGCCGCCCCGGACGGACGCAGCTGCGGACCAGGCGTGGGGCCCAGCGGTGGACTTAGCGTCGGACCTGATGGTGGACCCGACGCGGCCCTGCAACGCGCGGTCCTGCAGGCTGGCATCAGCTTCGAGACGGCCTGGCTCAGCTGGGCAGATGACACCCTGAACGCCCTGCACCCTTCCCCCGACTTCTGAAATGCCCGCGATGGGGCCGTTTTTCATCGACGCGCCTCTCGTTGCGTTGCTCGTTCGCCACCGCGACGACGAGGTGGACGCGGCTACGCCGCCTACGATGAGCAGCCGCTCGATGAGCCGAATGAGCGGGGCGATTTGTCGTCGTTCCGACAAGCCGCCGTCCGCATGCGCCGTTCCCCGACAACGAACGTGAGCTACGGCAGGGGAGCGGTGAGGTAGCGCTGGACGGTAGGACCCAACAGGGCGACGACGTCGTCATGATCCGCGGTGGCCAGCGGTTCCAGCTTCAGGAAGTAGCGGCTGATCATCAGGCCGATCAGCTGACTCGCCACGAGGGATCCGCGCAACCGATGCGCAGCGGCATCGCCGGGCAAATCGGCCAACAGCAGTGCGACAATTCGTTTGATCAGGACTTCGCGCAGCAGGGCGGCCCGGGATGAGGAGCTCACGGCTCCGCGCATCAGCGCAATCAAGGCAGGTTGCGCGGGTGAGTCCCAGAGGCCAAGGACAGCGTGCAGAAGGGCTTCCCCGCGGACTTCCGGCGCGGTGTGAGCGACGCCGGCCAGGACCGTGCGCGGATCTGCGGGGAGTTCAATGCAGGCGGCAAAGAGTCCATCCTTGTCCTGAAAATAGTGATGCACCATCGCGGAATCGACCCCGGCATCACGGGCGATTCCGCGCAGGCTGGTCGCATCGTATCCGAGCTCGGCGAACAGCTTCCGGGCGCTGGAAAGGATCACTGCGCGCGTGTTTTCGGTGCCGCTCCGCCGCCCCCGCCGTGGCAGGCCGGCGCTCATGGCGTCTGTCTGCGCAGCGTCGGTGATGCCAGCAAAAGCACCGCCAGGACGAACCCGATCATCACCAGCACATCCGCCCACATGGCCGCCGTGGACGTGGAGTGCCCTGCGATTTCCTGCAGCGCGTCCACGGAATAACTCAACGGGAGCACATTCGAAACGGCCTCCAACACGCTGTTCATTTGATCCCGCGCCACGAACAGTCCGCAGAGCAGAATCTGGGGAATGACCACCACCGGCATGAATTGAACGGCCTGGAATTCCGTCCTGGCAAACGCCGAGCAGAGCAACCCCAGGGCCACGCCGAGCACGGAGTTCAGCACGGCCACCAGGACGACCAGACCGGGATTGCCCTTGATGTCCAGACCAAACACCCAATAGGCGACGGCGGTGGCCACCAGAGATTGCAGCGCCGCCATCATGGAGAACGCCAGTGCGTAGCCGAAAAGCAGGTCCGCCTTGTGGATAGGCGTCGTCAGCAGGCGTTCCAGAGTGCCCGACGTGCGCTCGCGCAGCATAGTGATGGAGGTCACCAGGAACATCACCACGAAGGGGAAAATGGCCAGCATCATCAACCCCACCCGGTCGAAGGTGCGCGGGATGCCGGGCGGCATTGTTTCGTTTTCGAACAAGTAATAGACAAACGTCAACAGCACGGCGGGAACCACCAGAATCAGGGCGATGCTGCGCGGGTCACCGCGGAGCTGACGGAGCACGCGGGCAGCGGTGGCGCCCATCATCCGCGGGTTCATGCCGCGCCGCCCTGGGCTGCGATGTCCGCCCGGATCAGATGCAGGAAAGCCAGTTCAAGATCATCCGATGCGCCACGGGAGCGCAGTTCGTCCGGTGTGAGCTGGGCCAGCAGCTTGCCGTCACGCAACAGCAGTAAGGTGTCGCAGTGGCTTGCTTCCTCCATGACATGGCTGGAAATGATCAGTGTGGTGCCGCCCGCGGCGAGCCGGGCGAAACGCTCCCAAAGCTCTGCCCGCAGCACCGGATCCAGCCCGACGGTCGGTTCATCCAGAATCAGCAGCCGGGGCGTGGAGACCAGTGCACACGCCAGCGAAACCCGGCTGAACTGTCCGCCGGACAGGTCCGCCGTCCGGCCTCGTGCGAGGTCAGTCAACCCGACGGCGTCGATCGCCTCCCTCACTTGGGCGCGGTTGCGGCGGTGCATGGCGCCGAAGTAGCGGACATTGTCCTCGACGCTGAGATCACGGTAGACACTTGGCGCCTGGGTCACGTAGCCGACGTCACGCCGCAGCTCCGGGTCGCCGGCGTCCTTGTCCATCACCCGGACTGTTCCCGACGTGATGCGCTGGACGCCGACGATGGCCCGCATCAGCGTGGTTTTCCCGCTGCCCGAGGGGCCCAGCAGCCCGGTGATGCGGCCGGAGGGGATGCTGAAGTTGAGCCCGGCCAGGACGGTGGCTTTCGCCCGCCGCACAGACAACCCGCGGACTTCCACGCCGGGGACCGATGGCGCCGACGGGGCATTGTCATGGGGGAGGGCAAGGTGGGACATGGCGGCCTCCAAAAGGCATTCCGGGCTAATTCATCAGGCGATGAATTAAAGCTAGGCCTGCGGAACGCGTCTGTCCAGCATCCTGATCAATCCGGGACACCTCTGCGGCGGCCGTTCATCGTGGACGGCGGCGTCAAAGTGCCTCACGGTGCCCCGGACGGTAGATTAGTACAGGCCTTTGTAACTTTGTCAGGCCCCAACTGCTCAAGAAACGGAATCCCCCGTGGTCCTTCGCCTTTCTACCCTGTTCCTTCGCACGTTGCGCGAGGACCCCGCCGAAGCCGAGGTGGCCAGCCACAAGCTGCTCCTGCGTGCCGGCTACATCCGCCGTGCTGCCCCCGGCATCTACACGTGGCTGCCGCTTGGTCTGCGCGTGCTGCGCAAGGTGGAGGAGATCATCCGCGAGGAAATGGCGTCCATCGGCGCGCAGGAGGTGCATTTCCCGGCGTTGCTGCCCAAGGAGCCCTACGAGGTCACCAATCGGTGGACCGAATATGGTGACGGCATTTTCCGGCTGAAAGACCGTAAGGGTGCCGATTACCTGCTGGCGCCTACGCATGAAGAAATGTTCACTCTGCTGGTCAAGGATCTGTACAGCTCCTACAAGGATCTGCCGCTGAGCATTTACCAGATCCAGAACAAGTACCGCGATGAGGCGCGTCCGCGGGCGGGTCTGCTGCGCGGGCGGGAGTTCATCATGAAGGATTCGTATTCCTTCGACATTGACGACGACGGCCTGGAAGCAAGCTATCAGGCCCACCGGAGTGCCTACCTGCGGATCTTCGAACGGCTAGGCCTGGACATTGTTCCGGTCGCGGCCACAGCCGGTGCCATGGGCGGGTCCAAGAGCGAAGAGTTCCTGCATCCGACCGCTATCGGTGAGGATACCTTTGTGCGTTCGGCCGGCGGCTACGCGGCCAACGTTGAAGCGGTTACCACCGTTGCTCCGAGGGACATCGATTTCAGCGGCGCCCCTGCCGCCGTGGTGCGCGATACACCGCAGACGCCCACCATCGCGACCCTGGTGGATGCCGCCAATGCCATTGCCCCGCGCTATTCCGGACCATGGACCGCGGCGGACACGCTGAAAAACGTCGTGCTGGCCGTCGACCTGCCCACCGGAGAACGGCAGCTCGTCGTCGTCGGCCTGCCCGGTGACCGGGCGGTGGACCTGAAGCGCATCGAGGCCAACATCGGGGTATACCTTCCCACCGCGGGTGAGATCGGCGTCGAGGCCGCCGGCGAAGAAGATCTCAAAAAACATGCCCTGCTGGTCAAGGGCTACATCGGGCCGGGACTGAGCCTGGACGCTGCGGTGCTGGGCGCCGAAGGGACCACCAAACTGCTGTACCTGGTGGACCCCCGCGTCGCCGCGGGAACGTCCTGGATCACCGGTGCCAATGAGGCCGGAAAGCACGTGTTCGGGTTGGTGGCCGGCCGGGACTTCGGTTGGGATGGCACCATCGAGGCGGTGGAGGTCCGCGCGGGCGACGAGGCTCCAGATGGCTCCGGGCCGCTGGAGGCTGCGCGTGGGATAGAGATGGGGCATATTTTCCAATTGGGCCGGAAATACGCGCAGGCGCTGGACCTGAGGGTGTTGGACCGCAACGGCAAGCTCGCCGTGGTCACGATGGGATCCTACGGCGTGGGCGTGACGCGGGCCGTGGCAGCGCTGGCCGAATCGAACCACGACGACAAGGGCCTCGTCTGGCCGAGGTCGGTCGCGCCGGCGGACGTCCACGTGGTGGCCGTCGGGCGGGGAGAGGAAATCTTTGCCGCCGCGCAGACCTTGGCCGAAGAGCTGGAAGCAGCGGGGCTGGAGGTCATCTACGATGATCGTCCGAAGGTCTCGCCGGGCGTGAAGTTCGGCGATGCCGAGCTGATCGGCGTCCCCACGATTCTGGCTGTGGGCCGCGGACTGGTGGACGGCGTCGTCGAAATAAAAAACCGCGCTACAGGTGTGGCGGACAACGTAGCCGTCGGTGCGGCGGTCCAGTATGTGCTTGACGCGGCGCGGCGTTGATCTCTGGATTTGAGAACATCCAGCTGGCCACGATCATTGTGGTGGTCGTGGCCGGCTTCGCCGCCGGCTGGGTTGACGCCGTCGTCGGGGGCGGCGGCCTGATCCAGCTTCCCGTCATGCTGATGATTCCGGGGATAACCCCCGTGCAGGCGCTGGCGACGAACAAAATGGGCTCCATCTTCGGGACCACCACCAGCGCTGTCACGTATTACCGGCGGGTGGGCCCGGACCTCAAGACGGCCATCCCGATGGCGGTGGTGGCCTTGGGTGGGAGCTTCGGCGGGGCGGTGCTGGCCGCCAACTTGCCGCAGTCCGTGTTCAAACCCATCATCGTAGCGGCGCTGATTGCGGTGGCCATCTTCACCGCGCTTAAGCCGAATGTGGGCGAGCTGACCGCGCTGAGGCATACCGGGCATCGGCACTATGTACTCGCGGGCGTCATTGGCGCCGTGATCGGTTTTTACGACGGACTAATTGGCCCCGGCACCGGTTCATTCCTGATCATCGCCCTGGTGACCCTGATGGGCTATGCGTTTTTGGAGGCCAGCGCGAAGGCCAAGATCGTCAACATGGCCACCAACGCCGGAGCCCTGCTGTTCTTCCTCCCGCATGGTTCGCTGTTGTGGGGCGTGGGCCTGCTGCTGGGAGCGGCAAACATGGCCGGCGGCTATTTGGGGGCCAGGACAGCGGTGAAGCAGGGCAGCGGCTTCATCCGGGTTGTCTTCCTGGTCGTGGTGGGTGCCCTGATTATTAAGCTGGGCTATGACGTATGGAATGAAAACCTTGCCCATAACGGCTAGGACCACCTGTCGGAACCGGTCTACAGGGTCTTGAGCTCATGCGCGGCAGGCAGCCCGGCGAGCGTTTTTCCGGCCAGCGTGCTGGCCACCCAGAGGGAGCGCACCGCGTCTCCCTGGTGGGCGCCTCCGGAAAAATACCACAGCGCGTTGTCCACCTCGCGCGCAATGGTCCATTGTCGGGCGACTTCGTAGTCCAGCCCGGCGGCAGCACACAGATCCGCGCAGCGTTCGCGCAGCGCCGCCTGCGGATCTGCCCGGGACAGGTCCGGAATCCGGTTCCACAGGCACGGTGCCACCGCGAATTCGGCCTCACCCACGGTGGGCTGCGGATCGATGGCGGCATAGCTTTCATCCGAAGGCCTGCCGAGGATGTTCATGAAGTGCAGATCGGAATGCACCAGAACGTCGCGCGATGACCGCCTGCCCACTGCCCCCCGTGTCTGGCAGACCTCCAGAGCGGCCTCCAGCAGCCAGCGCTCGAAAGGACGGCCCAGTTCGTCCCAGTCGGCCGGGAGATCGTCGCTCCAGCGTTCGGCCGTATCTGCGATGTGGGGGAGCTCGGGCCAGCCGGGCTGAGCGTCCTGAGGCACGGAAAGCTGCCGGACAATGCGGCCCCAGACCTCAATGGCTGGATCGATGTCAACGCCCTGCAGGGAACGTCCGGCGTCCAGTCGCTCCAGGACCATGGCACAGTCCGCGGGATCGTCTTCCAGCAACCGCACGGCCCCGTGTCCGCTCCAAAGCCGCAGCGCCAGCGGCTCCAGCCGGGTCTCCTCGGAAGGATACGCAACCTTCAGAACTGCCCTTGTCCCGTCCCCGGCCCTGACCGGGACCACGATGCCGGTTCCGCCGTTCCAGGGTTCCCGTCCCGCGGGCAGGTCCACTACGAGATTCCAGCGCTGCAAGGAGTTTTCAATCAGTACGGGGACGCTGGCCAGCCACGCACGCCGGGCGCTGCTGTTTCCGTAACGCCTTTGCAGGTCGGCGGGGATCGGTACGACGGCGGCCACAATCCATAGCCTACTGCCGCACGGCCGTTCTGTGGCCGCTGGCGGCGGGAAGGATTAGCCGACGACCCCGCTGGCGCCGAGCAGATTCCCGATCAGGTAGGTTGCTGCCAGAGCCAAGGCACCGCCGACGACGACACGCACCGCAGCGCGCGGGCGCGAGCCGCCGCCGATGTTGGCACCAAGCCAACCGGTCGCCCCCAGGGCAACAAGCACGGCTACGAAGGTGACAGGCACCCGCCAGGCCTCCGGCGGCAGCAGTATGGCGAGCAACGGGAGGATGGCGCCGATGGTGAATGATATTCCGGAGGCCAGGGCTGCATGCCACGGGCTGACGACGTCTTCCGCGTTGATGTTCAGCTCGACGGACAGATGCGCCGCCAGCGCGTCGTGGGCCGTTAGTTCCTCAGCAACCTGTTGGGCTGTGCCGGCGCTGAGGCCCTTGGCCTGATACATGGAGGCGAGCTCGGCGAGCTCCTCCTCGGGTTCCTCCGCCAACTCCCGGCGTTCCTTCGCGATGAGGTCGCGTTGGCTGTCACTTTGGCTGCTGACGGAAACATATTCCCCCAGCGCCATGGATACGGCACCGCCCACCAGTCCGGCCATGCCCGCAGTCAGGATCGGCCCCGTGCTGGTCGTGACACCGGCGACTCCGACGACGATGGCGGCCACGGAAACGATGCCGTCGTTGGCGCCGAGCACCCCGGCGCGCAGCCAATTCAGCCGCTGGGCAACGTCTCCTCGATGCGGTTCATTGTTGTGTACGGAGAGTTCCGGCGCTTCGCTCATTCCATCAGCAAACCACGTGAGTCCCGGTACCGCCAGCAAGGAAAGGGTGCCCTGACGACCTATCCGGAGCTCCGTGCACTGGGGGCCAATGCGGACTTCCGGAAGGTGCCGCAGATCGGCCGGCACCGGTGTGACTCTCGCGGAGCTTCCTTAGCGATCCGTGGTGATCCGTTGTGACCCGTGATATCCGTGGTTTTCCGTTGGTCACCCCACGCTGGCGGCCGAGGGTGCTGCCGAGCCTGGGGCGCCCGTGCCCGTGCTGCCGTCGTCGGCGGGAAGGTCAAGCCCGGGCAGGGGCCGGTCGGGCGCTGCCCAGAGCAACCGGTGCTGCGCCGTGTTAATCAGGCCAGTGATGGCCACGGACCGGATAGCGGCAGGAGGGCTTGTGTCAGTCGGGCCGCTGAGCGCAATGAGTTCCCCGTAGAGAAGTCCGAGCTGATCCTCCAACCCCGCCAAAGCGGCCGCCGGCTGGGCGGTGAATCCAGGAGCCAGAGCATACCCGGGCTCCACCGCAGGCACTGCAAGGCACTTGGCAGCGAGCAGATCCTGCAAAGCGCGCAGCGACGCCTCGTGCGCGGACAGAATCCTGACGGCCAAGCTGGACGCCGGATCCGTCAGCCGGGTGCCGGCAACCTGGTAGGCATAGATGGCCTTCTGCTCCGCGGTCGTGGCCGCCAAAAGCGCCTGTCCGTCATTGATCCCCGCGGCCGGTGACCGCTGACCCGCGCATGGAACGGACGAGGCGGCGGCCAGACCTGACGCCGCCGAGCCGCCGGATGGGGAGCCGGACGCACCGTTGGACGCACCGTTGGACGCACCGTTTGTTCCGGCGGCGGAGCCGGGAGAAACGCTGCCGGAGGCGAGGTACGGGGAATTCGGTACCGGCAGCGCGGCGGCAGCGGCTAAGGCCCGGGCCTGCATCAGGGTGGCGGCCCCGCCGGACGCCAGCACCCGGGCCACGGTCCCGTCTGCCGTCCCGGCGGCGGTTAGGGACGCGGTGCTGTTCGCTGCCAGGCCGTCGATCAGTTCTCCGATGCCTGCCGGTTCCGTTGCCCGGCCCGCGGAGCCGGAAGCAGATGCCGCTCCCTCGGTCGGTATGCCGGACCCGGGAACGGACAGCGCAGTCATGTAGCCATGCAGCATCGTGTCGGCGGCCTGGAGCTGCGCGGCAATGGCGGGCGCGGGTGCCGCAGCCTGCAGAGCGGCCACCGAACCCGCGAGAACGCTGGCACTGGATAGGGCATCCTGTCGGGCGAGCTCGGTAGCGGATGGCCCGGCAGGTTCCGGCTCCCTCATGCTGGCAACTACAGTTCCCAGACTTAGGACCAGGGCGGCGGCCACCAGGAGAAGCAGCAGCCGGCGAACGACACCGGCCCCCGCGCGCACGGTACCGCGCCCCCGGCCGCTTCCGGACGGGCCCAGGCCGTGTTCTGACCCCGACGCCGCTTGCCGGCTTAGGGCGTCGATTCCGGTGCCTGCGTGCGCGGCACCGGTGGGGCCTGGAGTCCCGGGCACCGCCGCGGGCTCCGGTCCCGGGTGAGGTGCGGGCTCCGGCTCTCCGGCTGCTTTGGCCGCAGGGTCCGCTCCGGGCTCCGGCTCTCCGGCTGCTTTGGCCGCAAGGTCCGCTCCGGGCTCCGGCGAGGTAGTCGTTTCATGATCCGGCCCGGATGATGCAACGGCAGCCGGGGTGATGTTGGTCTCCGCGGCGGCTGTCCCACGGACGTATGCCGCCGGATCCGGCACGGACCGAGGCGTCGCATCGGTCCCTGCCGCGCTGCCGGCTTCCACATCGGCTGCGGTAAAAAACTCTGCCGGAGGGGTGGCAGGCGTGGTCGCCCTATGGGGTTCCGTGCGGCGGATACCGCGCGCGGTTCCGGACAAATTGGTGCCTCGCCGGCGGTCGCCGTCGTCGCTGGCGGAGCAGGAGTCATTCACAATGACTGATGATCTCACGCCGCTTGCTCCGCGCGCACACAACGCGCTCGAACGCCCGCTGGAAGGGCGTGCAACGGCCGGTGCCGGTTCACCCGATCGGCTCGAAACTCGGTAGGATATGGGCTACAACATCATCTAACGGGAGGCGGCAAACTCATGACCCAGCCGGATCGGCCCACCGCTCATAATGCGCCTCACGACACAACTCTTGCCACGGCTACGGAAGCCAAGCGGTTATTTCGCCTGCTGAACCCCGCCGTTAAGGCTCACCGACTCTACCTTGAAGACGTCAGCGTCCACCTGGCCGGCGCCCACCGTACCGTCAGCGTCGTCGTCGACCTTGAACAGGACCTCAGCGGCGGCGTTGGTCTGGATATCATTGCGGAAATTTCCCGTGAGCTCTCCGATGTGCTGGACGCGGACCCCCACGACGACGGCCGCCCGTTCGATCTGGAAGTCTCGTCGCCCGGTGTGAGCCGTCCGTTGACGGAGCCCCGGCACTGGCGCCGCGCTCGTGGTCGGATGGTCAGGATCAACGTGATGCAGGGGGAGAACCTGACCGGACGGCTGCTGGCGGTCGACGATGACGGCGTCACGATCCGCCCAGAGCTGCCGGTTAAGAAGGGCATGAAACCCAAGCAGGGTGAACCCGAACGCATCAGTTTCGGCCGAATTCGCCGCGGCACGGTTGAAGTTGAATTCAGTCACGCGGATGAAGGTGTGTCCGAGGATGCCGGGCTGAACGAGAATTTTGATCCGGCCGCAGGCGCGGTCGACGGAGAGGATAGCTGACATGGATATCGATATGAGCGCGCTGAGGTTGTTGGAGCGTGAGCGCGAGATCCCCCTGGATCTGCTGATCCCGACGATCGAACAGGCACTGCTGGTGGCTTATCATAAATCGCCAGGAGCGGTGGCGACGGCCAGGGCGGAGCTGGATCGCAAGAACGGGCATGTAACCATTTGGGCCGCAGAGCTTGACGAAGATGGCGCCGCGATTGGTGAGTTCGACGACACGCCCGCCGGATTTGGCCGGATCGCGGCCAGTACGGCACGCCAGATCATCCTGCAGCGGCTTCGCGATGTCGAGGATGACAACGTCCTGGGCGAATTCCGCGGCAAGGAAGGCGAACTCGTTTCCGGGCAGATCCAGCAGGGACACAACCCGAAGATGATTCAGGTGAACCTGGGCTCGGTGGAGGCTCTGCTGCCTCCCACGGAGCAGGTCCCCGGCGAGCAGTACAAACACGGGAACCGCGTCCGGGCATACGTCATCGATGTGCACCGCGGGCTCAAAGGTCCCTCGATCACGCTCTCCCGCTCGCACCCGGGCCTGGTCCGGAAACTGTTCGAACTGGAAGTGCCGGAAATTGCGGACAAGTCCGTGGAGATCGTCGCGCTGGCCAGGGAGGCCGGGCACCGCACCAAGATCGCGGTCATGGCGCACCAGCCGGGCATCAACGCCAAGGGAGCATGCATCGGCGAGATGGGGTCCCGCGTGCGCGCGGTGATGACCGAGCTCAACGACGAGAAGATCGACATCGTTGATTTCAGTGACGATCCCGCCACTTTCATTGCCCACTCGCTGTCTCCATCAAAGGTGATTTCCGTTACGATCACCGATGCGGATGCCCGGTCCGCACGCGTAGTCGTCCCCGATTACCAGCTGTCGCTGGCCATCGGCAAGGAAGGGCAGAACGCCCGCTTGGCTGCCAAGCTGACCGGCTGGCGGATCGACATCATCTCGGATGCGGCGGTTCCCGCAGCCGGTTAATTCTCCCGTGATGCGGACTGTGGCCACAATGACGCCGTTCCCCGGCAGTGAGCTGGAAATTCCGGCGTCGCGGACGGTAAACGCCGTCATAAATGGCGCCTCAGGCTCGGGCAGCGTTTAGGCACGCCGTTCCCGACGCGCTAGAATGTAATAGACCGGGTCCAGCGACCGTCGACTCCCACCTGAGGCAACAGAAGTGTTTGAAGCGGAAACAGTGTTTCAAGCGCCTGCGGTACCGTTGCGCACCTGTGTGGGTTGCCGCCGTCGTGATGCCCAGTCACGGTTGTTGCGGATGGTGCGTGGAATGACTGCCGACGGTGTGATCAGTGCGGTAGCCGATCCTCACCATCGTCTATCCGGTCGGGGTGCCTGGTTGCACCCCACCCGGGAATGCCTTGAGCTGGCTCTCAAACGACGTGCCATCGGCCGCGCCCTGCCGGGTGTCGCCGACAACTCGTCCGTCCTAAGCCACATCGCAGGACTGACCGGAGGGTAGCACTATGACCGAACTGAACAAATGTCCAACCTGGAAGCGGGTCAGAAAACTGATGGAAACCCGATGAGTACCCAGCGATGAGTGCCAAACGATGAGCGTATTTTTATGCTCTGAAACCGTACGTTCCGCCATGGAGCGTCGAATTAAGAATTAAAGGCTCGTACCTGTCCGGTGCGGGCCGAGACAGGAGAAATGTGGCCAAGGCCCGCGTACACGAGCTTGCAAAAGAGCTCGGCATTACCTCGAAGGAAGCTGTCACCAAGCTTCAGGAACTGGGCGAGTTTGTTCGCTCTGCCTCCTCCACCATCGAGGCGCCCGTCGTGAAGAAGCTTCGCGACGCATTCCCCGCTGCACCTTCCGGTGCCGGGACTTCCAACGGCTCCTCAACTGCCCCGGCCGCTGCTCCGGCTCCGGCCGCTCAGGCAACTCCGGTTCCGGCAGCCGCTCCGGCTCCTTCCGCTAGGACAACGCCGGCTCCGGCCGGCCCCGCGTCCTCAGCTCCGGCTCCGGCAGCTCCCGTGGCTCCGGCTCCGGCGGCAGCACCTTCAGCTCCTGCGGCTACGGCTCCCGTAGCCCAGACGGCTCCGGCGGCTACCGCTCCCGTAGCCCAGACCGCTCCGGCGGCTACCGCTCCCGTAGCCCAGACCGCTCCGGCGGCTACCGCTCCCGTAGCTCCGGCTCCCGTAGCTCAGAGGGCTCCGGCAGCAGCGGCTGCAGCATCGTCCACTGCGGCCAAGCCGGGAGCACGCCCGGCTCCTGCACCGGCCCCGTCGCGTCCTGCGACGGCAGGGCGCCCCGGCGGCCCGCGTCCAGGCAACAACCCGTTCGCGCCGTCGCAGGGCATGCCCCGATCCGGTTCACGTCCCGACCGTGGTGAGGGCGAGCGGAGCGCGCGTCCCGGCGCCGCCGGCCCCCGTCCGGGAAACAATCCTTTTGCTCCGTCCCAGGGCATGCCGCGTACGGGCGGACCCCGCTCCGCTGAGGCTGGAACAGGCGGCGCTCATGCAGGGACAAGGCCCCCAGCCGGCGCAGGCGGACCCCGTCCCGCGGCTGGTGCTGGCGGACCTCGTCCGGGGGCACCGCGTCCTGGCGGTTCGGGCCCCGGCGGCGCGCGCCCCACTCCGGGCATGATGCCTAACCGCACCGAGCGTCCGGCAGCACCGGGCCGCGGCAACGATCGCCCCGGCGGAGCCGGCCGTGGACGTCCGGGTGCACCGGGAACTGGTGCGCCGGGTGCCGGAGGTGGCACCGGAGCACCGGCCGGCGGCGGTTTCGGCAAGGGCGGCCGTGGACGCGGCGGGACCCAGGGCGCCTTCGGTAAGGGAGGCGCCGGACGCGGCAAGCAGCGCAAGTCGAAGCGGGCGAAGCGGCAGGAACTGGAGCAGATGAGTGCTCCGTCGCTGGGTGGCGTGAGCGTACCCCGCGGCGACGGCAACACGATTGTTCGTCTGCGCCGAGGCTCCTCGATTACGGACTTCGCCGACAAGATCGAGGCGAACCCGGCAGCGCTGGTGACGGTACTCTTCCACCTCGGTGAGATGGCTACCGCGACCCAGTCGCTCGACGAGGACACCTTTGCCCTGCTCGGCACCGAGTTGGGCTACAAGCTCCAGGTCGTATCGCCGGAGGACGAGGAGCGCGAGCTGCTCAGCAACTTCGACATCGACTTCGAGGCCGAACTTGAGGCCGAGGGTGACGAGGACCTCGAGGTGCGGCCGCCGGTCGTCACCGTCATGGGCCACGTCGACCATGGTAAGACGCGTCTGTTGGATGCCATCCGCAACTCGGACGTTGTGGCCGATGAGCACGGTGGCATCACCCAGCACATCGGTGCCTACCAGATTGAGCACGAGCACGAGGGCACCGATCGCCGTATCACGTTCATTGATACTCCGGGCCACGAAGCGTTCACCGCTATGCGTGCCCGTGGTGCCAAGGTCACCGATATCGCTATCCTGGTGGTCGCAGCCGACGACGGCGTCATGCCGCAGACGGTCGAAGCGCTCAATCACGCCCAGGCAGCAAACGTGCCGATCGTCGTCGCGGTTAACAAGATCGATAAGGAAGGCGCCAACCCGGAGAAAATCCGTGGGCAGCTGACCGAATACGGTCTGGTTCCTGAGGAATACGGCGGCGACACCATGTTCGTCGACGTCTCGGCCCGCCAGAACCTGAACATCAACGAGCTGCTCGAAGCGGTCCTGCTGACGGCGGATGCGGCTTTGGACATGCGTGCCAATCCGAACAAGGACGCCCGCGGTATCGCGATCGAAGCGAACCTGGACAAGGGCCGGGGTGCCGTAGCCACGGTGCTGGTCCAGTCCGGAACGCTGCACGTCGGCGATACGATCGTGGCCGGTACGGCGCACGGCCGTGTGCGGGCCATGTTCGATGAGGACGGCGGAATCATCACGGAGGCGGGCCCGTCGCGCCCGGTACAGGTACTGGGTCTGTCCAATGTTCCGCGTGCAGGTGACACGTTCTTCGTTACCGGGGATGAGCGTACGGCTCGTCAGATCGCCGAGAAGCGTGAAGCGGCGGACCGTAACGCTGCCCTGGCCAAGCGCCGCAAGCGCATCAGCCTTGAAGACTTCGATCAGGCAGTCGCAGCGGGCAAGGTTGACACGCTCAACCTCATCCTCAAGGGGGACGTGTCCGGTGCCGTTGAGGCGCTGGAGGATTCGCTGCTCAAGATCGACGTCGGTGAGGGTGTCCAGCTGCGGGTTATCCACCGCGGCGTTGGTGCCATCACGCAGAACGACGTCAACCTGGCCACCGTGGACAATGCGATCATCATCGGCTTCAACGTCAAACCGGCAGAGCGTGTTGCCGATCTTGCGGACCGTGAAGGCGTTGACATGCGCTTCTACTCGGTCATCTATGGCGCGATCGATGACATTGAGCTGGCGCTGAAGGGCATGCTCAAGCCGGAGTACGAGGAAGTCCAGCTTGGTACGGCGGAGATCCGCGAGATCTTCCGTTCGTCCAAGTTCGGAAACATCGCCGGTTCCATCGTTCGATCCGGTAGCATTCGTCGGAACTCCAAGGCACGAGTGCTGCGCGCCGGCAAGGTTATTGGGGAAAACCTCACCGTCGATTCGCTCAAGCGTTTCAAGGACGACGCGACCGAGGTCCGGGATGGTTTCGAGTGCGGTATCGGACTCGGGTCATTCAACGACCTGCAGGCCGAGGACATCATCGAGACGTTCGAGATGCGCGAGAAGCCGCGCGCCTAACACCGACATCTGAGGTGCGCAAAATGGGGCCGCAAAGCCAAATCACCCCCATTTTGCGCACCTCACCTTATTGAGGAGTAGTTTTATGGCCGATTCGGCACGCGCTGCTAAGTTGGCGCAACGGATAAAGGTTATTATCGCCGAGGGGCTGCGCAAGCGGGTCAAGGATCCCCGGGTCGAGGGCATCACGGTGACCGATGCCCGGGTGACCAATGACCTTCAGCATGCGACGGTCTACTACACGGTGCTCGGCGACGAAACCGCGCAGACCGATGCGAAGGTGGGGCTGGAAAAGGCCCGCGGCGTGCTTCGGCAGGAAGTGGGCCGGAACGTTACGGTCCGGCTGACTCCCACGCTGGAATTTGTGGCGGACGAAATTCCGGTTAACGCCAGCCACCTGGAGGATCTGCTTCGGACGGCCAAGGCACGCGATGCTGAAGTCGCCGCGATCGCCCAGGGTGCTGCCTTCGCCGGGGACGCGGATCCGTACAAGAAGGATGACGAATCCGATCTGGACCAGCGGGACGACGACGAGGAATAAACCGGCGCAGGCCCCGCCCGCACCGCCTGACAGGGTGCGTGCCGGCGGGCTTCCGCGTTAAAAGCACGACTGCCGCTGTGAAATCCGACCCGTGGGGATGCTGAGGGCTCACAGCAGAGTATCAGCGTACGTGCCGGTGACCTGCAGATCCCGGTCCATATTATTGAATATGGAACCTATCCAGGATGAGGACGAAGCCAACCGCGGCGTCGACCGAAGGACCTGGGTGCGGGGAGCTCTCAGCCGCCGCGGGTTCCTGATCGGCGCCGGGCTGGCCGGGGTGGGAGCGGTTGCTGCTGCCACCTATGCCAGCCACGATGCGATCTCCGGCGCTTTGACTCGCACCGCCGCGCATCCTGGCGCATCGGCGGGTCCCAGGCCGTCGGCGTCGTCCAGCTCTGTTGCCGCAGCGCCGCCCGCGCTGCCGGACCGGACCTTCGTCAGTACACACCTGACCACCCCGCGGGTCACAAGCTGGGCCACTTCGCCGACCGCCGCCGGGCTGATTTTTGCCGGTCCGATGGGACACGGCTCCAATGGTCTGATTTTGGACAGCCATGCCGAACCTGTGTGGATGGAGCCGACCGGCGCCGGCGTGACCGACCTGCGGGTTCAAACGTTCGAGGGCCGGCCGGTGCTGACGTATTGGACCGGGACCGGAATCGGCGGACATGGGCAGGGCACCGGCACCATTCTGGACACAAGCTACACGATGGTCGCCCAAGTCAATGCCGGCAACGGGTTGAAAGCGGACCTGCACGAATTCAGCCTCACCGCGGCCGGCACCGCGCTGATGATCTCGTACCCGACGGTTCCCCATGATCTGCGGCCCGTCGGCGGTCCGACCAAGGGGTTCATCTACGACTGTCATGTCCAGGAAATCAACGTCAGATCCGGCGAGATGCTTTTCGACTGGAGCGCCGCCGACCATATCGATATTGCGGATACCTACAAGTTGCCGGCGGACGACAACGCCAGCGCCGATGGTTCCACCGAAGCCAGGGCGTTCGATCCGTTCCATCTCAATTCTGTCGATGACGCAGGCGATGCCTTGCTCGTCTCCTCACGGCACACGCACACGCTCTATCTGCTCAACCGCGCGGACGGGGCCATCCGTTGGCGGTTGGGCGGGAAGCTCAGCGACTTCGCGGTGGCCTCGGACGCAGCATTCGCCTGGCAGCACGACGCCCGGCACCGGTCCGGCACCCTGATTAGCCTTTTCGACAACCACTATTCCGCCGGGAATACCGGCGCCTCGCGCGGGTTGCTGCTCAGCGTCAACGAAGCGGCGCGGACGGTGTCACTGCAACAGGAGTTCAGCCATGCCGGCCATCGTGGCAATTCGCAGGGAAATGTCCAGATTCTCGACGACGGGCATGTCCTCGTTGGTTGGGGATCGGACCCCGCCGCCACCGAATTCACCCCGGATGGCAGGGCATTGTTCGAAACCACTGGCTTGGGCAATGCGTCCTACCGGACCTACCGCTGCCCCTGGACAGCAAGCCCGACCACGCTTCCCGATGCCGCTGTTCTAACCGGCAACGGCTCCACGATGCAGGTCTACGCCAGCTGGAACGGTGCCACGGAAACCGCGGCGTGGCGGTTTATGACCGGGTCCAGCAAGGAATCGCTTACCGAGGCGGGGACCGTGCCGCGCCGCGGATTTGAAACGTCCGCGGCGGTGGCAGTGGCGGCCAAGGTCGCGGTTCAGGCGCTGCACCGGGACGGTTCGGTGTTGGCCACCTCGAACGTGCTGACCGTCCAGCACTGACCGTCCAGCACTGACCGTCCAGCACTGACCGTCCAGCACTGACCGTCCAGCACAGGCGCCAGCCGCCTCGGGCAGGACTTCCCAGGGGCTCCACATATACTGGAGAGCGTGCATTCTGGACTGATCATCGTGGATAAACCGCCCGGCTTCACCAGCCACGACGTCGTCGCCCGGCTGCGGCGCCTGACCGGAACCCGCAAGGTCGGCCATGCCGGAACCCTGGATCCGATGGCCACCGGCGTGCTGGTTGTCGGTATCAACAAGGCCACCCGTCTGCTGACGTACATCGTCGGGACCGGCAAAACCTACGAGGCCACGATTCGGCTTGGCCGCAGTACCGTGACGGACGACGCCGAGGGCGAGGTCACCGCCACAAGGACGACGGCGGCGCTCACCGATGCGGCTATCCGCGCCTCGGTCGGGGCACTGACCGGGGAAATTTCGCAGGTTCCCAGCAGCGTCAGCGCCATCAAGGTCAATGGCGAGCGCGCCTATGCCCGGGTCCGCTCCGGCGAAGAAGTGATCCTGGCGTCCCGTCCGGTTACGGTCCACACCTTTGAAATAAATGGCATCCGCAGGGTCCCGGCAGCGCCAGTTGCCGGGACCGGAGACGGCGGGCAGTTGACCGATCTTGACGTCACGGTAGAGTGCTCGTCGGGAACCTACATCCGGGCGCTGGCCCGGGATCTTGGCGCCGGGTTGGGGGTCGGGGGCCATCTTACCGCGCTGCGCCGCACCCGCGTGGGACCCTATTCCGTCGACCAGGCCAGGACTCTGGAACAGCTCGAGGACGGTGTGCAGTCAGGGGGCGAGGTGCAGATCCTTGACCTGGCCGGGGCCGCCCGGGCACTGATGCCGGTGCGTGAACTGACCGACGAGGAAGCTTCCGAGCTCTCCTTCGGCCGGCGGATTGTGTGCAGCGGGGACGGACCCCACACCGCGGAGAAGCCCGCCGCCGCGTTTGGGCCGGACGGCGCTCTGGTGGCCCTGCTGGCGGACGCCGGAAGCTATGCCAGGCCCGTCCTCGTTTTCAGCCCTGATCTGGGAGCCTAAGGCGTGACAGTGGACGGCTGGTTTATTGCTTCGCTCGTGGTCGGGCTCATCTCCTCGTTAATTTGTGTGGTGGCCGCGTTGCTGAAGAAGGGGCCCAACGATGTAACGCTGCTGTCCGTGGTGGCGGTTGAACTGTTTCTGCTGAGCTATCTGGTGGCCTCAATCGTCAGGACCGCCACCGGCGTGCAGCCAGCCGGGGCGGCATGGGAATTCTGGGCCTACCTGATTACGGCCATTTCGTTGCCGGTCGCGGGATTCTATTGGGCCATTCTGGACCGCGCCTTTTGGAGTAATTACGTGCTGGCGGCGGTGGGACTGACCATCGTGGTGATGATGGCCCGAATGGCGCAGATTTGGTACGGCATGGCAACACTAGCGCTAGGGACATAGCTATGACCATTAACAGCACTCCGGCGCCCAGGACGCAGGACAGCAAGTCAACCGGTGCGGGCCGGCTCTTGATCGCCGTCTACGGTATTTTCGCACTTGCCGCCAGCGCACGTGCCGGCTTCCAGATCGCGAGCAAGTTCTCCGAAGCGCCGGTGGCCTACCTGCTCTCCGCCTTTGCCGGCCTGGTCTACATTGCTGCCACCGTTTCGCTGGCCAAAAAGGGGGCATTCTGGTTCCGTGCGGCCGCGGTGGCGGTTGGTGTGGAACTGCTCGGGGTGCTGGTCGTGGGAGCACTGAGTCTCTTTGATGCCCGGGTGTTCCCACAGGAGACCGTCTGGAGCCTGTTCGGCCGCGGCTACGGATTTGTTCCGCTGTTGTTGCCCATTCTGGGCCTGATCTGGCTGTACCGTCACCGGGCACCGGCGCAAACCGCATGAGTGCGGGCGTTCCCGAGCTTGACGACGGCGTCGTACGGCTGCGCGCGTTCCGGACCGCCGATGCCGGCGACTATGCGGCACTGAACCGGGATGCGGACAATGTCCGCTGGGCCAATTCGGATCCGGAAATGACCACTGCGCAGGCCTTGGCCGCGATCACCGGAATCATCCCGGAGAATTGGGCCAGTGGCCATACCCTGCGTTTCGCCGTTGCCGAGAGCAGCGGCGCGTTCGCCGGGACAACGGCGCTGCATAATGTGCGTGACGGCAGCGCCGCACTGGGCATCAAGCTCGCTCCGTCGGCTCGAGGCAGGGGCCTGGCGCTGTACGCGGTCCGGCTGATCACCGGCTACGCCTTCGACACACTGGGCCTGGACGTCCTGCACTGGCACGCCGGCGTCGGCAACATGGCGAGCAGACGTCTGGCCGAGCGCGCTGGATTCACGCTGGAAGGCACCGTTCGGGGGTATGGCAGCGCCGGCGGCCAGCCTGCGGACGGGTGGATTTTCACGCTGACGGCACAGGACCACGGTTCCGGGCGAGGCCGTCTTCCGGAATTTCCGGCCCCGGCAGCGGTCGTGCCGGTACTCACCGACGCTTTTGTGACACTGCGGTCGCTCCGGAGCTCGGATGAGGAGCAGCTTGTCGCGAATTGCCGGGATCCGGAGGCGATCCGCTGGACTACGGTGCCCTTGGACTATGGTCTAGCCGATGCACTGACCTTTATCCACGATGTTGTACCGCGGGGCTGGGCCAGCGGGGAGACGCACACCTTCGCGGTTACCGACACGGGCATGGACACACTGCTGGGCACCATCGACCTGCACGGCTTCCGGCCAGGTACGGCCGAGCTCGGCATCAACATGGCTTCGCAGGCTCGGGGCAGCGGAGCGGCCGAGGGGGCAGCGCGGCTGTTGATCGACTACGCCTTCACCGGTCTGAATCTCCAGTACCTCTACTGGCGCGCGCTGGTGCCGAACTGGGCGAGCCGCAAACTGGCCTGGAAACTGGGGTTCCAGCTGGAAGCGCAGCTGCGCGGCTTCACCGACGACCGTGGAACACCCGCAGACGCCTGGATCCTCACCCTGGCCGCCGCGGATCAGCGGCACCCGAGGACTCCGTGGGACGGTGCGGTGGCGCCGTAGCCGCGGGCCTGCCGGTCAACCACCGCGCCGAGTGCCCGTGCGGGGGCGGCACGCGCCTTCTGCGGTGGCGGCACGCCCCCGTTACCCCCCCCCGTCAGTGGCGGCATGCGCCCACCGCGGCACTGGTGCCGGACCTGCGGCGTCGATGGTCCGGGCAGCGGGCGCCCGGGCGGGACCGGCCCCGCATGCGGGTAACCTTAGAGAGGTTTTCGGCCCCCAAGCGGGTCGGTCAGTAACGACGCCGGGCGCCCGCGCGCGGCAAAAGGACGAGGGTGATGGTGCACTTCTGGAACGGTCTTCACGAGGTTCCCGTTGGATACGGACCATCGGTGGTGACGCTGGGGAACTTCGACGGGGTGCATCGCGGGCACCAGCATGTGCTCTCCGCGTTGGTGGCCACCGCGCACGACCGTGGGGCCAAGGCCGTGGCGATTACCTTTGATCCGCATCCAGCGAAGGTGCACCGCCCGGACACTGCTCCGGAGCAGCTGATGGGGCTGGCCGACCGGCTGACGACAATGGCCGCCTGCGGCTTGGACGCGGTCCTGGTAATGCCGTATACACTGGCGCTCGCCTCGCAGACTCCGGAAGAATTCGTCCGGTCGGTGTTTGTCGACACGCTCGGTGCCGCCGCTGTGGTAATCGGCCACGATGTGCGCTTCGGCCGGGGCAATTCCGGGGACCTTGGTACCATGCAGGAGCTGGGCAAGGACCTGGGTTTCGACGTCGTCGTGGTGAACGAGTTCGGATCGGACCGGCGCTGCTCCTCGACGTGGGTGCGCGAGGCGCTGGCCAGGGGCGACGTGGACACCGCCGCCGAGGTGCTGGGGCGTCCGCACCATATGCGCGGTGAGGTGGTCCACGGCGCGGCCCGCGGCCGCGCCTTGGGCTTTCCGACGGCGAACCTCTCTGACAACGCCGTCGGCTACATTCCGGCCGACGGCGTGTACGCAGGCTGGCTGACGGACGCGGACGGAGTGCGCCGGCCGGCAGCGATCTCGATCGGCTCGAATCCCACCTTTGTGGGTGTGAGCCGGCAGGTCGAAGCCTATGTGATCGACCGGCCGAACGAACCGGTGGAGGCGTTTGACCTCTACGGCCAGGTCGTCGTCGTTGAGTTTGTGACCAGGCTCCGAGGCATGGTCGCGTACACCGGTCCCGCGGCGCTGGTGGACCAAATGCACCTGGATGTGGACCAGGCCCGTCAGATTCTGGCCTGAAGGCCGGCAGATTCTGGTCGGCAGGTCGGAAGAACTGCGGCTTGCCGCACGCCACTTCGACAGAGTCAACCCGCGCAGAGTAAACTGGAAAGGTTGAATCCGGCTGCAGTCCGTGGCGGCTGGATTCCGTCCTGATCGGGCGGCTTCGCTTACCGCAACGTAGCGAGTCCGATCCGCCTCAGGCAGTACCCGGCAGCGCAGTGCTGCACCGGGCATCACGGCACAATCCAAGGAGTAACCGTGGCATTAGAAGCCGCTGTAAAGCAAGAAATCATGAAGGCTTACGCCACCAGCGAGGGCGACACCGGCTCGCCGGAGGTCCAGGTTGCGATGCTCTCCAAGCGCATCCTCGATCTGACCGAGCACCTTAAGGCGCACAAGCATGATCACCACACGCGTCGTGGTCTGATGGGCCTGGTCGGCCGCCGTCGTCGTTTGCTGACGTACCTGCACGACACCGACATCACCCGCTACCGTACGCTGATCGAGCGTCTCGGCCTGCGCCGCTAGCAGCACCGTGAGGCGGCCCTTCCAGTCCGGAAGGGCCGCCTCCGCGGTAGTGTACCAGCAACATCGCCGGTACTGACCCGGCAATTGGTCAGTAATTCGAGAACTAACTTAATCAGGAGCCAACCGGCGTCGCGCATTCGCGGTCCTCGGTAGTGATCTCCGGGAACAGACGGCCTATTGACGGCAGGCGCCCGTGGATCTCGATCGAAGACCGGGTGTTGTACAGGTCCCACAGCTAAAGACGGGTGGGCTTGGGGATGATGTTGGTTGCCTCCTGCCGCACACGCAAAGAAACGGAGGTGACTCTCTATGGAGGGTCCCGAAATTCAGTATTCAGAAGCCGTTATTGACAACGGCCGCTACGGCAAGCGCGTTATCCGCTTCGAGACCGGCCGGCTCGCGCAGCAGGCCGCCGGTGCCGCGATGGTTTACATCGACGAAGACACCGCATTGCTCTCCGCCACGACTGCCGGCAAGCACCCGCGCGAAGGCTTCGACTTCTTCCCGCTGACGGTCGACGTCGAGGAACGCATGTACGCCGCCGGCCGCATCCCGGGCAGCTTCTTCCGCCGTGAAGGCCGCCCCTCGACGGAGGCGATCCTGGCCTGCCGCCTGATGGACCGTCCGCTGCGCCCGGCCTTCGTGAAGGGCCTGCGCAACGAGGTCCAGATCGTGGTCACCGTGCTGGCGATCAACCCCGACGTGCTGTACGACGTCGTCGCCATTAACGCCTCCTCAATGTCCACGCAGCTCTCCGGGCTGCCCTTCTCGGGCCCGATCGGCGGCGTCCGCGTTGCTCTGGTCAACAATGAGCAGGGCTCTGAGTGGATTGCTTTCCCGAAGCACTCGGAGCTGGAAAACGCCGTGTTCAACATGGTGGTAGCCGGTAAGGTCACCGCGGACGGCGACGTCGCGATCATGATGGTCGAGGCCGAAGCCACGGACAACTCCTGGAAGCTGATCAAGGAAGAGGGAGCCACTGCGCCGACCGAGGACATCGTTTCGGAGGGTCTGGAAGCGGCGAAGCCGTTCATCAAGGCACTTTGTGCAGCGCAGGCCGACCTGGCGGCACGCGCCGCCAAGCCGACCGCCGATTTCCCGGTTTTCCTGGACTACCAGGACGACGTGTTTGCAGCGGTCGAGACCGCCGCGGCCGCGAAGCTGACCGAGGTGTTCCAGATTGCGGACAAGCAGGACCGCGACAACGCCTCGGATGCACTCAAGGACCAGGTTGTCAGCTCCCTCGCCGGACAGTTTGAGGGACGCGAAAAGGAGCTCTCCGCTGCTTTCCGTTCCGTCACCAAGCAGGTTGTCCGCCAGCGCATCCTCAAGGACCAGATCCGCATCGACGGCCGCGGCCTGACCGACATCCGCCAGCTCACCGCCGAGGTCGAGGTTCTGCCGCGTGTGCACGGTTCGGCGATCTTCGAGCGCGGCGAAACGCAGATCCTGGGCGTCACCACCTTGAACATGCTCAAGATGGAACAGCAGATCGACTCGCTGTCTCCGGTCACGCGCAAGCGCTACATGCACAACTACAACTTCCCGCCGTACTCCACCGGTGAGACGGGCCGCGTCGGTTCCCCGAAGCGCCGCGAAATCGGTCACGGTGCCCTCGCCGAGCGGGCCCTGATTCCGGTGTTGCCCTCGCGCGAGGAATTCCCGTACGCGATCCGCCAGGTCTCCGAAGCCCTCAGCTCCAACGGCTCCACCTCGATGGGTTCGGTCTGCGCCTCCACGCTGTCCCTGCTCAACGCCGGTGTGCCGCTGAAGGCGCCGGTTGCCGGCATCGCCATGGGACTGGTGTCCGACCAGGTTGACGGACAGACCCGCTACGCGGCGATGACCGACATTCTGGGTGCCGAAGATGCTTTCGGCGACATGGACTTCAAGGTTGCCGGAACGAGTGAGTTCGTCACCGCGATCCAGCTGGACACCAAGCTGGACGGTATTCCGGCATCGGTGCTCAGCGCGGCCCTGAAGCAGGCCCGCGAAGCACGCCTGCACATCCTCGGCGTGCTGAACGCGGCCATCGATGTTCCGGACGAGCTCTCCGAGTTCGCGCCCCGCGTCATCGCGGTCAAGATCCCGGTTGACAAGATCGGCGAGGTCATTGGGCCGAAGGGCAAGATGATCAACCAGATCCAGGAGGACACCGGCGCCGACATCTCCATCGAGGATGACGGCACCGTCTACATCGGCGCGACCAACGGCCCCTCCGCCGATGCCGCACGTTCTGCGATCAATGCCATCGCGAACCCGCAGATCCCGGAAATCGGCGAGCGTTACCTGGGGACCGTCGTCAAGACGACGACCTTCGGTGCATTCATTTCCCTGACACCGGGCAAGGACGGCCTGCTGCACATCTCCGAGCTGCGCCAGCTCGCGGGCGGCAAGCGCGTGGATAACGTCGATGACGTCGTCAGCGTCGGCCAGAAGATCCAGGTGGAAATCACCAAGATCGATGACCGCGGAAAGCTCTCCCTCTCGCCCGTCGTGGCCGAGGACGCTTCCGTCACGGCAGAAAGCGTTGCTGAGTAGTTCATGGCCTACACCCTATTGCCGCTGACGTCGGCTGCCGGCACCGCCGGGCAGGATTCCGCAGTGATCTCGGGCGAGACGGGCGGCGCCGTCGTGCGCCGTTCCGTCCTGCCCGGGGGAGTGCGGGTTCTGACCGAATCCATGCCCGCCCAGCGGAGCGCGACAATAGGGTTTTGGGTCGGTGTTGGCTCTCGGGATGAAGCCGAGGGCCAACACGGCTCGACCCACTTCCTTGAACACCTGCTGTTCAAGGGCACCCGGCGCCGCACGGCGCTGGAAATTGCCTCGGCGTTTGACGAGGTGGGCGGAGAGTCCAACGCCGCGACCGCCAAGGAAAGCACCTGTTACTACGCGAGGGTTCTTGATTCGAATCTGCCGATGGCCATCGACGTCATCGCGGACATGATCACGGGCGCAGTCCTCGATCCCGCCGAGCTCGAGCAGGAGCGCGACGTTATCCTTGAGGAAATCGCCATGGACAGCGATGATCCGACGGACGTTGCGCACGAGAACTTTGTTGCCGCGGTGCTCGGAGGCCACGCCCTCGGCCGTCCGATCGGCGGCACCCCGGACGCGATCCGCGCCGTTTCCCGCGAGTCCGTCTGGGCGCATTACCAGCGCTACTACCGTCCCGATGAGCTGGTCATTACCGCCGCGGGCGGGCTGGATCATGACGAGGTCTGCGGTCAGGTGCTGACGGCACTGCGCGCGGCCGGTTGGGAGATGGACGACGACGCCGCCCCCACTCCGCGCCGGTCCAGCGAGCCGGTGGCCATTTCCGGGACCGCCGGGCTGCACGTGATCAAGCGCCAGGTCGAACAGGCCAATATCATTCTCGGCTGCCCGAGCATCGTCGCCAACGACGAGCGCCGGTTTGAGATGAGCGTCCTCAACGCCGTGCTGGGCGGCGGAATGTCGTCCCGGCTGTTTCAGGAAATCCGCGAAAAGCGCGGCCTCGTCTACTCCACGTACTCTTTTGCCTCCGGCTACGCCGACGCAGGATACTTCGGCATGTACGCCGGCTGTGCCCCGCAGAAGGTCGGCCAGGTGATCGGGCTGCTGACCACTGAATTGGAAAAACTGGCCGCTGACGGGATCACCGACGACGAACTGACCAAGGCCATCGGGCAGCTCTCCGGCGGTATTGTGCTCGCGCTGGAGGACACCGGCTCGCGGATGTCCCGGCTGGGCCGCTCGGAGCTGGTCTCCGGGGAATTCCTGGACATCGACGAGACGCTCTCCCGCGTTGGCATGGTGACGGCGGAGCAAGTCCGGACGCTGGCGCGCGAACTCGCCGCCGGGCCCCGCACCATCACCGTCGTCGGCCCCTTCGAGGAATCCGAGACCTTCGGCCTCTGACCTCGCGTTCGCGAGGGTCCGCTGACCGCTCGTTCGCGAGGGCTCCCTTGGTCGGCCACCGGCGCCGGGGAAAGCGGCGCAGAGTTAGCCCGTCACGGTTCGCAGGGTTGCATCGTGCGCAGCCCAAGCCGCGAGCGGTGCGCAGAACCGTATGCCGAAAAGCGGTTAGCCGCCGGCGAAGGGCGGCAGAACATCTACGACGTCCTCCGGGTCCAGGTCGGCGGCGAGGTCCCGGAGCACGACCTCATTACGCAGAAAACTGCACCGCTTCAGCAGTTCACCCAAGGGCGGCGTATGCTCCGACGCGGAAACCGGATGCAGCGCGGTGAGCTGTTCCCGTAAATCATTGATGCTGATCGGCCCGGCGTGCAGAAGCGTCTCTTCGTTCATACCGGTGGCGGCCTGGGCCGCCGCAAAATAGCGGATCAGCATCTATCCGCCGATCGCGCTCATGCTGCGGTCCGGCTGCACAAAACCGGCCGCGCCAAGGCCCACGTGGTCCATACCGTGCGCCTTCGGCTTGGCCCACATGGCTTCTTTCCAGCGGACCGCGATGGCGTCGTCGTCGGCCGCCGCCTCACCGGCGCGCAGCAGGTCCAGCAGATCCACCTCGACGCGCGAGAACAGGCAGCTCATCACCTTGCCCTCCGCCGTGATCCGGGTCCGCTTGCAGTCCGAGCAGAAGGGCTCCGTGACCGAGGCGATGATGCCGACCGTGCCCAGCAGCTCCGCGGAGCCGTGCCGGCGCACCTCAAAGCGCTCCGCCGGCGCGCCGTCACGCTCGCGCGGGTCCGGGGAAAGATCGAATTCCGCGGCCAGCAGCTGCCGGATTTCCGCGGCCGTGATCATGTTCGCCCGGGTCCAGCCGTGGTCCGCGTCCAGGGGCATCTGTTCGATGAAGCGCAGTTCATAGCCACCTGCCAGCGCCCATCCCAGCAGTTCGGCGGCGCCCTGGTCGTTGATGCCGCGCATCAGCACGGCATTGATCTTGATGGACCCTAACCCGGCCGCGGCGGCAGCCTCCACGCCGGCCAGCACCTGATCCAGGAAGGGCCGGCGGGTCAGCTGGGCAAAGGTCTCCGGATGCAGCGAATCCAGCGAAATGTTGATCCTGGTCAGCCCGGCGTCTTTGAGGGCCTGCGCCTTCTTCGCCAGACCCACACCATTGGTGGTCAGGGAGATCGGCAGCTGGGGATGGGCCTGGCGTAGCCCGGCGATGATGGCCACCAGGTCCGCCCGGACGAGCGGTTCGCCACCGGTCAGCCGCAGTTCACGGACACCGAGCCGGTCCACCCCGATGCGCACTATCCGCAGGATCTCCTCCGCGGTCATGACCTGGTTCTTGGACAGCCAGGCCAGGCCCTCGGCGGGCATGCAGTAGCTGCAGCGCAGGTTGCATTTGTCGGTCAGGGAAAGGCGCATGTCAGTCGCCCGGCGTCCGTACCTGTCCAACAGTCCGCCCTGACCGAGCGGCTTTGCGGTCAGGTCCACAGCCTCGGCAGTAGCCGTGACCGGGGGCATACCCAAATGTACGGGTTCTTTCGTTGCGTGGACATGGTCAACACTCATACCCCAACGCTACGCCACCCGGACCGTGCGGGCACCACCTTGGCGCTGGATCGCCTGACGCGTGGGCAGGATTCCGTGGCCGGGCGGGTTCATCGTTGGTTGCCGAAAAGGTGAGGCAGCCGTCGTCGTGCTGGTCCGCTGGCTGTGTACCGTGTTCATTGTGGAGCCGACGAAGATCCGCGTGGACCGGCTTCTTCCGCAGCACCGACCGCCGCCTGCCGCGCGGCCTGCCGACTGCGATACCACTTGGTTCCGGCAATAACGACGACGGCGGCAACCAGTCCCAGCCTCGCCACGAGTTGCCCATAGGACTGGGCCCCGGTGAAATACATCATCGCCAGCACCGGGGGAATAATGAGGAATTCATAGCGCCGGCTCAGCACGACGAAGGGCAGGAGCACAAGCGCATACCAGGGGTAGCTGGGGCTGGCGATCAGGAGCGTGCCGCCGATCATCAGCACCTGCTTGTCCCACGGCTGTTCCGGATCCACCCGGCGCCAGACGTACACGGCCAGCGCCGCCAGCAGCAGAACGCCCGCCGGCACGGCCCAACTCTGCGGCAGGACCAGCCGCAGCAGCGTGAAGCGCGGACTGTCCTTGCTTCGGTAGCCCTCCTCGGTCAGGTAACCCGGCAGGAAGCCGATCACGGCCCAGCCGCTGGCCAGCAGATACGGCAGGTAAAGCACGCTGAACGAGGCCATCGCCGCCAGCACAAAGCGCAGCGGCCGCCGGTACAGCAGCGCCGGTGCAGCGATCGCGGGGATCAGCTTCGCGGCGACTGCGGCACCGAAGGCCGCACCGGAAGCCAGCGCCCGGCCGCGCACCAGCAGCAGGACTGCGGCCGTGAGCAGCGCGGCCCCGAGAACGTCCACGTGCGCGTTGTTGATGGCCTCGAAGAGCACCAGCGGAGACCAGGCCCACCAGACCGCCTGCTGCAGGGGCCGGCCGGTGCGGCGCAGGAAGCCCAGCAGCAGGACGGTCACGGCGAGGCTGAGGGCGAAGCCCGCCAGCTGGAACGCCAGCAGGCCTGCCCCGACGCCCGGAAGCAGCCGGACGGCCAGGAAATAAATCTCCGCCAAGGCGGGGTAGATGGTGGGCACATGCGGCCGGTTGATCGCTGTGCACAGCGGCGTGCCGCCGGGAACGGCCGTGGTGGCCTCCGTTCCGCTGGGGAACAGCTTTGCCGTACAACTGCCGTCAGCGGCCCCCGGCTGGAACAGCCACCCGGGCCGCAGCCGTTGCAGCGCCGCATCGGCGGGAACGTAACGGTACGGGGAAACGCCCGACGTCTGGACAATCCCGTCCCAGGCATACCGGGCCGCGTCGTTGCTCGTGGCCGGAGCTGCGGATATGGCCGCACCACCGAGCAGCAGAGATCCGAGGACGACGACGGCGGCCGCACGGCGGGCGGGAATCCGGCGGACCGCCACCGCGGCGGGAACAAAGACGGCCCACGCTGCCAGGGTGCCGACCGGAGAAACCCATTCCGCCCCGGCGTCCTGGGTTACGGTCCAGACGATGACGGCGGCCAGCCCGAAGAGCAGGGCCAGCGGGAGCAGCCACTGACGCAGCGCCGAGCTGCCGCCACCCGGCCCATCCGGTGTTTCACTCACATACCGATCCTGCACCGTCACGGCCGTCAGTGGGAGCCGGAACGGCCCACCGTTCGGATTTCGTAAGGTCTGGACGGGGTGCCGGAGGCACCAGAAGCCACCCGACATCCGCAATCACGCTGCGGATGTCGGCCAGGATGCGTGCACCTGCGGCGCCCCCCATGGTCACGGCGATGTTCCCATGAGCCGCCGCCCTGACCATGGAACACCGCTCTCTGGACTACGCCGGAACCTTGAGCAGGAAAAGGCGGCGCTCGAAACGATCAAGCCCTCTCAACCCACGGGGGAAGCCGTCGCCGTTTCGGCGAGGTGTTTCGCTTGTGTTGCCGGCGTTCGGCGATCACGACACCGGCGGTGGTCGCGGCGGCAAGGCCCAGGAGGAACCCCAGCAAATTCAGCGTGTAGGGCAGGGTCAACGCGGTGGGCGTTCCGGTGCGGGGCGCCGTATAGATCAGTGGCAGTACAACGAGCAGGACGACCCCGCCGATGATGAGGGCCAGACGGATCAGGTACCTTCCGGCCCGTGAGAGTTTCCGGGCAAGAAATACCGTGAGTGCTCCCATGATGAGCAGAGCCGGTACGAATAGACCGTCATGAAGGATCACGCTGCCGGCCAGCCACACTACGATCCCCACGATCTGGCCCGGCGGCACCTTCGTCGCAATCCCGTAGATGCCCCAGGCCAGGGGCAGGAGGCCAAGGACTATGAGGAGGATCCGGGACTTTCTCAAATCGGTCATCCCTACCGTACCTCCAGACTGGATAGCCACTTTGTCTGCAGCACACCGGGTCGGTTGGGGGCGATCAGGCGTGCCGGGTAGCCGTGTTCAAGGTCCAGGGGCTGACCATTGACGTCCAGGGCAATGAGGGTCAGCTCATCCCACGCGTACTCGCGCGGTACCTGGGCCCCGGTGTAGGCGCCCTCGGTTTCCAGGGAACGGACCTCGGCCGCTTGCCGGGGATCGGCCCCCACCATGGCCAGAAGCTCCCGGACGCGGACACCGCCCCAGCGCGCGTTTTGGCTCCAACCCTCAACACAGGCGATCGGCAGAACCACCTCGGTTTGCGGCATCGCACGGAGCTCGGCCAGGGTGAACATGCGCGTGAGGTCCTTATTGATGACCTTCAGGGCCCATGCGGGGTCCGTGGCGGGTGCGTGGATCTTCGCCTCCGCGGCCGTCCGGTTCACCGGCAGTGCGGCGGGGCCTTCCCCCGGGCGGCGCGGCGCGAACAGATCGACGGGGCCCAGGGCAGGTATCGCCTGCCCGACGGTGGTCACGGTCAGAACCGCCGCCGCGGCGACAATCGCGCCCACGAAGCCGCGGCGCGAGGTCAGCACTTCGTGCTCGACGGCCGTGGCGGGACGGGAGGCCCGCCAGTGTGCGTGGATCAGGGGCAGTTTCACCCCGATGTGGATGACCAGCGACCCAACGATAATCCAGGCCAACCAGAAGTGCACCTCGCGGAAACTGAACGGCCACGGATACCATTTATAAACGTTAAGCAGACCCATTCCGAGTTCGAGCACGGAGCTGGCGACGAAGAGCGCAATCGATGCCCTCTCGACCGCGCTCTTGACCCCGGTGATCACCGGCCAGCTGAAGAGCTTCGGATAGACCGTCCACAACTTGGCCAGCAGGAGCGGAATGCAGGCAACACCGGTGACCACATGCGTGCCCTGGCTGAGACGGTAGAGCCAGGTCGGTCTGGCCAGCACCGGTTGCCACGGTAACGGGTCCTGCAGGAAGTGGGAGTACAACCCGGTGAAAAAGCAGGTCACAAAGGCTACTCCGAGTAACCGGCCCACCACCACGGCCGTCCGCGGGGAATGCAGCGTTGAAGTGAAACTGCCCTGCAGCCACCCGAAGATCTTCCGCAGCAGCCAACCAAGTAACCTTCGCATACGTCCATTCCATCAGCGCGGCGCCGGGCGGGGAAGGAGGTAATCCTTACGATATGCGTACCAAACCGACCCGAAGGGGCGCGTCGGGGAATATTGTCGGACGGTGCCGGTGGACGCCCTTTATCGATCCTTGGCAGCCCCGGGGCAAGTCCATAGTCTTCGGCGCCCGACACCCGGGCATCTGGGTAGGCTTGACAGTGCAGACTCGCCGCCGCAGTCTGGAGCGAAGGGACCGGCGCCGGACGTGAGAAAGAATTGGAGCCTGGGATGTCATGGCGTGCCACTCCGTGGCCGCGGCAGCATGTGATCCGGACAGCCGGCTGAATACAGATTCTCCCACCCGAACAGATTATGGAGCCGTTCATGAACGATCCAGTAGCCGTGATTGTTTTTGATGTCAATGAAACCCTCTCGGACATGTCGCCCATGGGGGACCGGTTCGCTCAGACCGGAGCCCCGGCGTTGCTGGCCAAAGTGTGGTTCGCAGGACTCCTGCGGGACGGTTTCGCCCTGGCTGCCGCCGGCGGCGGTGAAAAGTTCGCCGTGATAGGCGCCGAATCACTGCGCGTAACACTGACGGGCCTGCCGTTGAACCGCACCATCGACGAAGCCGTCGACCACATCATGGAAGGCTTCGCAGCCCTGACCCTTCATCCGGACGCAGCAGGAGGGGTCCGCGCCCTTAAGGCCGCCGGATTCCGGTTGACTACCCTCACCAACGGTTCGACCCGTGTGGCAGAAAAGCTGCTCAGCGACGCCGGCATCCTGGGTGACTTCGAAAAGCTGCTCTCCGTCGAGGACGGCCCCGGCTGGAAACCGCTCCGTGGCGCTTACGACTACGCCGCACAAAGCTGCGGGTTGGAAACGGCCCGCATGCTGCTCACCGCCGTCCACCCCTGGGACATCCATGGCGCCGCGCATGCCGGCCTGCGCACAGCATGGATCAACCGTACCGGCACCCCCTACCCCGCATATTTCACACCACCCGACTTCACCATCAGCACCCTTGACGAACTCGCCCCACTCCTGACCGCCGGCCCATAAGGCCGGCGGTGTGCCCGAATGGGTCGGCGCCCTTGGCCGTCGCGGCGCCGGAGAAGCGGGCCACCCCGGAGACTGCACTGCCCCGACGGCCAGGCCGGTCAGCACAGTCCACCACCACGCCGGTACGGGCCATACCGTGGAAACGCCTCGCTGACGTGGCCCGTAGCATCCACCAGCAGCTGCGCCAGCCCGGCGAGCAGGGCGGCGGTATTGCCGCCGATGCCGATGTTCCCGTCCAGCAGCAGGGCCGATCCCCACCGGCCTTCCTGCGGCAGTGGGTCAAAATGGAACGCTTGAGCGCCACGGCACCGCGGGCGCGGGCGTGCACTACCGCCATCTCACAGGTATCTACGCCCATGGCTTCCGGATCCAACCGGCAGCCGCAATGAGCATCCGGCCGGGACCAGGGTTCTGGCACCGTGGCGTAGCCCTCGGGCATACGGTTCCTCGCGGCCCTGGCCAAAAAGCCGGCGCGGAGGTTTGACGGTGGTCCGGGCTGCCTGTGCGCCCATATGGAATCCTCCAGCGGATCAAGGGAGCGGGTCAGGTCCCGGACGTCGTCCGCGAACGGGGTACCCGGGCATTCCTGCGGACATGTCTCGGGCCGCGGCACCGCACAGGACACGGGGACTTCATTGATCAGGGGCTTTTCCTTCACCCTTTGACGGTAGGAGCATGGCCACCGTTCCGGCCCGGCGAAATCCTTACGGAACGGGGACAAATGCGCATCCGGGCCCCTGCACCGCTGCCGAAGGGGTGGGGCGAACCTATGCTGGGAGGGTGAACAGTCCGCAGTTTTCCGCCGGACCCGCCGGGGTGCGCAACCGCCGCATTCTTGTGGCCGGGGACGCGCCGGGTACGGAGGGCGACCGGATCATGGGCCTGGAAATGGGTGCGGACGACTACATTGCAACAGTCAGCCAAGGAGATCCATCATGAGCATCCGCACCAGATCCGGGCTAACCGGACACGGCGGGCTGCCGGGAGATGCGGGCGGACCGGGCGACGGCGGTGGCCGCGGAACCCCGGGCGGCCCCTCCGGCACCGGGGGTTTGGGAGACACCGGCCGGACGGGCCGCACCGAGCGGCGGCGGCTGACGCGGTGGGCCGGGGCCTGCGGCCTGGTCGCCGGGGCCCTGGGCGTGGCCGCTGGCGAGCTGACCGCCGCGGCCGTCAGCCCGTCCCTCTCGCCGATCACCGCCGTCGGTGGGGTGGCGATCGATGCGATGCTGCCTGGGGTGAAGGACTGGGCCATTTCGCTGTTCGGCACCTCGGACAAGCTCGCGTTCCTGCTGGCCATGTGCCTGGTCATCGCGGCGCTGGCCGTGCTGGGCGGAATCGTTGAGCTCCGCCGCAAGTTCACCGGCCTGGCCGGTTTCGCCGTTTTTGGCATCATCGGCGTCGTTGCCGTGCTCACCCGCGCGCAGAGCACGACGGCGGCCATCGCACCGCCGCTGGTCGCGGCCGGGCTGGCGGTCGTCTTCCTCACGGCCTTCCGAAACCGGCTGCTGGAATGGATGCCGCGCGATGCGCTGCCGGGTTCGACAGCCGCCGCCGGTTCATCGGCCCCAGGGCGGCGCAAGTTCCTCACGTCGATAGGCGTCGGCGCGGCCGTGGCCGTGGTCGCCGGCTTCGCCGCCACAGTGGTGCGCTCCACCGCGATCGGCATAGCCCAGGCGCGGGCCAATCTCGTACTTCCAGGGCCCGTTACGGCCGTGCCACCGCTTCCCGCCGGTGCGGCGCTGGCGCTTCCCGGCATTGCCCCCTTGGTGACACCCAACGCCGACTTTTACCGGATCGACACCGCGCTGGTCGTCCCCTCCGTGAACCCGGACAGCTGGACGCTGACGGTCAACGGCATGGTTGACCACGAGGTGGAAATCGATTTGAAGACACTGCTGGCGAAGCCGCTGATGGAGAATTACACCACTCTCGCCTGCGTGTCCAACGAGGTTGGCGGCGACTTGGTGGGGAATGCGAAATGGCTGGGCTGGCCGGTGCGTGAGCTGCTGGCGCTGGCCGGCGTTCAGCCCGGCGCGGACATGGTCCTCTCGCGCAGCACGGACGGTTTCACGGCCGG
Organism: Paenarthrobacter sp. PH39-S1; assembly: GCF_030063245.1. Classification (GTDB taxonomy): domain Bacteria; phylum Actinomycetota; class Actinomycetes; order Actinomycetales; family Micrococcaceae; genus Arthrobacter_M. Next base: position 50,874 of record NZ_JASISR010000022.1, read on the forward strand.
CACGCCGCTGGAGGCCATGACGGATGCGCGTAACGCGGTCATCGCCGTCGGCATGAATGGCCAGCCGCTGCCGCAGGAACATGGTTTTCCAGCGCGGCTGGTCGTGCCGGGGCTGTATGGTTTTGTTTCCGCCACCAAGTGGGTCACCAGTCTGACGGTCACGAGGTTTTCGGACGAGAAAGGCTATTGGTCCACGCGCGGCTGGTCGGATCACGGACCCATTAAAACGGAGTCCAGGATCGACACTCCGCGCGATGGCACTTCGCTGAAGACGGACACGGTGGCCGTCGGTGGTGTCGCGTGGGCCCCGCAGAAGGGCATTTCGAAGGTTCAGGTTCGCGTTGATCAGGGGGAGTGGCAGGACGCGGTGCTGGGCGGTGGCATTTCGAAGGACACATGGGTGCAGTGGACGATCCGGCTGAGTCCGGGTGCCGGCCAGCATGAGCTGCAGGTCAGGGCATTCGACGGCGCCGGCCAGCCGCAGACCGATCAGGTGGCCCAGGTGGTGCCGGACGGGGCCACCGGTTATCACACAATCACCGTGCACACGAGCTGATCGGCCCGGCACCCGCGGGCTGACCGGCCCTAATGTGCCTTGACCGGGAAAACCTTGGCCGGGAATACACGGACAGCGGCAGACTTGACCACGAAATATACGACGCTCCCGGCGGTGAGATCAAGCTCCGCGGCGGCGGACAAGGTCACGTCGGCCGCGAGGCCGCCGGCCCGGATCCGGATCTGATCCCCATGTGGTTCCAGATCGCTGATGCTGACCTCAAAGGCGTTGCGCGGGCTGCCGTGGACAGGGTCGCGGAACACCGAGACGTCGGACGGGCGGAAGACGGCGACGCCAGCCTCGCCAAGGACTGCGGCACCGTCGGGCGGCCCGGTGATGCTCATCCCGGAAGCGGTGATGATCCCGTGGCCGGTGACGGTTCCGGTGACCTGATTCAGCCCGGCCAGGCCGGCGGCAAAGCGGCTCTGCGGCCGTTCCAGGACACGCCTTGTCGGCCCTTCCTCGACGATTTTGCCGCCCTCGAGCACAACGACCCGATCCGCCAGCACGAGGGCATCCACCACGTCATGGGTGACAATAATCGAGCGCCGGCCAGCGAGTACGCGTTTGAGCAACTTGCGCAGCAACGGCGCCACCGCGATGTCCAGTGCGGCCATCGGCTCGTCCAGAAGTAAGAGGTCCGGCTCCGCTGCGAGGGCGCGGGCGAGGGCGATCCGCTGCGCCTGGCCTCCGGAAAGCTCGCCCGGACGCCGGGACGCCAGCTCCAGAGCCTCCACCTCGACCAGCCAATGCCGTGCAGTCTGCCGGGCGTCGGCCCTGCCGGCCCCTGCCGACCGGGGGCCGAAGGCCACATTTTCAAGCACGCTCAGATGCGGGAAAAGCAGCGGCTCCTGCGCCAGCAGGGCGATCTTCCGGTCGTATGGCGGAACCCATTGCGCTGCCGTGCGCTGGAACGGCGCGGATGGCCCTGCTGCTCCGGCGCTCCGGCCCGCTGCGCCACCACCATGGGGCCTGCCGTCGTCGGCCACGGTTCTGCCGTAGTCGAACAGTACCCGCCCGTCCAGTTCGGCGCGTCCGGAACTGGGCCGGAGCAGGCCCGCGATGACGGCGAGCAGGGTGGATTTACCGGAACCATTGGGGCCCAGGACGGCAACTGTTTCGCCGTCGTCCACGCGCAGGGAAACCTCGAGCGCCCTTGCGGCCACACCGGCCGAGATGGTGAATGTCACGGCTTCATCATGGCCGCGGGCAGACGCGGCGCGGTGCGGCGGAAGGAGATGCCGACCACCGCGACGGCGATGAACACCAGCACCAGCGACAGGGCGACGGCCGTATCGGGATCGGTTTCGCGCTGCAGATAGATCTCCAGCGGAAGGGTGCGGGTGACGCCCTCCAGGCTTCCGGCAAAGGTCAGAGTTGCCCCGAATTCACCGAGACTGCGCGCGAACGACAGCACGGCCCCGGAGACCAGGCCCGGCAGGACCAAGGGGAGTGTGATGCGGCGCAGGACGATCCCCGGTTTGGCTCCCAGCGTCGCCGCGGCGGCTTCATACCGGTGCCCCGCCGTGCGCAGTGAGCCTTCGAGGCTCACGACCAGGAACGGCAGGGCGACAAAAGTCTGCGCCAGGACGACCGCCGTCGTCGAAAAAGCAATCTGTATTCCCAGCACGCTCAGGGACGAACCGATCAGTCCGCGCCGGCCGAACGTGTACAGCAGCGCAATTCCGCCCACCACCGGAGGGAGCACCAGCGGCAGCAGCACCAGCGAACGCAGGAGCCGCTGTCCCGGGAACCGGCTGCGGGCCAGCACCAGCGCCAACGGAACGCCCAGCAGGGCGCACAGTACTGTGCTGGCCGCGGACGTGCGCAGGCTCAGGCCGAGCGCCGCCAGCGAAGGCTCTGACGTCACCAGCGGGATGAACTGCGCCCAGTTGACCCGCGCCGTCATCGCCGCCAGCGGCAGCAGAATAAAGAGCGTGCCGACGGCGGCGACGAGCCAGACCGAGAGCGGAACCGCCGAGTATCCGCCGTCGTAGCCGGCCCGCGCGGGGGGACGACACCGTCGAGTCCTCCCCCTGTGCCCGGTCAGGGCTTTCCAAAGCCGGCGTCGGCCAGGACTTTCTGCCCCGCCGCACCGGTCACCATGTCAATAAAGGCCTTGGCCAGCTGCCAGTGTATGCTGCCGGCAACGGTGGCGATGGGATAGGTGTTGACGGCGGTGCCGGACTCCGGAAAGCCGATCGGGGTGACTTTTCCGCCGGCCCCCTTCACATCGGTGACGTAAACCAGCCCGGCATCGGCCTCCCCGGAGCTCACTTTTCCGAGTACATCCGTGACGGCGGATTCTTCGCTGACCGGCTTCAGGGTGGTGCCCGTTGCCTGTTCGATTTTCGCCGCCGCAGCGCCGCAGGGCACCTGCGGCGAGCAAATGACAACTTTGACGCCGGGGCGGGCCAGATCTGCGAAGCTGGCGATGGACGCGGGGTTCGACGGCGGGACCGCGATGGTCAGGGCATTGCTGGCAAAGTCCAATGAAGCGCCCTCCAGCAGGGAGGCATCGGACAGCCGGGCCATGTTCGTGGTGTCCGCGGAAGCAAAGACATCCGCCGGCGCGCCCTCGGTGATCTGCGTGACCAGATCGGAGGAGCCCGCGAAACTCAGCTGGATTTTGGTTCCCGGGTGGTCCTTTTCAAATGTGTTTGCCAGGTCGGTGAACGTCGCCTTCAGCGAAGCGGCGGCAAACACCGTCAGGGTGCCTGAGAGAGTTTCCGTGTCTGCGGTGCCGGCGGCGGGTGAATCCGGGCGGTTACCCGCAGCTGCGGACCCGCAGGCGGCGAGGCCCAGGCAGAGCAGAACGGTGCAGAGCAGTCCGGTCATAACCCTCGCGCAGCCCCGGAGTCGGGGCGGTTGTTTCACAGGGCGGCCTTGCGCTGCGGGGTTTCGACGATCACGTTGGTAGCCTTGACGACGGCGGTCGCCACCGATCCAGGTTCCAACCCCAGCTCCCTGACCGCTTCGCTGCTCATCAGCGAGACCATCCGGTGCGGTCCGCACTGCAGCTCAACCTGGGCCATGACGGTGTCGGTCACAACGTGTGTCACCAGCCCCACGAATCTGTTCCTCGCCGAGCTGCTCACCTGCGCCGGATCGTCGGGCAGGACCGACTGCTTCCGGGCCAGCCCGGCCAACTCCAGTCCGTCCACCACGGCCAGCCCGGAATCATCTTTGGCCCCGGAGAGCGTGCCGTTTTCAATCCACCGCCGCACGGTATCGTCACTGACGCTCAGAAACCGTGCGGCGTCGGCGATCCGTATTTGCGTCATGACTGCCACATTATTCCCTCAGAAGCGGATCTGCAACGAGGGGCCATCGCTGGCTGATCGCTGATGCCAGATCAGAGCCGCTGGCTCGGGGCTGCATGGCAGCGCCTTGACCGCGGCCTCGCTGCTTCTGACGGTCGCACCGGCTCTCCTAACGGTCAGCTCAGATTGCCGGGGTTGCGGATTGCAGGGATGGCGGATTGCCGGCAGGAGTAGAATCCAGCCAGCCATCACCTTGGACGCGCTGAAAGGAACAGCTATGACGATAGTCTCGGAGGACACCCTGATGTTGCTCGAACGTGCGGTGCTACAGACCGGCCGCATTGTCTCCGGCGTGGAACCAGGCCAGACATCGCTGCCCACGCCGTGCGGCAACTGGGACGTGGGCCGCCTGCTGCAGCACGTGGTGGGGCAGGATCTGCACAATTTCACCGTTGCGGCCCGCGGGGAAACGCCCGACTGGGCGGAACCGCCGCAGGCTCTGGGGAATGCCTGGTCGGTTGATTACCAGGAGCGCGCACAGCGGCTGCTGAGCACCTGGCGTGAGGCCGACCGGGACGTCGAGGTTGCGGGGCCGGGCGGCCGCCTAGCCCCTTTGATTGACCGCGCTGACCAGCAGATCACCGAATTGAGTGTGCACGCGTGGGATCTTGCCCGGGCTACTGGCCAGGGCAGCCATCTGGATCCGGAGGTGGCCGCGTACGCCCTGGCCTGGGGGCAGCGGATGCTGCAGCCAGCCTTTCGCGGTGCGGACAAGGCCTTCGGCCCGGAGGTTTCGGTGCCCGATGGAGCTCCCGTCCAGGACCGGCTGGCTGGATGGTTCGGACGTGATCCAGCCTGGCAGCCGCCGGACGCCCCGTAGATCAGATGCAGCCCTGAAACGGTGGCAGCCCTGACACTGCTGAAGCTGCGGATCTGATGAGGCAGCGGATCTGAGGTAGCAGCGGATCTGAGGTAGTAGTGAAACTGAGGCAGGTACGAAATGGAGCAGCAATGAAACCGGCGTCAAGACACATCTCAACCGCCATCGAACGCCCGGCCGCGGAGGTTTACGCCTACGCCTCGGACCCGATCCACCTGCCGCAGTGGGCCGCCGGGCTCACCGGAAGTCCGGTGGAACGGGTGGACGATCACTGGTTAGCGGATTCACCGATGGGGCAGGTCCGCATCAATTTCACCGGGCAAAATCCCTACGGTGTGCTCGACCACGAGGTCACCCTTCCGTCCGGGGAGACCATTTACAATCCGATGCGAGTGATCGCGGACGGGGGAACGTGTGAGGTGGTCTTCACCATCCGCCGGAGGCCGGGAATGAGCGAGGAGGACTTTGCCCGTGATGTCGAGGCCGTGGCGGCGGATCTTGCCGGGCTCAAACGGGTTGCCGAAACCGGCTATTAGCCGCAGCTAAAACGGCTGCGACTTAAACGGCTGCAACGGAACGGCTGCTTTGTCCCGTCCCCGACGGCCCGAACCATGGCAGGGGCGGACGGCAGCCCACATGGGCAAGACCGTTGCGCGCCGAACCACTATGTCTGGCATCATGCCAATGAGGAAGTCATCAGCGGAAGGAATGCCATGCGCAGAACTGTTGCCGAGCATCAGCAGGCGGTGCGTACCCTGTTGGGTGCCGCCTGGGCCGGAAAGTTCGACGACGGCGGGAGGGTGCCACTGATCGAGGCGCTGGGACGTGTGGCGGCCCAGCACGTGGATGCGGGGATCGATTTGCCGCCGTTCGCCAACTCGCAGATGGATGGGTTTGCCGTCAGTGCTGCCGATCTCGCCGCGCGGGCCCGGCTGAAGATTGCCGCGGCCATTCCCGCCGGCTCCGTTCCTGCCGCCCTGCAGCGTGGCTTTGCCGCGCCGATCATGACCGGCGCCATGCTACCCGACGGTGCCGACGCCGTCGTCCCGGTGGAACGCGCCGACCCCCCGGTTTTTCCCGCCCCGCCCGTGTCCGCCCCGCCCGTGTCCGCCCCGGCCGGCCCGCCGCCCCATCCCACCTCGTCTGGGCCGCGCCCCTATTCCACTACGACCAGCCCGCCGGCCCAGTCCATGGTCACCCTGCCGGCCACCGAAACCGGCACGTTTGTCCGTCATGCCGGCAGCGACATCCGCCGCGGCGGGCGGGTCATCACTGCAGGAACCAGGCTGACCGCCCGCCATCTCGGCGTGGCCGCGGGCTTGGGGCTGACCGAACTGGCAGTGCGGCGCAGGCCCCGCGTGCTGCTGGCGGCCACCGGCGATGAGGTGGTGCTGCCAGGCAGTGTGGGCCCCGGCGGCGGGCTGCCGGCGGGGAAGATCTTCGATGCCAATTCGATGCTGCTGCACGCCTGTCTGCTCGAAGCCGGAGCCGAAGTGGTGACCGCGGGGCTGGTCCCCGATGATCCCCAAACCCTGCTGCGGATCCTCCGCGGACATGTGGCCGGCGGACGGATCGATGCCATCGTGACCACCGGCGGCATCAGCGCCGGCGCCTACGAAGTGGTCAAGCAGGCGCTCAGCGGGGAGGATATTGATTTCCTCTCCGTCGCCATGCAGCCGGGCGGACCGCAGGCGCTGGGCACCTTTGACGGTGTCCCATTTCTGGGTTTTCCCGGGAACCCGGTCAGCGGCGTCGTGTCCTTTGAAATGTTCCTCCGGCCCGCGTTGACGGAGCTCACCGGTTCCCCGCAGCCGCGGCCCAGGGTCACCGCGGTGTTGACCGAGGCGTTGACTTCGCCCGCAGGCAAGCACCAGATCCGTCGGGCGGTCTTTGAACCCGCCGGCGCACCCGCCGGAGCCACCGTGCGGCCGGAGGGGGGACCGTCGTCGCACCTGATCGGCGCGCTCGCGGACTCCAACGCGCTGATCCAGGTCCCGGCGGACGTCACGGCACTCGCCGTGGGCGCAGAAGTGGAAGTATGGCTGTTATGAGTAATCCGCAGATTCCGTCCGTGGCCACGCAGGACGCCGTACTGACCCACCTGCGCGCGGACGGCAGCGCGCAGATGGTGGACGTCTCCGCCAAAGACGAGACCACACGGCAGGCCACCGCGCAGGCCGTGGTGACGACGACGGCGCAGGTCATGGCGCTGCTCGGTGCCGGCGATCTGCCCAAGGGCGACGCGCTGGCCGTGGCCCGCGTGGCCGGAATTATGGCAGCGAAAAAAACGCCGGAGTTGATTCCGCTCTGCCATCCGCTGCCGATCAGTAAGGTCACGGTGGACTTCGAGCTCGCCGCCACCAGCGTGACCGTGCACGCGATGGTCAAGACGCGCTCCGTGACAGGAGTGGAAATGGAGGCGCTGACCGCAGCCGGTGTTGCCGCGTTGAGTGTTTACGACATGATCAAGGCGGTGGACAAGCACGCCGTCATTACGGATATCAAGGTGCTTGCGAAAAGCGGTGGCAAGAGCGGGGACTGGACGCTGTGAACGGCGGCCCCCGGCGGACGGCCGGGATCGTCATTGCCTCCACCCGCGCGGCGTCTGGAATCTATCCGGACACCAGCGCACCGGTGATCAGCGGCTGGTTGGCGGAGCAGGGGTTTGAGGTGTTCCAGACGCACGTTGTGCCGGACGGCGAGGATGTCCATGATGCGCTGCAGAGCCTGCTTAACCGGCACCCTGCGGTCATTATCACCAGTGGCGGCACCGGACTGAGCACCGATGATCTGACCCCGGAAATGACGCATCCGCTGTTGGAACGCGAAATTCCCGGGATCATGGAGGCTATCCGTGCGGCCGGGGCGGCGAAAACGCCGACGGCGGCGCTGAGCCGGGGTTACGCTGGAGTGAGCGGGCGGACGTTTGTACTGAATCTGCCTGGCTCCGCCGGTGGCATCCGGGACGGGCTGGCGGTGCTGGCGCCGCTGCTCAGGCATATTTGCGATCAGCTGGAGGGCAGCCATGAGCATTGAGATTCTCGCCGCACAGCTCAGCGCTGAGCCCATTTTCGTTGACGTGGCCGTTGCCGCGGTGGAGGCGCCGGGCTGCGGAGCCGTGGTCAGCTTCAGCGGCGTGGTGCGCAATCACGACGGCGGCAAGGACGTACTGGAACTGGGCTACTCGGCGCATCCCAGCGCCGAACGCGTGCTTGCCGAGGTGGTGGACGACGTCCTGCGGGCGCATGGGTCCGAGCTCGACGCTGTCGGGTCCAACATCCGGATCTGGGCAGCGCACCGGATTGGGCCGTTGCGGATCGGCGATGCCGCGCTGGTCTGCGCCGTCGCCACCGCGCACCGGCAGTTGGCCTTCAGCATCTGCGCCGCACTGGTGGATCGGATTAAGGATGAGGTGCCGATCTGGAAGGAACAGTTCTTCGCGGACGGTTCGGTGGAATGGGTAGGTGCAGGATCCTCAGCCGCGCCCCGGTAAACTTGGCAGCATGAATGAACAGGCGACTGGGCGCAGAACCCACAGCGACGAGCCGGCCGCGGGAACGGTGCGGGTGGCCGTGCTGGGGGCCTGCGGCCGGATGGGCCGCGAGGCTGTCATGGCGGTGACGGACGCGCCGGACCTGGAACTGGTTGCCTCGTTGGGCCGCAATGATCCGCTCGATTCGCTGGTGTCCGCCGGGGCGCAGATCATCATCGATCTGAGCGTTCCGGACGCCACCGAGACGAACGTCAGGTTCGCCGTCGAACACGGCATGCACGCCGTCGTCGGAACCACAGGCTGGACGGATGAAAAGCTGGGCGCGCTGCGCCCGCTGCTGGCCGAACACCCGCAGATCGGAGTGCTGATCGCGCCGAACTTCGCCGTCGGTTCCGTGCTGGCGAGCAGCTTTGCGGCCAGGGCGGCCAAGTATTTTGACTCGGTGGAAATCATCGAGCTGCACCATCCACGCAAGGTCGACGCACCGTCCGGGACGGCCGTCCGCACGGCGCAGCTGATCGCCGCCGCCCGGGCCGAGGCCGGGGTGGCGCCGGCACCGGACGCGACGCAGACCCAGCTCGACGGCGCGCGCGGAGCCAGCGTGGAGGGTATCCCGGTGCACAGCGTGCGGCTGGCGGGCCTCACGGCGCACCAGGAGGTGCTCCTTGGACGCTTCGGTGAGCAGCTGACCATCAGGCACGATTCGTTCAATCAGGCCTCGTTCATGCCGGGCGTGCTGATCGGCGTCCGGACGGTGGCATCTCGTCCGGGGCTGACGGTCGGACTCGACGGCTATCTGAATCTGGAGGCCTAGACATGTCGAAAACCAAAATCTGGGTGGGCCTGATTTGCCTGCTGCTGGTCTTTTACCTGGTGGTGACGGTTCAGCGGGCCTTCCTGCTGCTGGCAGACCCGGACCTGACCTCCAAGGGCCTCGGTGCGGCGTACCTGGTGTTGCCCGTTGTGGGAGCCTGGGCCCTGATCCGTGAGCTGATGTTTGGGTCGCGGATGGAGCGGATGGCCAAAATTCTGGAGTCCGAGGGCGGACTTCCGGTGGACGAGCTGCCGCGGACCCCGGGCGGACGCATCGTCCGGGCTGCGGCCGACACTGAGTTTGAAAAGTACCGCCTCGAAGCGGAAGCGGCTCCGGGCGACTGGCGTTCCTGGTTCCGGCTGTCCTGCGCATATGATGCGTCCGGAGACAGGACACGCGCGCGGAAGACCATGCGGGACGCCATCAGCATATTCCGCAGCGCCGCGGCCTAACCCCAGTCCGCGGCCCGGCCAACAGACCTCCGGTCCGGACCCTCCCGCCACACCCCAGCCCCGTCCCTCCCGCCGCACACTCTGAGGCCGCAAGGGCTGAGGCGGGAAGGTAACGGGGAAGGGGCTGCCCTAGCGGGCCTTGGCACGGATGGTATCACGTCCGGAGCGGCTCCTGCCCGCGGCCAGCGCGTCTGCCGCGTGGGCCGTGAGTTCCAGCGGCCCGCGCCATTGCAGCAGGGCAAAGACAGTACCGGTCAGCAGCACTGCCACGGCCTGCGCGCCGAACAGCTGCTCCGTGGTCCATCCGGGCGGCCGGCCAGTGGTGGGCCACAGCTCCAGCAGCCGGCTGAGCGTCAAGACATGGGCACAATACAACGTCAAGGTCATGACCCCGGCGCCGGACAGTGGCAGCAGGATGCGCGGGTGAAGTCGCGTCAGCAGCAGGCAGAGCCCGACGACGGCGGCCGCCACGGCGCTGGTCTGGATCAGATCCAGTGTGGTGCCGGAGTGCGGGGCTGCCGTGGCCAGCCACCACCAGGAACCGCTCTGGTCCACCCAGGCAAGATCCACCTGCAACAGGCTGCGCAACGGCCCGCGCGCAGCCGCGGGGGTCTGCAGCAGGGCGTCCAGACCGCCCAGATAGTCAAGGAAAAAAGAACCAATGTTCCGGGCGGCGAAGGCGACCAGGGCGCCGGCAGCTAGGAGGGCCAGTTGGACGCCTGCGCGGTGCAGCGCCAGCCGGCCCAGGACCAGCCCCACCAGAAGATAGCTGATCCATTGAAGCACCGGGTAGTACCCGGTGACGAAAATATCGGCGAGCAGGAGCCCGGGCTGCTGCAGCGAATCCCAGCTGGCGCTGCCGCCAGCCAGCCGGCCGAGCCCGTGCGGCGCCAGATGCTCTGCCAGCAGCGGGCGCAGCAGATAACCGGCAACGGGGGAGAGGAGAATCCAGCCACCTGCCCACGCGGCCAACGCGGGCAGCCGCAGGCCCAAAAACGGCAGGATGCACAGGAACAGCGCGGCATACTGCACCAGAATGACGGCAACGTTGACGTGCACCATCCCGAGCGTCAGGCCGGCGGCGAGCAACACCAGCGCCCGGGCGCCCACGGAGCGCTGACCGGCACGAAGAGTCCTGCCCTGACGCGGTGTCTGCTTTCCGGTGGAAAGCGCCAGTCCGATCCCCGCCAGCACGGCAAAGAGCGCGGCCGCCCGCCCGGAAACGAGCAGCCCCACCGGGGTTGGCTCAGCGCCGGCACCCATCAGCGGGAGGATATGCGTGGCCACCATACCCAGCAGGGCGATTCCTCTGGCGGCGTCGATCCCGGGAAGCCGCTGGGCAAGTGCTGGCATCCTCTGATCGTCTCACCTCCGGCCGAAAAGCGGTGACTGCGGTACGTCTATTTATCTGACTAAAGCAGGTAACATTTCCGGGGGTTGGACGGGCGTTCCACCCGTCAGATCTCGGACCTCCTCAACAGTGGCGCCGGGCCAACGCAGGGAGGTCGTCGCTGCCATCGCTGAAGTGGATGGAAAACGTGCGGGCTGCATCTTTTGTGTGCGGGAAGATGCCGCAACGGCGAAACTGCGCACAGTTCGGCCGAGTTAATCCGGGCCACCGCCAGCGCCCTCCGGGCTGTCGACCCCGCGGTCAGCGCCAACGCGGTCACCGGCCACGCCCGGGCGGTCGAGAGCCTCCAGCAGGGCCGGCAGCAGCGCCTTCGCCGAGCGCCGGTAGCCCAGGTTGGAGGGATGGAAACGGTCTTCGGCAAACATCTCCTGCGGCCGGCCCAAGAACATGGGCCGGACCACTCGTCCGAGCAATATTGGACATCCGCCTGCGGCCGATTCTCCCTTGGCCTGGGCCGCCGCCAACCGGCGCGAGGCGCGTCCGCCGAAACTGCGCAGCGCTGCGGTATCGCCGGGAGCGCGCCCAAATCGGGGCAGGTTCCGACGACGACCTCCGCCCCCATCGCGCGCAGCCGGTGTGCCGTGTCCTTAAACGGGTTGCCGAGTTTTTTGCGGTAGGTCTTATCCGCCATCGGGGCGACATCGCCCAGCGGGCTTCCCATGGTGCGGCAGACGATCAGGCCCTCTACCCGGAACAGGAAGGCGACGGCAGCCACCGAAGCCGCCGCCCCCGCGGCGCCCAGCACGGTGACCGTGGCAAACCGCCGGAACTGCTCGGCCGCCCGTCCAGCGTCCCGGAGCAGGCTGTTCGTCAGGACGTTCGCTGCCTTTGCCTGCAGCGATCGATGCCGTGCAACGAGTCCCGGAGTCTGGTCCACGGTCTCAGTGTAGGCTTACAGACCGGTTTGCGCCGTCGTCGTCACAATAGCCCGCCGCGGACCCCTGTGGAGGGACCGTTGCTCCAAACCGTGCGCAAGCGGGTAACGTTTTAGCCATGGCTGAGTCTGACATGCACAAATATCCCTTCGGCACGCTGGTAACCGCGATGGTTACCCCCTTTACCGCGGACGGCGACGTGGACTTCGATCAAACCGCAAAACTGGCCAATAGGCTGGTCGACGACGGGTGTGACGGACTGGTGGTGACCGGGACAACCGGCGAGACGTCTACGTTGACGGATGAGGAAAACCTCGGCATGTTCGAGGTCGTCGTGGGCGCCGTCGGCGGCCGTGCCAAGGTGATCGCCGGGACCGGCACTAACGACACGCGCCACTCGATCAGCCTTTCCCAGCGTGCCGCCGCGTTGGGGGTGGACGGGCTGCTGCTGGTCACGCCCTATTACAACAAGCCCAGCCAGGCCGGAATTCAGGCGCATTTCGAGGCCGTGGCGGACTCGACGGACCTTCCCGTGATGCTGTACGACATTCCCGGCCGCAGCGGCGTCCCCATTGCCACGGAAACCCTGATCCGGCTGGCGGACCACCCGCGGATCCTCGCGCTCAAGGACGCCAAGGCCGATTTTTCCGCCACCACCCGGGTCCTGGCCAACACGGATCTTCACGTTTACTCGGGCGACGACGGACTGACCCTGCCGTGGATGGCCGCCGGCGCCGTCGGACTGGTCAGCGTCTCCGCACACGTTGCCACGAAAAAGTTCCGTGCCCTGGTCGACGCCGCGCTTGCCGGCGATTTCGCCACGGCCCGCGCCGTGCATTTTGAGCTGGATCCGGTGATCCGTGCCGTGATGACCCATGTCCAGGGTGCCGTCTCGACCAAGCAGATTCTTAAGTGGCAGGGTGTCCTGTCCAGTTCGGTGGTCCGACTTCCCCTGGTGGAGCCCGGCCAGGCAGAGATCGACGCCATCAAGGCCGACCTCGCGGAAGCTGGAATGGACTTCTGACATTGACTCCAACGGCATCGAGTTCTGCGGCATCGGCTCAAACAGCATTTCCTGGGCTAAGGACGCCGCCGGACCTTCCTGCCGCTACGCTGCGGATTGTGCCGCTGGGCGGGTTGGGGGAGATCGGCCGCAATATGGCCGTCTTCGAAATCGCCGGAAAACTGCTCGTCGTCGACTGCGGCGTGCTGTTCCCGGAGGAGACCCAGCCGGGCGTGGATCTGATTCTGCCGGACTTCTCCTACATCGAGAACAGGCTCGAAGACGTCGTCGCCATTGTCCTGACGCACGGGCACGAGGATCACATCGGTGCGGTCCCGTACCTGCTGCGGCTGCGCGAGGACATTCCCGTCGTTGGGTCCCAGCTCACGCTGGCGCTGATCGAGGCAAAACTGCAGGAACACCGGATCAAGCCGTACACACTGACAGTCGCCGAGGGCGGCGTTGAGCGTTTCGGTCCCTTCGAGTGTGAATTCGTTGCTGTGAACCACTCCATTCCGGATGCACTGGCCGTTTTTATCCGCACCGCGGGTGGGAATGTGCTGCATACCGGAGATTTCAAGATGGACCAACTGCCGCTGGATGGCCGAATCACCGATCTGCGCCACTTTGCCCGACTCGGCGAAGAGGGCGTCGACCTGCTGATGTCCGACTCCACCAACGCTGACGTTCCCGATTTCACAACCGGGGAGCTGGAGATCGGTCCCACCCTGGACCGGTTGTTCGGCCAGGCCCAAAAGCGCATCATCGTGGCCAGCTTCTCCTCCCATGTGCACCGCGTCCAGCAGGTCCTCGATGCTGCCGTGTTGCACGGGCGCAAGGTAGCCTTCGTAGGCCGCTCGATGGTCCGCAACATGGCGATCGCCGCGAAACTGGACTATCTCCACGTTCCCGAGAACGTCGTCGTCGATCTGAAGAACATCGGCAACCTGCCGGACAATAAGGTGGTGCTGATGTCCACCGGGTCCCAGGGTGAGCCGATGGCGGCCCTGTCCCGGATGGCCAGCGGCGACCATAAGATCGTTGTCGGGAAGGGCGACACGGTGATCCTGGCCTCCTCGCTGATCCCTGGAAACGAGAACGCCGTCTTCCGCGTGATCAACGGTCTGCTCAAGCTCGGTGCCGAGGTAATCCATAAGGGCACCGCTAAGGTCCACGTATCCGGCCACGCCGCCGCCGGCGAGCTGCTCTACTGCTACAACATCCTGCGGCCGCGGAACGTCATGCCGGTGCACGGGGAAACCCGGCATCTCATCGCCAACGGCAAGCTGGCCGAGGCAACGGGTGTCCCGGCCGGGAATATCCTGCTGGCCGACGACGGCACCGTGGTGGATCTGCGCGGCGGCGAGGCCAAGATCGTCGGGCAGGTGGAGTGCGGCTTCGTCTACGTTGACGGGTCCAGCGTCGGCGAGGTCACCGACGCCGATCTGAAGGACCGCCGGATTCTGGGCGAGGAGGGCTTCATCTCGATCGTTGTGGTGGTCAACCGCAGCACCGGCAAGATTGTCTCGGGGCCGGAGATCCATGCCCGCGGTGTAGCGGAGGACGATTCCGTCTTCGATGAGATTAAGCCGCGGATCGAGCAGGGCCTGGAAGAGGCTGTGACGGCCAGCAAGGACCACACTACCTATCAGCTCCAGCAGGTGATGCGCCGGATCGTCGGTTCCTGGGTCAACCGCCGGCTCCGCCGCAAGCCGATGATCATCCCGGTGGTTCTCGAGGCGTAGGAGCCCAAGTCCACAAATGCCAGTGATCCCCACTTATGGGGCGGGAATCTCGGCCTCGCGAGCGGGGATCGCTGGCGTTTGTGCATTCCGGCCCCTTCGCGGCATGGAAGGCACCGGTCCCGGGCCCCGCGAAATCCCCGGAATTCAGGTTTTTCACAGGTAATATGGCCGATATGGCGACACGTACTACTCCCGCCCGCCCATCCGCCAGTCGCACGGGCGGTACCGCCGGGCGATCCCCGAAGACGGCAGCACGGCCCGCTTCGTCGCGCGCCAAACAGCCGGAGCCCGAATCGATAGCACGGCCGGTCTGGCCGGTACGGATGATCGCCGCGTGCTGGCAGGGAGTGGGGCATCTGCTCGGCGGCATAATGCGGCGGATGGGGCACGACCTGAGTTCGCTCCCGGCGGAGGAACGCCGCGACGGCAGTGGACTGTTTTTCGTGCTGCTGGCGGTTTTCATCGCCACCTTTGAGTGGTGGGGACTCACCGGGGGCTTCGTGGACGGGGTGCATGGCGTTCTGGGCGGCACCTTCGGCTGGTTCGCCGTCGTCCTGCCGCCGATGCTGCTGATCTTTGCGGTCCGCGTCTTCCGTACGCCCGCCGATGTGCGCGGCAACAACCGGGTGGCCATCGGCTTCAGCCTGCTGACCCTGGCCGGCACCTCCCTGGCGCATGTGGCCGCGGGCATGCCACAGCTCAATGGTGGGTTCGAGCCGTTGCAGGAGGCCGGCGGCATGCTGGGATTTCTGGCCGGCGGTTTGATAGCGGGCCTGAACATCTGGCTGGCTGTGGCCTTCTGGTCCGTCATGGCGTTTATCAGCGTGCTGATCCTTACCGCCACGCCGTTCCGGTCCGTCCCGTCGCGGCTGCGGTCGCTGTACGAGGCCCTGATGGGACAGTACCCGGACGAGTCAGGCGAGGGCGATGGTCATGACCAGAGCTATCTCTACGAACGGGACGCCCCCGAGTCCGGCGTGAAGGCCGAGGCCCCGGCCCGTCGGAAGAAGGGCAAGGGGCTGTTCGGCCGCAAGCGGGACCATGAGCACGATGCCCTCCTGGATGGCTACGTCGGCGATGAGGCCTTCGAACGCGCACTCGTGGATGCCGATGTGGAATCCGCGGACGGTGCCGCGGCCGCTGCCCGGCCCATGCCTTCGGCACAATCCGTTCCTGCGGTGGCGCCCGGCGTCCGGCGGCCCACTCAGGCCGAAATCGCAGCCGACAAAATCAAGGCCCGGCAGGGACTTCCCACGAACACCGACACCGCCCCTGCCACGGAGGCAATTTCCGTCGTACCGGTAGCCGCGTCCGCTGTTCCGACGGTTCCGGTCCTCTCCCGTGTTCCGCAGCAGCAACCGCCGATTCCGCAGCGGACGGAACAGCTCTCGTTGGCCGGTGACGTGACCTACACGCTGCCCGCCGCTGAACTACTGGCTCCCGGCACCCCGCCGAAGGAACGCTCCGAAGCCAATGACGCCGTCGTCGCCGCTTTGACGGATACCCTGACCCAGTTCAACGTCGACGCACAGGTGACCGGGTTCTCCCGTGGACCGACCGTGACGCGCTATGAAATCGAGCTCGGCTCCGGCACCAAGGTGGAGCGGGTCACCCAGCTCTCCAAGAACATTTCCTACGCCGTTGCCAGCGCCGACGTGCGCATCCTCTCGCCCATCCCCGGGAAGTCCGCCATTGGCATCGAGATTCCCAATACGGACCGTGAGACGGTGTCGCTGGGGGACGTGCTGCGCAGCCAGAATGCGCGCCGCAACGACCACCCGATGGTGATGGGAGTGGGTAAGGATGTGGAGGGCGGATTCGTGGTGGCCAACCTGGCCAAAATGCCGCACCTGCTGGTGGCTGGGGCGACCGGAGCCGGTAAGTCCTCGTTTGTGAACTCGATGATCACGTCCATCCTGATGCGCGCCACTCCGGATGAGGTGCGGATGGTGATGGTGGACCCCAAGCGGGTGGAACTGACCGCGTACGAGGGCGTTCCGCACCTGATCACGCCGATCATCACCAACCCGAAGAAGGCGGCCGAGGCGCTGCAGTGGGTGGTCCGCGAAATGGACACCCGCTACGACGACCTCTCCAACTACGGCTTCAAGCACATCGACGACTTCAACAAGGCCGTCCGGGCCGGAAAGGTGCACCCGCCGGTCGATTCCAAGCGCGTGGTCAAGCCGTATCCATACCTGCTGGTGATTGTGGATGAGCTCGCGGATCTGATGATGGTGGCGCCGCGCGATGTTGAAGACTCGATTGTGCGCATCACCCAACTGGCCCGCGCCGCCGGCATCCACCTCGTGCTGGCCACCCAGCGCCCGTCAGTGGATGTGGTCACCGGCCTGATCAAGGCCAACGTGCCGTCCAGGATGGCGTTTGCCACGTCCTCGGTGACGGACTCCCGGGTTGTGCTCGACCAGCCGGGCGCGGAGAAGCTGATCGGCCAAGGAGACGCGCTATTCCTGCCGATGGGCGCCTCCAAGGCAATCCGCGTGCAGGGTGCCTGGGTGACCGAATCCGAGATCCACCAGGTGGTGGAGCACGTGAAGGGCCAGCTGACCGCGGTCTACCGCGAGGATGTTGCCATGGAGGCACCGAAGAAGCAGATCGATGACGACATCGGCGACGATCTTGACGTGCTGCTGCAGGCCACCGAGCTGGTGGTGACCACGCAGTTCGGCTCGACCTCGATGCTCCAGCGCAAGCTCCGCGTCGGCTTCGCCAAGGCCGGCCGGCTGATGGACCTGCTGGAATCCAGGGGAGTGGTGGGGCCGTCCGAGGGTTCCAAGGCCCGCGACGTGCTCGTGAAGCCGGATGATCTGGCGGCCACCCTCGCGGCCCTGCGCGGGGATGACGGGCCAGTGCAGGCTCCGGTCAGCGCAGGCACCGCGGCGCTGGCGGACAACGCGAATGCGAACCACGGCTACGGCGCTGACCTGGTGGCCGATGATCTGGCCGCCCGCACGCAGGCCGTGGAGTATTACGACGGTGCGGACGTTCCCGGAGAAGACGACGACGGCGGCACGGACGCCTGGTCACTGACAGGCCGCTGAGCTGGTCAGTGACTTCTCGTGGCCCCCGGCGGGTAGCCTTGGTCTGTGAACGAATCGACCGTGCCTGCTGCGCAGCTTTGGAACTTACCCAACGTCCTGACGATGTTACGCATTGTTCTGGTGCCGTTTTTTATCTGGTTCATGATTGCCGACCACAGCACGGAGGATATCTGGCGCTGGGCTGCCGTGCTGGCGTTCGCCGTCGCGATTTACACGGACAAGCTGGACGGCGACATCGCCCGCAAGCGGGGTCAGGTCACGAATTTCGGCAAGATCGCCGATCCAATTGCGGACAAGCTGCTGATCGGCTCGGCGCTGATCATTTTGTCCGCCCTCAACGAACTCCCCTGGTGGATCACCATCCTGATGCTGGTGCGTGAAGTCGGTATCACCGCGCTGCGGTTCGTGGTGATCCGCTATGGCGTCATTCCGGCTTCCCGCGGCGGCAAGCTCAAGACGGTGCTGCAGACCGCGGCCATTTTCCTGTATCTGCTGCCGCTGGGTGGCATCGCGCCGTGGTTGGGCACGGCCGCTCTCATTTTCATGCTCCTTGCGCTGGCGGTCACTCTCGTCACCGGCGCCGATTATATTGTTCAGGCCGTTCGGTTACGGACGGCAGCGAAGGCAGGACACCCGTGATTATTTTGGATCTTCCCCGGATCGTGGCCGACGCCACGGCAACCGGATTGACGGTTGCGACGGCAGAATCGCTGACCGGGGGTATGGTCGCCGCCGCGCTTGTCGAGGTTCCGGGCGCTTCCGCGATGCTGCAGGGCGGCATCATCGCTTACCAGAATGTGCTGAAGAGCTCCATTCTCGGCGTCAACGCGGAACTGCTGGAGAGCACCGGGGCGGTGGATCCGGAAGTCGCACGCGAGATGGCACTGGGCGCCTGCAGGGTCGCCGGGTCCAGGGTCGGGGTTTCCACGACCGGGGTGGCTGGGCCGGAGCCGCACGGCGGAAAGTCAGTGGGCAGTGTTTATATTGGCATAGCACTCGACGGTGTGGCCCAGGCCTACGAGTATCATTTCGCTGGCATACGATCGGCCGTCCGCCAGCAGGCGTGCGACGAGGCCCTCTCCTTGTTGCAGCAAGTGGTGTCGCAGGTCCGGGAACAAAATCCGTGACCGGATAGTTAGTGATATTGAAGGCGGGCGGGGTGGTCCTATCCTAGGATAGGATGATCAGCCCGTCGACAGCGGCCCGGGAACCCCAAGAGCCGGTACCGAACAAAGAGGGAGTAAGGCGATACAGATGGTGAAGCAACCCGTATCCGTAAACGGCGTAGTGCGCTGGCGTGATGTGGGTTTGGCAGCGGCTAAGCACGAGCAGAAGGAGCGCAAAATGGTGGTTTTACGCCATGAAATTGGTGACGTTTTGCGCGACGTTCGTCAGCGCCAGGGCCGTACCCTCCGCGAAGTCTCACATAACGCCCGTGTCTCGCTGGGCTATCTCAGCGAAGTTGAACGGGGTCAGAAGGAAGCCTCCTCGGAGCTGCTGTCCTCGATCTGTTCGGCTCTCGACGTTCCGCTTTCCCTGATGCTCCGGGAGGTCAGCGACAGGCTGGCCGTCGCAGAGGGCGTCTCGGTGCCGGATACCGTCCCGCAGGAGTTCTCGGCACGCTATGGCCGGGATCTGGGCGAGGAAATCTCCGACGAACTGAGCAAGGACCTCTTGTCTAACGCTTTCTAGGTCTCTACGCCGGGATCTTTCGCGGTCGGGGCCTGTCACCGCTGGTGGCGGGCCTCATCTGCGTCCGCAATCGGATGGCCTCGGAGACCAGTTGCGCGCCTGTCCCGTCCGACCCGGGCCGCGCAGGCAGGCTGGCAGGGCAGGCTAATGGGTGCCCTAAATTCCGGTTCGGCACACGAGCGGCCCGATCATTGGTGCGGGGGTGACCGTTAGCGGGGGGTCTCCGATTCCTTGGGCCCGCGCAGGTGAAGGTCCCGTGCATAGTCCTCATTGAGCTTAGCCATCAGGGTGGCCAAATCGAGCAGTTCCGGTCGTGACCAGTGCTGCAGGCGCCTGCGAAAGGCTTCCTTTCGGGCCGCGTGCACCGTGCGCATTTGTTCGGCACCCTTGTCGGTCAGCAGAATCAATTGGGCCCGTCCGTCCAGTGGGTCCGCTTCCTTGCGGACGAGGCCGACCGATTCCAAAAAGGCGACCTGGCGGCTGACCGACGGCTTGCCGACCCCGATGCATGAGGCGAGCTCTGTCAGACGCATGGCACCGTCACGGCTCAGAATGGTGAGCAGACCGTAGGCTGCAGGTTCCAGTTCCGGATGGACGCTGCGGGAAAGATTGAGCGACATCGCCCGGGCGCGCCGCCATAGCAGGCTGAGTTGAAGCTCGACGGCGTCAACGGCGTCTTCTCCTGCTGAATCCGACGCGGGAAGTCCCGGGGCGTATTCATTCTGCGTGCTTCCGGGAGGGTCGGCGCGGGTAGAACCGCTACCGCTGGAACCGATGCGGCCGTCTGGGGCTTGGGCAGTCATTTCTTCATTCTAGGGCCCCCTGGCCGTGAGAGACTCTAGAGGTGCGGATAAGTGATTTTTGGCGGTTGATGGACGATGAATTCGGTGCAGGCTACTCCCGGGTCCTGGCCCGCGACCTCATGCTGGCCGCGGCTGGCGGCCGCAGCGCCCAGCAGGCCCTGCAGGCCGGAATCGAGCCGCGCGCGGTCTGGCTTGCCGTCTGCGATATGCAGGACGTTCCCATTGAGCGACGCCTGGGCAGGGACGTTCCCGTGAAATGACCCCGGCGTGCCTCTTCGAATATCCGTTCGGGTGCCGATACGATGGTATGTGAAGAGATAGTAAAGGCTGTCAACCGTCCTGATGGCTGATTTTCGCGACCTTGTCCACACCCCGGGGCTTCATCCTGAAAATGTCGGTGGGCTGGACTAGCGTCGTAGATGTCGGTGGGCTGGACCAGCACGACTGCACCGGCACATTGTTTTGTTCCAGCCCTAACTTAATACCGGAAACCCGTTGTCGCCCGCTCGTAGCGGGCGTGGCCCGCAGACCGGATATGGCAAGACCAGAAATGGCACAGATGAAAGACCGAGGTGAATCATGGCAGCTCCCGCAGACCGTGAAAAAGCACTGCAAGCAGCCCTTGCCCAGATCGATAAGCAGTTTGGCAAAGGCTCGATCATGCGCCTGGGAGACGAAGTCCGCGTTCCGATCGAGACCATCCCGACCGGTTCCATCGCCTTGGATGTAGCCCTCGGCATCGGCGGCCTTCCCCGTGGCCGCGTGGTGGAGATCTACGGTCCTGAATCTTCGGGGAAGACGACGGTGGCCCTTCATGCTGTGGCGAATGCACAGAAGCTCGGCGGGATCGCCGCGTTCATTGACGCCGAACATGCTTTGGACCCGGACTATGCAGCGAAGCTGGGTGTCGACGTCGATGCGCTGCTCGTGTCGCAGCCGGACACCGGCGAGCAGGCCCTTGAAATCATGGACATGCTGATCGGCTCCGGGTCGCTGGACATTGTGGTTATCGACTCCGTGGCTGCGCTGGTTCCGCGGGCCGAAATAGAAGGTGACATGGGCGATAGCCACGTGGGACTGCAGGCGCGCCTGATGAGCCAGGCCCTGCGCAAGATCACGGGCCGGCTCAGCCAGACCAAGACCACGGCCATCTTCATCAACCAGTTGCGTGAAAAAATCGGCGTGTTCTTTGGCAGCCCGGAGACGACCACCGGTGGCAAGGCGCTGAAATTCTACGCCTCGATCCGCATCGACGTCCGCCGGATCCAGACGTTGAAGGAAGGATCCGACGCGGTCGGCAACCGCACGAAGGCCAAGATCGTCAAGAACAAGATGGCTCCGCCATTCAAGATTGCGGAATTCGACATTATCTACGGCCAAGGCATTTCCCGCGAGGGAGGCATCATCGACATGGGCGTGGAACACGGCATCATCAAGAAGTCCGGGTCGTGGTTCACCTATGATGGCGATCAGTTAGGTCAGGGCATGGAAAACTCGCGCCGGTTCCTGCGGGACAACCCGGAGTTGACCGAGGAACTTGAGCGTCTGATCAAGGAGAAGCTCGGGGTGGGGGTCAAGCCCGCGGCCGCCGAGGAGACGGAACCCAAACTCAAGGCCGTGGACGGATTCTAGGCAGGTTGGCCGAATGAGCGGTGAACGACCGGCACCGGAACTGGATCCGTACGCGGACCCTGCCGCCGTGGCACGCGCCGTCGTGCTGCGGCAGCTGACGGGTTCGGCCAAAAGCAGATTACAGCTGGCCAAAAAACTCGCGGAACGCAACATACCGGAAGATGTCGCCGATGCCGTGCTGGACCGATTTGAAGAGGTCCGGCTGGTGGATGATGCCGAATTTGCGCGGATGTGGGTCCGCAGCCGGGCGCAGACCCGATCGCTGGCGCGTGGCGCTCTTAAGCGTGAGCTCTCGGAAAAGGGCATTTCCGACAAGCGGGCCGCCGAGGCTTTGGAACAAATCACCGATGACGATGAGAGCCAGGCGGCCGTGGCGCTCGTGCGCCGGAAACTTCGCGCCGGTCTGGCGGTTTCGGACCGCACCGAGCGGGATAAATATACCCGCCGCCTCGTCAGTATGTTGGCGCGTAAGGGTTATCCGCCGTCCGTGGCCTTCCGAATAGTCGATGCCGAGATGAGCGCTTTTGTGCGGCAGTTAATGGACTGACCCGGGCTCCCCGTAGGGGGCGCGACCCCAGAACGCCGCGACACCGGATATGCTGGCGACCTATGGACACCTTCGGAACTAGATTTAAAGTCTTGGGTGCCGCCGCGGTGTTGGCCTGTACCTTGGTGCTGCCCGCCGCGCTGGCGGCCCCGGTAAGCGCCGACGATTCGGCACCTCCGAGCGGTTTCCCGAGCTGGCAGGACGTCCAGACGGCGAAACAGGACGAAGCCTCCAAGAGTGCCGAGGTCGGCAGGATCAACTCCCTGCTTGACGGACTACAGACGCAGGCAGATCAGCTGGGCAATGCGGCGGTCGAGGCCGGAGGGCACTATGCAGTAGCTAAATCAGACCTGGACTCGGCCAGCGCCAAGGTGGATCTGTTCGCCGCGCAGGCGCAGAAGGCCGATGCACTGGTGACCCAGTACAAGAAAGAGGCCGGAGCACTGGCCGCGCAGAGCTACAAGTCAGGCGGTTCGAGCATTGGTTTGTTCGCCTCGTTGGACGCGCTCGGATCCAAGGACGGTCTGCAGCGCCTGGACGTGCTGGGAATCGTGACCGATCGGGCCACGACCATGTACAACAAGTCCACCGCCGCACAGGGTACGGCCAAGGCGCTGGCAGATCAAGAGCAGGTCGCCCGGGCCGAGCGGGCGCGCCTCGCCGGGGACGCCGAACAAAAATTGAACGCAGCCGCTGGCGCCCAGACAGCGGTGGAGACCCAGGTGGCCCGGCAGAAACAGCAAAGCGGCGTATTGGTTGCACAGCTGGCCTCGTTGAAGGATTCCACCGTTGCCACGGAAGACCAGTACCGTCAGGGCCAGACTGCCCTGGCCGCTTACGCGGCTGCCCAGGAGGCCAAGCGGCTGGCCGCCGTGGAGCAGGCGCGGCAGCACGCCGCGGCCCAGCAGGCCGCGGCCCAGCAGGCTGGGGCGAACTCCGGGGCAGCGGTCTCCGCCGCCGCTCCTGCGATCCCTGCGCCCGTCAGCACCGATTACGGCAGCGGCTACATCCCCGTCAGCGTGCTGCTGCCGAATGTTCCCGGGAATGGCGTTAACGACCCGGCAGGAGCCCAGGCCTATGCCTCCAGCCGGCTGGGAGCATACGGCTGGGGCCAGGACCAGCTCACCTGCCTGGTGCAGTTGTGGATCCGCGAGTCCAGTTGGCAGACCAACGCCACGAACAGGTCCAGCGGAGCCTATGGGATTGCGCAGGCGCTGCTGCCCAGCAAATACGCCGAGTCCGGCAGCGACTGGTTGACCAATTACCGGACCCAGATCAATTGGGGGCTCGGGTACATCCGGGACAGGTACGGTTCGCCTTGTGGAGCATGGGCCCATGAGGTGGCCCAGAACTGGTACTGATCGGTCCGCTGTGCCGTGGGCCGGTTAACGTCCCGCGGGATGCAGGTCTTAAGCTGGAGGGGTGAGCCTGACCATTTCCGGCGTTGAACCCTCCGCCACAGCACCAGCATCAGCCCCTCGTTCGGATGGCGGACACGGGGAGCCTCAGCGCACTTACCAGGTGCGGACCTTCGGCTGCCAGATGAACGTCCACGACTCCGAGCGGATGGCGGGCCTGCTGGAAGCCACTGGTCTGGTCCAGGCCGAGGGCGGACCCGCCGACGGCCATTTCGAAAACTACGCCGACGTCGTCGTCTTTAACACCTGCGCTGTGCGTGAGAATGCGGACAACAAGCTCTACGGAAGCCTGGGCATGCTGGCGCCGGTCAAGAAGGCGCACCCGGGAATGCAGATCGCCGTGGGGGGCTGCCTGGCGCAAAAGGATCGGGAGACGATACTCCGGCGCGCCCCGTGGGTAGACGTCGTCTTCGGCACGCACAATGTCGGTTCGCTGCCCGCGCTGTTACAGCGGGCGCGGCACAATCAGGACGCCCAACTGGAAATCCTGGAATCCTTGGAAGTATTCCCCTCCACCTTGCCCGCGAAGCGTGATTCGGTCTATTCCGGCTGGGTCTCCATCTCAGTCGGCTGCAACAACACCTGCACGTTCTGCATAGTCCCGGCCCTGCGCGGCAAGGAACGGGACCGCCGTCCAGGGGAGATTCTGGCGGAAATTCAGGCATTGGTGGACGACGGCGCCATTGAGGTCACCTTGCTGGGCCAGAACGTGAACTCCTATGGCGTCGAATTCGGTGACCGGCAGGCCTTCAGTAAACTGCTGCGGGCGTGCGGCAGTATCAATGGCCTGGAGCGGGTCCGTTTCACCAGTCCGCACCCTGCTGCGTTCACCGACGACGTCATCGACGCGATGGCGGAGACCCCCAATGTCATGCCGCAACTGCACATGCCGCTGCAGTCGGGTTCAGATAAGGTCCTCAAGGACATGCGCCGCTCCTATCGGTCCACGAAATTCCTGGGCATACTCGACAGGGTCCGTGAGCGGATGCCGGACGCGGCGATTTCCACCGATATCATTGTCGGTTTCCCAGGCGAGACAGAGGAGGATTTCCAGGCCACACTCGATGTGGTGGAGAAGTCCCGATTCGCCACGGCCTTCACCTTCCAATACTCCAAACGTCCCGGCACCCCGGCCGCGGACCTGCCAGGCCAGCTGCCCAAGGCTGTGGTTCAGGAACGTTTTGAGCGCCTCACCGCGCTGCAGGACAGGATCGCCGCGGAGGAAAATGCGCGTCAAATCGGACGTACCGTGGAAGTCATGGTGACCGCCCAATCGGGGCGCAAAGCCGCGGAGACCCGACGGCTCTCCGGTCGGGCCCAGGATCAGCGGCTGGTCCACTTCAGCGTCCCGGAAGGTGCCGGTACGCCACGCCCCGGCGATCTGGTCACGGTGACCATCACGTCGGCGGCGGCCTTTCACCTTGTGGCGGATCCCACCGACAGGGCACACGGCTACAGCGTGCGCCGCTCCAGCGCCGGTGACGCCTGGGACCGCTCACAGGCCGACTCGTGCGGTGCGCCCTCTGATGCCCCGAAAACCGTCGGCGGTGCGCGGAAGGCCGTTTCCCTCGGCATGCCCGCACTGCCGGTCCGCTGACAATGCCAGCGCCCGGTGCTCCGTCAGCGCTGCTTGCTTGCGTTGCTCCGCCGGCGCTGCCAATGCCCGGTGCTCCGCCAGCGCTGCTTGCTCGAGGAGGTCGACCAATGCCGCCCGGCGTTGAGTGGAGACCAGCCGCCCGCATTGCCGGCCATCGGCATCCGCGGTGACGGCAGTGACGAAGCGAGGAACCGCGGCGGATTCTTCCCGGGCCCTTCCCCGGCGGGCCGAGGAGCCCCCGGCTCCCGCCCCGGTCGTCGCCGTCGTCGGCCCTACCGGGTCGGGTAAATCGGAGCTGGCAGTGGCACTCGCGCTGGCGCTGGACGGCGAGATTATCAATGCGGACGCGATGCAGTTATACCGCGGCATGGACATTGGCACGGCCAAAATGCCGGCCGCCGAGCGGCGGGGGGTGCCGCATCATCTGCTGGATATTCTGCAGGTCCGGGACGAGGCCAACGTGGCGGATTTTCAGCGCCTGGCCCGTGACGCCATCGCGGATATCCGCCGACGCGACAGGGTCCCTGTCCTGGT
Organism: Paenarthrobacter sp. PH39-S1; assembly: GCF_030063245.1. GTDB lineage: Bacteria > Actinomycetota > Actinomycetes > Actinomycetales > Micrococcaceae > Arthrobacter_M. Next base: position 76,651 of record NZ_JASISR010000022.1, read on the forward strand.
GGGTGGCTCCGGGCTGTATGTCCGCGCCGCACTTGACGTGCTGGAGTTCCCCGGTATCGACGCCTATATCAGGCGCAGGCTCGAGGCCGAGCTGTCCGAACAGGGATTTGGTGCGCTGCTGGAGCGGCTGCGGGCGGTGGATCCGGTCTCGGCCGAGCGGATCGGCGATGGCCGGCGGGTGGTCCGGGCGCTGGAGGTCCATGAGCTCACCGGGCGGCCCTTCAGTTCCTTCATGCCTCAGCGGGAGTATTTCCAACCGGCCGTTCAGATCGGTCTGGCCGTGGATCGTCCCGCCCTGCACCGCAGGCTTGAGGAGCGCGTGGCCGGCATGGTGGCTGCGGGTTTGGCCGCAGAGGTAGCGGCGCTGGACCGCGAGGGGCTCCGCCAGGGGAAGACCGCTTCCCACGCTTTGGGTTACCAGCAGTTCCTGCAGGTGCTCGACGGCGAATCAACGGTGGCGCAGGCCAGCGGGCAGACAGTGGTGGCTACCCGGCAGTTTGCCCGCCGGCAGTTTACCTGGTTCCGCGCTGATCCGCGGATCCACTGGTTCGACTGGGACCGCCCGGATCTGCTGAACGCAGCACTGGGTTGCCTTGCGACCGTTCCCGAGCTCCTGACGTAGGGTTAAGAAATGACGACTGAACCGATGGCCACCGGCGCATCGGCCGGCCTCGCCGGCCTCACTTTCGCCAAGGGTCATGGCACCGGCAACGACTTTATTCTTCTCGCGGATCCCGAGGGCGCCCGCGACATTGCCGACGCCGACGTCGTCGCGCTTTGCGACCGGCACCGCGGGGTTGGGGCCGACGGTTTAATCCGGGCGCTGCGCTCCCGGGAGCTTCCGGAGGGGCGGGCCGTGCTGGCGGACGCCCCTGATGCCGAATGGTTTATGGACTATCGCAACGCGGACGGCTCAATCTCCGAAATGTGCGGCAACGGCGTCCGTGTTTTCGTGCAGTTCCTGCTCTCCAGGGAGCTGATTTGCCTGCCCATTGGCGCGACGCTGACGATCGGCACCCGGGCCGGCAGCAGGAAGGTGCTGCGCACGGATGGCGGTTATGCCGTTGATATGGGGCCGTGGGAATTCATCCACCGTGGATCCGCGGAGGAGCGCGGCATGGATTCGCTGGTGACCGCCGGGGGCTTGGACGTGGCACGACCCGCGCTCTCGGTGAGCATGGGCAATCCGCACACTGTCGTCGCTCTGGCCCACGTGGGGGACCTGGCGGCCACGGATCTGTCCCGGGCACCGGAGGTTGATCCAGCACCGGCGGACGGAACGAATGTGGAATTTGCCGTGCCGGCGGACCCGCTGGTCGTCGATGGCCTGGGCATGATCACCATGCGGGTGCACGAGCGGGGTGTGGGGGAGACCCTGTCCTGCGGAACGGGTGCCTGCGCCGCGGCGGCAGCAACCCGGTTTTGGGCTGGAAAGACCGCGCCCGACGTCTGGCGCGTCAGTGTGCCCGGCGGTGACCTTGGCGTGCGGTTCCTTCCTGCGGCCGACGGCAGCGAACATGTGGAGTTGAGCGGACCGGCCGTTATTGTCGCAACAGGTGTGCTGGCCTAGCGCCCGTCGCCTGTTTCCCGTGGGCTGGTGCTTCTCGGCGCTCAGGATGGGGTTTCGGCGCGGACAACCTGCAGGATCCGAAAGGTTTTAGAGGTGCTGAAGCGGCTGACGCCCAGGCCAAGTGCGGGAAACTTGGCGCAGAGATCGGTGCTAATCCAGCGCTGCAGCGAGTCCGCACCAAGATTTTTCTGCACCACCAGATACGCGGCACCTCCGGGAGCAAGCCGCGGCAGCCACATGCGCAGCAGCGAATGCAGCTCGTCCTTGCCCACCCTGATGGGGGGATTGGACCAGATGGTCTGGAACGTGACCGCCGGATCCACCTCCTCCGGCAGGCTCGCGGTGACATTGTTCAGCCCCAGCGATGTAGCGTTTTCGTTGGTCAGGGCGATGCAGCGTTCATTGACGTCCACGGCATAGACCCGGGCTGCCGGCGAGCGCAGGGCCAGGGTCAGGGCCATCGGTCCCCAGCCGGAGCCGATGTCGAGAAGATTTCCGCTCTCTGCGGGCGCTGGTGCATTTTGCAGGAGAATCGTCGTCCCCTTGTCCACGCCGTCCGGGCTGAAGATGCCCGCCGTCGTGCTCAGATGGCGTTGTTCACCGGCCAGAATCACCTGAAGTGACCGCCGTTTTTCCGGTCCTGCCGGCTGCGCGCTGAAGTAATGATCCGAGCCCATAGTCCGTCACGTTAGTGTGCCGGTGGCCGAAACGGAATCTGCAGGCGTCCGCTTCCGCCGCCCGCATAATTCCGCCGCCACGACCGGGACCACTGCTAGTGTAGTGACTCAGTTTTGTTTTGTGGCTTGGAGGGCTACGCGTCCGCGGCGGACTTTTTCGATGATGGAGTCGGCGGTCGCTGTCCAAATCAGCGGCGTGGGGTTCTCGTTGTTGACGCGGATGTAGGCTTCGATTTTCTCGATTAAATCCGGCACCGAGTGGAAGACCCCGCGGCGCAGTGCCCTCTCCGTGAGGTCCCTGAACCAGCGCTCCACCAGGTTCAGCCAAGAGGAGGAGGTTGGGGTGAAATGCAGGTGAAACCGCGGGTTCTTCTCCAGCCATGCTCTCACGTTCGAATGCTTATGGGTCGCATAGTTGTCCACTATGAGGTGGATTTGAAGGCCCTTGGGGACCTCCTTCTCGATGGTTTTTAGAAACCCCAGGAATTCATCGTGCCGGTGCTTGGGCACGTAGGATCCCAGGACCTTTCCCGTGGCGACCTCCAAGGCCGCGAAGAGCGTGGTGGTTCCGTTGCGCTTGTAGTCATGCGTTACGGTCTCGGCCCGACCCCTGACCATCGGCAGGGACGGTTGGGAACGGTCAAGAGCCTGGATCGAGGTCTTCTCATCCATGCAGAAAACTATCGCGTTACGAACCGAGCACGCCAAGCCCGCACCGTCGCCGGGCTTACACCCACCACCCGGGAGATCCACTCGTTAGTGTGCCAGGCCCTCGGCAGCCATCAGGAGAACCTGCGCCCGCTGCACCTCGCGATGTGAAGCAAGCCGAGACTTGGACAGGGCCTCCAAGACCTGGTGCTGGGCGTCGGTGAGGGTCAATGCGGGAGCTGGGTTCTACATGTTCCCAGCTTAATCCACAAGTCATAAGCTATTTTGGAGACACACCACTAGCATCATGGACGGATATCTGCTGGGCTTGGCCATGCGCAGGAGCGATGACCTTGCACACCGGCGAGTCAAAGATGACCTTGCACACCGGCGAGTCAAAGACGGACGTGTTAACCGAACTAGCCGTGCCCACCCAGGGGAACCGTGGGCGGCGCCGGTTTGCATCGGATTGGTTCTGTGCTCATTGGCAACGACGAGAACGATCCGCAGGTCCTGTCCGAACTGGTGGTGCCCCGTCCGGTGCGCTCAAGGAGACTGAGAATCCCTTCAAACCGTATTTACTGATTGATGTCGGAGAGACGATAGGGCCGGCCGCGGCATTCTTTTCTGAGCTGATGGCACGTGGGCGGGACACCCTCCGCGTTTAATATGCAGTCGACGCCGAGAACGGCTATCAATTTCTCCCGTCACTTGCATGGAAGCTCGTCGTATCGACGAGTGCACGTCGTTGCGAAATGGACTTACACGGCTTGAGGTCCTTTTTCGTTAGTTCGTCAGGTGTGAGGTTGGCCAGGAAGCGGTCAAGCTCGCCGCATACCACCCCTAGTTCTTCCCAGCAGCAAGATTCTGTGCATTGGTCGTCTTCGAGGTAAAGGCCCTCCCATGGAGAACTAGTGATTCTCCCAAAGTGTCCGCAACCCATCGAGCCCGATTCCCAAATGCGGTCCGGGACATCGGCTACCCGTTCTAGAGAGGGCCGATGGACGAAGGCTTTGTTGTTTACACGGTAATCTATTGACATTGCGTGTTCCTCTCGATTTCTATCTGACAATGCCGGGGTCGTCTGCTGCCTTGTGCATTGCAGGCTTTCAAAAAGCCGCCACCACTGTGGCGACCACTGTGTTGATGCGCCTTCGGTTCCCGTTGCCGTTGTCGGGATTTACCTTCAGAGCGCGCGAGTGGAGAAGACGAGATTATCCGTGGCACTGTCATGTTGCTCTGGTCGCTGAGGCACCATTTTGCCACTGCCTCAGCTGCCAACAACCCGCTTGCTCAGGCAAGGTGGTGCTGGCAGCCGGACGGTGGAACAGAATCTAGCCGTTGTCGACGGGGAGAAGGGGTTTCTTGACATTGATTGATGATGCTTTCATGGCCTCTGCAGCCGCGATATCGTCGCGGAGCAAGTCGATGCCTTTGGTCTCCTTGATCGTCATCATGGTTCCCAGACCAACGACACCTATGAGGATGAGGTAGATGGCGGGAAGCATGGTGTTGCCTGTGGCGGCGATGCCCCAGGTGAGGACGTAAGGCACAGTGCCGGCAAAGATCGCGGCAACAACGCTGTAGGCAATGGACAGGCCTGACTGCCTGGTCCGGGTGGGAAATAGTTCCGCGGCGGTCACCGCGTGCACACCGAGGATGATAGCCAGGATGATGCCGAGGCCCACGGTGCTCACCATGCCTGCCCACGGTGTGCCGGACTGCATGATGGCGAACAACGGGTACGAGAAGATCACCAGCAGGGCAGCCGAACCGATTAGCAGCGGCTTGCGCCCGTAGCGGTCGGACATGGAACCGAATATCGGAACGAGTATTATTGCGGTGATAGAGGCTACCGTCGAGAGCAGCGCTGCACTTGAGGCTGTCCATCCGAGAACTTCCTCTTGGTACGTGAGCAGATAGACGAGGACGATGTAGAACGCCACCTGCATCATGATCTCGATACCGCTGGTCTGCAAGAGCTGTTTCCAGTTCCGCGTAAACACCTCTTTGATGGGACTTTTCGAGATGCTCTCCAACTCGGCGAGGGAGCGGAATTCGGGAGTGTCTTCGATCTTATTGCGGATATAGAAGCCGATGACGCCTAGGGGTGCGGTCAAGATAAAGGGAATGCGCCATCCCCAAGCGTGCAGCGAATCCGTCGTCAAGAGGGTATTGAGCAGCACCACCGTAAGCGAAGCAAGCAAAAAGCCGAGGAGGCTGCCTACTTCAATCCAGCTCACACCGAAACCGCGCCGTTTTGTAGGAGAATATTCGGCCAAGAAGGCCGCAGCGCTACCAAACTCGCCGCCAGCAGCGAGGCCTTGGACCATGCGGGCCAAAATCAGGAGGACTGGGGCCCAGATGCCGATGGTGTTGTAGCTGGGCAATAGACCGAGCATCAGCGTCGATGCTGCCATGGCCAGGATGACCACGGAGAGAGTCCTCTTGCGGCCCAGCCGGTCTCCGAGAGCGCCGAAGATAAGGGCGCCTATGGGGCGAACGCCAAACGAGATCGCAAAAACCGCGAAGACGGCCAGTAGGGCGGCCGTCTTGTCTTGCTGCGGGAAGAAGACGAAAGCTATGGTTCCGGCGAGGTAGGCGTAGATCGCCCAATCGAACCAATGGACTAGAACACCGATGGAGCCGGCGGCGACGCTTTTGCGTAAGCTTTTTTGAGAAACTTCTACTTCTGACGGCGTTGTATTCACGGTGCCTCCTGGACGAAGATATCTGGTTTCCTTGGACATCCGGTGGTGACTTCGTCTACGAGGGAGACGGTAAATTTGGTCCACAGGGCCAGAATCTACCTGATTATCCACGGGAAACGGATCCGGAGTGTTGGGGAGGTTGCTAGATAAACTTTGTGCCGTCCGTCACTATCTGTCTAATTGAATCTCGAGTTCCACTGCATCGTATTTCACGATGTAGCGACGGTAGCGACCCTGCTGGCCGTCGTTAAAACGATTTAGCTCATGCCGGGTATGGTGGCGATCTGTTGTTGAACCGCCGCGATAATGGCTTGGGCGCGCGCCGTTTGGCGTGTCGTGGACAGTGCTGCCAGCACAACGGGAAGTAGCGGCACGTCATCGATTATTTCCACGGTGGCCACCTCCGCGCCATCGTAGGTAAGCGTGTGCCGCGGGCGTTGGTGCAGAATGGCATAACCGTGGCCGTTAGCAACGAAGGTGCGTACGGTTTCGAAGTCTGCGGAACGGAATGTGACCTCCGGTTGTAAGTTCGCGGTCTTCCAGATGGAGTTCATCAGTTCAGGGGTGTTGGGCAGGTCAAGAAGGATGAAGGGGAATCCGTTCATCTCCCTCAGCGACACCGCAGCCCGCCCTGCCAGAGGGTGAGTGAGCGGCAGCGCGACATAGGGGCGAATGCTGCTCACGGCCAAGGTGGTGACCGATTCGGGTATGCCTCCCATGTCATACATGAGTGCCAGATCGGCCCGCCCCTGGAGCAGGGCCTCGATGCACCCCTTCGCGTCGGTCTCGATGACATCAACGTCCAGTGCAGGATAGTCGTTGCGAAGCCGGGCCAAGATGCCGGGAAGCAGAAATGGGGTCAAGGTTCGATAGCAGGCAAAACGGACCCGACCACGGATTGTGCGTTGTTCCCGCTGAGCGGTTTCAACCGCTTCTTCGAGCTGTTCTAGAATCCCTCGCGCTTTCATCAGGAATAGTTCACCAGTGGGCGTGAGCTGCAGCCCCTTGGCATGATGGCGAATAAAGAGTGACTGTCCGATACGGCGTTCAAGTTTGGCGATGGCCGTGGACACGGCGGACTGGGTAGTGTGCAGGTTCTCGGCCGCACCGGTCATGGATAGCCGAGCGGCCGTCTCAGTGAAATACCTCAGTTGCGTCAGGGTGATGTCCATGTCATCAGCTTAGTGTGCAGTTGTTCCTCCCAATCGAACACTTTTTACCCAGCCATGCGTACGAGGAGGGACCAAAAAGTATCGGATTATTGCCGCCAGCGCCGACCAAACGGTGGCAGGAGGCAGCCGACCAAAATATTTTCATTGACAAACTGTTCTCTTACACAGAACAATGAACCATATGTATATGTGATCATCGAAGGGACGCACCCATGGAACCCAAAACCGCCAAGGTCGCTATATTGACTGCCGACTTCTTCGAAGAGTCGGAACTAATTTTTCCTTACTACCGCTTGCTCGGACAGGTACAACGAGTAGTTGTGGCAACGCCGGACCGCCGTCCAGCCAAGGGCAAGGGCGGGTTAAGTCAGTTTGCTGCGCAGGCCTCCTTTAGCGAGCTTTCCGCGGACGACTTCGACGCCGTGATCGTTCCAGGAGGTTTCGCCCCGGACATAGTTCGGCGCAGCAATGACGCGTTGGCTTTCCTGACCCGGATGGATCAGGTAGGGAAACCGGTCGGGATGATTTGCCATGGAGCGTGGGTGGCCCTGACGGCGGGGCTTCTCGGCGGCCGTACTCTCACAAGTGCGCCGTCTATTCGACCGGAAGTCGAGGGCGCCGGGGCGACGTGGATCGACCAGCCCGTTGTTGTTGACGGTAATATGGTTACCTCGCGCTTGCCGCAGGATCTTGACACCTGGATGGAGGCTTTCTTGGATGTCTTGTCCGCCGGTGCGTCTCAACTGGCTACTGCTGGGGCACGCTCGGAAGGACTGGCGCTATGACTAGGCTGGCCGAAATTCCGCAACTGCCAGCAGTTGACCACGAGGAAATCTTCGACGTGCGGATATCTGATCGGCGCTTCGTGGGGGAAGACATCGTAGCCCTGACACTGCGCCGCGACGACGGGGAATTGTTTCCCGCATGGGAACCGGGTTCCCACATCGATGTCTTCCTTGGAAAGGATGTCAACGGCGACCCGCTTTCGCGGCAGTACTCCTTGTGGGGGCCAGTTGAAGACCGCACTGCCTGGCGGATCGGAGTGCTGAAGGATCCGAAGTCACGTGGAGGATCCCAGCGAGTGCACGACCAGCTTCTCGAGGGCGTCGTCCTGCAAGTGCGCGGGGCACGCAACCATTTCCAGATGGAACCGGCCGAGTCCTACATATTTATTGCCGGAGGAATCGGCATAACACCGATACTGCCCATGGTGAAGCAGGCCGAGCGTCAAGGGGTTCCCTGGAAGCTCTATTATCTGGCCCGAAACCGTGAACGTCTGGCCCTGTTGGAAGAGATTTCTAAGCTGCCGGCACAACACGTGATCCTGCATTGCGATGACGAACAGGGCATGATCGATTTGGCTGGTATCACCTCCACTCTCGGGACAAGCGAGCATGTTTACGCATGCGGTCCGGGACCCTTGCTGGACGTCTTGGACACGATGTCTCAGGAATCGGGACGGTGGACGTTCCACTGCGAACGATTCGCCGCGGCGACCGTCGCTCCGGGAAGAACCGAATTGCCTTTCGAAGTGCTTCTCGCCAAATCTGGGACGAATCACCAGATTCCCGCAGGGGTCTCGTGCCTGAAGGTTCTTAGAGAGTCTGGCGTAAACGTTGATTGGTCCTGCAGCGAGGGAGTATGTGGCACCTGCGAGACGGAAGTCTTGGAAGGAGAACCTGATCACCGCGACTCCGTGTTGACGGCGGAAGAACGTGCCGCCAATGAGACCATGATGATCTGCGTTTCACGGGCGCACAGCCCGAAGATCGTCCTCAACCTTTAGACAGATATGACGGCCGTGTGGGAAAAGATCCCACTCGACCATAGGCGGTCCATATCTTTGCAGGAAACCGAAGCGCCGCGACGCCCCATCACCGCGTCAGAGCTCTCCTTCGGCTGGGTAGTTGCAAAAGCGATCGCAGAAAAGACTCGCCGCCGGCATCCCCAGGGCCATCGTGTCGTGCAACTTCCTGGTCCAGATCCCCAAGCCGAAGGGCCCCCGGCCCAGACGCTTGCCACTGCTTGCCCTAAGGCCCAGGGCTCCTGACGGTGATTTAGTTTTTGTTTGCCTGTTTGGTGTTTTTGATGGTGTAGCGCAGGATCAGGTCGGTGCCCGGATAGCGGGTTTCGGTGGTGGTGAGGTGGTCGCGCAGCTCTCCGATGGCTTTGGTTGCCCGTGCGGTGGGGAGCGGGTTTAGCCGGATGGTGAGGAAGCCGGGAGTTGTGGTGTCGATGTCGCCGCTGGTGTTCAGTGCTGACCTGATGAGGGTGTGTGCTTCTTGGCTGGCGCGGGCGTAGCTGGTGTTGGTTCGGATTTCCCGGGCGAGGGTCATCATGGTGTGGAGTGTTCCCGCTTTTGTGGACTCGAGATTAAGCCGCGAGTTCGTGAATTGATTTATAGCCTAACTCATATTCGAGCGGTGTCAAATAGCCGTTAGCTGAATGACGGCGCCGCGTGTTGTAATAG